>NZ_JBHTIC010000009.1:0-869 GCF_042676885.1 Lutibacter aestuarii
CCTTCTATATATATTCTATTGCCATCTACTTCCCAAAGACCATTTGATCCTTGTACTCTAAAACCTAAAGAATACGGTCTTGGTAAATTACAATCATGAGTAACAATAATGGTTTCTCCATTAGCGGTTTCTATAGTGGAAGTAATGACATCTCCTTGTTTAAACTTCAACTTTGCATTGGGATGATCGGCTCCTCCGTTTTTTACAATATAATTATGTAAACCTATTCCTTTGGTTGCATTAGCCGTTAGTGATGTAAAGCGATTTCCTCTGTTGATATTGCTCATCGCTGCAATAGGACCTACACCATGGGTTGGGTATACATCAGCGTTTCTTAATAAGGAATGTTGTGTTCTCCAAGCCGATTCTGAAATCCCTTTCTCTCCAAACTCAACCCCTTTTCCATAGGCACTTTTACCATCGTTTAGTTTTACAAAGCGTAAATCGTGTTGGTAACCACATCTAAAATGTACCAGTTCTCCAAAAACATTTTGTTTTACCATATTCAACACTGCCAATACATCTCTTCGGTAATTCACATTTTCTAAAATCATTAAATGTGTTCCTGTTTGTTCGTGGGTATTTACCAAATCCCAACATTCTTCCATTGTATTAGCTGCAGAAACTTCTAACCCTGTATATTTCCCCGCTAGCATAGCATCTTTTGCCATACGAGTGTGCCAAAGCCACGGAGTTGCTATAATTACAGCATCTACCTCTTTTAAGGCTAATAAATTTCTATAGTCATAATCACTACTTCCAAACACGGCTGGCTTTTTTTGACCTGCTTTTTCTATTCGGTCTAATGCAATGGAAATTCTATTGGGATCAATATCACAAATGGCTGTGACCAATACATCATTTCTTAA
>NZ_JBHTIC010000010.1:0-905 GCF_042676885.1 Lutibacter aestuarii
CCTTTTTCTAAAGAAATTTCATCCAATCTTTTTAACCTTGGTTGGAACACTAACTTAAATCTATCTGAATAAATACCTGCTTCCAATTCAATTTCAAATGGTTGATTTGTTATTTCAAAGGTCTCACCTGTTGAAGCATCTTTTATATATAATTTATCAAATTGTTCGTTATTTTCTAATCTATCTATATGTATTGATATTTTTGATTTTTTACTCAATTCTAAACCAATTGGAAACTCTTTATCATTAGATATAGTATTTGTTCCTTGAATCACAAACTTTTCATCATCTATTAACCAATACATATCTTCTGGAGTAATTTCATATATTTTCGCATCATACCCATAGTCTACCTCATCAGACGCATTCTCATCAATCGTTAATAACAACTGTTTGTGAATTTCTGAAGTACTAAACCCAATTCTAAATTTTGTTCTTGTATCTCCATTTGAAACATCTTTTGAGGTTGCAGTTTTTGAAGGCCTCATAAAAATTGAATTTCCACTTCCTTCGGTTTGAAATATTCTTTGATTATTATTAAATTCAATGGTTTGGCTTGCACCCCCAGCTCCTTGAATAAAAAATCCTTGACCAACTGCTATATACCGCTCAGGAACTTTTGTTCCGTCTGGTGCTGTAGGATCATTGATTGGATGGACTTCTGCTGCAGTACCAATTCCTATTCCTCCTGATAAATTATACGTTGCAAAACCTGCTTGATAGTCTAATAAATAATGTGAATCGCCCCCATAATGATCCCAAAAATACAGAGTTCCTGTTATAGAAGTTTTATTATCTAATATAAATTGATTTGCGTCTATGGCTGAAGGATATGGATTCCCAATTAAATAATCATTATCACCACTAACTGTTAATTCAATATCTCCATTATTTGGCCTACCAAC
>NZ_JBHTIC010000011.1:0-1024 GCF_042676885.1 Lutibacter aestuarii
ATCTGTAGCTGTAGGAGCTGATACTATAGTAGCTGAACATTGTCCTGTAATTGCTGTTAAGTTTGCAACATCTGGTACTGGTGCTTCATTATCAACAACTGTAACTATTGCATTACAAGTATCTGTTGAATTATCAAAATCATCTATAACTGTTAAAACTACATTGTTAGATCCTATATTAGCACAGGTAAAACTTGTAATATCTGTATCAAAACTTAATGTACCTATACCTGTACTTCCATCATTAATTGCATCCTCTGCAATATTAACATTTCCAGCCGAATCTAACTGAACTGTAATATCTTTACAATTTGCTGTAACAGCTAAGTTAGTATCAAATTCTTCATTACTATTTATCTTTAAATACGTTTTATTAAAAATTTCAGCTTCTATTTTTTTAAAATAAGCAGTAAAACCTTCTTCTGCAGTTTGATTATTTACCCAAAGATAGTTGGCTAATGAAAAGTTATTAGAAGTACTTAATAACTTTAAATTTTTTGCATTTGCAGATATTTGATTTATTGAAAAAACAAAAAAAATAAAGAACAAGAAAATATGTTTTAACTGGGGTATTTTTTTAACCATAGCGTTACATTTTACAATTAAAATCGGGGCTTTATAATGCCTTAGGTTATTTTAATTTTAAATATTTTTTAGTTCATAAATCAATATATTTCTTAAAAATAGGTAAGATAATTTTTAATCTTTTATTTTAGTCATTTAATCATTCTAAATAAAATTTAAATACACACAGCAACCTTATTTTTATAAAATAAATTCAAATATAAGTAAAAAACTTTAATTATAGTTTTAAACACTGACAATTAAAGTTTTACCACAACAACAAAAGGGGATAATTATTACTCCCATATAAAAACATTTATTAAACTAAATTTGTGGTTATCCCAATATTTATTCCACAACAATTTTTTTAGTTATTACTCCATTAGTAGTGGCTATTTTAACAATATAAACACCTGCAGCTTCATTTAATGGCAACGAAAACCTTCTATTGGAAAATTCA
>NZ_JBHTIC010000012.1:0-1219 GCF_042676885.1 Lutibacter aestuarii
GATGCTGGAACTTCAGCAAAAGCTTCTGCTAAAGTGGTGTCTAATAAAGCATATGTAGCAATAGAACAAGGAACAGCGCCTTACCAAGTACTAGTCAATGGAAAAACAGTATTGCATACCTATGCTCCATCATTTGAGGTAGCTGTAACACCAGGAGATTTATTGGAAGTAAAAACCGATATCGCTTGTGAAGGGGTGTTTTCAAAACAAATAGAGTTGTTTTCAACAATTACTGCGTATCCAAATCCAACCAATGAATGGACAACAATCGCTTTACCAACAACTGAAAAGGAAGTGTTGGTTGAATTATACTCTATTGAAGGTCAATTAATTTCCTCTAAAAACTATCCTGTAATGTATGGAAAAATCCAAGTAAACCTTGAAAATAAACCTACAGGGTTGTACCTTGCTAAAGTTTATTTAGATGAAACTTTAACCCTAAAAATTATAAAACAGTAACCATAATGAAAAAGTATTTATATCTCACAATAGTAAGTAGTATTTTATGGTCTTGTGGAGGCGGTGGTGGAGATAATCCGCCAGATCCAACACCAACCAATAAAGCACCAACTGTACCAACATTAGTTTACCCAACTAATAATTTATTGTGCATAGAAAACCCGGTTGAATGTAAATGGAATGCTTCAACAGATCAAGAAGGAGATGCAATTACTTATCAAATAGAAGTGGCTAGAAATAGTGCTTTTACAGAAGACAAACAAACCTTTACAGCAGCAAGTGTAACACAAACAGTTCCTTTGGTAGAAGATATTGCTTATTATTGGAGAGTCAAAGCTACAGACAGTAAAAATGCATCAAGTAGTTATTCCACAACCTATAAGTTTTATACTTATGGAGAAGGTGTCGTAAATCACTTGCCATTTTCTCCTGAACTTGTAAAACCTGCTTTAAATACGGTAGTACAAACAACAACTGCTTCTTTAGAATGGACTGCAAGTGATGTGGATACTAATGACACATTAACATATGATGTTTATTTTGGAACTTCCAATCCTCCAATGGTAATGGAAGGCAATAATCAAGCTACAACCACCTTAAATGTTGCTGTAAATGCCTCCACCAATTATTATTGGTATGTGGTTGTAAAAGATGGAAAAGGAGGAGAAACCAAGGGTCAAGTTTGGAATTTTAAAACGGATTAAATAAATATAATTTGACAACCTATAAAAAAAGCTTCTAATTTGGAAGCTTTTTTTAT
>NZ_JBHTIC010000013.1:0-2185 GCF_042676885.1 Lutibacter aestuarii
AAAGGAAAAAAAGCGGAAGATTATAGTGTACTTAACGACTATATTGAAAACAATTTTTCTACTGAAGAAAAAGCCACATTAAAAGCTCCTAAATACTTTTACGAATTAAAATTTGAAAAACCAGGTGATTTAGTAATGCCAATTATTGTAGAATTTGAATATGAAGATGGAACCAAAGAACGCAAACAATATCCTGCTCAAATTTGGAGACTAAATGATAAGGAGGTTACCAAAGTATTTCCATCTAGTAAAGCCATTACCAAAATTACTATTGACCCTGATGAACAAACTGCTGATGTAGATACAAGTAATAACAGTTGGCCTAAAAATACAGAATCTAAATTTGAACAGTTCAAAAAAAGTCAAATTAAAAGTTAACCATAAAGGCTGTATTAGAATTAACTCTAATACAGCCTTTACTTTGTAAGTAAATATCACTACTTCTATAAAACTAATCAAAAATGAAAAAACTACTAACCTCACTTTTAATACTAATATTTACTATAACTTCAACAATTTCACAAGAAACCAAAAAACAACAAGGGCACTATAATACAAGTAAATTTAGGCAACTACACCAAGAGTTACCCACACCAAATAATGAACATACAGCATCTGGAGCTCCAGGATACGAGTATACACAACAGCAAGTTGATTATAAAATGGACATCATTTTAGATGATGAAAACCAAAGAATATATGGTGAAGAAATCATAACCTATCATAACAACTCAAAAGATGCTTTAGAATATTTATGGATTCAATTGGATCAAAATATGAGAGCATCAGACTCTCAAACACCAGATATCCAACAAGAGCGAAGCAGTGTTTTATATACTCCATCTCAATTTTCAAAGAAATATTTAGAAGCTCCCTTTGATGGAGGTTTTAAAATTGAATATGTCAAAAATATGGATAACAGTGATGCATCATATCTTATTAATTTTACAATGATGCGTCTTAACTTAGATACTCCATTAGCCCCTGGGAAAAAACATTCTTTTAAAATAAAATGGTGGTACAACATCAATAATCACATTGAACAAGGTGGACGTTCAGGGTTTGAACACTTTCCTAAAGATGGAAATAACAGCTATGTAATTGCTCAATTTTATCCAAGATTAGCCGTTTATAATAATGTCTCTGGTTGGCAAAATCTTCAATTTTGGGGAAGAAGTGAATTCGCTTTAGAATTTGGAGATTTTGAAGTTAATATTACTACTCCTGCAGATCATATTTTAGGCGCTACTGGTGTACTTCAAAACGAAAAAGAAGTACTCACTAACACGCAACAAAAAAGGTTAGCTAAAGCTAGAAAAACATTTGATAATCCAGTTCTTATCGTATCTCAAGAAGAAGCTATTGAAGCAGAACAAAACAAATCTAACAAAACAAAAACTTGGAAGTTTGTTGCTAAAAATGTAAGAGATTATGCTTTTGCTTCTTCAAGAAAATTTATTTGGGATGCTATGGCTGTTGATATCAATGGTAGAACTGTTATGGCATATTCTTATTATTCAAAAGAAGCCAATCCATTATACGGAGATCATTCTACAAGAGCCGTTGCACAAACACTAATAACCTATTCTAGACATACTTTTGATTATCCTTATCACAAAGCCATTTCTGTAGATGGACAAATGGGAATGGAATATCCTCAAATTTGCTTTAACCCAGGAAGACCAAATCCTGATGGAACTTATAGCGATAGAACCAAATACAGAATGATTAGTGTTACAATTCATGAAGTTGGACATAATTTTTTTCCAATGATAGTAAACTCCGACGAACGTCAATGGACTTGGATGGATGAAGGTTTAAACTCTTTTGTTCAAATGTTGGCTCAAATTGATTATGAAAAAGAATATCCGCTTAGTAGGGGCTTACCTAAAAATATTGTCCCATATATGAAAGGCGACCAGTCTAAATTAGCCCCAATAATGACACAAGGAGATCATGTACATAATTTTGGAGCCAATGCTTATGCTAAACCTGCAACAGGCTTATGGATTTTAAGAAACACTATTATGGGACCAGAATTATTTGACCATGCTTTTAAAACCTATGCCAACAGATGGAAGTTTAAACACCCAACTCCTGCAGATTTCTTTAGATCTATGGAAGATGCTTCTGCTATGGATTTAGATTGGTTCTGGAGAGGCTGGTTTTATACTACTGGTGCTAA
>NZ_JBHTIC010000014.1:0-3249 GCF_042676885.1 Lutibacter aestuarii
GCTTTCAACTAATAAGCCTAATAACTTTAGATCTCTAGAAGCATTTATTGTATGGTTGGTTTTCACTATATTCCAATCTATTGGGGTTTTATCATCAATCCCTAGGCTATTTGGTAAATTCCATAGTGTTGCTTGAGTCCAAATATTGATATCGTTCCAATTTCCATTGTTAGATGAAGTGTATGGTAATGGAGCTGTTTGAGTTTCAGAAGTCGTTATATTCTTTAACTTCCCATGAATCAAATTTGTAGTAGAATTTAAGTAACCACAGCCAATAGATTCCATTTGGTAATAACCTAATAAATTAGTCCAAGACAAACCATGAATATCTACTGGAATGATTTCTCCTTGAACATTTCCTACAACATCAGGACTAGAAATTATTTTTTGATTCATCATTTGATGTAACTGATCCTCAGTAAGTTCAACATCCCATATTCTAAGTTCATCCATCCAACCATTAAAATAATTTAAAGGAACATCGGATACACTGTTATCCATTGCTCCTAAAATTGCTTTATATCCATTTTCCTTTGGAAAACCTCCTCCAATCGAGCTCATTAAAACACCATCAATATATAGTATATATTCTCCTGAAATTGAATGTGTTAATGCAATATGATACCATCGATCTGTGTTAATCTTATGAGATGAATAAATCTTTCCTGTTTTATTCCAATTAAATGATACTTCCCCTAAATTATCAATTCTTAAATCGTATCCATTTGCACTACCTGAAAAATTGGCATCTCTTTTTGAAAATATTGTTTGTGTACCACTTATTAATTCTGGTTTAATCCAAACCTCAATACTGAAAGCACTCGTATTAAGGTCGTAGTTATCTTCACCAAAATCAACATAATCATCTACTCCATCAAAATCAACTTGAGTACAATCTGTAATTTTTACAGTTATATTACTTTCACAACCATTAACTGTCCAAGTTAAAATATAGGTTCCTGCATCTCCCGTGAATATGGCATCTGGATCAGTTGGGTCTGAAAATGAACCACCTCCACAACTACTATTCTCAGAAATGGTCCATATGCCTTCTTCACCTGTACCATCATCATCACAATTTATACAATCATCAGGAAGTGTATAGGCTCCTTTTGCAGCATTCTCATTTGCTGACAACCTATTATCATAAGCATTTAATTGAACTGTATTTTGTCCACATTCATCACTTGTAAATTCTATATCTTCACCTGCATAAGCATAAGACACATAAACATCAATTAAAGCCGTTCCTTCTTCACTATAAGTTCTACAACCATTGATTAAAGCTGTTCCTCCGTATTGATGATGTCCTGGAGCATCTGGTGTAAATGAAATTGGAACCTCAGTGGCACCTCCTGCAATTGGTGGTTCATCTGGATCTCCTATACCATCTGTCCACTCTACATCCGTTTCTACAATTACTAATTTATTAACTTCTATATTATCCATAGCCCAGGCACTTTCATTACTTGTTCCTGAGAAAGTCCATCTAATACGCACATTACTCTCACCTATATAAGCCGAAAGATCTATTGAAGTATTGTCAGTCTCAAAATTATAATTTGTTGGATCTGAACCTACATACGATTCTGCAGTTCCTGCTGAATACCAATTTAGATCTCCACTACCAACGGCGTGCATTAATCTAAGTGGAGAATAACTTACACCACCGTCAGTTGATATTTCAATAATTGCATAATCACCATTCACAAAATTATACGCTTGATCAAAATCTAAACTTGCAGATTCAGCATTAGAAAAATCCAAAATAGGAGTTTCTAATGTTGAAGGATTTGGTCCTCTATATTTATTATCTGAATAATCTCCATAAGCAATGGCATATTTACCTTCGCCACCACAGTAGATGATATTCCCATTAGCTTGATTATTACAGGTTTTAGCTGACCAGTTCCTTGGCTTTGTCGCACTCCCTCCAGCCGTAAATCCTCCTACGTTACCATCAACCAACCAACCATCAGGATCACGAGGAAACTGCCCTTGATTAAAATCCCCTTCTCCTTTATCATCTGGTATTGATTCTTGAGTTGCTGTATAATTGCTCGTTGCTAAAAGGTTTACTTCATCTCCTAAACAGTAAAATTCGTCTGGATCTAGTCTTTCAACGGTTGGAGCATCTCCAGCAGGAAGAGCTCTTACATAGAATTGATTAGAATACTCTGCACAAGTTCCTGTTTGCACTAAAACTCTATAATATGTAGACTCTAACGATCCTATCGGAAAAGAAACCGTAAATTTAGTGTCATCACCATCAGCATCTGTAATTTCCTCCCAAAAACCATGATTTACGGCATAACTCTCCCATCTGACTATAGTACCAATTTCGCCACTCAAATTCAATTCTATAGAAATAGCAACTCCACAAGAAGAAATATCTATTTGATTGGAAAAAACAGTAGACTCAAATGTTCCTTCTAATGTTCCACCAGATACTGGAATAGGTGTAAGTGTTATATCTTGAGGCTGAAAAGTAACATTTCCATTACTATCAATAAACTCCCAATCAATAGTTTGAGTACCACTAAATATAAATGGAAACACAAAACCATTACCTAATGTTCCTAAAATAGTACCACTATCACAATCATCTGTAGCTGTAGGAATAGGTAAATCTGAAATACTTGTAATTTGACATCCTGTTAAATTTAAAGCTGGTAATGTAGAAACATCAGGCACTGGACCGTTATCATCAGTTATGGTTATTTCCTGTTCCGAAATAACAGAATTACCTGCACTATCAGTAAAAGTCCAATATATAATATCAGATCCAACTGTATCAAATATTAAACTACCACTTGTAACTCCTGTTATTGTTCCATCACAATTATCTGTTGTTGTTGGAGGAGTAACAGTTAAAGAACATTCAGCTGTTAAATCGGTTAAAATAGGTATATCTGGTTTTTCAGTGTCTTGTACTATTATTTCTTGAGTTATAAGAGTTTCATTTGAACTAGCATCTGTTATAGAATAGGTTCTGGTTATTACTTCTGGATTGAAATTACCATCTGAAACATCTGATACAAATGCAACCGTCGGATTTACAGTACAATTATCAGCCTCTGTAGTAACTTCATCTATATTTGGAGCAGGTATATCTGCACTACATTGAACAGAGATTGGAGCTAAATTATTAGCTGTTGGTTTTGTCGTATCATCTACAATAATGTCTTGGGTTTGAGTAACTATTTGTCCATTACCATCATTAAAACTCCATGTAACTGTTGATGTTCC
>NZ_JBHTIC010000016.1:0-30879 GCF_042676885.1 Lutibacter aestuarii
TTAGCACCAGTAGTATAAAACCAGCCTCTCCAGAACCAATCTAAATCCATAGCAGAAGCATCTTCCATAGATCTAAAGAAATCAGCAGGAGTTGGGTGTTTAAACTTCCATCTGTTGGCATAGGTTTTAAAAGCATGGTCAAATAATTCTGGTCCCATAATAGTTTGTCTTAAAATAAATAAACCAGCCGCGGGTTTGGCATAGGCATTAGCTCCAAAATTGAATACATTATCTCCTTGTGACATAATAGGCGATAGTCTACTTTGATCTCCAGACATATAGCGTGTAATATCTTTTGCCTTTTTATCCATTGGGAATAATTCTGGATCGTAGTTGTATTCAGCCAAAATTTCTACAAATGAATTAATTCCTTCATCCATCCAAGTCCATTGACGTTCATCGGAGTTTACAATCATAGGGAAATAATTATGTCCAACTTCATGAGTAATTACACCAATCATTCCTTTTTTAGTTCTGTCAGAATATTTACCATCTTCATTAGGTCTTCCTCCATTCCAACAAATCATAGGGTATTCCATTCCTTGACGTTGTGCATTAATTGAAGTAGCATGTGGGTATGGATAATCAAAAGTGTGTTTCGAATATACTTCTAAAGTATTTGCAACTGCTCTAGTTGAATGTTCTTCCCATAGGGGATTTCCTTCATTTGGATATAAAGAATATGCCATAACCTTTTGATTTCCTAATTGAACTGCCATAGCATCCCAAATAAATTTACGCGATGAAGCAAAAGCAAAATCACGCACATTTTCAGCATAAATTTTCCAAGTTTTTGTTTGTTTAGATTTTCCTTTTTCGGCTTTTTTGGCTTCCTCAGGTGTTACAATAAATATTGGGTTATTATAGGTGTTTTGTGCTGTTTGGTATCTTTTATATTGCTCTTTGGTAAATACTTCTTTAGGGTTTTGAATTACTCCAGTAGCGTTTAAAATATGATCTTTTGGAGTTGTAATAGTAACGTCATAATTTCCAAACTCTAATGCAAATTCACTTCTTCCCCAAAACTGTAAATTTTGCCATCCTTCCACATTATTATAAACGGCTAAACGTGGAAAGAATTGAGCAATCACATATAAATTATTTCCATCAGGAAAAGCTTCATAACCAGAACGCCCTCTGTCAACCATATAATTGTTAATATTGTACCACCATTTTATATTAAAAACAAATGTTTCACCTGAAGCTAAAGGTTGAGGTAAATCCACTCGCATCATGGTTTTGTTAATCATATAATTAATATCATTCCCATTGGTATCTTTAATAAATTCAATATTAAACCCTCCTTGAAATGGTTTTCCCATAAACATTTTGGTAAATTTTGCAGGATTGTATAATACATCGGGACCACCACCACTTATATCTGGTGTTTCAGAATCTGGAGCTCTCATATTTTGATCTAGTTGAACCCATAAATAATCTAAAATATCTTTTGAATTATTATGATAAGTAATGGTTTCGTTCCCCAAAAGTTTATTATTTTCTTCATCTAAAACAATATTCATTTTATAATCAACCTGCTGTTGTGTATACTCGTAACCTGGTGCACCAGATGCTGTATGCTGCTTATTTGGAGTTGGTAATTCTTCATGAAGCTGTTTAAATTTACTAATGTTGTAGTGAGCTTGTTGTTTTTCTAACTCTTGTTCTGTTTCTTGACCAAAAAATGGGGTACAAACAAACATTGCAATACATGCAATTAGTCCTATTTTTTTCATTTAATTTGAATTAGTTATTAAATATCTAAAATAATTATTTTTAATAAGAATGATAATTGTTTGTTAAAACTTTAACAAACAATTATCATTTTTTTTATCTAAATAAAATGTTTTATGCTTTTTATATGCATATATTTTAATAATATTCTGTTGATCTTTAAAATCTTTTAATAAACAAGTATTGGTAACTTCAATAGTTTGTAATTTTTCGATGTTTGAAATTTCTAAATAAAACCGAACAACATCGTCATCATATTCTTTGCCAATAAAAGTGTACTTTTCTAGTTTATTATTAATGTTAATATTTAAATGATTGTTTAAATATTCTTCAAAGTATTTATCCAGGTTTGGTAATTCATCTTTAGTAGCTATCTTAAAATTGGTATTGTGAGTTTTATTTAATGTGGTTTCTATGTCATCTATAAATAACCCAAGGGTAATTTGTACAGCTTTTTGATCTTCAACATAATCTATTTCGCATAAACTAACATAATATTTATGTAGAGTAAATGAAAAAAGCGGAATAATAAGAAAAAAAAGTAAATATTTTGAAAATTTCATTTTGAGTATTTTAATTGCGAATAAACAAAAACCTTTGCATAAAACAATAAGTTGGTTTTAAAATTTATGCTATTTTTTAAGTTGATGAAATAGTATACTTTGTTTTACCAGAAAGTTTTTGACAATAAATTCATCACTATCATATAATTCATTTAAACCCTTTCCTACACAAAAATCTAAGAATAAATGGATTTGATCTTTAGGGATTTTTAACCATTCTGTAAAAAAATCTGCACCATAAGAATTTTTAATAGTTTGTTGGAAATTACTTTTTAAAAATTCAATTTGTGCTAATTTTTGTTTTTCTTTTTTTCTTTTAATTCTACTTTTTTGGGTGAGATTTTTAAATATTGCTACAAAATTTATACCTGTTTTGGTACTAATTGGATTGGTAAAATTTTCAGCATTTGGGGGTTTGGCAGCCGTGTTGTTATCGTTATTATAAATTGTACCTAGAACTACAGAAGCCTTGCTCCAATCAATTTGAGGTATTTTTCTTAGCTCTATTTCATCCAATTCATTTAAATCAGATTCTAAATGCACAATTATTTTTTTTGAAGTTATATGTGTTGCTGTAATTTTTACAATTCTATTTTTATATACTATAGAAGAAAAAAGCAAAGAGTCACCAATTTTTACAGGTATTTTAAATACTCCTTTTGAATCACTGGAGGTACCAAGGTTTGTAGTTTTGTTGATGATATTTATATCTTGTAGAGGAATAGCGTCATATTTTACAACTCCTTTAATTTCAATACGGTTATTTTGTGAATAAACAGTTCTTAAAAATAAGAATGAAATACATATAAAAAAATATAGTCTAATGTTCAATTTTATGATAGGTTTTACTTTCATTTGTTAAAATTTTTATAACCTCTATTATTTTTTTGTCATAATATTTTTTTATAATATCTCTAGATTCACAGTAGCTTATAAAATGGTAAATTTTATCTTTAGGTATTTGTAAATCATTGGTAAAAAAATCAATTCCAAATTCTTTAATTATTTTATCAGGAAAACTTGTTTTTCGGGCTAAGCTTTTCTTTAATTTTTGTTCTGCTATATATTGAAAATCTGGGATGGAAGCTGATGCGCCAACACCTCCTAAATATAGTGGATTAGTAAATGCTTCTGCATTGGGAGGTTTTGAAAAATTAATAGAGTAATCTTCTTTTATTTTAAAAATATCACTTTTGTTAAAAATAAAATTATGTTTAGGAATGGTATCTTTTGGAGTGTTTTTAATATCTACATCTAAATTTCCAGATAAACCATGTAAAAAAACTTCGTCTAAAATATTTACAATGGGTTTTAGTTCTATTTTTAAAAAGTTTGATGCAATATGTTTTTTAGTAATCTTAATTTTAACAGTTTCGTATTGAATAGATGAAATTAATAAAATATTCCCAATGGTTACCTTAATTTTAAAACTTCCATTTAAGTCGCTAACAGCACCATATTTATTACTTAAATTTATGATATGAACATCGCTAATGGGTTTGTGAGAACTCGCAATTACTCCAGTAATGGTAGTTGATTTTTCTTGAGCACTCAATTTCATAGCAAGAAAAACGAAAACAAGTAAGTTAGTTGGTTTAAGTTTCATTAAAACAAAGTACGCTAATGAAATCTTAAATTAGTATTAATACTTTTTTAAACTTATGTTAAAACAATGAAATTTAGTACATTTGAAAAAGCTTATTTTTTATGAAAAAATTACTGATAGCAAGCACTTCAACAGTTCACGGAAAAGCATATTTGGAATACATGTTACCTGAATTATCGGAACATTTTAAAGGGATTAACGAAATTTTGTTTATTCCTTATGCAAGACCAAGCGGTATTACTTATGATGAATATACAGAAAAAGCTAAAATAGGCTTTGGAAAAATAAATATTCGAATTAAAGGAATTCATGAGTTCAAAAATAATTTTGAAGCAGTTAATAATGCTAAAGGAATTTTTGTTGGAGGTGGAAACACTTTTTTATTGGTAAAACAGTTGTATGAGCATAAATTAATTTCTGTAATAAAAAATGTGGTAGAAAACGGGGTACCTTATTTTGGAACTAGTGCAGGGAGCAATATTACGGGTTTAACAATGCAAAACACTAATGATATGCCTATTGTTTATCCACCAAGTTTTAACACCTTTGGATTTATTAATTTTAACATTAACCCACATTATTTGGATCCTGACACGAATTCAACGCATATGGGTGAAACTAGAGAAACCAGAATTAATGAATATCATACCTTAAATACAACCCCGGTTTTAGGATTAAGAGAAGGAAGTTGGTTACAAGTTAATGGTTCTAAAGTTGTTTTAAAAGGGAAATTACATGCGAGATTGTTTGAGCAAAATAAACCTGCTAAAGAATTACCACCTGAAACTGATTTAAGTTATTTAAAATAATTGTCTTTCTATTGTTGTAAAAAATCTTTAACGAGTAAACCATCAGGTGAATTTTTTACTTCATCAGAAAGAATTTTAAAACTTTCTTTTACTCTTAAAGTATCAATATCACTTGCTTTTATTTGATCTCGTAATACCATTGCAGCTATAAATGAGTTTTTATTATTTTCAATAAATTTGAAACTATAATTGGTAAATTCATTTTCAATTTTTTTCATATCATTTCCTATTGCTGTTAATTTTTCAGCATCATTTTCAAGTCGAGCTTTTTGAAAGTGTGGAAATAAGTAACTGATTTTTTTAAAAATATTTTTAGAAGCTTGTTTGTATTCGTTCAATTTTAGATTAAGTTCTGAGCCCGTTATTATCGGATCTTGAATTTCATTAGCATTTATAACAATTTTAAATGTCGAATTTTCAATAACTAAAACAACTACAGCTGCATTTTTGTTAAATGTTAATGCAAAACGTTCAGGGACATTAACTACGCCTTTAAATGTAAAATTATTTTTAAAAACTGCTGATGAGTCAATTTTATAAATTGAATTTTCAATTATTTTATTTAAATATATAGTGTCTGCATCAAAATTTTGAATTTCTCCTTGTAAAACAAAACCATTATTTTTAGAAGTAATGTTTTCTTTTGATTTAGAATTGTTTGAATTGCAGCTAAAAAATAAAAAACTGGCTAAGTATATCAGTAAATACTTTTTCATTGCAATATTATATTTGTTAATTAATAATTAACATAGTCAACAATCTCAAGTCCGTAACCTGTCATTCCTATACGCTTAGTAATAGAAGTAGCATTAGATAATACACGTAGTTTTGAAATTTCTAAATCATGTAAAATTTGAGCTCCAATACCAAAATCTTTATCATCTGGTTTAATTTGAGGGACTTTATTTTCAACTTCTTTTTGCGCTTCTCTTAATAATGATAGACGGTTTATCAAGTTAAAAGATTGATTTTCTTGACTAATAAATACCGCAGCACCTTTTCCTTCATCTTTCATCATTTTAAATATTTTAGAGAACTTATGGTCAGGTTTTGCAGTAAGAACTCTAAGAATATCATTATTAATTAAAGAAGAATTTACACGAACTAGAACAGGTTCATCTTCTTCCCATGAACCAGTTGTTAATGCAATATGTACTTGGTTGTTGGTAGTTTGTTTATAAGCTCTTAAACGGAATTCTCCAAATCTAGTTTGCATATTGAAATCTTCAATTTTATCAATTAAAGAATCATATTTCATCCTATAGGCAACTAAATCTTCAATAGAAATTATTTTTAAATCAAATTTCTTTGCAACTTTCATTAATTGAGGCAAACGAGCCATAGTACCATCTTCATTTAAGATTTCAACTAGTATTCCAGCCGGTTTAAAGCCTGCTAGCCTAGCTAAATCTATAGATGCTTCAGTATGTCCTGTTCTTCTTAAAACCCCTCCTTCTTTGGCTCTTAGTGGAAAAATGTGCCCAGGTCTTCCAAAGTCTTCAGGTGTTGTTTTTTTAGAAGTAAGAGCTTTGATGGTTTTAGCTCTGTCATGTACTGAAATTCCAGTTGTACAACCATCTCCTATTAGATCAATAGAGACTGTAAATTGAGTGTTATGTAAAACGGTATTTTTATTAACCATTAAAGGTAAATCCAATTCATCACAACGTTTTTCTGTTAAAGGAGCACAAATTAAACCTCTTCCATGTTGCGCCATAAAATTAATCATTTCAGGTGTTACACATTCTGCTGCTGCAATAAAATCGCCTTCATTTTCTCTATCTTCATCATCTACAACAATAATCATTTTGCCGTTTTTGATGTCCTCAATTGCTTCTTGAATTGAATTTAACTTTATTTTGTTGGTTGAAGTTTCCATGTATTAATCGGTTGTTTTTTTTGTAAATTTTTTAAAGAATTTAAGAATATTTTCAAATACAGCATCTATGTTAAAAATTCCCATACCTTTTGCTGCTCTTTTGGTAAGTAATATACCAAAAGGCAATAATATTAATGTTGAAAGCCAGCTACCTAATGTTGCAGAAATAGCACTTTCTTCTGCTAAATTTTTTCCTAATTGTGATATGAAAAAGTAAATCACAAAAATAGTGATAGCCATAATCATTGGTAATCCAAAGCCTCCTTTTCTAATGATTGAACCTAAAGGAGCGCCTATAAAAAATAAGACCAAACATGCTAAAGCAAACGATATTCTATAGCTAAATTCATAATCGTATAAATTGAGGATTTTTCTTCGGTCTTTAAAGTTTTTTTTCTGAGATGTGTTTCTATCCAAAGAACGTTTCAATGTTTGAAGTGAAGTTTCTAAAACAATGCTTTTATTTTTTAAATCAAAATTATCTAAAATGATTGGTTTTAAGTTTTTATTAATCAAAGAATCAGGGTGTTGGTATAACTCATCAGCATTAATGATGGAAAAAAAGTTTTTTGCTTGTGTATTAATGTATTCATCATATGCTATTTTTTTTTCTTTGGAAATAGAATCTAGCTGTTTAACACTAAGCATTCCGTGATGTTCTTTAACTTTTTCGTCATCCAAATTATCATCATCATTAAAAGAAGAAATATCAATGTTTATAGTGTAGGTTTTAAATGAAGCATTTGAAGCGGGCATTTTAGCTCTTTCCTTAGTGCGCATTACTTTTTTAATATGATCTTCATAATAATACCCATTTTCTAGGGTAAGTGTCATGTATTTACTACCTTCTTCAGTTGATATAGTTCCTTTTTCAGCTGTAATGGTTTTTATTTTACCTTTTCCAGCACTTAAATCAGCTATTTGAACATTTTTCAATAAGTTTTCTTCTTCGCCATATTTTTCATCAAACTTGATACTAAAATTAGGAATTTCGGTATTAAAAGCTCCAGGAACCAACGCTAAAGCTGGCTTTTTCTTCTTCATGTTTAAGTATAAATTCTTTTGCTTTAAGGTAGCCCAAGGGTAAATATTATTTAGAAAAATAAAGTTTAAAGCACTTAAAAATAATGTTAAAAATATTAGGGGTCTAATAACTCTACTTAATGAAATACCTGCTGATTTCATAGCAGCAAATTCATAATTTTCAGATAAATTACCCAAAGCCATGATTGACGATAATAAAATACCTATAGGTAGAGCAGTTGGAGTTAAAATAAGTGCTAAATATCCCAAAAATTTGAGTATAAAAAAGATATCAATTCCTTTACCAGCAATTTCATCAAATGCTAACCACAAGGCTTGCATAACCAAAACAAAAAGAACCACCAAAAATGTGGCTAAAAAAGGTTCTAAAAAACTTTTTAAAATATATTTATCAAATAATTTCAACTCAATTAATTTGGTTCAGAGATGGTATAATGTTTTTGATCTCTGTATTTCGCTTTGTCAAAGATAAAAAGCTTTTCTGAAATAGTTTGATTTGTTTTAAAAGTTCTTACTTCAAGTGTAGTGATTGTGTTATTTTCTCCAGTTTCGATAATATTGTAAATATGTTTGGTTTTAATGTCTATACCAACCATAACATTCTTAATTTCAGAGTTAGTATCAATTGGAGTTAATTTTACATATTGAATTTTTACACCTTTTAGGGTCTTTAAATCACTCATTTCATAAGTATATCCATTTTTATAAAATGAAAACATTTTTGAAGGTGTTAAGGTTTTTTCTCCGTTTTTTAAAGGCTTTTGTATGATAACTTCTTCATCTTCATGGATGATTAAATATACTTTTTGTCCATCAAAAATTTGTTCAGTTCCCATGTAATTTAAATTGTATAAATCGCCTTTTAAAGTAACATTTCCTCTGGTTTCTTGATGTACATCAGCATCAGAATTATCAAATTTGTGATCAAATTCTATATAAATACTTTTGTAAGCTTCTACTTTTTGAGCAACTTCATCTAATAATTTTTTTGCTTTTTCAGAATTTTGACTCACAGCTGTAAAACTAATTACAAAACTTACTATTATTAAAACTATTTTTTTCATTCTATCCTATAATTCTTTAAACTGTTATTTAGGTTCATTATCTAATAATTGGTTTAATGCCATTTCATCTGGTATTAAAACCTGTCTTGCTTTACTTCCTTCAAAAGGACCAACAATTCCGGCAGCTTCTAACTGGTCAATTAACCTGCCTGCTCTGTTGTATCCTAATTTTAGTTTTCGTTGTAATAATGAAGCAGATCCTTGTTGTGCATGCACTATTACCAAAGCTGCATCTCTAAATAATGCATCTCTTTCGCTGATATCTATATCAATACTTGTGCCAATTTCTTCACCACTATATTCTGGTAACATATAGGCATCTGGATAGGCTCTTTGTGAACCAATAAAATCGGTTATTTTTTCAACTTCAGGAGTATCAACAAATGCGCATTGCAATCTAATTAAATCGTTACCAGCCGAAAATAACATATCTCCTTTACCAATAAGTTGATCAGCCCCTGGACCATCTAAAATGGTTCTAGAATCTATTTTGGAAGTTACTCTAAAAGCTGCTCTAGCTGGGAAATTTGCTTTAATAATACCAGTTATCACATTTACCGAAGGTCTTTGTGTAGCAACTATTAAATGAATTCCAATAGCACGAGCTAATTGTGCTAAACGTGCAATTGGTGTTTCAACTTCTTTACCAGCTGTCATTATTAAATCAGCAAATTCATCAATAACTAAAACAATATATGGTAAAAACTTATGACCATTTTCTGGATTTAATTTACGAGCTTTAAATTTTGCATTGTATTCTTTAATGTTACGCACCATAGCAGATTTTAACAAATCGTAACGAGCATCCATTTCAATACATAATGAATTTAGAGTGTTAATAACCTTTGTAGTGTCTGTAATAATGGCTTCATCCGTATCAGGTAATTTGGCCAAATAATGTCGCTCAATATGATTGAATAATGTTAACTCAACCTTTTTAGGATCTACCAATACAAATTTTACTTCGGCAGGATGCTTTTTGTATAAAAGTGAGGTTAATACAGCGTTTAATCCAACCGATTTTCCTTGACCTGTAGCACCAGCCATAAGTAGGTGAGGCATTTTGGCTAAGTCAATTACAAAAGTTTCATTAGAAATTGTTTTTCCCAAGGCAATAGGTAATTCCATTTCAGAGTTTTGAAATTTTGTAGAGGAAATTACTGATTTCATAGAAACCATAGTTGGTTTTTTATTGGGAACCTCAATTCCAATAGTTCCTTTACCAGGTATTGGAGCAATAATTCTAATTCCCATAGCTGAAAGCGATAGGGCTATATCATCTTCTAAATTTTTAATTTTAGATATTCGTATACCAGCTTCTGGAACAATTTCGTATAAAGTTACGGTTGGTCCTACAGTAGCTTTTATTCTATCAATACCTATATTGTAATTATTTAAGGTTTCAACAATTCTATTTTTATTAGCCTCTAACTCTTCTTGATCTACAGAGATACTTTCATTATAGTCTCTCAATAAATTTAAAGTTGGGTATTTATAATTTCCAAGTTCTAGTGTTGGGTCAAATTCACCATAATCTTTTACTAATTTATCAGATAAATTTTCAGTAACATGATTTTCTTCTAAAATAGTGTCAACATCAATTTCAATAGCTTCTTTTGTTTCTTCTGTTTTGTTTTTTTGCTGAATATCTAATTCATTTTTAAGTGAATTATTATTTTTTGTTAATCTTATTTCTGGTTTATCTAAAGAAAGCTCTAAGGAAGAAGTAACGTCATTTTTATCTATTGAATTTAAAGTTGTTTCTTCTTTGATTTCAAAATTTTCAGCGTCAAAATTTTTGATTTCTTTTTTCGAAGGAAAACTACTTTTTACCTTTTCAGGAGTTAATTTAAAACGGATAACTAAATATGAAATCAGTAGAAATAAAAGAACTAGTATTAATCCGGTTTTTCCTAAAAATTGTTGTAAATAAATATTTAACTCATACCCAATAACTCCTGGAAATAAGGAGTTTTTATGTGCTAAAAACCCAAAAGAAATTGAAAACCAAAGTATTCCTAAAATACCCCAACCCCAAGCATTTTTTATTTTTTTGAAAGTTCCTTTTAAGAAAAAATGAAGTCCAGATAAAAATAATAATATTGGTAAGTAAGTGGCTGCCACTCCAAAACCGTTATAAATAAAGAAGTGACTTAAAGTTGCACCAATTTTACCTAATAAATTTTTTACAGTTATCTGTTTATCAGCAAAATTTGAAAGCTGACTTTGATCTTGTTGCCAATTAAAAAAATAGGAGATAAATGAGAAAAATAAAAAAATAGAAAATACCATTACAAACAAACCCAAAATGGTTTGAGTTTGCCTATTTCCAAAAAAAGATTTTAATTTTTGGAAACGTGGCTTTTTTGAAGTTTTTGTACTAGTTTTCTTTTTTGCCATTTAATTAATTATGTCACAAAAATATAAAATTAAAGTGATTGCAGTTAAAATCCTAAATAAATTTAGGAATGTAAATGATTAAACCAATTATTACGGCAAATATTGCAGCAAAAAAAGCAGCACCAGCAGAAATGTCTTTAATATGTCCGATTTTTTTATGATATTCAGGATGAATAAAATCTGAAATTTTTTCAATGGCTGTGTTTAAAGATTCTGCTACCAAAATAAGTCCAATTGCAAATATTTGGAACATCCATTCGGTAGCAGAAATATTCATTATAAAGCCAACAATGGTAATTAAAATACCAATTATAACTTGTGCTATTATACTTTTTTCAGAAGTAATTAAAATCCAAAATCCTTTGGCTGCGTATTTTACAGCTTTGATTCTATTTAAAAAAAAATTACTTTCTGAGTCCATGCTATTAAAGTGCTTTTAAAGCAGCTTCATAGTTAGGTTCATCAACAATTTCAGGAACTTGCTCTGTATAAGTAACAATACCTTCTTCGTCTAAAATTACTACAGCTCTAGAATGTAAATTAGCAAGCGGACCATCTTCAATAGTTAATCCATAAGATTTTCCAAATTTTCCTTTAGCAAAATCTGATAGTGTAATTACATTTTCTAGCCCTTCAGCACCACAAAAGCGAGCTTGAGCAAATGGTAAATCTCTTGAAATACAAAGTACTTTGGTATTTTCAAGTTTACTAGCTTCTTCATTAAATTTTCTAACGGAAGCTGCGCAAGTACCTGTATCTAAACTAGGGAAAATGTTTAAAATTACTTTAGAACCTTTAAAATCTTTCAATTTTGTTTTAGATAAATCAGATTTGATTAGCGAGAATTTTGGAGCTTTTTTACCAATTTTAGGTAACTTTCCAATGGTTTTAATAGGATTTCCTTTTAATGTTATTTTAGCCATAAGTATGTTTTTTAATTTTAAATATCAAAGTTAGTTTAAAAACCAAAAACTCCCGAATAAAATCGAGAGTTTTTAAATTTTATTTGAGATAATTAGTTTTTAGACAAATAATCAGCAATACCTTCATGGGTAGCTTTAAGTCCTTCTTTTTCTGAATTCCAGTTTGCTGGACAGGCTTCTCCATGTTCTTCAGTAAATTGTAACGCATCAACCATTCTAATGGCTTCGTCTACATTTCTTCCTAATGGTAAATCGTTTACAATTTGGTGACGAACAATTCCAGTTTTATCAATTAAAAATAAACCTCGGTAAGCAATTAATTCTCCATCAGCTTGTAATTGATCATTATCATCATAGTAATAATCACCAGCTAAAACATCGTAGTTTTTGGAAATAGTTTTATTAGTGTCAGCAACTAATGGATAAGTAACTCCTTGAATTCCTCCTTGGTCTTTAGGCATTTGTAACCATCCCCAATGAGATTGTTCAGTATCAGTTGATACAGCTACAACTTGTACATTTCTTTTTTCAAATTCTGCTAATTTTGCTTGAAAAGCGAATAATTCAGTTGGACATACGAAAGTAAAATCTTTTGGGTAAAAGAATAGTATAACATATTTTTTACCTTCAAATTGTTTTAATGAATAATTTTCAACAAATTCTCCGCCGTTTACTACAGCTTGAGCATTAAATTTAGGAGCCTTTTTTCCTACTAATACAGCCATTTTTTATCGTTTTTATATGGTTATTTATTTTCTTTTGCAAAGGTACAAATTTTAATAGTGTTATAAAATGAGTTTTCATTTATTGTAGTATCGATTTTGTAAGATTAGGTAATTTAAATCTTGTATCTTCGCATCTTGAAAAACAATCAAATTGAATCTTAAAAATTACACTTCAGAGTTTAAAAACAACATTAAATTAGCTACTCCAATTATGATGGGCTCTTTAGGGCATTTATTAGTTGGTTTAATTGATGATATAATGGTTGGTAGGCTAGGAGCAGTAGAGTTGGCGGCAACTTCATTAGGAAATAGTATATTTTTTATTACTCTTTCAATAGGGTTGGGTTTTTCATTTGCAATAACACCATTAATAGCTGAATCGGATGGTGAAGGAAATAAAGAAAAAGGACGAAGTATTTTTCAACATGGTATTATTTTAACATCAATAATTGGATTAGTAATGTTTGTTGGATTGTTATTTCTAAAACCAATCTTGTATCATTTAGATCAACCAGAAGAAGTGGTTGTTTTGGCAATTCCGTATTATGAAATTGTTGCCTTTTCGATGATTCCTTTAATGGTTTTTCAAGGGTTTAAGCAGTTTGCTGATGGTTTGTCTCAAACTAAATATGCCATGTGGGCTACTATTTTAACAAATATTGTGAATGTTGTTTTGAACTTTACTTTAATTTATGGTTTTTGGATTTTTCCTCGTTTAGAGCTGGTTGGAGCAGCTTTAGGAACTTTAATTTCAAGAACTGTAATGGTATTTTTCATTTATATAGTATTAGCTAAGAAAGATAAATTTGCCATTTATTTAAAAAGGTTAAAATTTGAAGAATTAAAAAAAGAACGTTTTTTAAGAATTATAAAATTAGGTTTTCCAACGGCTTTACAAATGCTTTTTGAAGTGGGTTTGTTTACAGCATCAGTATTATTAGCAGGAACATTAGGAGCTTTTCCACAGGCAGCAAATCAAATAGCCTTAAAGCTATCATCTTCAACATTTATGGTGGCAGTTGGAGTAGGTGTTGCGGCAACTATTAGAGTTGGAAACCAAAAAGGACTAAAAAATTATTTAGAGTTAAGGCGTATCGCTTTTTCAAACTTTTTAATGATATTTATCATCATGTTTACTTTTTCAATTGGATTTATAATTTTTAAAGATTTTTTACCTTTTATATTTACTGAAAATGTAGAAGTAATTGAAATAGCTTCAAGTTTATTAATTATAGCAGGGTTGTTTCAATTATCGGATGGTTTACAAGCTGTTATTTTAGGAGGCTTAAGAGGCTTACAAGATGTTAATGTACCTTCAGGAATTACATTTATAGCTTACTGGATTATAGGTTTTCCAATATGCTATTATTTGGGAACAATTGCTGGTTTTGGTACTTTTGGAATATGGATTGGACTTTTAGTAGCGCTAACTTCATCAGCTTTAATGCTTTTTTTCAGATTCAATTATTTAACTAATAAATTAATACAAGACAAAAATGAACTTACCTAAATTTTTAATGGGAGATAATACCGATTTTAATGAAGATATTTTTGTTATTCATACTGAATTTCCAAGGTTTGTCATCAATTTAGTTGATGATGAAATTGAATGGTTTGAAGACTTTCAAGGAGCTGATCAAGAAGAATTAGAAAATGAGGTTGCTTCTTTAATTGAGCAAGCGAGTGCTTTTTATGATAGAGAAATGGAGCGTTACCAAAACGATTAATAAAGTTATTATTTTTTAGCAGCTTCTACTAATTCTAATTTATTTAGTGTAGTTTTTGTTGTAAAAACTCCATAATTTATAAAAGCACTATTTTTTTCAATTTTATCAATAATACCACATGCATTGCTGTCTATAATGCGTACTTTGTCATTAATTTTAAAGATATAATTTGCTTTTTGTTTCGCAATTTTTTTGGTTTCTTTTTCTTTTATTTCACGTACCTTTTTTACTTCTACAAAAACTTCTTTCTCAATAGTTTTTAATTTTTCTTCAACTTTTTTCTTCTCAACCTTAACTTGTTTCTTTTGAGCTTTTGTTTTAGGTTTTGGCGGATTCTTTTTTAAATACTTTGTTTTTTCAATAGCAATCCATTTATTAAACTCAGTAGTTAAGGCTTTTTTATTGTTGGTTTGAAAATAGGTATTTACTAATTCGTTAATTTTTCTTCCATAGTATAACATTTTTTGGTTGCTGTCATAAAGTTCTTGAAAACTCTCTAATTTTTCTTGAATTTTTTGCTGCTTTTCAGTTAAATGATCTGTTTGTTCTATGGCTTTAGATTTTTCTTTTTCTAAAGTTTCAGAAGTTTTTTGAAGCTTATTTCTTTCTTTTTGAAGTTTAGATATGGTTTTATCTAATCTAATTTTCTCAACTTCAACACGTTTTTTAGCTTTGTTAATTAAACTAAATGGAATGCCATTTTTTTGAGCAACTTCAAAAGTAAATGAACTTCCAGCCTGACCTATAAATAGCTTAAAAAGTGGTTGTAGTGTTTTTTCATCGAATTGCATATTGGCATTTACCACATTATCTAATTCATTCGCCAAAACTTTTAGGTTTGCATAATGCGTAGTAATAATACCATAAGCGCCTTTAGCATAAAATTCTTCTAAAAATATTTCAGCTAAAGCTCCGCCAAGTTCTGGATCGCTTCCTGTACCAAACTCATCAATTAAAAATAAAGTACTGTTATTGCAACTTCTTAAAAAGTTACGCATATTTTTTAAACGGTAACTGTAGGTACTTAATTGATTTTCAATAGATTGATTATCTCCAATATCTGTTAGTACTTTGTCAAAAAAGTAAGTTGATGAGCGCTCATGTACTGGAATTAATAAGCCGCTTTGGAGCATTACTTGCAGTAAACCAATGGTTTTTAAAGTAATACTTTTACCACCAGCATTTGGTCCTGATATTACAATTATTTGTTGTTTTTGATTTAATTCAAGTGTTTGCGGAACAGTTTTAAGCTTTTGCTCGTTGTTTTTTAATAATAAAATTGGGTGATAAGCATCTCTTAAAAAAATCTTCTTTTCTGAAGTAATTTTGGGTAAACAAGCGCTTATTTTTTTTGCATACTTTGCTTTTGCTCCAATAACATCAAGGTTTGCTAAATAGGTTTGATAATCTACTAAATTAGTTGCATAAACTCTTATTTTATTAGTGAGTGCTTTTAAAATTCTTACAACTTCTTCGTGTTCATCAAATAATAAATTTTGTAATTCTCGTCTAAATTGTAAGGTTGCTTCTGGAGCAATAAATACAATACTACCCGTTTTAGAACTTCCTAACAAGCTTCCTTTAACTTTTCTTCTATGCATTGCTTGTACGGCCAATACTCGTTGATTTTCGATGACAGACTCTCTAATTTCATCTAGATAACCAGCATTGTTGTAGTAACTAAGAGCTTTGTTAAAACTAGCACCAATTTTAGACCTTACAGAATTAATATCGTTTCTAATTTGTTTTAAAAGTGGAGAGGCATTCTCATTTACTTCAGCAAATGGAGTGATTGTTTCTGTAATGTTTTCTGAAATGGATTTTTCAAGTAAAATTTCTTCTGTAAAATGAAAAAGATGAGGGTAAATATCTTTAAATTTTTTGAAAAACTTTTTTAATTCAAAAATGGTGTTAGCGGTATTTAATATTTTTAAAAACGAAGCGGGTTCGAGATAGCTGTTTTCAATATTTAGTAAATGAATTTCTTTTTGAATATCATCAAAATAATGACTAGGGATTCTATTGTCATTTTCAAAAGATGATAAATACTCATTTACTTTTTGTAATTCTGAAAGTAGTTTTTCTTTACTTTTAAAAGGTTTTATTTGTAATACGGCATTTTTCCCTAAATCAGAAATACAAAGTTCACTTACTGTTTTTAAGATGGTAAAAAATTCTAAATCAATTAAAGTTTTTTCCGAAATATTACTCATACAAATTACTACTTTTTAAAACTGCCACAAAAATAGGAATATAATTTACATAAAATATAGTATTAGCACGAATATAGAATGTTATGCAATTTGTAAAAAAATCTATTAGTTTTGTGAAAAATAAAAAGAAATATTGTAATGAATGTGAAAATTGAAGAAAGTTGGAAAGAAGTTATTCAACCTGAATTTGAGAAACCATATTTTAAAGAACTTACAAATTTTGTAAAAGAAGAATATGCTATAACTAGCTGTTACCCTAAAGGAAATAAAATTTTTGAAGCCTTTAATTTATGTACATTTAACGATTTAAAAGTTGTAATTATTGGGCAAGATCCATATCACGGAATAAATCAGGCACATGGTTTGTGTTTTTCAGTTAATGATGGAGTAGCTCATCCACCTTCTTTAATTAATATTTTTAAAGAAATTGAAACCGATTTACTAATTCCATATCCCAAAAGTGGTAATTTAGAGCGCTGGGCTAAGCAAGGGGTTCTTTTATTAAATGCTACTTTAACAGTTAGAGCGCACCAAGCTGGTTCGCATCAAAAAAAAGGCTGGGAACAATTTACAGATGCTGTAATTTCATTAATTTCAGAAAAAAAAGAAAATGTTGTGTTTTTACTTTGGGGAAGTTTTGCTAAAAAGAAAGGTTTAAAAATTGATGCTACCAAGCATTGTATTTTAACAAGTGGTCATCCTTCACCTTTAAGTGCTAATAGAGGGTATTGGTTTGGGAATAAACATTTTAGCAAAAGTAATAATTATTTGAAAAACAAAGGTTTAAGTGAAATTAATTGGTGATGAATATCATACATTATTAATAAAAATAACTGTAGCTTTATTGAATAAAATTTAAATTAAAAACAACAGGCAAATAATGAAAAATCGAATCAAATTTTTAGCAGTAATATTTAGTGTATTATTATTTTTTAGTTGTAAAGAAAAGAGTGATTATTCTAAAATTAATACAAATACCAGTCTATCAAAAGCTACAACACATAAAATTACAATTACTGAATATAAAGATGCTGGAACTTATGCTTATGTATATGTTGATGAATCAGGTAAAAAGTATTGGATGGCAATACCAAATGTTAAAGTAACAATTGGTGAAACCTATTATTATGATGGCGGTATGATGATGAAAGATTTTGAGAGCAAACAATTGAATAAAACCTTTGAAGAAATTCTTTTTGTTGAAGGAATTAGAACAACTGAAGGTCCTGTTATTAAAGAACAAATGGCACCTCATAATCATGCTACTACCGAAGAAAAAGCAATTACTGATGTTAAAATTGAAAAAGCTAAAAATGGAGTTTCAATAGAAGAGCTGTTTTCTAAAAAAGAAACATTTTCAGGAAAAGAAATTATTGTAAAAGGAAAAGTTGTTAAAGTTAATAACGGTATTTTAAATAAAAATTGGGTACATATTATTGATGGCACTCAATTTGAAAATAAAAAAGATTTGACCATAACGACTACTGAATTAGTTAATGTTGGTGATGTTGTAACCTTTAAAGGAACTATTATTTTAGATAAAGATTTTGGACAAGGTTATGTTTATGATATTTTACTTGAAGAAGGAAACCTAATAAAATAAAAAAAGCGCTTTAAGCGCTTTTTTTATTAACTAACTCAAATTTTTATAAAATGAAAACAAAGCTTACCACTTCTTTGTTTCAAATTATATTAACCAATACTTGTGCCAAAAATAAAGTAGTATTGTTAATTAAAAGTTAAAGTAAGTTGTATAAATTATCATTATACCAAATGTCTTTGAGCTTTATATGAAGAGCGGACTAAAGCTCCACTTTCAACGTATTTAAATCCCATTTTCTCACCAATTTCTTTGTATTTGGCAAATTGTTCTGGAGTAATAAACTCTTTTACTGGCAAGTGTTTTTTACTAGGTTGTAAGTATTGACCAATGGTTAAAATATCAACTTTTGCGTTGGCTAAATCTTGAATTGTTTCAATTACTTCAGCTTCAGTTTCACCTAAACCAAGCATAATACCAGATTTTGTTCTACGTTGCCCTTGATCTTTCATATATTTTAAAACTTCTAAACTTCTATCATATTTTGCTTGTATACGTACTTCTCGAGTTAAACGTCTAACAGTTTCTAAATTATGAGAGATTACTTCTGGTGCTACTGCTAAAATTCTATCAATATTAGTTTTATTTCCTTGAAAATCTGGAATTAAAGTTTCTAAAGTTGTAGTTGGATTTGCCCTTCTAATAGCATTAATAGTTTCTGCCCAAATTATTGAACCACCATCTTTAATATCGTCTCTGTCTACAGAAGTTATTACTGCATGTTTAATGTTCATTAATTTAATAGAACGAGCTACTTTTTCAGGTTCTTCCCAATCTACTGTTTCGGGTCTTCCAGTTTTTACACCACAAAAACCACAAGAGCGTGTGCAAATATTCCCTAAAATCATAAAGGTAGCAGTTCCTTCTGTCCAGCATTCTCCCATATTTGGACAGCTACCACTTGTGCAAATTGTGTTTAGCTTGTATTTGTCAACAACGTTTCTTAACTCAGTATATTTTTTACCTACAGGTAATTTAACGCGTAGCCATTTTGGCTTTTGTATTTTGGTTTCAGGTGTGATGGTATCTTCAGTCATTTTATTCTAATAATTGACTGCAAAAATACAAAGAATTTATAAACTAAATAAATACCAAATGCTAAACCCTATTAAAAATATAATTCCAAACCAGCTTAAAACTTTTAATGGAGTAGAGGGTCTCCATTCTTTTGGAGTGTATTTTCCAGATATTAAAAGATAATTGATGATGGCAAAAAATGGAGCGGTTAAAAAGGATAGGATTGTTGCTATTTTGATTAAAGTTGCCATTTCAGACATAAAAAATAAAAGAATTATAATAGTACCAATTGCTAAAAATGAAATCCAAAACCAATACATATTTTTATAAGATTTATTAGTGAGTAAATCAAACGTTTTGGTCATTGCTCTTGGAGAAGCGTCAAGTGTGGTTATGGTTGTGCTAAACATAGTGGTAAAAGCTGCAGCAGCTATAAATATATACATTTCAGCTCCTAAGTTATTCGTATAAAGTGTGATTAATTGTTCTGAAAATTGTACTGCACTACCGCTAAAAGTTTCACCAGAATTAAACATTACTAAGGCACCTAATGAAACAAAACATGTCCCTAAAATTAAGGTGCCACTGAAACCAATGTTAAAATCAAATATTGCTTGCTTGGTATTAAAATTATAACTTTTGTCTTTTTGTTTTTCTATTGCCCAAAGAGATTGCCATATTGAAACATCTAATGGGGCAGGCATCCAACCTAAAAAAGCAATTAAAAAGCTTACTTCAACCGTTCCATTAGGAATTATTTGCGAAAAGTTTTGGATAGTTTCTGAATTTAAAAAAGCCATTAAAAGTGCTATAATAGTACTTAAGGTTAAAGTAATAATAATAAGCTTCATCAATTTATCAAGCAATTGATATTTTCCTACTATTAATAATATAAAACATATTGAAGTAATAATAATACTCCATAGTACAGGGTTTGAGGTGATTCCAAATAAATTTGCGGCTAAGCCAGCTGTTACAATGGTTACAGCTGCTTGTATGGTAAACATAGTTGCTAAATTTAAAATGAAATAGGTTAATAAAACTCCTTTCCCTAATTTTTTGTAGCCATCTAATAAACTTTCACCAGTTGCTGTTGCATAACGAGGTCCAAATTGAAAAAATGGATATTTTACTAAATGAATTAAAACCAAAGCCCAGATTAATCCAAAACCAAAGTCGGCTCCAGCTCTAGTTGATTGTACTAAATGAGAAACTCCGATAGCTGCACCTGCAAATAATAAACCAGGACCTAATTTTTTAATTCCATGTAATAAAGATGATTTCAATTTTTTGAAGCGTTAGTGATAATTTCTGCAAGTAATTTTTTTGCCCTAAGTAATTTTACTTTAATATTACTCATAGGTTCATTTAATTTATCAGCCATTTCTTTATAACTCATTTCTCTAAAATATCTTAAGTTAATAATTTCTTGATAATGTGGTTTAAGTTGTTTTAAATAATGAAGAAGTTGAGCTAAATTTTGTTCAATTATTAATTGATCTTCTGCTGAAGGAGACTCATCAAAAATTTTGTATGCTTCAGATTCTTTTTTGTTTATTGATATAGTATCTGTGCGTTGTTTTCGTAAATGGTCTAAGAAAATATTTTTTGAAATAGAAATTAGCCAAGTTTTAAAATTATAACGTTCGTTATAAAGGTGAATTTTATCAAAGGCTTTTGAAAAAGTTTTGATAGTAATATCTTCTGCTTCATCTTCATTATCGGTTTTAGATAATTGAAACCTAAAAATATCACTCCAATAAGTATTAAGCAATGTGTTAAAAGCTTTTTGATCTTTTTTTCTAGCTTTTTCAATTAAATCGGCAATATCCTGATTTTTTTTTACCAATGTGAGGGTTTTGAAATAAGATTTTTTATAAAGATAAACATTTGTAGCGATATCAAAAATATTTCATAGAAAGGTATGAGAGTAATTAAATCTTTTTCATTGAAATTTTTAGCAGAAAACCCTATCACTAAATATTGAATACAAATTCTAACTAGTATTAGAGGTAAAACTATTTCCCATCTATAAAGAAAAGAAATAAGAACAATGCTAAATAGCCAAAAGCTAATTTGAGTGCTATAAAATAAGCCTAACATAAATTTATGAAATGGCTTGTAAAAAGACGCAGTAGATACATGTCTTCTTTTTTGTTGAACCCATTCTTTAAAAGTAGTTTTTGGTGTTGATATTGTAAAACTTTTAGGAGAGCTATTAAAAGTAGTATTATTTTTTGTAGCTACTTGATTGACAAATAAGTCGTCGTCTCCAGATTTTATTTTCATATGATTTACAAAACCATTGTTCTCAAAAAATAAAGATTTTGTATAGGCTAAGTTTCTCCCAACACCCATATATGGTGAGCCAATTTTTGAGTACGAAAAATATTGGATAGCGGTTAATAAAGTTTCAAAACGTATAAGTTTGTTTAACACAGATTTTGAAACTTTTTTATAAGCTCCATAGCCTAAAATTAATTGTTTTTCAGAATTAAAAAATTGTGACATTTCTGTAATCCAATGAGTTGAATTTGGATAACAATCAGCATCTGAAAATAATAGATGGTCAAAAGAAGCTGCTTTTATACCTAAGGTTAGTGCATATTTTTTACTTCCCCAAAACTGTTCATTAGCTTTAACATCAACAATTTTTATAGGAATAGTAGCTTTTTTTTTAAATTTTTCTAAGACTTCTAAAGTAGTGTCGGAAGAACTATCATTTATAAGTACTAATTCAAAAGTATGATAATTTTGATTTAAAAAATGAGGAAGGTTTTTAGTTAAATTTTCGGCCTCGTTTTTTGCACAAATTATAATTGAAATAGGTTTGGAAAAGTTGCTTTTGGTTGGTTTATTCTTGAAAAATGTAATAGTACCAAAAATGAAAAAGTAAAAAATAAATTGAATACAAAAAATTACTATAAAAGCAATAAATAAATATTCGAGCATCAATTATCTATTTTCACATTGGTCGGCTGTTTTTCCACAGTATCCACAAGGTTCTCCATTTTTGTTAAGGTGTGGATTTTGGCTAGCACAAGTACCAGCAAATTTACCATCTTTTTTTGCCCAAATTTTAATTGCAATTCCAGCAACTCCTATCCCTAACAAAGCAAGTGTAATTAAAAATAATTTCATCTGTATAGAATTTTTGTTTTTGTTTTCAGATGTAATTCACGTAGTATTTTATTAAAAATACACAACGATCATTTCATAAATAGTTTTGCAAAGATACTGAATTTCAAAAAATCTTATAGTATTATAAAAACTTAATTTTTAAATTGAATAAATCGCAATAATTTTGTGTGTTTTTTAAGTAAAACATAAGTGATATGATAATTGTCAGGAAAATTCTTTTTATATTGAAAAATTTTTATTAAATTCACAACAGATTAATAGTTTAAATAATAATAATGTACTAAGTATTAACACCATCTAAAACTTTCGAAATTATTAAAATTGGTTGAATTAATAACTATTAATCAGTATACTACTAACAGGAAGGACTCATCACTAATTTGATGAGTCCTTTTTTGATATATAATTAATATTTAGGTTTACTTTTTTACGAGTTCTTCTTGAACGTTGTTTGGTACTAATTCAAAATTGGAAAATTTAGTGGTAAAGCTTCCTCTACCTTGAGTAATTGAACGAAGAGTAGTTGAATATTTATACATTTCAGCTAAAGGAGTTTTAGCTTTTATAGTTTGGTATTTTCCATCACTATCCATTCCTAAAATAATTGATCTACGAGATTGTAAATCAGTCATAACATTTCCCATTAATTCTTCTGGAACTTTTACATTTAATTCATGTACAGGCTCTAATAATTTAGGTTTAGCATTTAAAAAAGCATCTTTAAATGCATGAGCAGCAGCAATTTTAAATGAAATATCATTAGAATCTACAGCGTGCATTTTACCATCAAAAAGCATTACTCTAATATCTCTTGCATAAGACTTAGTTAATGGACCTTCTTCCATAACTTCTAAAACACCTTTTAATACAGAAGGTAAATAACGGGCGTCAATTACACCACCAACAATACAGTTGTAAAATACAAGTTTTCCTCCCCAATCTAAATCAATTTCTTCTTTACCTCTAATATTAAAACCTTCAGGTTCAGGCATTCCTTCATAATAAGGTTCAATTTTTATATGTACTTCACCAAATTGTCCAGATCCACCAGATTGTTTTTTATGCTTGTAGCTTGTAGTTGCTGAGCGTTGAATGGTTTCTCTATAAGCTATTTTTGGTTGTTCAAATTCAGCTTTTATTCCATAAATATTTTGTAAAGTCCAATCAATTGTTGCTAAATGTAATTCGCCTTGGCAAGAAAGGATTAGCTGTTTTAATTCTTTAGAATATTTAATTATAACTGTAGGATCTTGTTGATGAATTTTTTTTAGGGCATCACTTAGTTTTTCTTCATCATTTTTATCAGCAGCACTTACTGCTTTACTAATTCTTGGTTCAGGGAACTTTATAGGTTTAATAGTAATATTAGAGCCTTTGGTTCTTAAAGTATCATTAGTTTCGGTATATTTTAATTTTAAGGTGGCTCCAATATCTCCAGCTGTTAATTTTTCAACAGGCTCTCTATTTTTACCATCCATAATGTATAATTGATTTAAAATTTCAATTTCTTCATTTCTGGAATTCTCTAATTTATCATTTTGTTTTATTTCGCCTGATTTTACTTTAAAGAAACTTACTTGACCAAGGTTAGGTTCGTAAAGTGTTTTAAAAATAAATAATGAGGTTGGTTCATTAGCTTTACATTCTAGAGTTTTACCTTCAACTGTTTGTTCTGGTTTTAAATCAGCTGCAGAAGGTGCTACATTATCTATAAAGCCCATTAATCTACCGCTACCCATATCATTTAATGCAGAAACGCAGAAAACAGGGAAAAGTTCATGATTTAACATTCCTTTTTTAATACCTTCTCTCATCTCATCTTCATTAAGCGTACCTTTATCAAAATAAAGTTCCATTAAATCTTCATCATTTTCTGCTGCTTTTTCTACTAATTCATTATGAAACTCATTTGCAATATCAATTTGATCTGCAGGGATTTCTAATTTCTCAGGTTTTCCTCCTTCAGGACCAAATTTGTACATTTTCATTTTTAGTACATCAATAATACATTGTGCACCATCAACAACTAGTGGGTATTGAATTTTTACAGCATTATTACCTACTAAATCTACAATGCTTTTAAAACTTTCGTCAAAATCTGCATTAGGACTGTCTATTTGATTAATTACAAATAAGGTTGGAAGTGAAAATCGATCTACATAATTCCAAATAATTTCGGTACCTACTTCAACACCTTGTTGAGCATTAATAACGGTCACAACAGAATCTGCAACACGCATTGTTGAAGCAATTTCACCAATAAAATCGTCTAAACCTGGAGTGTCAATAATGTTAATTTTGTAGTTGCGCCATTCGGTATGAAGTGGAGTGGCAAAAATGGAAGTTTCTCTTTCATGTTCAATTTCGTGATAGTCTGAAACAGTATTTTTGTTTTCTACACTACCACGGCGGTTGACTAATCCAGCTTCAAAAAGCATTGTTTCTGCTAGCGTAGTTTTTCCACTTTTATTAGCGCCTACAAAAGCAACATTTTTAATGTGTTTATCATCGTATATTTTCATAATCTAACTGTTTTTGTAAAAAGTCCTATAAAGTTACAAACTTTTTGTATTAAAAATATGACGAATGTTAGTTTTTAAAAAGTAGAATGAATGAAAATATAAATGATGATGCGTTGATTTTACAATTCATCACAAATAAATGACAATTCAGTAATATAAAATTTTATGAAGCATTTATTTCAATGACTTTTGAAGTGTCAAAAACAAAATAATAATAATTTTAAAAATAATTAGTATGCAAAATTTAATTTTAACCATTTTACTGTTATTTTCTTCGGCGGTAGCAGTAAAAGCACAAGAAAATCCAAAAAAATCTAATTTATCAACAATTACTGTTTCAGTTACAAATGCTTTAAACAATAATGGTACTGTAAACTTTGCTCTGTATAAAGAGGATGGCTTTTTAAAACAGCCATTATTTGCAAAAGGATCAACAATAAGTAACGGTGTAAGTAAAGTAATTTTTGAGAATGTACCAAAAGGAGTTTATGCCATAGTTTGTTTTCATGATGAAAACGGAAATAAACGTATGGATTTTGAAGAAAACGGGATGCCAAAAGAAAACTTTGGAACTTCAAATAACTCGTTTAATTTTGGACCACCTCAATTTGAAAATTCTAAATTTGAAGTATCTGGAAAAGATTTAACTTTAGAAATTAAGTTTTAAATTGCAAATATTCAAAATAGAAATGTGAATTATGAAAACTGATGTGAAATATATTCTTAAAGTTTCAGTAATAATTGGATTGATTGTGTTTGTAATTGATAGGTTATTGCTTTCAAACGGATTTAATGTGTCGTACAATCAGTTATTAATCTCTTTAAGTATTCATTTATTATATGCGGTTTCATTAACAACGTTAAACGCCTTTTTTTTCAAATATTTAGAAGCTAAATTTAACTGGGAAAATAATTCAAAAATTAGGCTGATAGTTGGTGCTTTTGGTTCAATAATAGTAACGATGTTAGGAATGGTAGTTTTACGATTTATAACGTTAGTTGTAATTTTAAGTAAGCCTTTAGATTCGTTTATAAATGATCCATATGCTTATAATTATTATCTATTTGGATTTGTAGTAATTGTAATTATTAGCTTAATATTTCACATAATTTTCTTTTATAAAGCGCTTTCTGAAAAAAAAGTAACTGAACAACAAATTGTTGCAAAAACTGAAACAGCAAAATATGAATCTTTAAAAAGTCAAATAGATCCGCATTTTTTATTCAATAGTTTAAATGTACTAACTTCATTAATAGGTGAAAACCCAAAACAAGCAGAAAAATTTACAACAAAGTTATCTAAAGTATATCGCTATGTTTTAGAACAAAAGAACAAAGATTTAATTGAATTAGATGAAGAGTTGTTATTTGCTAAAGCCTATATGGAATTGCTTAAAATGCGTTTTGAAAATGCAGTTACTTTTGAAATTCCAGAGAAAGCAAGTAATCCAGAATTAAAAATAATACCACTGAGTTTACAATTATTATTGGAAAATACCATAAAACATAACGTAGTTTCAGAAGAAAATCCTTTAAAGGTAACCATTAAAGAAGAAAAAGGATTTTTAACTATAATTAACAATTACAACCCAAAAACAATCATAGAAAAAGGAACAAAAGTTGGTTTAAAAAATATAGTAGAAAGGTACAATTTACTAACTTTAAAAAAAGTATTAATTGAAAAAGATTCAACTTATTTTACAGTTAAGTTGCCATTATTAACACAAAAAACAACAACAATGAGAACATCAGAAAATATAGAAAGCAGCAAGTATATGAGAGCTGTTGAACAAGTAGAAGAAATAAAAGCTTTTTACAGTGGTATAGTAGCGTATTGTATTGTAATTCCTATATTAATTTATATTAATTTAGAATATGTACCTCAATTTCACTGGTTTTGGTTTCCAATGCTAGGTTGGGGAATCGGAATGGTATTTCAAGGATTTAAAGCCTTTAGCTATAACTCAGTTTTTGGAAGAAACTGGGAGGACAGAAAGATTAAAGAATTTATGGAAAACGATAAAAAACAGTACTGGGAATAATTAGTAGATTATTATAAATACTAAATTAAACAATCATAGATTAACTATTTAAAAGAAAAAAGATGAAAGCAGATTTTTCAGAAGAACAAAAATACATTAGAGCAAAAAAGAAAGTTGAAGAAATTAAAGGTTTTTACTGGAACTTATTATCCTACTGTTTGGTCATCCCTTTTTTAATATTTATAAACTTAAAAACATCGCCAGGGTATCATTGGTTTTGGTTTCCAATGTTAGGTTGGGGAATTGGAATTATAATTCACGGTTTTAACACCTTTGGAGTAAACATAATTTTGGGCAGAGCATGGGAAGAAAGAAAAATTAAAGAATTAATGGATAAAGAAAAATTCAAATAGAATTTTAGAATATTTAAACAACTAAAGTAAAATACAATGGAAAGAAATAATTATTCAGAAGAACAAAAATATATAAGAGCACAAAAAAAAGTAAAAGCTATTAAAGGATTTTACGTTCATTTATTTGTGTATTTAGGAGTAAATGTATTTATATTTTTAGCAAGATTTATATCTGGTGAAGGTGTTGGACTTTTATTAGATTGGAGTTCATACGGAACCATGTTTTTTTGGGGAATTGGATTAGCTTTTCACGCATTTGGAGTTTTTGGAATGGATTTTATTTTAGGGAAAAACTGGGAAGATAGAAAGATTAAAGAAATTATGGATAAAGATAAAAAACAATATTGGGAATAATAAAAAGGATGTCAACATCCATAACAGCAATAAACAATAATGAAAGTAGTCATAGTAGAAGATGAAAAACCAGCCGCTCGTAGGCTAAGTAGAATGCTTAACGAATTTAATATTGAAGCTATTGCAATGTTACATTCGGTTGAAGAAGCCGTAAACTGGTTTCATACCAATGAACATCCAGAACTATTATTTTTAGATATTCAGTTATCAGATGGGCTCTCATTCGAAATTTTTGAAGAGGTTCAAATTAATAGCGCAATTATTTTTACAACAGCGTATGATGAATATGCGCTAAAAGCATTTAAATTAAATAGTGTAGATTATTTATTAAAGCCTATTGATGCTGATGAACTTGAAAATGCCATAAATCAGTTTAAAAAAACACAACTTTCAACACCTAAATTAGACCTAAATATTGAACAACTTAAAAATTTGATAGCACCTTCTTCAAAAGACTATAAAAAGCGTTTTACAGTAAAAATTGGGCAACATTTAAAAATGATTTCAATTAAAACAATTGAGTGTTTTTATAGCGAAAACAAAGCTACCAATATGTTTACTATTGATGGAAGAACCTATTTAGTTGAAGATACTTTAGATCAATTAGAAGAAAAATTGCACCCAGAAGCCTTTTTTAGAGTTAGCCGTAAGTATTTTGTAAATATAAATGCTATAAAAGATATAATTTCATATACAAATAGTCGTTTAAAATTAATTCTTCATACTTATAATGAATCTGAAATTATAGTTAGTAGAGAACGAGTCAAAGATTTTAAAAATTGGATAGACTAATTAAAACAGATAAAAGCTTCATTTTCTTTTTGTTATAATAAAATAAATTCCTTAAATTTGCACTCCTTTTTACGAGAACAGATTTAAAAGGAATTAACAGAAAATAAATTATAAATAATCTCTTGGAGTTATTATCGTTTAAAAATCTGAATAACAATAAGATACAAATAATTATCTCAGCAGAATGTCTGAAGAAACAAAAAAAACTGAAGAGCAAGTAGAAGCTACTGAAGTAAAAAAAACAGCGGCAAAAGCCAAAAAAGAAACTAAAGAAGAAGTAGCAGAAGCTCCTAAAGTAGAAAAAGTGAATCCAGAAGAATTTTTAGCAAATTTTGATTGGCACAAATACGAAGAAGGAATTGAAGCAGTTGATGAAGAAAATATTAAAGCTTTTGAAGCAGCACTAGAAGGTACTTTAGGTTTAGTAAACGAGCGTGAAGTAATTGATGGTGTAGTGGTTAGAAAAACCGATCGCGAAGCAATTATTGATATTAACTCTAAATCAGAAGGAGTGATATCTTTAAACGAATTTCGTTACAATCCAAACTTAGCTGTAGGTGATACAGTAGAAGTTTTAGTTGACAAAAGAGAAGATAGTACTGGTCAATTGGTATTATCGCACAAAAAAGCAAGAGTAATTAAAGCTTGGGATCGTGTAAATAATGCACACGAAACAGGTGAAGTAGTTAATGGTTTTGTTAAATGTAGAACTCGTGGTGGTATGATTGTAGATGTTTTCGGAATCGAAGCATTCTTACCAGGTTCTCAAATTGATGTAAAACCAATTAGAGACTACGATCAATATGTAGAGAAAACAATGGAATTCAAAGTGGTAAAAATCAACCAAGAGTTCAAAAACGTTGTAGTTTCTCACAAAGCACTTATTGAAGCTGATATTGAAGTTCAGAAAAAAGAAATTATAGGTAAATTAGAAAAAGGACAAGTATTAGAAGGTGTTGTTAAAAACATTACTTCTTATGGTGTATTTGTTGATTTAGGTGGTGTAGACGGATTAGTTCACATTACAGATTTATCTTGGTCTAGAATTAACCACCCAAGTGAAGTGGTTGAGTTAGATCAAACATTAAATGTTGTAATTCTTGATTTTGATGATGAGAAAACAAGAATTCAATTAGGATTAAAACAATTAAGTAAACACCCTTGGGAAGCACTTGATGAAAATATTAAAGTAGGTGACACAGTAAAAGGGAAAGTAGTTGTACTTGCTGATTACGGTGCATTTATTGAAGTTGCTCAAGGTGTTGAAGGATTAATTCACGTTTCTGAAATGTCTTGGTCTACACATTTACGTTCTGCGCAAGATTTTGTATCTGTTGGTGACGAAGTTGAAGCTCAAGTATTAACTTTAGATAGAGAAGAAAGAAAAATGTCTTTAGGCATTAAGCAATTATACCCAGACCCTTGGAATAATATTGCTGATAAATATCCAGTAGGTTCAAAACATACTGGTACAGTTCGTAACTATACTAACTTTGGTGTTTTTGTGGAATTAGAAGAAGGTATTGATGGTTTAGTTTATATTTCTGATCTTTCTTGGACTAAGAAAATTAAACACCCATCTGACTTTGTTTCTGTAGGAGATAAATTAGAAGTTGAAGTTTTAGAGCTTGATGTAGAAGGACGTAAATTAAACTTAGGTCATAAACAAACTACTGATAATCCTTGGGATGCTCACGAAGATACTTTTGCAATTGATTCTATTCATGAAGGTACTGTAAAAGAGAAAAGTGATAAAGGACTTATTGTAATTTTAGAAGACGGTGTTGAAGCATTTGTTCCAAGTCGTTTTACAGTTAAAGAAGACGGTTCTAAATTAGCTAAAGGTGATACGGATAAATTTAAAGTTATAGAATTTAACAAAGAATTTAGACGTGTAGTTGCATCTCATACTTCAATATTTAAAGCTCAAGAAGAGAAAAATATCAAGGCAGCACAGAAAAAAGCTGATACTGCAGATAAAACAACTCTTGGAGATTTAGGTGGAGATTTAGCTGCATTAAAGAAAAAAATGGAAGGAAAATAAGATTTTCATATACATTATAATTTAAAAAGCTGTATCATTTGATACAGCTTTTTTTTTCGTTATTAAATCTATAAAATTTAACTTTGCAAAACTTAAACTAAATCTATGACACTTATAAAATCAATATCAGGAATACGAGGTACCATTGGAGGAGAAGTTTCTACAAATTTAACACCCTTAGATGCGGTAAAATTTGCAGCCGCCTATGGAATGTGGTTAAAAAAACAAACCAACAAGGAAGTATTTACCGTAGTTTTGGGAAGAGATGCTCGTATTTCAGGAAAAATGATAAGTAGTTTGGTAGGCAATACCTTGGTAGGTTTAGGG
>NZ_JBHTIC010000017.1:0-31492 GCF_042676885.1 Lutibacter aestuarii
AAAAAAATTAAAGGGCAAAAAATGCTTAAGATTAAACAAAATAATTTAACTGTTCAAACCTTTGGTGTAAGTACTTTTTATACTCAAAAAGACATACTTCGATTATTTGGAAATTCATAAAAGAATTTCAAATCTAAAAATATAGTAAGAGTTACAGAAATGTAACTCTTTTTTTATGAGATATAGTTGCATAATCTACACTATTTACATTTTACAAGAAAATGCCAACTTGTCAACTTATTTGATGAGAAAAGGTGTTCTATGGGGTGTCCTAAAAATTATTAAAGGTGTCCTAATCATTTCCAACAAACCAAAACTAAAAATTATGAAAATAAATATAAGATTTCAAATAAATAAAATTAAAACGAATAACGCAGGTAAATGTTCAGTTAGATGTAGAATCACATACAATAAGATTAGAAAGGAATTCAGTACAGGAATATTTATTAATCCATCTTTCTGGAATAGCAAACAACAGATAGCAGAACCACCAGATAAAGAAAATACATTAATTAACCAACAATTGAGCCTGATAGAGAATAAAATCCGTCAGGCTTTTTTATTGTTACAAGTTAAAGAAGAATCATTCAGCGTACATGATATCTACATGCTTTTTAGAGGAGGAAAACTAATAAGAGAGTATAATGTTATTGAGTACTTTGAAGTCTACTTAAAACGTATTAAAAAGCTTATTGGAATTGATATTAAGCAAGTAACTTGGAATAAGTTTCATTATGTTAGAAACAATGTAAAATCTTTTATAAAATGGAAATATAGAGCAAGTGATTACCCATTAAATAAATTGAATTTACAGTTTTTAGTTGATTTTGAATATTATTTAAAAGTTCAAGAAAATCAAAAGCAGATTACCATAAATAAATCAATTCAGAGGTTTAGAAAACCCATTAAAGTTGCTTTGTCAAAAGGGTATTTAGAGAGGGATCCATTTATGTTGTACAAAACTAAAAGTGTAAAAACTGAGATTGTTTTTCTAAGTGTAGATGAATTGGAGGCACTTGAAAAATATCAATTTACTCAAAAAAGACTCCAACAAGTAAGGGATTGGTTCATTTTTAGTTGTTATACAGGTTTAGCCTATAATGAAATAAAAAATCTTAAAAAGCATCATATTGTAAATGGTTTTGATGATGAGTTATGGATTGAAATGATTAGGGAGAAAACACAAAAAGATATTTCAATTCCACTACTACCAAAAGCTAAAATGTTAATTGATAAGTATATTGATGATAATTTTGAGAGTATATTCAACATTTGTTCAAACCAAAAATACAATTCCTATTTAAAGGAAGTTGCAAGTATTCTGGGAATAAATAAAAGATTAACTACTCATATAGCTAGAAAAACCTTTGCGACAACAGTATTGCTTTATAATGATGTTCCTATGGAAATTGTAAGTAAGTTATTAGGGCATAGTAGTATTGGTATCACTGAAGCTAGTTATGGTAAAATTATAAAGAAGAAGGTAAGTGATGAGATATTTAAATTGAAAAGAAAATTATAAACCAAAAATTTTATTATTTTAGTGTCATATATTTTAATAAAAAAATTATTATGGCAAAATTTGAAATTTACACAGACAAAGGAGGAGAGTATAGATTTAGACTAAAAGCTAATAATGGTCAAGCTATTTTAGCAAGTGAAGGGTATAAAGCAAAAGCAAGCTGTACCAATGGAATTGAATCAGTTCGTAAAAATTCTCAAGATGATTCAAAATATGAGAGGTTAGAGTCTAAAAGTGGAAAACCTTATTTTAATTTAAAAGCAACCAATGGGCAGGTAATTGGAACAAGTGAAATGTATGAATCTGTAAGTGGTATGGAGAATGGAATAGCTTCAGTAAAGAAGAATGCTCCTAAAGCTGATGTTATAGAAATTTAGAAGAGTAGAATTTATAACTTTATTATTAATTGAAGAAAGGAGTAATTTATCTACGGATAGTTACTCTTTTTTTATTTTTTTTCATAAATTTAGTGTTTTGTAAAATTGCTGTTTATCCCTTGTATTTATATGAAATAAATTGATAAATAAGATGTTAAAAGAAGTTGTACACAATTAAAAGAAACGATATCAAATGAATAGACATAAATACGCTGAAGACATTTCGAATTTGGATTGTGATTGTCCACCATCTGAAAATTATGTTGAAGAAGAGAAAGTGGCTTATCGTTGGGTTCATTCTGATATTGAACATCCATATAATTTTATTCCAGTTTTGAAAATTGACCCAAATAGAATTGATGATTTTGATGACTGTGATGATAAATGTAAAGGTTACGGTTTGTCTTTATTCAATGATTTAAAAAAGGCTGAAAACCGATTGACTAGTTTTTTGAAAAGAAAACCTCTTTTGGCTAAAACTTTAGGAAATGCAATTGCAGAGGGAACAATTGAAAAAAATGAGGGAATTGCAAGTGAATCCGACAAAAGAGGACATTTTACTTTTCACGAAGATGAAAGTTGTGATTTAAAACCTAAATTTACCATCGTAAAACAATTAAATAGTTGAGCCAAGATTTAAGACATATAAAAGGATTCAAAATAGAAACTCTACCTTTCGAACTCGAAAAAGTAGGTGACTTAATGTATTTTGATGGTTCACTAATGAGTGTTTATAAAGACATAAATAATAATCCATTTATATTTGACTGGGTTGACTCTAACGAAGAGTTCAATAGATGGTTGGTTTATCAAATTAATTCAACTTCTCTAAATTCATACATTATTAGAGAATGCACTCATTTTAATTTATTGAACAATCCATTAAATTCAATTGTATTCGTTTTAGACAAAGACAATGAAAATGTAATACGAAATTGTCAGATTTGCTCACCAAATAATTTGCCTTATGACTATTTACCAGATTCAGGTTTAAAATTTGAAGAAGACGATTCCAGAAATCTTGAATTAATAATTGAAAACTTCGAACTTGATTTAACTTCAGCTCAATTAGAAACCAAAGTTTTTGATATTCTGGAAGAAGCAAAAAAATCAAGCGAAGAATTAATAAATATTCATATCAAATCAACAAACAGAAAGGTTGGTTATGGTAAAATATATAGTTCGATATTAGGAAAAGCATTAACTAATTATACAGATTTAAATAAAGCAACAGCTCTTAATATTTACGACACAAAAGCAAAAATTCCAATTGAAGAAAGACCTAGGCGTAAGAAAGGAGAATTAAAAAGTATTAAAGAGATGGGCGAATTAGAGTTTGTTTATGCAAAAGCTGCATCTTTTAGTATTTTCCTCAGACCTATCACAAAGCAGACTGAATTATTTGATAATCAAACTAGTTCTGAAAAAATAACTCAAACACTTTTTCAACTTTTTGATGCTAGTAAAGATTTAGAAACTCTACGTGAATTCAAAACTACTTTGAATGAAGATATGTTAAATTCATACAACTCGTTCTTAAAGGAAATCAAAGAAGACGATATTGTGATTAATGTACAATATGCAAATCCAATCAATGAAACTGTACTTATTGACACATTTAATTCAACGAAAGCAAACAACATATTAGGTAATCTCAATTCCTTGGAATTCGAAAATGTTAAGGAAATAAAGACCAAAGGAGTATACAAAGCTCTAGATTCCATCTATTCGAGTTTCAAATTTGAAAGTTTTGATGGAGATATTTATTCCGGAAAATTTTCTAAACAACTAAAAGATGGTGTTCATTTTTTAAATCTTCAAGACACATATCAAGTAACAATAGAAGTGTTAGAAACAAAAAAGTCTGGGAAAAAAGGAATTAAAGAAAAAGATACTATTGTTTCCTCTGTAAAAGTTGAGGAATAAATGTGTACAACAATGGCTATAAGTAATTGCTTGTTCTCGCTTACTTCTGAAAATCCTCGCGGATTTTCAGTTTGGTGTGTGCTTGCAAAGTTAAGTGCTAAACCACGCAACTACTCATAGCCCAACCGTTACCTACAAGCTAAAAAAACGAACATAATCATAGAAACAAACGTCAATTAATGAGGCAAACAATATTCATAAGTCATGCTACACCAGAGGATAACGATTTTACAATTTGGTTAGCCTCCAGACTTGAATTGCTTGGTTATGAAGTTTGGATTGATAAAAATGGGTTGGTAGGCGGAGAAAAATTTTGGGAAACTATTGATGGCGTGATTAGAAATGAAGCGATTAAGTTTCTTTTAGTTTATTCAAAGAATATCTTCCAAAAAGATAATGATGGAAACCCAATAGCAGGTAAACTAAAAGACGGAGTTAGTAAGGAATTTAGTTTTGCAGAAAGTATTGGCAAACAAAACAGTATCAATGATTTTATCATAATGATGAATATTGATGCTTCAAATTACAATCTTTTTATTGGTGCGGATAGACTGAATCAAATTCCATTTTATGAAAATTGGGCAAATGGTTTTAAGCAGTTAGAAAAGAAATTGCAAAAAGATAAGGTGCTTAAAACTAAGCAAGAATCAAAAACTGATTTTGGAAGTTGGTATGAGCAACAATTTGTTTCCAGTAATGGCATCACTCCAAAAAGTGAGTTGTATTACACAAATTGGTGGGAAATAAATAAACTCCCTGAATATTTCTTTTTATATCAATTTCAAAGCCTTGAACAGGCATCAATCATTGCAAGAAAGTTTTCAGATTATCCCATTAGTAAGATTACTAACCATTTAAGTTCATTTGAAGAGAGAAAAGAATTTGCTATCAACCAAGACAAGAATACTTTTTCTGTAAAACCTCAAAATATTTTCAAGATTAAAGTTACAGATGTTTTGATTGGTTTTGAATCAAGTAGCTTTCCAACTCACAGAGATTCAGAAAACCATTTAAAGAAATTATTGAAGGAGGTTTTTCATAGAATGATGAAAAACAGAGGAATGTTTTGGTATGAAATGTCGAATAAAAGGTTAGCATATTATTACACTCCAGCAAATTTAAATACCTTTAAAACTAAGTTTCAATATCCTTTCAGAAAGGTTAAAAAATTCAAAACCAAGAATTTGTTGGGGAAGCATAAAAGTTTAGGAAAGTGGCATTATGCTGTTTCAGTAAAACCAATACTATCACCTATTGTGGCATTTAGCTTAAAAAGTCATATCACTTTTACAACAGACGGTTTTAATGTGTTGAAGAATGATAAAGACGAGACTGATTCAAGTAAAATTCACAGTCAGAGAAGAGCTAAAGGAAAAAGAATGTTTAATGAAGAATGGCGAGATTTATTCTTGGCCTTTATTGATGCTCTTAAAAAGGAAGACCGCATAGAAATTGCTTTATCATCTAAGTACACTTTAGAAATGCCTATTACTTCTCAGATTTATTGGGCTGACTTTGGGTATTTTGACCCAAAAGACAAAACAAGACAAGGTTTGCTTTCAGTATACGAATTTGAGCAAGAAAATTCAGAGGATAATGATTGAGTCAAAATTAATACATATACCTGAACCGAAACTAACTTTTGGATTTGGCCAAAAAATGGAAGACCCAAGAGATGGTTTAACACTTTTTGGTGCTTATTCAAAGAACAAGCATATTGGCCAAATCAGCGTTGGAATTATTGGGTCAAAAGAACAAAGAGAATACGTGAAGTCATATTTAAAACGGATTCACCAACCTGTTATACCTGAAAAAACTGATGTAGCAAGACCTTATTTCCCAGGGCTTGAATCAACATTTGATATCTTTATAAATATTGAGGCTATTCAGGAAGTTGATGTGCCAAGAAGCAAAATTGATGAGTTTTTAAAATATACAGACGGCCATCAACGAGTTTTCAATTTAACAAATTTGTATGCAGACAAGCTTACAAAATATTTGAATGAAGAACATATTCCCATTACAGTTTGGTTTGTTGCAATTCCAGATGAAATTTATCAATTCGGAAGACCTAAATCCAAAATACCCAAAGCAGTTGACAATAAAACTGTTGGTCTAAGAAAAAAGGATAGAAGTAGTAATCAACAATTCCTATTTGAAGAACTGAACAATTTAAAGGAAGCATATGAATATGAAATTAACTTTCATAACCAATTAAAAGCAAAATTACTAAGTGAAAAAGTTGTTACTCAAATCATAAGAGAAAGCACAATTGCTTATGAAACATTGTGGACAGATCAAGAGAAAATAAATTATGAAAAACAATTTGACACAGCTAAAGCTTGGAATATCTCGACAACCTTATATTACAAATCAGGAGGGCTTCCTTGGAAATTGGGTGATGTAAGAAAAAATGTTTGCTATTTGGGTTTAGTTTACAAGCAAATTGAATTAGGGGAAAATAGAAATAATGCTTGTTGTGCTGCACAAATGTTTCTTGATTCAGGTGATGGAATGGTTTTTAGAGGAAATATTGGACCTTGGTACAATCCAAAAACAAAAGAGTTTCATATTACTAAGAAAGATGCGTATGAATTGCTTTCAATGTCTTTAGAATCTTTTAGGGAAAAATCGGAAACAGACGATTATCCACACGAGATATTCATTCACGCAAAAACAGGTTTTGATGACGAAGAATGGAGCGGATTTTGTGAAGCAACAGAAGGGAAAAGCAAAATTATTGGTGTTAGAATCAAGGACGATAACACATTTAAACTCTATAGAGACTTTTCTTATTGTGTACCAAGAGGAACAACTTTACTTGTAAAAGATAAACTTGCTTATCTATGGACGAAAGGTTACATACCAAGAATACAAACACAATTGGGACTTGAAACACCTAATCCAATAAGTGTTGAAGTTATGAGAGGGGAAAAAGATATTGAAACTGTTTGCAAAGACATTTTAGCTTTAACAAAACTGAACTACAATGCCTGTATTTATGCTGACGGTTCTCCTGTAACTCTTCGTTTTGCAGATTCAATTGGTGAAGTTTTGACAGCAGGAAAAGACATTAAATCAGAAGTATTACCATTTAAACATTATGTATAACAAAGAAGTAAAGCCAGCAGGTAACAATGTATATAAAAAATAGGTGCGATAATAGTAATATCAAGGGTTTTGGTCGTATCAAACTTTGTACTTAACTGAAAGTTTAGCGCTTCGTAATCGCCTACTTTTAATATACTAACCGTTATAGCCAATTTTTTGACAGAAAAACTATGAGATTTGCATTAAATAAAGATGATATAAAAATTGAAGTAAATAAATCTGGAGAAAAAGGAATTTGTCCAACTTGTAAATCTGAAGTAATAGGAAAATATGGAGAGATAAGGACAAAACATTGGAGTCATAAGGTAAAAGATTGTGATGATTGGCACGAGCCAATAACTGATTGGCATATCAAATGGCAAAATTATTTTCCAATTGAGAACCAAGAAATTACACTTTATGATAATGAAAAAAATGAATTTCACAGAGCAGATATTCGATTAAATAATGGTGTTGTCATTGAAATTCAAAATTCTCCTATCAAATCAATTGAAATAGAACAACGAGAAAATTTTTATGGTAAGAATGGACTTATTTGGATATTAAACGGAGAAAACCTTATGAGTAAATCAGAGTTAGTAACTCAATTTAAACCAAAAATAAACAAGTTTGAATTAACAGTTCCAACAGATGTTTTTACTGAACTTGAATTTTATAATATGGATGAATTTAAAAGTGCTTTTTATAATTCAAACACTTTTCGAGATATAAAAAATCATAGAAATTTGGAAAATATTGATTGTCAAAATGGAGATTTAATAATTTTTAAATTCAATGATAATATCAATATGGATTATTTGCAGTATTTACTAAAATTAGAATTAAAAAAACTCTGTAAAGAACTATTTATTAACTATGATATATTTGAAAGAGAGACAAATTTCAAAATAATTCAAAACAAAAGAGATAGTTTTTTTAAAACGAGACTAATAAAAAAAAATTGGAGGAAATTCATTGATAAAATGGAATTTCCAGTTTTTATTGATAAACTTTCAGGACTTAATGAAAATTATATTTATTGGCTTCAAGAGAATAAAATAGTTTCTAAAGAGATTTTTTTGAAAAAATATTTAAAATATACATAAACAGGCTATAACACAATATGAGATTTATGCTTAATTTTAAACTAAATAATGAACCTTAAAACAAAATCAAATCTATTAAAAAAATAATTCATTATATTTGATTTGTAGGTACTAAGCCTACATCTTTTTCATAGCAATTTTACCACCTCCAATTAGGGGGTGGTTTTGTTTTTAGTGAAAAACTTTTTTTTAGGTTTTAATTTTGTAATTTTTTAGTTCCTAATTTTGTAAAAACACATTTGCCAATGAAACTTTTGAAATTACATCATACTACTAACCTTGAAATTTATACTGCTGATACTACTACAAGTATTCAATTGCCCTTTGTTGAAAGTGGTATTAGTGCAGGATTTCCAAGCCCTGCGGATGATTTTTTAGATGCAAGTATTGATTTAAATAAAGAGTTTGTTAAAAATCCTAGCACTACGTTTTATGGAAGAGTGAAAGGTGATAGTATGATAAATGCAGGGCTAAACAATGGTGATTTATTGATTATTGACAAAAGTTTAGAGCCTGTAGACAATAAAATTGCTGTCTGTTTTATTGATGGAGAGTTTACAGTAAAACGCATTAAAATTGAAAAAGATATTATTTGGTTAATTGCTGAAAATGAAAAGTATCAACCTATAAAGGTAACTGCTGATAATGATTTTATTATTTGGGGCATTGTAACTACTGTTATTAAAAACGTTTAATATGTATGCTTTAGTTGATTGCAATAATTTTTACGCATCGTGTGAACGTGTGTTTAGACCTAATTTAAGGAATAAACCTATTGTGGTTTTATCCAATAATGATGGTTGTGTTATTGCACGTAGTAATGAAGCTAAAGCATTAGGTGTTCCTATGGGTGCACCTGCATTTAAGTTTAAGGATTTATTCAACAAAAATCATATTCACGTATTTTCTTCAAATTATGCGTTGTATGGAGATATGAGTCATAGAGTAATGACCCTGCTATCTAACTTTACCCCTGACATTGAAATATACAGTATTGATGAAGCTTTTTTACAATTTAAAGGCTTTGGCTTAATAGATTTACAAAGCTATGCTAAAACCATTAAAAAGACCGTTGATAAAGGAACAGGAATTCCTATAAGTGTTGGAATAGCACCTACAAAAGCACTCTCAAAAGTTGCTAATAGAATAGCTAAAAAATTTCCAAAGCAAACAGGAGGTGTTTATGTAATGGATACGGATGCTAAAAGAATCAAAGCTTTAAAATGGTTAGCTGTAGAAGATATTTGGGGGATAGGTAGAAAGCATAGTAAACGTTTAAATTCCTATAAAATAAAAACAGCCTATGATTTTATCAATATGCACGATGAGTTGGTTAGAAAGCAGTTGAGTGTTGTAGGTTTAAGATTGAAACACGAATTGGAAGGAAAGCCAACATTAGGTTTAGAAGCTGTTCAAACAAAAAAAGCGATTGCAACTACACGCACATTTGAAGGGATGCTAACAGACTTTGAAAGCATACAGGAACGTGTGAGTACATTTGCTATTAGTTGTGCTGAAAAATTGCGTAAACAAGGAAGTTGTTGCAATGTTATTATGGTTTTTTTACATAGCAATTGGCACAGAAAGGATTTACCACAATATGGAAAAAACATAGTTGTAAAAACGCATTATCCCACCAATTCAAGTATAGATTTAATTCGTTATGCTGTAGAGGGACTAAGATATATTTATAAGGAAGGCTACCATTATAAAAAAGCAGGGGTTATAGTAATGGGATTAACTCCTGAGAATACAAAACAATTTACTCTGTTTACTAAAGAAAATCCTAAGCATTTGCAACTGATGAAAACTATTGATAGTTTGAACAAAAGTATAGGGCAAAACAAGGTGAAATTTGGTTCACAAGATTTGGGTAGAACTTGGAAAATGAAGCAAGAGAAATTATCACCTCGATACACTACAAATCTTACTGAAATTATCAATATCTATTAGCAATGTGTTTTCATACCTCACATACCCAAAAAGTAAAGAAAGTTGAGAACAGATTTAATGTTGCATTGATTGATGAAAAGTTAAGAGAAATTTATGATACACCACACTATCATAATAATGGATTTGAGCATTTGAATTCATTAATCATTCCACAACAAAAAAATACACATTTAATACCTGCTGTTTGGGGAATCGTACCACCTACTAAAAAAGTAAGTGAGGTAAAAGAGTACTACAAACAACAGCTTAAATATGGTAGTGGATTAAATGCCCGAAGTGAAAAGTTGTTTGATTATTGGCTATATAAAAAATCAGCACTGACTAAACGTTGTATTATTCCTGTAAGTGGTTTTTTTGAACCCCACGAATACAACAAGAAAAAATATCCAATACATATTAAAAGAAAAGATAATGATTTGATAGGGTTAGCAGGTATTTATACCATAGTTGAGAATGTAGTTACTTATACGATACTTACAAAAAATGCAAGCCCACTATTTGCAAAAATTCATAATAAAAAATTACGACAACCTATACTACTAAACAGAGATATTGAAAATAGTTGGTTAGATACTTCACATACTGAAAAAGAACTTAAGGGACTACTTGAAATACCCTACAGTGATAATATGATTGAAGCGTATGTTATAAGTAAGGATTTATTTAATAGTAAGGTTGATAGTAATATTGTTGAGATTTTAAGTAGAGATGAATCTATACAGTTTTCATTTAAATAAAGTAAATCTAACTTTTAAAGATTCAATAACTTAAAAAAGGTAGAAATCTTGATTTCTCGAGCTTCACAAATTCTACTTATTGTGAGTAATGGAATTTCATAACCTTCTTTTTGTAAGATTTTTCTTACAGTCTTTTCATCAATATTATGGTCAATAGCAAAGGTTCTATTAGATTTAGATTTAAGTATCCATTCCTCAGCTATGTAGTTGCAAATCTTCTTATTGATTTCTGACATAGAACAAAGGACTAAATTGTTCTAAAAAATAATGCGGACAGAAGACCGCAATACAACTTAAATTATTAAATTTGAGTAATTAATAAGAATTGGAAAAATAATACAATTTATGGTTTTCCATAATGAATAAATAAATTCAAAGAGTATTTTAGATTAAAGATAGAGGTGCATATCTTAATTAAAAGATTAAAAAACTGTGAGCACTTGGCAGAATTAAAAAAAATTATTATGAAAAAACAAGCATTATTATTAATGATTGGACTCCTTTTATTTGCAGGTTGTTCAAAAGAAAGTGATGAACAAATTACTGAAGTAACATTTTCTGATTTAATTATTGGTAAGTGGAAGCTTACAATGGCACTAATATTTTTTTCAATTATTAACATATTTGCTAGTACAGGTTCAGGGTAAGCTAAGATGTCTGTTTTGGGGATAGCAAGTGTAGTAATTATATTAATATTTGGAGTAAGTAAAAAAAAAAGAAAAAGGATTAATAATTTTTGATTATGAAATTAGAAAATAAAAGAATTTATCTAACTGGAGAAGAATATGAAAATGGAGAAATCTTAAATGATTTAAAATTTACTAATATATATAATCATTATCAAGCTGTAATTTATTATAAAAGCGGAATTAAAGAGATTGACACTATTTTTTACCCCAAAGGGTATGTTAAAAACGGATATTTACTATCTATTCTAGCTTCAGTAAATGGAATGATATTGTATTTTGTAAAATACAGTGGTGAAGATATGTCTGATTTGGGTACAGTATACATCAATCGTTCTAACATTATCAATTTTGAAGAATTAAAATCTTCTAAATTGGAGGTTGTAAAAAAAGAAGAATCAAAGCATATGGCAAAAAATATGTTAAGAAAGGGTTTTGCTGTAGCAAGTGTAATTGGAAGGTCGATTACAGATAAGTTTACTTCAGTAAATACAGAATTTGTAGAAGGGTACATTTTCAATCTATATTATTATGATAATGAAGGTGTAAAAAATTGTGTAAGCTTATATTGTGAGGAAGAACATAAAAATGCAAATACATTATTTTTAAATACATATTATAAAAATACTTTACCAAAAGAGGCTATAGTTCCTCTTGAGAAAGTAGAGTCCAATTGTTTCATTGCAACAGCGTGTTATAGGGATATATTTAGTAAGGAAGTTATTTTTTTTAGAAATTACAGAGATAATGTTTTAACCAAAACCATTTTTGGGTTATTATTTATAAAATTTTATTATAAAACAAGTCCTCTAATTTATAATTATCTTTTTAGAAACCCATATATATCAAATAAAATTAAGATTGTTTTAAATTACATTTACAACAAATTGAATGAATAATTATATTTTAAACAAAACCATCAGATGAAAAAAATATTTCTTTTTATAGTAATCTTAAATATAACACCTTCAAATGGGCAATGTGCCTTTAAAACAACTATAAGACCTGATGGAAATGAGATTAAATATTTCAACCCTAAACCTGTAATAAGACAATCTGATTATGAGGTCGGTATATCCATCTACAAAAACATTACATCAGATCAATTAATGTTAAATGTATCAGTTCTTTTTAAATCTTTATCACCAAAAAAATTAACTGATAATCTTATTATTCAATCAACAAATAAAAAGGGAATTAGTTTGAAACCATTAATGTCTGAACTAATTAAAATGAATGGTAGGGAGTTAGCAATGGGTTTGTATGAAATTGAAAAAGCAGATTATGAAGAGCTTAAGAATTATCCTCTTAAAAGTATTTATTTCTATTTAGAAGGTAGTTTAAAAGGCTCAACAGTTACTGAGAATGTTTCCATTTTACAGAATGAATTAAGTTGTATTAATTAATAAAATTAATATGAAAAAAGCTATAGTAATTTTGTTAATGTTAATTTCAATAAATAATTATTCGCAAGACATAAACGATTTAAAAGAATATATTTCTGAAATAATTGATTCTAACGATCCAACAGGTAGTTATGATAATTATGCGATGTTCGATAATGATGTTTTAAAGATACATGCTGAAGGACTCATTGGGAGATCAATTACTCATTTAGAATTTAAAAATTTATTTATTTATGGTTTTGAATTTCATAATAGCCTTGATAAAAGTGGGGTAATTCTTTTTAGTCAGGCTGAAATAATAGATATAAGAGGTATTAGTAAGGTTTCAACAACAAGAGTAAGTGATAAAAACAGATATTATTTTAAAATCAGTTTATATATAAAGCCGAATTATTTGAAAGTAAAGTATGAGGAAAGCAGATCTTCAGGCTCCAAAAATTCAAACATTGATAAATTGGAAATATTAATTTCAGATAATGAGGATGCTTCAGTTAAAATAAAAAAGGCTTTTTTAAAATTAGGTGAGATTCTTGGTTTGAAAATTAAGGATGGAGATTACTTTTAAATGTCTTTAAAATATTTTTTTTCAATATGGAAATAGGAGAAGAGCAAAATTCTGAGTCTAAAACAAGTGGCTCAAAAGGATGTGCAAATTATTTTATTATTGCATTAATATTATGTGTTTTGTGGTTTCTAAAAGGATTTTTCAGCTGGAGAGGCTTCGATGCATTAAGGGGATTACAGGAGGTAGCAGCAAACGTATTTTTAATAGTTGTTTTTGGTATAGTTGGTGTTTTCTTTTATATGATATTTTATAAACAATAATTTGCTTTTAACAATCATAGATTTAGAAAGAATGAGCTCATTGGTATTTGCTATATGTAAATGTAGTTTTGGAAAAGAAATTCTAAAGAGGAGTAATACTCAAAATAAGTTAGCCAATAAAGTTTACTAAAATGTTTAATTATGAAAAGTAGGTCTAAAAAAGTTGAGGCTCTTATTTATTGGGAATATTTAAAGGATATGGGTGCTTCTAAAGATTCAATGGTATTTGCCTATAAGAATGTGTGGGATGAAGAAATATTGAATGTTTCAAATTCAGAGAATATTATTGTAAATAAAAGCTCTGAAAAAGATAGACTTCCTGGCAATAGTGGTTATAATGATGAAAAGGGATTTTATATTAATGATGAAAATGGTGAAGAAATTTTATCCAAAAACAACCTTAAAGAATATAATCGTCTACAAGAAAAATATATAAATCTAGAACTGCTAATTAAAAAGGTTAACTACGAATTGGGTGTTTTAAATTTATATGTGAATAGAGGACCTAATGATAGTGTAACAATTTTTGATACAGATATTGTAGTTGATTGTTATTGGGTATTACCAAAAAACAGATATGAAATTGAATTATTTTCAAATGAAATAATTAAACAAGTAAACTCATTTGTAACAAATCATAAAGAGCATTTTTTTATGGATGTTTCAAAATTAGAGGAATGTGTAATTCAATCTGTTTGTAATTTAGATATTTCATATTTATCAGAATTAGATGAAGATATAATGTATTCTTACTCGTTCAAAAATGAAGTTTTAATTGAATTTTCTAATAAATTCAAAGAGTTTTTATTGAGAGGAATTAAAAACTTAAATGTAAAACCTTCAGAATGTTTGTATTGCCATCCTAATTTAAATGCTTTTAGTTTTCACCATCCAGACACAGATGATTTAATGATAAGATATGTTATTGGTAAAGATGAAAAAGGATATAATCAATTCATATTAGAAGAGTGTAGGAATCGCCCTATTTCTAAGGGTAAAAATGGAGATCCTTTTTAAAATAATATAACAATAAAAACTAATGATGAAATTATTTATAGTGTTTTCTATTTCATTTTTAAGTTTGAACATAAGTTCACAAAATCTATCTGGAATAGATTGGAAGTTATTTTCTGATGAAAATGTTGAAAGTATTGTCGTAACTAACGAAACAGACTTTTTTTCAATTGACAGATATAATTTTGAAATGAATTGGAATGAACAATTGAGTTATTCTGACAACATTGGCTATTATGGAGGAATTGAAGAAATGAGAATTTATGATGATAACCATTTAATAACAAAAATAGTTGATATTGAAGATATAGTTGCTTTAGGTGAAATATACTTTGAATTTTATGATTATAATTTTGATGGTTATATAGATTTCTCCTACCCAATTAGTCAAGGAAAATAACAATGGAGAGCATATTATTTATACCATCCAACAACTAATGAATTTATATATTGCGAAAATTGGGATTACTTAAGAATTCAGAAAATTAATAAGAAAACTAAGGAGATATTATCTCAGTCTGATGGGATTGGATTAAGTAGTTTACAGATATTATATCAAGTTAAAGAAATAGAATTAATAATAATAAAAACGATTAAATTTTAAAAATGAAAATTATGAAAAAAATGATTCAAATATTAATTATCCTGTTTGGGCTAGTTTCGACTAAATCTGTTTCTCAAAATGTCGGAACAAATTATATTAGAGGAGAAAACTCAACATACTGCGGAGAGAAGGAATACTATTTCACTTTTTTAAGTAAGGCGTTTATTAAAACTGATAATGAAAGTGGAGAAAAAAGCTATGGTCCTTCAAAAATCACACAAACAGATTATGATAATAATGGATATTATTTTGAAATAAGAACACCTAATTTTCTTTTAGATGAAGAAGGGATAAGCGAATATCGAAAATATTATCATTACTCTCATAAAATTTTATATGATAGAAGAGGTGGAGAAATATTATATGTTTATGAATTAAATATGGACTCAAATATTAACGTAGGGAAATTTTATTTTACACTTGATGGATATAAAATATTTTGTAATTAGAAAACATAAAAGGTGAATAGTTTTTTTTAAACAACTCATAAAGTGAATATTTATTAGATGCATTTTAATGGTACTAAAATAATTTTTTTAGAAATTTTTTTTCAACTTGAATATGGAATTATCTAAGAGTTACCCCCCCCCTCTCTTTTATTTTTTTTAACACATTGATTGTACATTTAACCATCTAAATTATTTTTAAAAATCAGTAAGTGAGGGACTTAATCTAAAAATCAACCCCCACTCTTTTTTGATTTTGCGGGATACCCCCGTGTTTTATTGTATAATCTTAAAAATTTAAAAACTATGGTAAAAATCGTAGATTACAAGACGTATCAAAAAGAGGATGGAACAGAATTTCACGCATTAGTACTTCAATCTGGCGTAGAAGCTGTTAAAAGTAGAGAAACAGGAAGAACTTATTTAACAGCTAGATCTGCAAGAATAGCTTGTACTTTTGATGAGGAAACCTGTGCATCTTTAAAAGGGACAGAACTTCCTGGAAGTATAAAAAAGGTTCAAGTTGAATCTTATGAATATGCCGTTCCTACTACAGGAGAAATCATTACTTTATCACATCGTTATGAGTATGTGGATGAACAAGAAAGCATTGTGAGAGACAATGTAATTGACAAAGAATTGGTGATTTAACCAAATTATCAAACAAATTTAAAACTAGGAGTTTCAGAAATGGAGCTCCTTTTTTTATGTCTTTTTTTTAGACAATTACAACCTATTAAAATTTAATTACAAACTATAAAAACAACAATTATGAAATTAAAACAAGCACAAAGAAGTCAAGTAAAATTAAGACTTGGGTTAAGTGGAGCAAGTGGCTTTGGTAAAAGCTATTCTGCTTTATTATTAGCTTATGGAATTACCAATGATTGGAGGAAGATTGCTATCATAGACACTGAAAATAACAGCGCAAGTCTATATTCACATTTAGGCGACTTTAATGTATTAACATTAGAGGAACCCTATAGTCCAGAACGATATATTGAAGCCATTAAAACCTGTGAAAAAGCCTCTATGGAAGTAATTATTATTGATAGTATAACTCACGAATGGCAGGGTAAAGGAGGTTGTCTACAATTGCACGAACAATTGGGTGGTAGATTTCAAGATTGGGCAAAAGTAAGTCCAAGACATCAAGCATTTATAGATGCTATTTTACAATCTTGTTGTCATATAATTACGACAACTAGAAGAAAAATAGATTATTCTTTGGATAGTGACCAAAATGGTAGAACGAAAGTCATCAAGCACGGAACAAAAGAAATTACGCGTGAAGGATTTGAATACGAATTAACTACCAATTTTGAACTCATAAATGATAAACATTTAGCAGTAGCATCAAAAGATAGAACAGGCTTATTTATGAATAAACCTGAGTTTGTAATTACAAAAGGAACAGGTAAAATTTTAAAAGATTGGTGTAATGATGGTGTCTCTGAGCAAGAAAAATTAGCAGAAATACAAGTGCAAATTGACCAATGTTCTACATTAGAAGGTTTACGTCATATCTACTCGAAATATCCCAACTACCAAATAAAAATAAAGGACAGTGTTATTCAGAGAAAAGCAGAAATTGAAAATGTGTCTTCTCAAATAATCACTAACAAGCAAATTATTCAACCATCAAAAAATTCAGAAAATGGAATTGATAGCAACAAATAGTCAGGTTATACCTACGGAACAAGTAATTACACAAATAAGTACTGGTAATTTTATTGAAGCCAATACAGAACAAGTGACATTGAACCACCTACAAAAAGAATGCATTATCCCTGTATTCTCAAAAGACAATGAAAGTACTATTTCACATTTTCAGTTTATTGAAAAAGCATTTGAAGTGGTGCAAGATTTATTCCCTGGAGAAGAGATCTATAAACCAAATATACGTGTAAGTCATATTGTGAAAGGGAGAATACCTTCAGCAATTGGGAAACCAGCTAAAGAATTATTAGAACACGAAAAGACAATCTATTATGAACGATGTGCATTTATGATAGAGGTCCCTTCCTTAAAACAAAATGTCAATGGTAATGAATTGTCCTTAAGTATTGGAGGTGTTCGGAGTTTAAATGAACAAAATTTATATTCTAAAAAAGCTTTAGAGAAATTCAAGATTTTTATTGGATTTCAAAATATGGTGTGTACAAATTTATGTATTTCCACCGATGGGTTTTCTAATGACATAAGAATAGGTTCTATAACAGAACTTGCATTGCAAATGGAGCAATTGTTTGCTAATTACAATCAAGTAAAACACTTAGGAATGATGGAGCGAATGAGCAGATTTGAGTTAACAGAAAGACAATTTGCACATTTAATTGGGAAACTTAGAATGTATCAATATCTAGATAAAACAGCACAAAAAACTGTATTTCCATTAACCTTAAATGATAGTCAAATTAACACTGTTATAAAAGAATATTATACCTGTCCAAACTTTGGAAGAAATACAGATGGTTCAATAAACCTATGGAATTTGTATAATTTATGCACAGAGGCAAACAAGAGCAGTTATATAGATTCTAATTTTGAGCGGAATGTTAATGCATATGAGCTTATCAATAACCTAGTAAATTCAACACAAAACAAGGTGCCTAATTGGTTGTTGTCTAATTAAATAATATAGCTATTTTTTAAAATTTGATGCTTTTTGGTTGTACATAAGCATCTACTAAAAATATATAAATGGATGACAAACAACTAGCAGATTTACTTAAATACTGCTCTCCCAAACAACTGTATATTGTTACTTGGAATAATATACTTAAATTACTTTTTTGCCCTTTCAAAGTGCTTGTCCTGACAGATATTGGTACGCTAAAGAAGGGGCAAATAGTTTGGGTAGAGGAAGTAAAGATAACCCAAGAACTAAAAACAGTGTATATAATTAAAGGTCAAGGGTATTATTACAACTACTTTGATATTAAAGTAGACAACTAGTAAATTGAAATGGAAGTTATGCTGTATTTTGGATAATCAAGCTTTTGAGATGGTTTCTTCCTAAACAAAAAACCACTGAAAATGATTCAACTAGTTATTTAATTGCATTCACTGCATTGATTGCATTGATTTGATATATTAATGCAGTGTGTAATTAAAAATATTACAAAGTGTAATTATAAATATGATAAAAAAATAACACAATTAATGAAAATAATTCAATTTAAATTAGGAAAATTCAATTATTTGTCGTATATTTGTATTTAATAATTGAGGTTAGATATCGTCATTATTAGAGTAAAAAATAAAAAAATAAGAAAAAAAGAAACCACTAGAAAAAAGAAACCAAAAATATAAATCTAATATTTTGAATTGAGCTATATCCATTTTAATTGATATGGCTTTTTTGATGGTATAATATTCCAATAACCTTTTAATAGTTTATAAACACTGTTGTTGAATATTGCAATGGTATAATATTAGATAATATGAAAATATTAGAAGAAAATGAAGTAGGGCAAAAAAGGTTTCTTACTTTAAATGAAATGATTTCTTATAACAAGACACAACCAAAAACTAAGTATTTGTGGAATGGTATTAAAGAAAAATCATTCGGGTTGGTTTTTGGACCTAGCAAAAGTGGAAAGACTATTTTTTGTGAAAATTTGGCTATGAGTATAGCAATGGGTAAAAAAGAATTTTTTGGATATCAACTAGATGGAATTCCAAAAAAAGTATTATTTGTTGGGTTGGAGGAGTTTTTTCAAAATAGAGTTGAAAGAAATGTAATGCAGTTTGAATCATTGATTGATTCTGAGCAGTTGCTTATTGGAGAAAATTATAGGTTTCAACCAATTGATTTTACTAGAAGAATAGTTAAAAATGTTGATTATGAAAATCTCATAAATACTATTCAGGATTCAAAAGCAGAAGTGGTTTTTATTGACAGTATTACTAGAATGAATCTTGGGCAATTAGAAAATAGTGCTGATGCTGAAAAATTAATGCAAAGACTTCGTGATGTGTGTGATTCTTTAAAGATTACTTTAATATGTATTCACCATACACCTAAGATTGGAGATGATGCAATTACAATGGATAAAATAAAAGGAAGTGCGGTATTTGCACAAGAATCTGATTTTGCTATTGGAATTAATTGTACTTCTAAAAAGAACCGGTACATTAAGAATGTGTTTTTTAGATATGCGCAAGATGATGATGATAATGTAAAGGAATTTGTAATTGATAATGATTGCTGGTTAAATTATATTGATGATGCTAATGAAGATGAAATTATAGCTCGAACAGATAGAAGAAGAACTAATAATAAATCTGATGTGATCGCAGACTACCTTAATGAAAATTCTTCAATTACCTTTTCTAAGCAAGAATTGTTTGAAAAATTATCGTCTGTTTTGGGAGTTAAAAAAAGACAGTATGGTTATTATTTACAGGATTTAGAAAAAAAGAATAAAATTAAAACTCCTGTATTAGGCTATTATGCTTCAGTAAATTATGGAGATGTTAAAAATGAAGGAGATGCAGATAGAAAATAATTATATAATTTATAAAGCTCAAAATTTAGAAAATGGATTAGTTTATATAGGAGCAACTACTAATTCAGTTGCACAAAGAAAATTAGATCATTTAGAGAGAGCAAATAGAGGAGAGTCAGGTAAATTTCAAGAAGCTATCAGCACTTATGGAGTTGATGCTTTTGAATGGGAACAAATTGATACTGCATCATCTACTGATGAATTAGCTCAGAAAGAAAAACAGTATATCGATGAATTCAAGGCAAAAGAAGAAGGTTACAATTCAGACGAAGGAGGTGGATTTAAAAAAACTGTATATCAATATAATCTTGTAGATGGATACTTGAAGAATACTTATAGTTGTTTAACCGATGCAGCCAATGCAGTCAATGCAAACAAACAATGCATAAGTAGAACTTGTTTAAGTGTGAATAAAATATTTAGAGGTTATTATTGGAGTTATGATTATAAAGTTCCATTTTCACCAACTACAGATAAACGTAGAAAAGTAGTTCATCAATATTTAGTAGGTGGTGAGTTTACCGCTGAATACAATTCCGTAGCCGAAGCTTCAAAAATTACAGGCATTAGTAAATCTTGTATATCAAGAGTGTGTAGAGGAGAAAGGGAGCAAAGTGGTGGCTTTTTATGGAAGTATAATTAGAATAATTATAGTGTATTATTTTAACCCAATCTCTTTAATTAGAGATTGGGTTTTTTTATTTTTCAAATAACTAAAACACTTTAATCATAATACTTGTTAATTCAATTATAAAACTTATTTTTATATGAAATAATTGCCTCTGTTCTTTTCAAGAACAGATATTTAAAATTGTAATACTATTTAATGTCATTATATCAAGCCTCAGTCATCAAAAATCACCTTAACGGGCAAGATGAAGTTGTTGTAAATGAAACATATATAAAATGCTTTCATATTCAAGGAGGGGAAAAATATCAAAAATTGAAAAAAGAAATAGCAGAAACTCTTAATAATAGGGTTAAAGTTTTACTAACCTCATAAAAATTATTTACTTAATTGTACACCCAAATAGACATATTAGAAAACAAAATTATAGAAAGTTATCCAACTGTTCTTGAAACACTTTTGCGTGACCATACAACACAAAAAAATATATTTTGGGCAACTGAAAATTATAAACATTTAGGTAAGCCATACAGTTTTGAATCTCAAATTTTAATCAATTTAATTACAGGTGAAAATGGTAATATTATAATGCCTCGTGTTCAAAAGGATATAATTTTACAACAATCAAGATCTAAAGATATGGCTGAAGTATTTACACCTTCTTGGATATGTAATGCTCAAAACAACCTTATAGATAATACTTGGTTTCAGAAAGAAAATGTTTTCAATAAAGAAATTAAAAATTCTGATGGCTCTAAAGGTTGGAATGTAAATACAAATAATATAAGTTTTCCAAAAAATAAAACTTGGAAAGATTATGTAAATGACAAACGTCTTGAAATTGCTTGTGGTGAAGCTCCGTATATTACAAGTAGGTACGACACTACTACTGGGGATTTTATTCCTGTTGAAAATAGAATTGGAATATTAGACCGTAAGTTAAGAGTTATAAACGAAAATGTAAATACCTCTGGCGAATGGCTAAAAGCCGCCCAAACTGCTTATAAAAGCACCTATGCTTTTGAATGGCAAGGAGATAATTTATTGTTAGCGCGTGAAGCAATGTTGTATACGTTTATAGAAAACTATAAATATAAATTTGACAAAGAACCTCTATTAAAGTCTATAAAATATATTGCTTATATAATTTCTTGGAACATATGGCAAATGGACGGAATAAAAGGTGTTATACCTAATACTTGTAAAACTGTTATTGAAACAAATGTAGACCTTTTTGGTGATGAAGAAACAAAAAGTACAGAGTGCGTTGGGTGTCAAAAAGAAGATATAAAAAAACACAATGGTATATATTGCCTAATTAAAGATTGGGCAAATAACGATAAAATTACAGGAAAAAAAGGAAGAAGAATTAGATTTATTGACCTTATAAAAAATTAATGCTAATGAAATTTACCTCATCATTAAAGCTAAAATTAATTTACGTTTTTCGTATAAATGATTTAAATCATTTAGATTGCCTTAAGGTAGGAGAAGCAACTTCAGACAATGAGGATATTTGGGGTTTAGAACCAAATAGTAAAGCACTTAATAAGGCTGCAAAAAATAGGATAAATCAATACACACAAACAGCTGGCATTGTCTATGATTTATTGCATACTGAAGTTACCGTATATAATGATAAAGGAACATTAAATTCGTTTACTGATTCCGAAGTTCATAATGTTTTATTAAGGTCGGGTATTAAAAGAAAGGTTTTTGATAAAAAGAACAAAGCGAATGAATGGTTTATAACCGATTTAGAAACTGTTAAAAAAGCTATTAAAGCTGTAAAAGAAGGCAAAGATTCTTTAAATGCAAGTGAAATATCTTCAACCCAAAACCCAATAATTTTTAGACCAGAACAACAAATTGCCATAGATAAAACTAAAAAGCAATTTAAAAAAAGTAATGAAATGCTTTGGTTTGCTAAAATGCGTTTTGGTAAAACATTATCTGCTCTGCAAGTTATTAAAGACCATAATTTCACAAGAACACTAATTCTTACACATCGTCCTGTTGTTGATGCTGGTTGGTTTGAAGATTTTGGAAAAATATTTTATGACAAACCTAATTACAATTACGGCTCTAAAAACAAAGGAAGTCAATTCAACACATTAGAAAAGCTTTGTAATAAAGACGATAAAAAATATATCTACTTTGCTTCCATACAGGATTTGCGTGGTTCTGAATTAGTTGGTGGTAATTTTGATAAAAACGATGAGATTTTTAGTGCAGATTGGGATTTTATAATTGTTGATGAAGCCCACGAAGGTACACAAACACAATTGGGTAAAAATGTAATTAATGAGGTTAAAAAAGCAAAAACTAAAATATTACACCTTTCTGGAACACCTTTCAATCTTATAGATGATTATAAAGAAGAAGAAATTTATACGTGGGATTATGTAATGGAGCAAAAGGCAAAAGCTGAATGGGATAAAATCCATTTTGGTGACCCAAACCCTTATGCTTCGTTGCCTAAAATGAATATTTTCACATATGACCTTGGTAAATTACTTGATGCTTATATAGATGAAGATGTAGCGTTTAATTTCAAGGAATTTTTTAGAGTAGATGAATTTGGAAATTTTACGCATCGCAACGATGTTAGTAATTTTCTTAATTTAATATGTAAACAAGATAAAGAAAGTAACTATCCTTTTGCTACTGAAGAATACCGTGATAATTTCCGACATTCTTTATGGATGGTACCTGGTGTTAAAGAAGCACGTGCATTAAGTGCTTTATTAAAATCGCATCCAGTATTTAGTCATTTTAACATTGTAAATGTTGCGGGTGATGGCGATGAAGAAGAATCAAATCAAGAAGCTCTTAAAAAAGTAAATGAAGCAATTAGCGATAAACCACACGAGACCTATACAATTACACTTTCTTGTGGTAGATTAACAACAGGAGTTTCTGTAAAGGCTTGGACTGCTGTATTTATGCTTGCAGGTTCACACAGCACTTCAGCTTCTAGCTATATGCAAACCATATTTAGAGTTCAAACTCCTGCAACAATAAATGGTAAAGTTAAAGAAGAATGTTTTGTATTTGATTTTGCTCCAGACCGTACTTTAAAAGTAATTGCAGAAGCAGCTAAAATGTCTTCAAAAGCAGGTAAAACTACAGATGAAGACCGTACAATAATGGGAGAGTTTTTAAATTTCTGCCCTATTATTTCCGCTGATGGTTCACAAATGAAAGAGTACAATGTTTCTACTATGTTAGAGCAGCTTAAAAAAGTGTACATAGAGCGTGTTGTTAACAATGGGTTTGAAGATGCTAGCCTATACAACAACGACCAACTAATGAAACTAGAATCAGTTGATTTAGAAGAGTTCAATGGGCTTAAAAAAATAATTGGTAGTACAAAGGCAATGCCTAAAACAAATGAACTTGACATTAACAAGCAAGGTTTTACAGATGAAGAATATGAAAAATTAGAAAAAGCTAAAAAGAAGAAAAAAACAGAATTAACAGAAGAAGAAAAGAAATTATTAGAGCAACGAAAAGAAAAAAAGAATAATAGAGATACAGCTGTTTCCATTCTACGTGGAATCTCAATACGTATGCCTTTGTTAATTTATGGTGCTGATATTGTAAATGAAGAAGAAGAACTAACAATTAATAATTTTACACAATTAGTAGACAGCCAATCTTGGGAAGAGTTTATGCCTAATGGTGTTACAAAAGCTACTTTTAATAAATTTAAAAAATATTACGAACCTGATGTTTTTAGAGCAGCAGGGAAACGTATTCGTGCTTTAGCAAGAGTAACAGACAATCTAACAATTGAAGACCGTATAGAGCGTTTAACAGCTATTTTTAGCAAATTTAAAAACCCTGATAAAGAAACAGTACTTACACCTTGGCGTGTTGTAAATATGCATATGAGCGATTGTCTAGGTGGTTATGTTTTTTATGATGAAAATTTTGAAAACACAATTGCTGAACCTCGCTATATATCTCAAGGAAAGATAACAAATAGTATTTTTAAAACAAAAACAAGATTACTTGAAATAAATTCTAAATCTGGTTTATATCCATTATTTGTTGCTTACAGTACTTATAGAAATGTAATTGAAGAAGAATTTCCAAGAAAAAAACTTAAACAGCTAACTATTAAGCAGCAACAAGAATGTTGGGATAAAGTAGTTGCAAATAACATTTTTGTAATTTGTAAAACTCCAATGGCAAAAAGTATAACCAAACGTACATTAGTTGGTTTTAGAGATGCCAAAGTAAATACACACCATTTTAAAGATTTAGTAAACCAAATTACCAATAAACCTTTAAATTTTATTAAGAAAATTAAAAAAGGACAATCTTATTGGAATACTAACAACTCAAACAATATGAAATTTAATGCAATTGTAGGAAACCCTCCGTATCAAGTTATGGATGGAGGTAATAGTGTAAGTGCTAAACCAGTGTATCATCACTTTGTAGAAATAGCAAAAAGCATTAATCCAGATTATGTTTCTTTGATTATGCCTGCAAGATGGTATGCAGGTGGTAAAGGTTTAGATACGTTTAGAGAAACAATGCTAAATGATAAAAACATTTCTAAACTATTTGACTATCCTAATTCTAATGATTGTTTTACCAATGTAGATATAGCTGGTGGTTTATGTTATTACCTTTGGGACAAAGAATACAACGGAAAAACCACAATAACAAATTATATTAATGGGGAATTAAGTACTGATATTAGAGCCTTAAACGAATTTGACATTCTTATTAGAGATAACAAAGCTGTCCCTATTCTTAAAAAAGTACTAGAATTAAACAAATTAAACAAAAATTTGTCCGATCGAGTATCTTCAAGAAAACCATTTAGTTTACCAACCAATTATAAACCAAAAGACAAAGGTATTCCTTGTTGGTTTATACAAAAAATAGGTTTAAAATTTGCTAGTGAAAATGATGTAGTTGATAGTGGAAATTACTTAAATAAATGGAAATTTTTAGTTCCACCTGCACCTATTGCAGGTCAAACAGATTTTACAAAACCAATAGGTTTCTATTACGATGGAAATACTCGTATAGCAAAGCCAGGAGATTGTTGTACAGAATCATTTATCATTGCAGGTGCATTTGAAACTGAAATGGAAGTTCAATCTTTCAAAACATATCTTCTAACAAAAACTGTAAGATTCCTACTGCTACAAAGAGTTATTTCTCAACACGTTACTAAAAAAGTATTTGCTTTTATTCCAGATTTAGATAATTATGATCGTTTATATACTGATGAATACTTGTGTAAACTTTGGAATATTACAACAGAGGAATGGAACTATATTGATAGTAGAATTAAAGATATATAGTTATTATTTACTATTAAAACATAAAAGCGTATTAAACAATTATTTCCATTTAAAATTCTATGAAAGCAAACGAATTACCAATAATAAATTTTTTACAATCACCTAATGTACAATTTGTAATACCTGTGTATCAGCGTAATTATGATTGGTCTAATAATGAATGTAAAGAACTCTTAAACGATATAATTGCTGTAGAAACAGAAAACAGAGGTACACATTTTATAGGTAGTATTGTTTTTATTCACGAAGGTGCATATAGTACAAGTGAAGTAAAAGAGTTAGTAATTATTGATGGACAACAAAGGCTCACCACAATTAATATAATTTACGTAGCCTTATACCGCTTTGCAAAAGAAAATAATATGCAACAAGAAGCAGCTATGCTGCACAATATGTTTCTAGTAAACCAATACGTACAAGAAGAATCTAGCAAATTAAAATTAAAACAAACCGATGCGAACTCATTAGCTTTTAAAGCAATAATGCACGGAACTGAAAATGAGTTTAACCTGTATTCTAACGTAATTGAGAACTTCAATTATTTCAAAGACATAATAAATAAAGAAAATTTTAATACTGTTTTAAATGGTTTAAAACGCTTAATATTTGTTGAAATATCTTTAGAAAGAGGAAAAGATGACCCTCAACGAATTTTTGAAAGTTTAAATTCTACTGGGTTAGATTTATCACAATCAGATTTGATTAGAAATTACATTTTAATGGATTTAGACCCTAAAAATCAAAACAAAGTATTTGAGCAAATTTGGAATCCAATTGAAGAAAACGCAAGAAACATTACAAAACAAAAATCATTAGTTTCAGATTACATTAGAGATTATTTAACCTTACGTAATAAGAAAATTCCTAATAAAAATAAAGTGTACATAGAGTTTAAAAAGTTATATACTAATAAAGATGAAGAATATCATCAAGAGTTAGAGAATATGAAATCTTTATCTACACACTATAAAAAATTTATAAATCCAACAACAGTACAAGAAACTAATATCAGAAGAGAGTTAGAATACATTTCTCGTTTAGAAATTAATGTAGCATACCCTTTTTTGTTACAAGTGTTTGAAGATGCTGAAAATGGTTTGGTTTCAGAAGAAGATGTAGTAAAAATTTTAAAACTAATTCAAACATATACTTGGAGAAGATTTATTGTAGGTTTACCTACTAATGCTTTAAACAAAATATTTATGGCATTATATGCTGAAGTAGACACAGAAGATTATTTTGAATCTGTAGCTTTAGCATTAATTAAAAAACGAGGTAGCTCAAAGTTCCCTACAAATGAAGAATTAAAATCAGCATTAAAAGATAAAGATGTTTACAATATTCAATCTAAAAACAGAAACTATATGTTTGAATTATTGGAGAACTTCAATAACAGGGAATATGTTGACACTTCAAATGAGAATATAACCATTGAACATATATTCCCTCAAAAACCTAATAATGATTGGAATAATGCTATTTCACAAGAAGATTTTTTCCAATTTAAAGAAAGGTATTTAAATACCATTGCTAATTTAACCTTATCAGGTAATAATGGCGCTTTAAGTAACAAAACATTCATTGATAAAAAAATAATGAATAACGAAAATGGGGAACAAGGTTATATATTTAGTCGCCTATGGTTAAATGATTACTTAAAAAACATTGATAATTGGGAAATTTCAAACCATAATGAAAGATTTTATTTAATCTATGATAGATTTTTAAAAATATGGGAATATCCAAATGTAAAACTTCCAGAATTAGAGAACGGACAAGAACAAAACATTTTCAATGCAGAATCTCCAACCTATAAAAAATTAGAGTATTTCATTTTTGAAAATACAAAAGTTGAAGAAGAGTTTGTATCTCAAATGTATGTCTATGTAATCCAAAAATTGTTTGAAAAGAATCCACAACTATTATTAGAAGTAAAAGATTATTTTAAATTATCAAGAAATTCTGAAGAATTTAGATCTCCTCAAGAATTAGATAATGGCTATTATTTAGAGTCAAATTTAGCAAGCAGTCAAAAGTTTAATATTCTTAAAAAACTTTTAACATTATTTGAACTTGAAGATGAATTAACAATAAAGTATGCCGATAGTGATGATGTAAAAACACCAAACAGATTTACTGTTCGTAAAGAATATTGGAAACAATTATTACCACAATTAGAAAATACAACACTTTTTTCAAATGTATGTGCAACTAAAGACCATTGGTTAAATTCTGGAGCAGGTATAAGTGGTTTAGCATACACATTTGTAATAACAGGTAAATATGTAAGATTAGAATTAAGTATATCATCATCAAGTAAACAGCAAAATAAAAAATATTTCAAAAAACTATTAGCTAATAAAGAAGCAATTGAAAATACATTTGGAGCTAAACTTGAATGGGAAGAATTAGCAAATTTTAAAATGAGTAGAATCAAATACCAATTAGATGATGTAAACTTATTTGATAAAAATGATTGGGTAAAAATGAATGAATTTCTAATTGAGTACTTACCAAAGTTTGAAGAAGCGCTTAAACCTGCTATAAAAATATTGAAGTAATTAAATGAATATTTAGTAAATGAAATTATAAGCTAAAACACATTTTAAATTTCCCCACTATGAATAAGATTTTAATACTTTACCTACTTCCCATTTATTGTTTTAGTCAAACAGTACTAAACTCAAATAGTATTGAAATTGCTAAAAAAGCAGAAATAAAATTCAATCGTGATGTGCCTACATATCTAAAAACAATAAAAAAGTATGCAGTTATTCAACAACAAGCAACCTTTATTGGAGATCTAACTAATGATGGTATTGATGATATTTTAATCTGGTATACTTGGGGCCCTAAAAATGATATAAGTCACGCAGCAGGTGCACGGTTCTATAAGACCATCAATGGAAAACCCGTATATACTTCAGACTTTAATCCTCAATACCGTTTTAGTGTAGAAGGCATACAAAACAATACTATTTACGCTACAAAAATAATGTATGCTAAAGGTGATGACCGTTGTTGTCCATCTATAAAAAATGAGGTAGCGTTCTACTATAACAACAAAACAAATATTATAGAACAACGTATTTCAGAATTAAATACAACCTTAACAAAATCCAGTTTTATACAAATTATTCAAAACCCATTTATAATACTTACTCTTATAATACTTCTTTTCGTATTGGGGTTTGCAATTAAAATACAGATTAAAAAATACAAAATACATAAATTAGAAAAAGCAGAAGTTGAAGAGGAAAGATTAATTTTAAAAGAATTAGAGGAAGAAGATGCTAAAAGAAAAGCAGATGAAATATACTATAGAAAAAAAGAAGAAAAAAGATTAGAAAACTTAGCAAAAAGTCTGGAATCCCAAAGAAAAAGAAAAGAAAGTATAGAAAGAGAACAAATGAAAGCCATATTAGAGCAAGAGAGGATAAAAAAAGAGGCTGATAGAAAAGAGAAAGTAAGATTAGAAAATGAAAAAAAAGCTATAAAGGAGGCTACTAAAAAAGAAAAAATAAGATTAGAAAATGAACGAAAGTTAGAAATACTTCAGGAAAATATAGAGAAAAAACATCGCGAAAAGATTGCAAAAAGAAAAACAGAAAAACAGAAAGAACAAAAATCCAACGAAATAACAAATAGTGTTAAGCAAAGCGTTGATGATTCTTTAAATTTTGACCTAACAAAAAGAGTAAACTTTGCAACCTATAATATTATAGAAAATACTTCTCAATACCCTGTGATAAAAAAACCTCAACACAATAGTATCATTAGATCGTTTCGACCTGAAGGTAATAAACGAAAGGGTTATAAAGAAGCTGAATTTTCAGAAGATATTCAGACTGTTTTTGAAGATGATTTCTATGTATTTGACAATGCAATGTTAGCTATAGAACAAGGTACAATTCCTTATGAACCAGATATTGCTATGGTTTCAAAATCCGGTTTAAATATTTTTATAGATATTGAAATAGATGAACCCTATGTTGGTGTTAGTAGAAAATTGACGCATTGTGTTCCTAACGACAAACTACGAGATACATTTTTTACAGATAGAGGGTGGATTGTAATTCGATTTTCAGAATACCAAGTACACCATCAACCAATGCAATGTTTAAACCAAATAGCATTAATTATTGCTGCCATAGAACCATCATACAATATTCCTTCTGAGTTTGAATATATAGATAATATTGTAAAAGAAAAATGTTGGGATACTACTCAAGCAAGTTACTGGGAACGCACAAACTATCGAGAAAACTATCTAAACCACACTTTTGCTCCTTATAACGAACCATACAAACCACTCAATTCTGCATTAACTGAAAAAGAATTACGAGAAGAAAGAATGGTCATTTCTCATTCCATTCCGCAACCCAAAAAAACAACACCTCCTCCAAAGCGTACTTATCAAAAACCATATACACAACCAAAAAAACCAATTATCGAACTAAATCCAAGGGTAAATGTTTTTTCAAAAAATGATATAAAAAAAGTAGAATTACTTGTTGATAGAGCTATAAATGAAGGGAAAAATATTAAAATTAATTATACGAATTACAACTTTGAAACTACAACAAGAGTAGTAAGTAATGTTAAATATACAAGTGATTTTATAGCGTCGGGTTATAGGTATGGAGAACATTTTCAAGGATATTGTCATTTGAAAGATAGGGAAGATTGTTCCTTTAAACTCGAGAGAATAAACTCAATAGAATTAATATTATAATAAAAAATAAAACAATTTAAAAAATAAAAACTATGAATACAGAAGTTACAGGAACAATAAAAATTATAAATGAAACTAAAACATTTGGAGCTAGTGGTTTCAGAAAAAGAGAAACTGTAGTTACAACAGATGAGCAATATCCACAATCAATTTTAATTGAGTTTGTTCAGGATAAGTGTGAACTATTGGATGATTGTAAAGTTGGACAAGCTGTAAAAATAGCTTATAATTTAAGAGGTAAAGAATGGGTTAATCCAGAAGGTGAAACTAAATATTTTAACTCAATACAAGGTTGGAAAATTGAAATTTTAGATAAAGAAATTATAGAACCTAGTGAATTCAAAGATACATTTATTGAGAATGAATCAGATGATGTACCGTTTTAATATTTTACTAAATCAAATATTAGGTAGAAGGATAGTATTTAAATAAGCGAGTTAAAAGGTGTATTAAAAGGGGGCATAAATAATTGAAATTCAAAAAAGTTTTATTTTGCAAGGGTTTAACCGACCTTGGTTCGAGCCCAAGAGGAGGAGCAACACAGAAAGACCTACAAAATGTAGGTCTTTTTTTATGGTTTAAACATATTTATG
>NZ_JBHTIC010000018.1:0-89099 GCF_042676885.1 Lutibacter aestuarii
GCTTTTTCTATTCGGTCTAATGCAATGGAAATTCTATTGGGATCAATATCACAAATGGCTGTGACCAATACATCATTTCTTAACAAGACATTATTTAAATGATTGGTGCCACGTAAGCCTACTCCAATCATCCCTACTCTGATTTTTTGATCTTTTCCAAATACATTGGAATTTAATCCAAATGACATGTTTGGTAGCAGGGTAAGTCCAGCTCCAGCAATTGCTGTATTTTTTATAAAGTTTCTTCTTGATTTCATTGTAATATAAAAATTATCAGTTTATTAAGTTTATTATCGACATCTCTTTGGTTAGAAAACTCAATTTTAGTTTCTCAAAAGTGATGATTAGATTTTTAAAACAAGTAGATATTTTTAGCTAACAAGTAGTGATTTTTAATAAAAAGTCTTTTATGTAAAATTTATCCTCTTTTATGATTAATTTTTACACTTTTAAAGAGGATAAATCATCAATTTTACATGCTTATAAAAACAAATGTTCATATATTTATCCCGTAATAAATTAAAATTAAGTGCTTTAGCAGGTTGCTAAATTAAATTTGGATTAAATGACAAAACCTATTTTAAAGAGTTTTAAGAACGAAAAACGCTCCTTCAAATTATTATTTACTACTATTTATCTATTACTAAATAGTTTAAATTTTATAGGTCAGGAGCACTATAATTTTATTCACTTATCACCAACTCAAAATAAAAGAGCTCTTTATATTAGTGAAATTATCCAAGACCAAAATGGCTATATTTGGTTGAACTATTCTTCAGGATATGCAAAATATGACGGTAATAATTATTTTTACACAAGTATTAATGAAATATTTGAACAAAAAGAATCTGATGATTATATAAATGATATTACTAAAGATTTTAAAAACAATATTTGGATTACCACTAAAAATGGATTGGCAGCTATTTGTGATACTTTAGGAAATTACAAACAAATAGATGCTATAAAAGGAAAACCAGTTCAGGTAATACATACAACTAAAAAGTCGGTTGTTCTAGGAACAAAAAAAGGAGACATCTACAAGTATAATTACACTGATAATAAACTTCATAAAATAACTTCAATACCTAATATTGCTTATAATGTTTTAGAAATATTACAAATTGTTGAAACTGAATCAAATGACTTATTTATAAGTACTGAAAAAGGGAAAATTTTTCATTATTCTAATAAAGAGAATAAATTAAGTATCCTTAATGGGCCATTTTCAGACTATCCAGGAAACTTATATATTACTGTAGATTTATCCAATAAATTATGGATAGGAACAGAAACATTTGGACTATTTGTTTATGATATAAATGAGAAAAAATTTGTTCAGGACGCTCTTTTTAAAAAGCCTATTTATAAAATAAAAAATGAAATGTTTATTACACTTTACTGTGATAGTAAGGGCTATATTTGGGCAGGTACTGATGGTGGAGGATTGTATCGAATTCATTCTCAAAAAGGAACCATTCAATTATATACACACCAAAATAATAATAAATTTTCCTTAAGTAGTAACACTGTAATTGATATTTATGAAGATGCTCACGAGAATATTTGGGTAGCCACAAATTATGGGGGTTTAAATATTTTACCAGAAGTTAATAATAAAATTAATTATTATGAGGGTTCTGCTAATAATACACCATCAAGAGTTTTATCAATATACAAAAGTAAAAATGGTACTTTATGGGCAGGTACTGATGGCACTGGTTTAACAGAGATTAAAACAGTAAACGGTGTAAGTTCTAAAAAACAATACTTTACAAGTAATCAACAAAAAAAAGGATTTTATATTCAGTCAATTATTGAGGATGATATATCAAATATGTGGATTGGCACCTATAAAAATGGGTTATGGCACTACAACTCAAAAAATAAAACATTTAATAACATTCCTATAAAAAACTCACTATTACAAAAAGCTTCAGATGTAAGAAGCGTTTTTAAAGACTCTAAAGGAAGAATATGGGTTGCATCTAACCTTTCATTAACTATATATTCAAGTAATTTAAAATTACTGGCCTCTTTTGATAATAATACTAAAGGATTAAAAGGAAGTATCGCTGAAAGTTTTATTGAAGATAAAAAAGGAACCATATGGATTGGATACTTTAAAGGTGGTCTTTTTAGATTTGATGAAAATGTATCAGATATTAAAAACTCAAGTTTTGCTTATGTAAGTTATTATAATGAAAAAGAATATAGCAATGATATTCCAGGAATAAAATTTATGGAATTAGATAGTTTAGGATTTATTTGGTTGATAAATTCACATGGTAAACTATTTAAATATGACCCAACAAAAAACAAGTACGAATCTTTTCAAAATTGTCCTTCTTTTAAAAATATTGATTTAAGATCTGTACTTGCCGAAAATGAAAATAATCTTTGGTTAAGTTCTTCAAATGGTATTTTACACTTTAACATTAAAGATTCTATAGTGAATAAATATTTAGGAATTGATGGTCTTCAAGATAATTTCTTTTTACCAAGAAGTGCTTTTAAAGATGATGAAGGAATTCTTTATTTTGGCGGAATAAATGGCTTAAATAGTTTTAAACCCAATGAAATTTCAAAAAAAGAATCTAAAGCAAAACTGTATATTCATTCTTTAGAAATTTTAAATCAACCTGCAGATTCTTTAATTCCAAAACAAATTACCTCAAACATAGCTTACTTAAAAAAAATAAAACTGCAACCTAACCAATCTTCATTCTCTTTTAGGTTTTCTGCTATTGATAATGTTTTAAATCCAAATTACAACTATGCTTATAGATTGTTAGGGTTTAATGATGAATGGATAACTGCCAAAAAAGAACAGCTAGCTACCTATACCAATATTCCCTCTGGAAATTATACTTTTGAAGTAAAAGCAAGCTCTAAAAATGGTGTATGGAACATTCCTCCAAAAAAAATTGATATCAGAATTACTCAACCTTTATGGAATAAACCTATTGCATATTTCTTCTATTTTTTAATTTTAGCATTCATAGGTTTACTAATAAAAAAATGGTACGATTTAAAGAAAAAATTAATTTCTGAAACAATTAGTTATAATAAAGAAAAAGAATTACATGCATTAAAAATGAACTTTTTTGCTAAAATGTCGCACGAAATTCAAACTCCTCTTACTCTTATATCAAGCCCTATAGATAATATGTTAATGCGTGCAGAAGAAAATGGAAACCTTTTACTAAAACAACGTCTTCAAATTATTTCTAATAACGTAAAACGTTTATCAAGAATAGTTTTTGAACTTACCACTGTTAGAAATAAAGAGTTAGATAAAATTAGATTATTTGTAACCAAAAACAATTTATGCAAGGAAATAAATGACATTGCTCTTTCTTTTAAAGAACAAGCAAGGCTAAAACATATAGACTTTACTATTAATTGCCCAAAAAATATATCAGAAGTTTGGTACGATAAAGACAAGTTTGAACATATTATTTATAACTTATTAGCCAACGCATTTAAGTTTACACCTAAAGAAGGCAACATACAACTTATTGCCTTACCAATAAATAATAAAAACTCCATAAAAATTGCTGTGTCCGATTCTGGACCAGGCATTTCAAAGGAAGAAATGAAAAATATTTTTACGCTTTTTTATCAATCAAAAGCAGGTAAAAAAAACAAAGGTACTGGTATTGGACTGGCTTTAACAAAAGAGCTAATTGACTTACATAGAGGGAAAATTGAAGTAAATTCATCTACAATTGAAGGCACCACTTTTACCGTTACTTTACCTATTACTAAAGATGCTTATTTAGAAGAAGAACGTATTGTTACTGAAGAAACTAACACTTACAATATAAAAGCTATTGAAGAAGAGGTTCAAAACACAGAAAAACCAAACAACTTAAAACACCATAAAACAATTTTAATTGTAGAAGATAATTTTGAATTACAACATCTTTTAAAAGATTTATTTTCTCCTATTTATAACGTTATTTTAGCTGAAAATGGAAAAGAAGGCTATTATTATGCAAAAAGTAATCATCCAGACATTATTTTAAGTGATATTATGATGCCTGAATTGGACGGAATTGAAATGTGCACGTTGCTTCAAAAAGATAAACTCACAAAACACATTCCTATAGTTTTATTAACTGCCAAAAATTCTACCAAATCAAAAATATTAGGTTTAAAATCTGGAGCTATTGAATTTATTAATAAACCTTTTAATACAAATGAGCTATTATTAAAAATTAACAACATCATAAAATCTACCGAACACATTATTTCTAACTTTAAAAAAGAAGTAATTAGTAATCCAGAGATTAATATAGATAAATCAAACGATGATATTTTTTTAGAAAATTTAATTGCGGCTATTAATTCTAAAATTGAAAATCCCAATTTTAAAATGGAAGAATTAGCTGAAGCATTAAATGTAAGCTACTCAGTTCTTTATAGAAAATGTCAAGCATTAACTGGCGAAGGATTGGTAGACCTCGTACGCTTACTACGTTTAAAAAAAGCTGCTATAGTTATTGCAAAATATGGTTATAGTATCTCTGAAGCTGCTTATATCTCAGGATTTAATGATCCAAAATACTTTTCAAAATGTTTTAAAAAACACTTTGGAAAAACGCCAAATACTTTTAAAAAAGAAGCACTCCAAACAGGTTCAGAAAATTATCTTAAAAAATATAAATTAGATACCTATGCCTAAAAACAAGTTTTTTATTTTTAAATAGACGATACGTTTCCAATATCTGAAAGTGGCACACAAGATAGATAAGAACCTGGAATAGGATCATAGTGTAGTATTTCTTTTCCAACACTTTCAGAAGTATAATAGCCAAAAAGTGTATAGTGCCTAATAAAAGTTAAATATTTATAAATGCAGTATAACTCTTTATTTTTAACCTTGTCTTCTGCTTTGTTTAATAATTCAAATATTTGACGTTGTTGATCTGCAGAAATTTTAAAAAATATAGAAATTAAATGTAAAAAATCTTCTCGACTTCCATTTTCAACTTCTTTTTTAAACATCGCTTCAAACTTAGTTTTAAAATATTGCGCACCCTTTAAAAAAATTTGTTGTTCGTTTTCAAAAAAAACATCTTTTAAAATTAAATCAATAAATTGAGGAATATTTACATCTAAAGCACCTATAGTTTTAGAAGCTGGCACAATAATATCTACAATATTTTCAAGAACAAAAGCCTGTTTGTTATCTAAAAGAAGTGGCTTCCAAGATAAGTTCTCTTTTTGACTACATGAAGTTAATAGTTGCATTATAGCAGGAGTTGCAATAACAGAGCCTAACCAAAAAGGGGTTGTTTTAAGTAAATCTCTCCTGTTCATTTATTTGTTAATTTTTAATTGCTTTACCGCATGGTTAGCTGCTCTAGCAGTTAAAGCCATATAGGTAAGCGATGGATTTTGATAAGCTGAGGAAGTCATACAAGAACCATCTGTAACATAAACATTAGGCACCCCATGAATTTGATTGTTTTTATTCAACACTGAAGTTTTTGAATCATTTCCCATTCTTGCTGTTCCCATTTCATGAATTGCAAGTCCAGGATAACAAGGTTCATCAAAACCTTCTACATTTTTAAACCCCGCCAATTGAAACATTTTTATAGCCTCTTGTTGCATATCTTTTCTCATTTCCCTTTCATTTTCTTTAAATTCACAATCAAAAATTACCGTTGGTAACCCCCATTGATCAAGCTTATCATAATTTAAGTACATTTTATTTTCATGATAAGGCAAACATTCACCAAAGCCACTCATTCCAATCTTCCATGGCCCTGGCTTAAATAACTCTTCCTTTAATTCTTCTCCAAAACTAAGTTCATTTATAGCTCGAGTCCAATTTTTTCTGCTTGCACTACCTTGAAATCCATATCCTCTTATAAATTTATGATCAGATTTATTTCCAGATAAATTTCTAAATCTAGGAATATGAAAACTCGCTGGTCTTCTTCCTTTATAATATTTATCATCAAAACCTTCAACAATAGCAGTAGCACCAACTTTAAAATGATGATCCATTAAATTATGACCTAATTCGCCACTATCATTACCCAAACCATTTGGATATCTTTCAGATTTAGAATTCAATAAAATTGAGGTAGTGGCAACCGTAGAAGCACAGCAAAAAATTACTTTAGCCCTAAAAACAATTTTTTCTAGGGTTTCAGCGTCAATCACTTCAACTCCATCAGCCACACCGTTTTTATCGTTATAAATAATTTTTGAAACAATTGAATTTGGCCTCAGTGTCATATTTCCAGTTTTTTGAGCTGCTGGAAGTGTTGACGAATTACTGCTAAAGTAAGCTCCAAAAGGACAGCCTCTCATACACCTATTTCTATACAAGCAATTACTTCTGCCTAAATGTACTTTATCACCTGTAAGGTTTGCAAAACGACCTATGGTAAGTTGTCTATCCTTATAATTTTCAATTATCTTATGTTTAAATTCATTTTCAACACAATTTAAATCCATTGGTGGTGAGAGAATTCCGTCAGGGAAATGAGGTAAACCTAAATTTTCTCCACAAACTCCAATAAATTCTTCAACTTTATCATACCAAGGTGCAATATCTTTATACCTAATAGGCCAATCAATAGCAATACCATCTTTTTTGTTAGCTTCAAAATCTAAATCACTTAATCTTAAACACTGTCTTCCCCATGTTATAGAACGTCCCCCAACATGATAACCTCTAATCCAATCAAATCTCTTATCTTCATTATAAGGATGTTTTAGGTCATTTACAAACCAGTGTTTGATACTTGGATGAGTAACAAAACCTGTTCTCCTTTGTTTTTGCTGCTTCTCAAGCTCACTTGCATTGCTTAAACCTTGATACTTAAAATCCCAAGGATCCATATTGGCTGTCGTATAATCCGTGATATGATTTACCATTCTTCCTCTCTCTAGCACCAAAGTTTTAAGTCCTTGTTCACAAAGTTCTTTTGCGGCCCATCCACCTGAGATTCCTGTACCAATTACAATAGCATCGTATGTAACCATCTTAAATTTATCTTTTCCTTAATAACTTAAAAATTGTTAAGTCTACTTTACACAAAAAAAGAAAATATAGTCTTAAAAAAGGAGGAAATTTATGTCTAAATTGGTAGTTAGATTAACTTTTTTAATACTTTTTAAATCAAAATTATAAACAAAAAAGCTCAACACATTAGTGTTGAGCAAACTTATTTTTTCAGCAGAGAGGAAGGGATTCGAACCTTTGGAGATTTCTCTTTATTTATAAGGACTTCCCTACTCCATTAAATTTTTGTTGACCGATTTGTTGACCTAACCATTGATATCCATTGATTGGTTTTAACTCTCAATCTCACTAACAAATATACGATTTTAATACTACAAATAGCACCAAACAATGTCAAATACTATGATACTTTTCTCAAATAATCGTTTACAATTTCAAGCTTAATACCACTATATTCTGCAAATTCTTCTGAAGTAATGAATTGATGTTTTTGTTTTCCGAAATGTAATTTGATTGTATTCAATAATTTTCTTCCATAGCGTTCACTACGTCCAGTGATGCATTGAATGTCTTTTGGGTAAATACAAGCTCTTACTATCTTCATTTTAATACTCTATCTATACTTTATCCTACTAGTATTTATACTTTACCTATACACCCTTATTTGTTATAAAAAGGATGTTTTCGGAATGGATGGATTTCGGTTTTTTAATTCCTTTATAAAGATAGCTTCATTTGTTGAGAATTTAAAATTTATAACATTATGGCTAAACAAACCGGTATTATTAAATTAAAAGGAACCATTGGTGGAATTTCCTTTTACAAAACGAGTGATGGACACCTTGCTCGCGAAAAAGGTGGTGTTGACAAATCTAGAATTGCAAATGATCCTGCGTTTCAAAGAACTCGTGAAAATGGTTCTGAATTTGGAAGAGCAGGTAAAGGTGGTAAAGTTCTACGTAATGCAATTCGTATTCTTTTGCAAAATGCAAAAGACAAAAGAGTGGTTAGTAGATTAACTACTGACTTATTAAAAGTAGTTAAAACAGATACGACTAACGCTCGTGGATTGAGAACTATTCAAGATGGTGTTTTGAGTTCTTTGGAAGGATTCGAATTTAATTTGAATGGTAAACTTGGTTCTACGTTGTTTGCTCCATTTTCAACAACTTACGACAGAGTAAGTGGGGATATCTCTGTTGACTTGGCTGCTTTTGCTCCTGCAATAAGAATTGCTGCACCTTCTGGAACAACACATTTTAAAGTAGTTACAGGAGCTGCTGAACTTGATTTTGAAAATGAAGTTTCTTCTTTTGAAAATGATGAAACTGCTATTTTACCTTATGACAGTGCTAACACAGCTGCTATTGCTTTAACTGTTACTGCTCCAGCAAATTCAACACACCCTGTATTTATTGTATTGGGAATTGAATTTTATCAAGAGGTAAACGGACAAATGTATTCGTTGAAAAACGGAACCTACAATGCTTTATCAGTTGTAAAAATTGATACGGTATAATGGAATTGGTTTTACATAGAACCTATTTTGAAAAGGGCACGAATAGTGTCCTTTTCTTGAATTCTAAATTTCTAGGATTTACCATTGAATTGCCCTGGAGAAAAAACCAAAAATCTGTTTCGTGTATTCCAGAAGGAACTTACGTATTAAAACCTCGATTTTCTGAAAAGTTTAAACATCATTTAATCCTTGAAAATGTAATTAATAGAAGCTTAATATTAATTCATCCAGCAAATGATGCTTTAAAAGAATTACGTGGTTGTATTGCTCCGGTTACCTATTTATCTGGTATTGGAAAAGGAACTACTTCAAAACTATTATTTAAAAAAATTGTATCGCTATGCTACCAAGCATTTGAGCGAAAAGAAAAAGTAATATTAACTATTAAATCATAACTTATGAAACTTAAAGAACGATATAAAAAACCGACTCCTCCATTTTTTAGAAAATTAAGAAACATTGGAATTGCATTGGCCACCGCAGGTGGTGTTATTATTGCTGCTCCAATTTCATTGCCAGCTGCAGTAGTTACAGTTGCAACATACTTAACAGTTGCCGGAACAGTTGCTACGGCTGTAAGCCAAGCTGTTGTTTCTGATAAAAAGAAAGAAAAGGATCTAGATTCTAAAATTGACTAACTCTTAAATTTAGAAATTGAATTGGAAAACAATATTCAAATAAAGTCTGGGGTTATTGGTGGGACTTTGCTATCCACTGCACTAAACATTAGCATAAACGATGTAATTTTTACCGTTGTTATGGCTGTTATTGGTGCAGTGGTTAGTTTTTTTGTTTCTTATTTTTTGAAGCGATTATTTTCTAATAAATAAAAAAGCCTAGTTATTTTTTTAACCAGGCTTTTTTAAATATTGTTGTATGCAGTTTTTTATTCTTTTTCTGTTTTATCCTTTTCTTTATTTTTAGGCGGATGCTTTCCTCCTCCATTCCAAAACCCTGTAATTAACCATAATTCATAATGCATTAACCATTCAGAAGTCCAAGGTATAATAGAGTCAGTATATAACTGCTCAACAGTCCATTCTCTATACTTTGGGAAATATAAGCACAGTTTTTGCTTTTTTGTTGAGTAGACGTGTGGCAATTCTTTTTTACCATTGTATAACATTAATTCTTTAGGATTTGTAATATAAACGTCAACTCCTTTATTAATACGATAAACTAATTTAACCTCATATTCTTGACTCAATGGAGTTGGTTTTATAACGCCAACCCATTTTAAACTATTTTCTCTATTTCTACTTATTTTACTATTTGCATAAACAGATTTCAATTTACCTTCTTGTATAATTAGTGATACTCTTTTATTCTTTCTCTTCTGCACCGTAAAAATTATGATTTTTAATTTTAGTGCCAACAGCACCTATTGTTCCTGTAATAGAAGATACTTTTAGATTTCCATTTTCTCTATTAATTCTTTGTCTTTCGCCATAACTACTAAAAGTTTTAGTGGTCAATTTTTCTCCAAAAGGATTTTGCATCGATTCATTGATAAACTGTAATCCTTGACTTTTAGATAAAATATTTGAAAAATCAGCTTTAACTTTATCCAACCATAAATAAAAATTCTTTTCTCTTTGTGGATATTGAATCCATTTGTCAGCAAAATTCTCTTCTTCATTTACTGGATTTGGGATGTATTTTATTGTTTTGTTTAAATCATTATTATATCTCTCTTCGATATGGAGATGCATTTTATTAATTATATTTTTAATTGCATCAATCAAGTTTTCTTCTTGGTTATATGATTTACCTGATAGCGTAGTTATAATAATTGATATTGGTTTATCCTCATCACCATTAAACATTATATCTCTATGTCTTTTTAATATCTGTACTGCTCTTTGTAATGGGAGTTTATTCTGTTGATATTCTGGAGCAGGTTTTATAGATTCATTTAGAGAAAACATTTTTTTGATAGAAATTTCGGCTCTATTAAAAAACCATTTACCATAACCAAAAGGATTACTTTTTAACCAATTTTCTGTATTTGAGTCAAAATCATAATTATCAGACTCATTGTCCGTAATCCTTATTGCTAAATTGTCAACATTGCTAATATCTGTATGCGAAAATGCTTTTTCTAATATCATTGAATAGCCTTCACTAATAATTGAAGGAAGGATATCCATATGATACTTTTCCTTTAGGTTATCAGATTCTTTTCTGTATTCTAAAGTCCAACATCTACGACCTTCTTTGTCGAGCATTTCCTTATAAACATCATTTTGCTTTAATCTTGCTCCAACTATTCTTTTTAAGTCTTTTTGCGACCAATCTGCATTTTTCCCTGTTAGTTCACAAACAAGGTCAATATCAATATCATCAGTATCATTTATTGGTTGAATTACTGTGCCTAATAAAAAAGAACCTTGTGTTAATATTTGAGGTTTATATTTAGCCAATACAGTACCCTCTTGTGATAACCAATTTCCAACCGCTTGATAACTTTTAACAGCATTATTATGTTGAGTTTCCGAAATATCAAGATTATTACTTAATTCTTCGAAAATATCATTGAATTGTTTTTTTTGTTCTATTGTTAGCATATTTTTATTGTTTTATTAAAACCATCAAAAGTTTTGTTTTCATCATATATTGTTAAAGGCATATCTGCTTTTGGCATCCAAATTCTCCCTAATTCAATTGCTATAGCTATAGGCATAGCAGGGAATATGTGTAATTCAGTTTTTGAAGTATAATTTGATTTGATTTCATCAAAAAGATGCCTCATAGCAATACTAAAATCTTGAAGTTGTATTTTGGATTGCAAGTAATCATTAAATGGCTTATCAATTGTTAATGTATAAATTGAACAATCATCACCTAGTAATTTTGTAATTCTTTCGTTGTTGATTGTTGCACTTAATGAAATGTTTAAAGCAACTATCGGATTAATAGATTTTGGTTTGATTATTTTATAAATCGTATCAATTGAATCATTGGATAATTTCCAAGTCTTTGGATTACGGATTGGTTGATAAATCTCAACATTCTGTATGTCATTGATTAAAGTTCCTAATTTGACAAGTAAAGGCATTGGAGCAAATGCGAATAATGATATATGTTTAATATTTTGTTGTCTAATTGAATTTACTAAACGCTGATTGAAGTTTTCAATTAAAACCTTTACTTCAGTTATCCAAAATTCCTCATCTTTATCTCTAATGGGACTATCTGTCAGACCTAAATCAATTGTTTTAGATTGTGCAGGATAGTGTTCAGGCAGAAGGTATTCTACTACAGTTTCATATATTAAAACAGGAGTATGTTCTCCTACATTTGCTTTGTATGTAATTATATGACTTTGGTTATTTGGGTTTATAGCTGTTATTCGTTCAATTCGTTCTTCTTGTTCTTTTTTCATTTCTAACAAAAGTGACTCTGGATGTTCATCAACTTCTATTCTGTCAATGAGTCTATGGTGTGTATCGCAAAGCAACATTATATTCGATAATTCTTTTGCAAGTAAGGTTGACCGAATTATATCTCCTCTTGGTCCATCTGGAGAATCTGCAACAATATGTGCTAAATATGCTTTATTGAAAAATCGTTTTGTTACCAAGTCCTGATATAATGAAATATTACAACCTTTATATTGACATCTTCCTCCCGATTTTATCAGAAGAAGTTTTATAATTTTATCAGGTATTTTTGTTGTACTCATAGTTTTTTTTCAAATAGAATAGAACTTGTTAATACAAATTAATTCCATTAGTTATTAGGTTAAAACCAGATATACATCTAGGCTACCTATTTTATTAAATTAATATGATATAGTTAGCAATTATTTTTCTACTAAATTACAGTAAATGAAATTATATAACAATAGAATCCGTTTATTTAAATTGATTATTAATATGGGTTATTTTAAAATGCTTATTAATAACAACTAATTTTCAAGTATAAACCCAATTGTTTCGATAAATCAATCATATTTTTTGTGCCTCTACTTTTTCCATCCCAAAAGGCAATTAATGCGTCAGCATAATTTGCCATTTGTTGGTTTCTCTTTGGTCCTGCAGCTCTTCCGTATTTATTCCAGTCTGCAGGAAATCTTATTATTTTATATCCTCTTTCTTTTGCGTATTGTTCTCCAAGTTTATCGGCTCCTCTGTAATAGGCTCCAGAAACAATTTCAATATTGTTTTGATCTTGGAGAATGTTGTCACATTCGGTGCATAGTTTTTTGTAGTCGTTGAAGGTTCTGGTTCCTGCAATTATTAGTTTCATCATTCTAGTTATTGGTTTTTTGTTGTTGGTTTGAATTCCTGCCTACGCAGGAATGACAAGAAAAAATTCAAGACCTCAACAAGGCAATTTTTAATTTTGAAATCGCTTGCAATTGCAATTCTAGATTTTGCTCAAAGGCTGTAATTTTTTTAAGCTTTTCAACTTTTAGTTCCCATTGCTGCAGCTCGTAATTTTGTAAGGCTGTATTTATTACCGTTTTTGCATCTGAAATACAGATAAACGGAATAACACTACCTTTTAAATAGTAGCCAAAGAATTGACCTGTTTTAAGTGATAAACATAGGTAATACAAAGACTCCCGAGTTTCTTCTGAAGCGGTTGTGATTACAAAACAGTTTGGGCAAGGTTGCTCCATTGGCCTACCACTATTTAAACCTTTGTTTAAAATAAAAAAGTGTGGTTTGTTGTAGGTTCTTCCTTCCTGGTGTGTCTTGATTTCATAAGTTGACATAGTTCTCCATTTAAAATTATGCGCTTCGCGCACATAATTTTTTCAGAAAACAAAAGAAAAAAGATAGCCACAGCTAGGTTGTGTGGATATGACTGTCAAGGTTTTTTGTAAAAAACACTACCTAAATTGATAGTTGAAATCATTACTAAAAATATTGTGAGGTGGAGGTTTTTTTCAAAACCCAACGGGCTTGACCTTGAAAGGCAGAAAGCGGCTGGAGATGGTAACAACCGATATTTGCTATGTTTTTTATTTTTACTTTGAACCTAAATACTTGTTTTATGTAAGAGATATTTTGAAGTTGTTTTTTAAAAAACTAACTGCTATTGATTGGAATCAAAAATATGTTTTTAACTACATTGAATAAATGTTGAAGAATTTAGATAATTTGTAATTATGTTATTTGTAGTATCGTTTTATATAATGTTTTTAAGTTTCTTTTAGCAGGTAATCGCGAAGCATTAAAGCGAGCCGCAGCGAGTTGAACGAGGGTGTTGGAGCAAGAGTACGTTGCCATCGGCATAAGTACGTGCTACGACTACGTGGAACACGCAAGGTTGGCGGAGTTTTTGAAGCGGTTGGAAAAACAAGTGCAATTTATGTAGTGATATTAATTGTTAGTCATATTCATTTTGCCTTGATGCAAAACGAAACAAAAAATCAAGACTTCTTAAAATAGCTTTGAATACTACGCTACCTCACTTTCGACTCCAGGCCGCTTCGCTCTTTGGATTACTCATACGTTTCGATAACTTGTATTTCTACAGCTATTTTAATAGGTCGTTTTTGTGAGTGTATTTTAAATACTAAATAATTATTAATCCTATAAATTTAATGGAATACTTTGCTCTTGTGCGCGTTTGCAATATGTAATAAATCCGCTAAATACCTATCGATGCAGAATCAAATAAAATTGAAGAATACATTTATAAGATACCCACATTCGTGAGGACAGGCGGTTTATTTTATATGCAAAATGGATGCCTTCAAAAACTGTGACAACCTGATTAGCCCGAAGTGAGCAGCAGGCGAGCGAAAATAGTGTAATAGCGGTTTACCCCTAATAAAAATGCATTTATACCTTATTGGGTTTTAGGGGTAAAAGATAGCTATGCGTGAGTGATGCGTGGAATGTGTGAAGTAAAATAAATGAACTAGTGCTAAATGAGGACTGTGGACGAATTAGTGCTATTTATGGTATATGCAAGGTTTTAAAACTATATCTATACTTATAGTGATGAGATTCTGAAACAAGTTCAGAATGACGTACTTTTCTGGATTTACCTTGCAGATATATTTTATGTAACAAAATGGTGCGTATTGCGAACACCTTATTACCTGCACGAATGTTTCTATTTTGTTCTATTGTTACTTATGGAAACGGATTTGAAAAGCGCAAAGGCAAAAAGTAAGTGCTTTTTTCAAGCTCTTACTGTGCGGAATTGGAAGCTGTATTTTTGGTTTGTTGTGAACTTGACTAACTTTTAAAGATGAGATTCAAAACAAGTTCAGAATGACGTAAAGATTAAAAAAATACTGCTGTAGATGGGGTGTTTATTATTTTATGAAAAAGAGCCCCTTTTGAGGACTCTTTTTATAGTTTCTAATGATTATGACCTGAATGATCTTCATCATTATGTTTAGCGTGTTTCTCTACCTTTTTTAAATCCATTTTACAAACTGGACAATTTCCTTTCTCATCGTATGTTTTGCCTTTTTCACAATCCATAGGACATTGGTAAACTTCCATTGCCATTTCTTTTTTGGCTTCTGTTTTTACAGGCTCTTTATCTTTTTTTGTTTCTGTTTTGCAGCTTGTAGCTACGAATAAAGCTACTACAGTTATACTTAAAATTACTTTTTTCATTGTTTTAAAATTTAAAATATTAATAATTGTTTTAATTTATTCTATTACTTGTTTTACTTCACCACATTTAAGCATTGCATCTCCAAAATAAGGGTTAAGAACTTTTTCTTCTTTGCTTAACCAATATGCACCGTTATTGTTATCTGCCATTGGACAAAATTCTACATATACTATTTCGTTTATTCCAAATAGTTGAATTGCCTTGGTTAAATGAGAAGATAAATGCTTAAAATGGTCTCTTTGAACTTTTATATCATCAGTATTTGAAATAGCGATTGTTGAAGATTTAATTTCTTTTTCTACAGTCATCCAATGCTTATGTGCTTCGCCTTTTAGTAATTTCATATTTATTTTATGAATGCTTGAAATTAACTTTTTGGCACTGTTTGTAGCTTCTTTTGAATTGTCTTCTACCAATGCATCTTTAAGAATGATATAGTTCTCATACACTGTTTTTAATTGATTTTGAAATTCTTTTGGAGCTTCTAATCGTTTATTAATTTCATAATGTTCTGTAGCATCTGAAATGTTATTTTCCATACCAAGATGCCCTTCGTGACCTGTCATTGTAGTTCCGCCAGTTTTATTCATCATACTTTTTTTACCTTGTAGTTGGGCAGCAGCATCTATGGTAAACGTACCATTTGATACTATTTCATCACCATTATTTAGACCTTTTAAAACTTGATAATTTGTTCCAATTTGGTTCCCTAAAACAATTTCTTTCATTTCAAAAACAGGTTCGTTAGGATTGGTTTTTACATAAACTATAGACCTTTCACCAGTCCAAAGAACTGCCGATGCAGGTATCATTAGTATATCATTTGTATTTGATGTGGCATTATTTACTTTACCTTCAACAAACATTCCTGGCTTAAATTCATTGTTTTTATTTTTTAATACAACTCTTAAAGTTACCGTACGGGTTTTAGTATTTAAAACGGGGTCAATAAAACTTACTTTTCCTTTAAACTCTTTATTAGGGTATGCGTTAGAAGTTATCGTAATTTCTTCACCTATTTTAAATAAGCCTATCTGGTTTTCATACACATCGAAATTTGCCCAAACTGTACTTAAGTTTGATATTTTCAGCAAAGGTTGTCCTTGTTTTATTGCTGAACCTTGTTCAACCAATTTTTCAGATACGGTACCTGAAACTGTTGCATACACAGGGAAAAATTCTTTTGCTTTTCCAGAGGCTTCAATTTGGTTTATTTGATTATCTGATAGTTTCCAGAATTTTAATTTGTTACGAACGGCATTGTACAATTCTGGTTGAGATTCTTTTAATGAAATTGCAGTTAATAATTCTTGTTGAGCAGCATATAATTCAGGTGAATAGATAGTTGCTAATAATTGTCCTTTACGAATTTCTTCACCAGTAAAATTTACATTTAGTTTTTCTATTCTTCCTGAAAAATAACTGACTTGAACTGAATTAACTTCTTCATTTACTGCAATTTTACCAGATAATTTAAGCACATTATCTTCAGCTAAATGCTTACCAACTTTTGTTGTTTGAATGTTGGCTAATGCCATTGCATTTTTTGTTAACTTGAATTGATCTGCAGACAAACCATCAGCACCTGCTTCGGCAGGAATTAAATCCATACCACAGATAGGACAGTCACCTGCTTCTGGTTGCATTATTTGTGGATGCATTGAACACGTCCACATTTGATTTGTTTCTGTTGTGCTAGTATGATTATGTTCTGTTTTATTTTTTGAAGAATCATTGAACAGGAACTTTCCCAGAAGAAGTCCAACAGCTAATATGCCAATATAAATTAAATATTTTTTCATTTTTTTAAATTTTAATATTTCTTAATCTTAATGCGTTTACAATTACCGAGACCGAGCTAAAACTCATAGCTAAAGCTGCAATCATTGGTGATAGTAATAATCCAAAAAATGGATATAAAATACCTGCTGCAATAGGAACACCTAAAACATTATATATAAATGCAAAAAACAGGTTCTGTTTTATATTTTTTACAACAGCGTGACTTAATTTTTTAGCTTTTACAATACCTTGTAAATCGCCTTTTACTAATGTTATTGATGCACTTTCAATAGCAACATCAGTACCTTTATCCATTGCAATTCCAACATCAGATTGTGCTAAAGCAGGTGCATCATTAATACCATCTCCTGCCATTGCAACTATTTTCCCTTTATTTTGAAGCATTTTTATTTCATTTAATTTGTCTTGTGGAAGACATTCTGCTTTAAAGTGTTTTAGGTTTAGTTGTTTAGCTACAGATTTTGCAGTATTCTTATTGTCACCTGTTAGCATTATTACGTCAACGCCATTATTTTGTAATTCTTTAATAGCATTTTGACTTGTAGTTTTAATAGCATCGAAAATTGTGACATATCCTACTGCTTTATTATCTATTGCTATGTATGAAACTGTTTTACCTTGCTCTTGTTCTACTATAACTTTATTCGATAAACTTTCAGAAATAGTAATTGTGTATTGCTTTAATAAATTATCATTACCTAAAGCAATATTTTTATTTTCGACTTTACCTATAACTCCTTTTCCTGCCACAGCTTCAAAATCACTTACTTTAGTAATTGAACTGTTTTTTGATTTACCATAGTTTACGATTGCTGCTGCTAACGGATGCTCGCTATATTGGTTTAAAGATGTTATGTATTGTACTAAAATAGATTCATCTATAGAGTCTGTTGCTATTACCTTTTCAACTGATGGTTTTCCTTCTGTAATCGTGCCTGTCTTGTCAACAATAAGTGTATCTACTTTATTCATTTTCTCTAATGCTTCCGCATTTTTAATCAATACACCAGATTGAGCACCTCTACCAACACCTACCATTACAGACATTGGCGTAGCCAATCCTAATGCACAAGGACACGCAATAATTAATACAGCTATTGCATTTACAAATGCAAAAACATAAGCAGGTTCGGGACCAAATACAGCCCAAATGATAAATGTTATTACTGAAACAATCATTACTATTGGAACAAAGTATTTTGATATTCTATCAGCTAACTTTTGAATAGGTGCTTTAGAACGACTTGCGTTATTTACCATATGAATGATTTGAGAAAGTAAGGTCTCTGAACCGACTTTTTCAGCTTTCATTATAAACGACTTTGTACCGTTGATTGTACCTGAACTTACTTTGTCATCTACATTTTTATCTACAGGAATAGGTTCTCCTGTTATCATAGATTCATCAATACTACTATGGCCTTCAATAATACTACCATCAACAGGGATTTTTTCACCTGGTTTAACTCGTAATAAATTACCCTTTTCAATTTTATCAATAGCTATTACTTTATCAATTCCATCAATTACTAATGTTGCAGTGGAAGGAACTAATTTTAATAATTCCTTTATTGCTCCACTTGTTTGGCTATGCGCTTTTGCTTCTAACAATTGCCCTAGTAATACTAATGTTAAAATAACTGTAGTTGCTTCAAAGTATACAAATACGTTTCCTTCTGAAGTTTTAAAATCTTCAGGGAAAACATTAGGAAATATCATTGCAAAAACACTAAAAATCCAAGCTATTCCAGAACCTATTCCAATTAGGGTAAACATATTTAGGTTCAATGTTTTTATTGATGTCCAAGCACGTCTAAAAAACATCCAAGTAGCAAAAAAAACTACTGGAATTGATAATATGAATTGAATCCAATTCCATTGGTTTTGTTCTAAAACTGTATACAATGGATTATTTTCTAACATTTCAGACATAGCTATTAAAAAAATTGGAGCTGTAAATAAAACAGCAATCCAAAACTTATTTAGCAGCTTTTTATAAGTCTTATCTTCTTCAGATACATCCGCTTCTAATGGAATCAAATCCATACCACAAATTGGACAAGATCCAGGTTCGTCTTTTATGATTTCTGGATGCATTGGGCAGGTAAACTGAATATTTGAAGCAACCATTTTTTTCTCTTCAATTAAATCCATACCGCATACTGGGCAATCACCAGCTTTGTTATAAACTTTATCTCCCTCACAATGCATTGGACAATAGTAAGTACCACTTCCTTCTCCTTTCTGAAGTTCTTTTTCTTTTATTTTTTTAGGTATATGAACTCCTAGTTTATGAATACTATACCTGCCACCATCATATTTTAAGGCTTCTTCAAATGTTTTTAACGGAATATGTGATTCCATTTCAATTGTAGCTTCAGCTTTTTCTAAATCAACTGTTGCTTTTGAAACACCTTTTACTTTAGAAAGTGTTTCTTCTACGTGACTGCGACAACCGTTGCAAGTCATACCGTGTATGTGAAATGTGTGTTTCATAACGATTAATTAATTACAATGATTACATCCTTTTTTTGCATCTGTCAATTCGTATTTACAACAACTAGGTAGTGAATTATAAGCTTTTTTAGAAGCACTTACATATTTTGTGCTGTGTCCAACTTTTGCAACTGCTTGCTCTACTTCGTAGGCACTACTTTCTTTTAGATCAAATGTAATTTTCAACATTTTGCTTTCAACATTCCAATTAGCTGTTTTTATACCTTTAACTGATTTGGCTGCTTTTTCTATTCTGTTTTTGCACATTTCACATTTACCTTCAACCTTAAACTCTTCTGTTTTTAATTGAGCAAATGTTATGTTGATTGTAAATATGAATATGATTATTAGTATTGATTTTATATGTTTCATTTTTTAAGTTTTAATTTGAAATTAAATAATTGATGATTGTACTTTGATTGTAATAATTTTTAACTGATTCTATTTGATTTATTTGAAACTTTAGCTGTAACTCTTGTATGTCTAAAACATCATTAAAATCAATAGTTCCGGTTTCATAATTGCTAATTAGAATATCTTCAGCATTTTCGGCTTGCTTTAAGTTTTTAGCTTGAATATTGTAACTAATTTTTGCTGAAATTCTTTCATTAATAGCAGCATCAAGTAAAGATTGTAATTTGTTATAACGCTCTTGTTTTTCGTTTTTTATTTCAAGCTGCTGCAAGTTGTTTTGCTTACTTTTTGATTTGTATTTCTTATTAAATATTGGAATAGATACTGAAACCATTGGCATTAAAATATCTTTGCCATTATCGCTTATTGTAATATCTGGTCTTTCTTCTACATTGACATAGTCTAATCCAAAACCAATTAAAGGGTTGCTTTCTTTTTGATTTAATAATTCTGACTTTTCAACCGCATTGTACAATTTTTCATACTTTAATAATTCGGGATGTAACTCTAAACTATTTGTATTTAAAAAAGAATCATCAGCAGGTATTTCAAGATTGTTTTCAATACGAACTTCAATAGCTTTATCACGATTCAACAACTTGTTTAATGTTGTTTGTTCTGCAATATATTTCTGATGCAATAATTGTTTTAATTTATCTAGTTCATTTTGTCGCATTTGTAACCTTAATACATCTACTGCCGAGGCTTTATTTACCTCAACAGAAGTTAAAGCCATTGTTTCATAGTTTTTTAATAGTTCAATATTTTCAATCAAAACCTGTTGCTTTGCTTTATTTTCATATAAATTGTAATAGGATTGTGATACAGCTACTATTAATTTTCGTTTGGCAATAACTATATCTTCAAACGAAGCATCAGCTAACGAATTGGCATAATTTTCACGAGCGGTAATTGAGCCAAACCAAGGTAACATTTGTTTTGCTGAAATTTTAAAACGTTGTGCTCCTGTTCTTGTTTCAGGTTCACTTACAAAGTATCCAAGCCCAAATTCTGTATTTGGAAGTGTATTTACTTCGTTCGCTTTTTCTGCTTTAATTTTATATTGCAATTCAAACTTCTGAATTGTAGGACTGTTATTAAATGCCTCTTTTAAGAGCGTTTCTAATTGTTGTGCATTTGTGTTAACTGTGATAAGTAATACACTTAAAATAAAGGCTGTTTTTAGATTTTTCATTATGCTGTTTTTTTAAGTTTTAATTCTTCTCTCCAGCTATACAAAACAGGAACTATAAAGTATGAAGTAATGTCTATAACCATTCCACCAAAAATTGGAATTGCCATTGGCATCATAATATCACTACCTTTTCCTGTTGAAGTTAAAATAGGTAACAAGGCTAAAATTGTTGTTACTGTTGTCATTAAACAAGGTCTTATTCGTTTTTCAGCAGCTGCTAAAGCAGAACTTCTAATACTTTGTTTATTCGTAGGTTTGTCTCTATCAAAAGTTTGTGTTAAATAGGTTGCCATTACCACACCATCATCTGTAGCAATACCAAATAGTGCAATAAAACCTACCCAAACTGCCACACTTAAATTGATGGTTTTCATATTGAATAGCTCTCGCATATTTTCACCAAACAAACTGAAATTGAAAAACCAGTCTTGCCCATATAACCAAATCATTATAAAACCACCTGCAAATGCTACGGTAATTCCTGTAAATACCATTAAAGAAGTTGTTACTGATTTGAACTGGAAATACAATATCAAAAAGATAATGGCTAATGCTAATGGTACAACCACAGCTAGTGTTTTTTCAGCTCTAATTTGATTTTCATAAGTTCCGGTAAACTTGTAACTAATTCCTTTAGGGACTATTAATTCACCCGATGCTATTTTTTGTTGAAATAAGGCTTGTGCATTTTCAACAACATCTACTTCAGCAAAACCATCTAACTTATCAAACAGTACATAACCCACTAAAAAAGTATCTTCACTTTTAATAACTTGGGGACCTTGTTCATAGCGAATGGTTGCCAATTCGCTTAAAGGAACTGGACTTCCTTTTTCTACAGGAACATAAATTTGTTCTAAATCTGTTGGGTTTGCTCTTAACTCTCTTGGATAACGCACCCTTACGGAATAACGCTCTCTTCCTTCAACTGTTTGTGTTATTGGCATACCGCCAATTGCAACTTTAAGTATTTCTTGAACATTTTCTATAGAAATACCATAACGTGCAATTTTTTCTCTGTTAATATCAATAAGTAAATAAGGCTTTCCAACAATTCTGTCTGCAAAAACGGCTTGTTCTTTTACACCTTCAGTTTGTTTTAAGATAGCTTCTAATTCCAAGCCAAAAGCTTCAATTTGTTTTAAATCTTGTCCTTTTACTTTAATTCCCATTGGTGCGCGCATACCTGTTTGCAGCATTACCAATCGAGTTTCAATAGGTTGTAATTTAGGTGCTGATGTTACTCCAGGCAACTTTGTAACTTTGACAATTTCGTTCCAAATATCATTAGGAGATTTAATTTCAGGTCTCCAATTTCTGTAAAATTCACCATCATTATCTTCAATTAATTGAGAGCTTTGGACATTTAATAAAGTTGATTTTATAATCGCTTTGTTCTCGACTGCGCTCGAACTGACAGCTATATTTTCGTTATGAATTAATCGACCATCTTTTAATTCAAATAAGCCTTTGTCATTTACTTTGTATCGTTGTTTTTTACCTTTTTCATTCTTCATATATTCAGATTTGTACTGAATAATATTTTCGTACATAGATAATGGTGCAGGATCTAATGCTGATTCTGTTCTACCTGCTTTACCAACAACTGTTTCAATTTCTGGAATACTAGCAACTGCCATATCTAACTGTTGTAAAACTCTCTTGTTTTCATCAACACCTGAATGTGGCATTGAAGTAGGCATTAGTAAGAATGAACCTTCATTAAGAGAAGGCATAAATTCTTTTCCAGTGTTATTCATTATATAAATACCTGAAATAAGCACTGTAGTTGGAATGATTAAGAATGCTAATTTATTAGCTAAAGCCCATTTTAAAATTTGCGCATAATACTTTCTTAAAACAGAGAATATACCTAATATTCCAAAGCAAATAATTGCTACAAATAGTAAGTTTATAAGAATACTTCTTTCAACACCTAAAGGTCTCCAATATTCAGTTAATAAAAGCACTACTGATGCAGCCGCAATTATTATGTTGATTAAATTAACATTTTTTGGTTCAAGTTTTCCTTTTAAATTTAAGATCCCTGTAACTCCAAAAGCAATTAAAATGATTCCAAGCCAATAACCCAAAATTATAGCTGAAATTCCTGCAATAATTAGGGCAATATTTATAAAATAACTTACTGTCTTTTTTAATACCGTTTTTCTGAATAAAAAGGCCGCAAAAGGAGGTATTAAAAATAACGCGATTACTAACGATGCTGAAAGTGCCATTGTTTTTGTAAAAGCTAAAGGTCTAAATAATTTACCTTCAGCACCAATCATTGTAAATACTGGAACAAAACTGATAATTGTAGTTAGAACTGCTGTTAATATTGCTCCTGAAACTTCTGCAGTGGCATTGTATACAATTTCATTTGTTGTTAGTGGTGTGCCATCTTCATTTAAACGTAGTTTTTCTTCATCTAAATGCCGAATCATATTTTCAGCGAGAATTACTCCAACATCGACCATAGTTCCAATAGCAATTGCAATTCCCGAAAGCGCAACAATATTTGCATCTACATTGAAGAGTTTCATTGTAATAAATACCATTAATACAGCTACTGGTAATAAACCTGAAATTAATATGGATGCTCTTAAATTGAAGACCATTACAATAATTACTAAAATTGTAATTAATATTTCTAGTGTTAATGCTTCGTTTAAAGTGTGTAAGGTTTCTTCAATAAGTTCTGTTCTATCATAAAAGGGAACCAATGTTAATTGAGAAACTGTTCCATCAGCTAATTCTTTAGTAGGTAAGCCTCCTTTAAGTTCTTCAATTTTGGCTTTTACATTATTGATAACTTCCATAGGGTTTGCACCATAACGAGCTACAACCACACCACCAACTACTTCAGCACCTTCTTTGTCTAACAACCCTCTTCGTGTTGCCGGACCAAGTGATACTTTGCCAATATCTTTTATTTTTATTGAAGTGAAATTTTCAGAAGTTACAACGGCATTTTCTATATCGGCAATAGATTTAATATAGCCTAAACCTCTAACTAAATATTCGGCTTGGTTAATTTCTAAAGTTTGCGCTCCAATATCTCTGTTACTTTCTTTTACTGCTTTTACAATTTGATGTAAACCAATATTGTATTGACGCATTAATTCTGGATTTACATCTACTTGATATTCTTGTACATAGCCACCAATTGACGCTACTTCAGAAACACCGCTTGCAGAAGATAACGCATACTTCACATAGTAATCTTGAATACTACGTAATTCGTGTAAATCCCAACCACCAGTTACATTTCCGTTTTCATCTCTTCCTTCTAATGTATACCAATAGATTTGCCCTAATCCTGTGGCATCTGGACCTAATGAAGGGTTAACACCATCTGGCAATAAATTACTTGGTAAGGAATTTAATTTTTCAAGGATTCTACTACGACTCCAATAAAACTCAATATCTTCTTCAAAAATGATATAGATACTTGAAAAGCCAAACATAGATGAGCTACGAATGGTTTTTACCCCTGGAATACCAAGTAATGATGTTGTTAATGGATAGGTTATTTGGTCTTCAATATCTTGTGGTGAACGACCGTCCCATTTTGTAAATACTATTTGTTGGTTTTCACCAATATCGGGAATTGCATCTACTGCTACAGGATCGCTAGGAAGAAATCCTGTATTCCAATTAAAGGGTGCATTTACGATACCCCAACCTATAAACAGTGCTAGTAATAATACTGCTACCAGTTTATTTTCTATTAAAAATTTAATGCTTTTATTTAGCATAAGTTTGATTTTAAACAATTAGACAATGGTGTTAAAAACACCGAATACAACAAATTATCCTTATAACTTTACAGCCATAGGATAAAACAGTCAATTGTTTTAAAATCAGATTAAATATGTTTCGTCTAGTTTGTAGATTTTCCTGCAGACGAGAGGGGATTGATCTTCATCATATAAAGATACCTCGCTATCTATACTTTCGAAAAGATTTACGTACGTATAAATAAATGAAGTAATGAATACTTGTTGCTCAAAAGAAATAGTATCTATTGAAGATTGTAATTCATTTTGACCCTCAATTTTTTCAAATTCATCACTACAACAATTTTTCTTTGATACAGAACATTCATTAGTTGAAGTTGCTAATTCCATTTCCATTCCGCAAGTTTCTGCTTTTGAAAATATAGCTGAATCAACCAATTTATCTCCACAATAATGCGTATTAATAGTAAATGACATTGTAGAGCATAACACTACAAAAGCCATTAATATTGACATTATTTTATGGAAAATTTGTTTCATATTGGTAACAAAGGTAACAAATTATAATGATTCTAAATAAATTTAACAGGAGTTTAACGCTTAACTCCATTTCATTCGTTGCAATCTAACCGCATTTAAAATAGCTAATAAAGCTACACCTACATCTGCAAATACAGCTTCCCACATTGTTGCTAAACCACCTGCTCCTAGAATTAAAACAATAGCTTTAACACCAAAAGCTAATATGATATTCTGCCATACAATTTTACGAGTAGAACGACTTATTTTAATGGCTTTTACCACTTTTGAAGGTTGGTCGGTTTGAATAATAACATCTGCTGTTTCAATAGCAACATCACTTCCCAAACCACCCATAGCAATACCTACATCACTTGCTGCTAAAACTGGTGCATCGTTAATACCATCACCAATAAAAGCTATTTTATTTTCAGGATTTCTCTTTAAAGTTTCAACTTCATTTAATTTATCTTCTGGCAATAAACCACCTCTGGCCTTTTCAATATTTAATTCATTTGCTATTTGTTGGGTAATAGAATCTTTATCACCTGAAAGTATCATTATATTTTTAATACCTACTTTATGCAATGCTGTAATTGTTTCTTTAGCATCTTCTTTTAATTCATCTGCAATTACAACATAACCTGCGAATTTATTATCGATAGCTGCCAAAACAATGGATTCTACAATAGCTTCAGTTTCAGTTGGAACATCAATGTTATTTGTATGCATTAAGGCTTTATTTCCAACTAAAACTATTTTACCATTCACAATGCCTTTTAATCCTTTTCCTGCAACTTCAGATACTTCTACTGCTTTAAAATCTTTTCCAACTTCTTTATACTTCATTATGGCTTTTGCAATAGGGTGTGTGGATTGTCCTTCCATAGCCATTAGGAATTTCATAAATTCAGATTCTTCCCAGCCAACAGTCTTTATTTCCTTAATTTTGAAAACACCTTTGGTAACAGTTCCTGTTTTATCCATTACCAATGTATTTATTTTGGTCATAGCATCTAAAAATGAAGCACCTTTAAATAATATTCCATTTTTTGAAGCTGCACCTAAACCTCCGAAATAACCCAATGGGATAGATATTACCAAAGCACAAGGGCAAGAAATTACCAAGAAAATTAATGCTCTGTATAACCAATCTCTAAAAATATATTCCTCTACAAAAAAATAAGGTAGAAATGTAACAGCAATTGCTAAATACACTACAATTGGTGTATAGATACGTGCAAATTGTCTAATGAACAATTCTGTTTTCGATTTACGTGCTGTAGCATTTTGAACTAAATCTAATATTCTGGCAATTGAACTATCTTCAAACTTGTTTGTTACCTCAACTTCTATCACACTTTCTAAATTGATACTACCTGCATATACTTTTGCGTTTTTTGTAATCGTATCTGGTTTACTTTCACCTGTTAAAGCTGCGGTATTTAATGAGGCCTTTACTGATAGTAAAATACCATCTAAAGGAATTTTTTCGCCAACACGAATTTGAATTTTTTCGCCAATATTTACGTCTTCTGGTGAAACACTTGTATAATCACCATTCCGAAAAACGTTAGCTTCTTTTGGTCTGACATCTAATAATGCTTTGATATTTCCTTTGGCTCTTTTAACAGCAGCTCCTTGGAATAATTCTCCAACTGCATAAAATAGCATTACTGCTACTCCTTCAGGATATTCACCAATAACAAATGCTCCAATTGTAGCAATAGACATTAAAAAGAACTCTGTAAATACATCTCCTTTTTTAATGCTTTTCCAACCTTCTTTAACCACGGGAAATCCAACAGGCAAGTATGCAATTCCATACCAATTTATACGTAACCAATCTTTGAAAAAAGCTACATTAAAATAATCTAAAGCTATTCCGATCATAAGCATTAAAAAGCTTACGATTGCAGGGAAATAAATTTTGAAAGTAGCACTATTTACAATGCCGTGGTTATGACCATCATTGTGACTATGCTGCTTTGTAGATTTTGGCTTTAAATCTCTTAAATTGACTTTCTTTTTTTTCATTATTATTCTAAATTCTTCAAATTAAATATTTATATCCAACGTCTTACTTTTTTTGCATACTCTAAATAATCATTTCCAAATTCTTGTTTTAAGAATGCTTCTTCTAATCTAATTTGGGTATTTATACTTGTTGTTGATAATGCGATTATTACTAATGTAAAAGCGTTTGGAATCACTAAAAACAATCCAATATTTGCAATCATAATCCCAAGGAAAATGGGGTTTCTTGAAATCGAAAACAATCCTTTGGTAACTAACGATGTCTTGTTTTTTTCATCTATTCCAATTCTCCAAGAATTGGCCATATTAGATTGAGCAATCCATACTACAATTAGCGAAAGAATTAAGAGTCCCCAGCCTGTTTTTAATAAAGTAACACTTTCTAAATACCAAAAAGGGAGTAAATATTTGTACCAATCAAATTTAAAAGCATAAATACTTACAATAATTAGCTCTAAAAAAGAGATCAAAGTAAATACTTTACCATTATAACCGTGTGCATCATCTGTTTTGTTAAAAGTTAAAGGGTTTACTCTAGTTTTTATAAAGAGTGAAACTGACCTTATTACAAAAACTAGCAGAAAATATATTAGTAAGTAAATAAATAAAATCATCAAATTATAATTGCATATTCAAAGCAAATATGCTGAAAAAACAAATGCAATGGAAGTGCATTAATGACCGCTACATTTATCACAAATCCCTTTTACCACCAAGTTTACATTTTCTGCAACAAAACCATCAGGCACTTTAATTTGAGGAATTTTATGAGCTGTAAGGCATACTGTTTCATTGCAATTGTTACAATGGAAATGTAAGTGTAAATCATTTTCAATTTCACAATTACATCCTTTTTCACATAATGCATACTTTGTAATACCTGTACCATCATCTATTTGATGTACGATTCCTTTTTCTTCAAATGTTTTAATAGTTCTGTATAATGTAGTTCTATCTGACTTTTCAAAAGCATTTTCGATATCACTTAATGTTACAGCAACATCCTTTTCTACAAGAAACTTATAGATAAGTAATCGCATTGCTGTAACACGTATATTTTTAGATTCTAATAATTCCTCTATTGTTTTCATTATTTAATGTTCGTGTTCTGCTTCGCCTTTTTTCATTTCAGCAATCAGGTAATAAGCATTATTATAAGCAAATTTTGTGGTTTTATCTAATTCTTCAGTAAATTGAACTGCAATCCAATTGCCATCTTTTGCACCTAAAAGCACTTCAACAGGCTTAAAACTCCAGTCGTCATTTTCTTTTTCTACTGAAAATGCATAAAACCTATCTCCATCTTTTATAATTGCACTTTCAGGTAATGCTTTTGTTTTAGTTTTATTTACCTGAATTTTACCTTGAATGTACATACCAGGAATTAAGTTATCTCTTTTATTTTCAATTTCAGCGTGAACGTGTACAGCTTTTGGGTTGTCTTCAAATGTTTTACTTATTGAAAAGATTTCAGCTGTAAGTTCTGTATTTGGTATAGACTGCACTGTAAATGTCACTTTTTGACCTTTTTTTACTTTATAGGCATCTTTTTCAAACACCATCAAATCTGCGTGGACGTGAAGCGTATTAACAATTTCGAATAATTCTGTTTGCGGCTCTACATATTGCCCAATTTTCACCTCAACCTTTTGTACAAACCCTTCTATAGGACTACGTAATGATATACTTTGTGCAATTGTACCATTTCTTACCGATATTGTATTGATATTTAATATTCTTAATTGAGCTTCCAATCCATTTACCATAGCTTTTGATGCTTCATACTCGGCTTCTGCTTTTTGAAAATTTGCACCAGAACCAACACCTGCATCATATAATTTTTGTTGACGCTCATAGTTTTTCTTTAAAAAATTACTATTGCTAAAAGCATTCAAATAATCAGTCTGCAGTTTTATAATATTAGGGTGTGATAGATAAGCCATAACTTGGCCTTTATTAACTTTATTACCTTCAATTACTTTTATAGATACTACATTTGCACCAATAACTGAAGTTATTGCTGCTTCGTTTTGTGGGGGTACTTCTAATGTACCATTAGCCTCTACATTTCCACTCATATTTCGTAATGAAAGTGTGTCAATCTTCATTTTTAATGCATTATACTGCTGCTGCGAAAGCATTACTTCTTCGTTCTCACCGTGTTCTTCTTCATTTTTTGGTTTTTCACTATGTGAATGACCATCATTGTCACTATGACTTTCTTTGTTTCCGCAAGCAAAAACAGTAATGGATAACACTATAACAGTTAGGATTTTATATAATTTATTTTTCATTTTCTTATTGATTAAAATATTGTAGTTGAAATGTGCTTTCTAAATAGTTTATTAAAGCTGTTTGTGCATCTAGCTCGGATTGAATGGCTTCTTTTATTAATTGTGTGAAGCTAGTGTATTCTATTTCGCCTTCTTTGTACGCCAGTAAAGCACCTGTTTTTTGTTCCTTTGTTAATGGCAATACCTGGTTTTTGTAAAATTCCCAAGAGTTTTTCCATTTGATATAATTTTCTTTAGCCTGAACAAATTTTGATTGTACTTCTTGCTTTTTGAATAGGACATTGGCTTCGGCTATCTCTTTATCAATTTTGGTACTTCTAATTTGTGCTTTGTTAGTACCAGACAAAAACGGAATGGAAATACCTGCTTGATAACTGTAAAACCCAGAAATTCCTTCTACTTTTTGTAAACCACCTTGAAGATTGAATTTTGGTAAATTATTAGCTTTTGCAACTTTATAATTGGCTGCTGCTTCATCTACAATGTTCTGCGACATACTGTACAACGGATGGTTTTCAATATTGAACTTTTCAATGTTTAAATCTATTGCAGAATCAAATTCATCAGAAACAGTAAAAATTTCATCTGAAACCAACCATAAATTTAATTGCTGTAGAGCGATTAGATAATCACTATATGCTTGCATTTTTTTATTTTGAATTTGAAAAGCTTGGTTTTTAGCTGCTGAATATTCTAATCTTGAAATCGCTTCTACTTCATAATTTAACGCAACAGCTTGTTCGAAATTGGAATAAATGGAATCCAATTCCATATAAAGATTATAGTTTCTCTTCATTTGATAACATTTTGACCAGGCCTTTTTAACTTCTAATTCTAATTCTAATACAGAAAGTTGATAAGCTTTTTGTGCTAATTGTACTCGTTGTTTTTGTAACTTCCTCTTTGAACCAACACCAAAAATATTTATATCGGATTGGCCTATTCCAATGGTTGTGTAGACTCCTTCATCTCCATTAATTTCTTCACCACCTGTAAAGACTTCAGTTGTACCTAAATCATAAGCAGTAGCTTTTAATTGTTCCTGTTTTGTGATTTCTAACTGTTTTTGCTTTAACAATGGGTAATTCCTTTTAGATAGTTTTACCGCATCCATTAAGGTTATTTCAGGAAGTGTATTGTTTATCTGTTGTGCTTTACTTTGTTCAGAAAAACCAAACATTAAAAGCAAAACTGCTGTTGCTGTAACCAACTTTTTATTCGGAATAAATTTAAACGATTTGTTTTCTACCCAATGGTATAAAATTGGTAAAACGAATAAGGTTAGTAATGTAGAAGTTAATAAACCACCAATAACAACAGTTGCTAGTGGGCGTTGAACTTCTGCTCCGGCAGATGCCGAAATCGCCATAGGTAAAAAGCCTAATACATCTGTAAAAGCTGTTAGCATAATTGGTCTGATTCTTCGTTTTGTACCTTCAATAATTCTATCTTTAAGATTGGTAACACCCTCTTCTTTTAATTCATTCAAACCACTAACCATTACCAATCCATTTAAAACTGCAACCCCAAATAGTACTATGAAACCAACACCTGCTGAAATACTAAATGGCATATCACGTAACCATAAAGCTACTACACCACCAATGGTTGCCATAGGAATAGCTATGTAAATCATTAAAGTTTGTGGCAATGATTTCAATGCAAAATAAATTAACACAAATATTAGTAATAGTGCAATAGGTACAACCGTTTGTAATCGGTTACTTGCACGTTCCAAATTCTCAAAAGCACCACCATAACGAATGAAATAACCAGATGGTAATTCTAATTGTGCATCTAATTTTGATTTTATTTCATTTACTAATGATTTTACATCGCGACCTCTCACATTTACACCCACATAAGTTCTTCTGTTTGTGTTATCTCTACTAATTTGCATTGGTCCTGCTTTATAACTTACATCAGCTATTTCACGCAGTGGAATTTGAGTTCCCGAAGGTAGGTTGATGTACAAGTTTTGGACATCTGAAATATCTTTTCGGTTTTGAGAATTTAAACGAACTACTAAATCAAAACGTTTTTCACCTTCAAAAATAACACCTGCTACACCACCTGCAAATGCTGATTGTACTGTTTGATTTAAGGTATTTATATGAAGTCCGTATTGTGCTAATTTATTTCTATTGTAATTAATAGTCATTTGTGGTAAACCTGTTGTGGCTTCCGCTTTCATATCTCCAATACCTTCAGTACCTGCAATAATTTTAGATATTTCTTCTGCTTTTTGAGATAGAATGTCAATATCTTCACCATAGAGTTTTATGGCAATATCTTCTCGCACACCTTCAAGTAATTCATTAAAACGCATTTCAATAGGCTGGGTAAACTCATAATTAACACCTGGAACTATTTCAACAGCTTCTTTCATCATCTCTATCAATTCATCTTTTGAAGTTGTTGTGGTCCACTCACTTTTAGGCTTTAGAATTACAAAAACATCTGCTAAATCCATTGGCATTGGGTCTGTTGGAATTTCAGCTACACCAATACGACTGACTATTTTTTCAACTTCCGGAAATTTAGCTTTTACAATTTGCTCTATTTTTGTAGTTGTTTCAATGGTTTCTGTAAGTGAACTTCCTGGTTTTAATATGGCGTGAAATGCAATATCACCTTCATCAAGCTGCGGAATGAACTCACCACCCATTTTTGTAAATATAAAAACTGCAATTGCGAATAGCACAACTGCACTACCTATAATCCACTTTCCTTTTTGTAATGCTCTTTCCAATAAAGGTTGGTATTTGTCTTCTACCCATTGTACAAATTTATCTCCATAAGATTTTTTATTGTTTTTCGGAGCTCTTAACACTAGTGCAGACATCATTGGCACATAGGTAAGACAAAGCACCATCGCTCCAATCATAGCGAAAATGAAAGTCATAGCCATTGGTTTGAACATTTTTCCCTCAATACCTTGTAAAGCCAAAATTGGAAGAAAAACAATAAGAATAATGAGCTGACCAAAAAATGCAGCATTCATCATCTTTTTAGAAGCATTAGAAGCTACTTTGTCACGTTCTTTTGCTGTAAGACTCTTCTTTTTTAATATTTGGGATGTAATTAAGAATACTGTACTCTCCACAATAATTACAGCACCATCTACAATAATCCCGAAATCAATAGCTCCCAAACTCATTAAATTTGCCCAAACATCAAATACATTCATCAATATAAATGCAAATAATAATGATAATGGAATTGTTGAAGCTACTATTAAACCACCTCGCCAATTACCTAATAAGAAAATAAGTACAAATATTACAATTAAAGCTCCTTCAACAAGGTTGTTTGACACTGTAGATGTTGTTTCGCCAATTAATTTACTTCGATCTAATAATGGCTGAATGATGATTCCTTCAGGTAATGACTTTTCTATTTGAGCCATTCGTTCTTTTACATTGTTGATAACATTATTGGAATTAGCGCCTTTAAGCATCATTACTAAACCACCAACAACTTCACCTTCTCCATCTTGTGTTAATGCACCATAGCGAATTGCAGCACCAAATTGAACTGTCGCAATATCACCAATAGTTACTGGAATATTATTAACGTTTTTGACTGTTATTTTTTTAATGTCTTCTAAACTACGCACCAAGCCTTCTCCACGAATAAAATTTGCTTGATGGTTTTTTTCAATGTAAGCACCACCTGTATTTTGATTGTTAGCTTCAAGTGCATTAAATACATCTGTAATAGTTAAACCAATAGCGTTTAAATCGTTTGGATCAACAGCCACTTCGTATTGTTTAATTTTACCACCAATGGCATTTACTTCAACCACACCTTCTACCATAGCCATTTGTCGCTGTACAATCCAATCTTGCATAGAACGTAGGTCTGCAATACTATATTTGTCTTTAAACTCTGGTGCTACTTTTAATGTATACTGGTAAATCTCTCCTAATCCAGTTGAAATAGGTCCCATTGATGGTTCACCAAAACCTGCAGGAATTTGTTCTTTAACTTCGTTTAGTTTTTCTGCTACTAATTGTCGAGGTAAATATGTTCCCATATCATCGTCGAACACAATAGTAACAACCGATAAACCAAAACGAGAAATAGATCTAATTTCCTGTACATTTGGAAGGTTGCTCATTGCGACTTCAATTGGGTAGGTTACAATTTGTTCAATATCTTCTGTACCTAAATTTGGGGCTTGTGTAATAACCTGTACTTGGTTATTGGTAATATCTGGAACAGCATCGATGGGTACTTGGGTCATACTCCATATACCTGCTCCAATAATGGTAAGCGTAAGCAAACCAATTATAAATTTGTTATTGATTGAAAAATCAATGATTTTATTAATCATAGAAAAGGTGTTAATTCAGTTAAACTTTTTGATTCAATTCTTCTAATAAAATTAGAATTACTCGAGTTGAAAAGAACCTTTAAAGGTTCAAAATTGGATATAATTATCCTAGATAAAACTGAATTATGCCCTTGGAGGCTGTAAAATAGAAGTAGAATAATTTGTTTCTAAACCGTTTAGGTAGAAGAAATTTTGAGTATAATAATTATTTACATCAAGTTTTGTATAAGTGAATTGAAACTGTATTACATTAATATGACAACAATGACACATACAAAAAGGGGAGCATAAATCTGAATCTTGATGTTGATGCTCGTCACCATTAGTTTGTGAAATTTCTGTTTTAACATTATCATCAATTTCACTATTATCTACACAAGGTGCAAAATTAAGTGCGAGAATATAAATTGAAAATATGAATGCTATGAATTTCATTGTAGCAAATATATAAATTATTTAATGCAATGGCATTGCAAATAAGTTAACGCATTATATTAACTACTTTTTAAGGTAGTTTGATTTTGTTTAATACTACAAAATAGAAAAATGTTTTTTTTTATTTTTAGGAAGATAATACTATATTTGAGTCTTAGGTTTTCATAGGCCTAATCTTTTTCATAGCAATTTTTTTTAACCCACTTCTCTTGAAGTGGGTTTTGTTTTTTCATTCCACAACAAACAACCTAATATAATTGGTGGGACCCTGAACCAAGTTCAGGGTGACGAATAAAAAGTTATTTTCTTTTATCAATTGAGTTTTCATCAAAGCTAATTAAATTAAACATTGTTCTCATTCTGCTTCTCACCCTGTTTCCGTAACGTTTTTCAATTTCTTGCGCGTTGAGGTTCGTGGTTATGTGGGTTAACACCTTCTGACTGCGTTCAGGATTACGCATAAATAAATCGTAACGAGAGAGCAAGATTTCACCTAATACATTGCACTCTTTTGCGTAGTGGCTACCTGTTGGTTCTACTCCTAAATCATCGAAACAATAGTTTTGAGTTTGATTGTATTTTTCAAAAACAGCATAACCTTTTGCATTGAAATTGAAAACAATATTCCTGGAGGGAATGAGTTCGTAATTAGTTTTGTGTGGCGCTAGATGTAAAAGTAATTTCATTAGTGATGTTTTTCCACAACCTACTGGGCCAGATAGTAATAATCCTTTATTGGTGTCTATTCCCATTTGTGCACAACTATAATGATCCTGGATAAAGTAATTGCATAGTTTGAAAAGTAGAGGTTCGTCTTCATTGTAGATTTTGAAATTTTTACCGAATAGTATGTGACCTTTGATGTTGAGGTAGGTTTTTATTTTTTCAAAATCGTAATGGACTGTGTTGTTTCTTATTTCTCCTATTTGGAATTTTGATATTCCTTCGATTTTTATGTGTGGTTGTGGTTTCATAGTTTTTATTTTCCAAATGATGAGATTCCTGCCTACGCAGAAATGACAGAATCTTATAAAGGTTCGTTATAGTTTTTGTTTTGGTTGGTGTGGAGGTTGTCTTGAAAATGGTCAAGTGGTAAATCTGTGTTTTGATTTGTTTTTGATTCTTTTTGTTTTGAAATAGTAAATTCGTCTATTTTTAACATCCAACTCTCTGCTGCAGCTTGCCAATTTTCAATTGGATTGTTTCCTTTTTTCCATCCTACAGATTCGTAGTAATTGAAAAATTTTTCTGCTTCTTTTTCTGACCAATCCTTTTTTTTAAAAAAATTGAAAACCTTTTTTAGAGAGAGAGGTTTATTTATGTTTATAGTATGTTTATTAATGTTTATATTAGATACTAGCGCTTGTTCATTTATGGTAGAGTCTAAATACAAATCTTGCTTATCACTTGTACTGAAATTAAACAACTTCACTTTACTGCCTTTAAACGGATTGTGAGAAGGACTATAAATAATGTATTTCCAATGACTTAACTCTTTAATACAACGATGATATGTTGTGTTAGAACCGATTTTAGAAAACTTCATAACTTCTTCTCGATTTATATAAAATTCATCTGGAAATCGATTGTAATTCCAAATCTGAAATAAAGCAATATATAGGCTAATATGTGTTGGATTTAAACGAGTATCTTTTGAAAATTGATGAAAGATACCGTTGAGATGTTTTATGTAATTCATAGGCTCTAAATAGTAAGATTCTGAACAGGTTCAGAATGACGTTATTCTTAAAATTTGTTATGAATACTGTTTTCTTTCATTACGTTTTCAATTTCTTCTGCATCGTAGAAAATGATCCCTCCAATTTTTGTGTACGGTAGTGTTCCGTTAATTCTTAAAGTTTGAAGTGTTCCCGGACTTACTTTCAATATTTTCATTAATTCTGCTGATTTTAAATATTTTTTTTGAGGTGCAGCAGTCGTTTTTTGAAGTAAACTTTTAATGTCATCTAATAGTTCAATTTTAAACTCTCTTAAATCATCAGTTGTTATAATTTGTGTTGGCATTGATTAAGTATTTTTTAAATTAATAATTGTTTATAGCGATTTGACTTTCGTGCTACAAAGCTTAAAAGTTTTATTGAGAATCTTTAGGTAGTCATTAGGTAGTACCTAAAAAATTTAACATTTTAAAAATTTTAACTTACTGAATGACAAGAGTTTAAAAACTTTGCATTTTAAAAAAAGTTAGAATTTATAATCACACTGGATTCAATTTCAATAAAAAGGTATGTTTATAAATAAAAAGAGATGATTTTTTAATAAAAAATCATCTCTTTTTTTCAATTTTAGGTAGTCGTTAGGTAGTCCTATTTATTATAGAACATATAAAAACCATAACCAACACTAAAACAGTAATTTAACAACAATACTTTAATTAGATTCAATTCTATTAATGAGTCCAATTTTTAAAGAATCTATAAATTTTGTTTGATCTTTCTCTCTAGCTTTAATTTGCTCAAAAACTTTATAAATATTACCTAATTCAATTTCAAAAAGTAGTTCAATTACATTTTTAATTTTTTTTAGTTCTGCTCTTCCATTTCTTAAAACACCTGACTCTTTTAAAGCGAAAATTAATTCAACTAAATCCGTTTTAGTTCCTGTCCAATTTAGATCTCTTAAAATGGCTGGTTTAACCTCTTCGATAACTACATCATTTGATTTCTTGTTTTTAAGTATTTTCAACTCGTTAGAAAAAAATGCAATTAATAAATCGTGTGCAATAATTTTTGATACAAGGTAATCGTGACTGGTTGTAAATTCCGGATCTTTAAAGTGATGCGAGCTATCGATAAATAAATCTAATTGTTCGATATCTCTTAAAAAATAAAGGTGGTCTAGTTTATCTTCTTTTAACCTATAATACTTTACAAATTCCAACTGTTTCCATTTTCTGCTATCTAACCTATCAAGTTCATTGCTAATGTACTTCTGTTGTTTTGAGTTACCAGAAATTGGTTTTTCAAGTAAATAATTATGTAACCATTTAAAGTACTGGAGTCTCCCTTCTACATACGGTTTTTGATATTTAAAAAATGTTATTTCTTCTTTTTTTGAAGGGAATTTTTTAGTCCTTACAAGTGTGCTAAATTCATTTAGACACGTTCTTGAAAGTACAATACCTTGTTTTAAAATTGTTAGATCTTTTAAATTAGATTTTTCAATTAATACAATAGATTTTTTATACCGATTAAAGGCAATAGTAGTTTTTTTCATATAGGTTTTTCAATTTTTTTAAGCATTTAAAAATAATAAAAAAACCTATAAATTAGTTAGCTGTTAGATTTCTTCTGAACTACTTCTGAACCTTGCTCTGATTTGGTATTTAATAACACTTTTAAAGCATTCATATCATCACTTACTTTTCTTTCAATTACTCTAGCATAAATTTGAGTTGTAGCAATTTTTGTGTGTCCTAAAATTTTAGAAACGGTTTCAATTGGAACGCCATTTGTTAGCGTTACTGTAGTTGCAAATGTATGGCGCGCCATATGAAATGTTAGGTTCTTTTTAATCTTACAAGCATCTGCTATTTCTTTTAAATAACTATTTAATTTTTGATTTGATAACGCAGGAAAAACGGTACCATTTAGAGCTGCTCTTTCATTATTTCTGTATTTATCAATTAAGTATTGAGCTTGGTCTAGTATTGGTATTTTCACTGGTGTATTTGTTTTTTGTCTTTTGGTAATTATCCATTTATTACCATCAATCCCAAAAACCACATTGTCTTTTTTAAGCTTCATAATATCAACATATGCAATACCTGTGTAGCTGCTAAAAATAAAAAGATCCTTTACTAAATCTAAACGTTCAATATCTGTGCTATAGTTTTCAATACTTTCAAGTTCTTCTTTTGATAAAAACTCACGTTCCTTTTTAATAAATGAAGGTTTATATTTAACAAATGGGTCTCTTTCTATCCATTCCATATGAAAGGCCATAGTTACCATTTTTCTTAAGCGTTGAATGTGTTTTATGATGGTATTATTACCTATTCTTTTCTTATTTCTTGAAAGTTTATAGCCTCTTAAGAAATTGTCAAATTGCACAACAAATGAATAATTTAGGTCTCTCAAGTAAATATCTGAAGTTTTGTATTCTTTCAGTACGAACTCCATTAAATAACTCTGGGTAGTTTTATAAAGGCCAAGTGTGGCTTTATTTAACTTGTGAGCAAAATTAGTATTATGATAATCAATAATATTTTGAAGCGAATAATATTGTTGGTCGGTTCCTAAAAATCGAGCTTTAATAGCTTCAGCTGTTATTAATTTTCTTTCATTAACTAATTCCTGGTATGCTTTGAAAATTGAAGCTTGTGTTTGGTCAATATAATTATTGATAACTCTAGCCTCTTGACTGTTTCCTTTAATTTTGGATTTAGATTTATCCCAAGATTCTAAAAGAACTTTTCTTTTTAGGCTAATATTAACTCGTTTCTGATTAACCGTAATTCTTGCGAATAAATCCGCTTCGTTATTTTTGGCACGTGAAGCATTAATCCAAATTAGGATTGAAAAAGTGTTTTGGGTTTTCATAGTTGTCGTCTTTTTAAGTTTAACTTTTTTTAAAGACGAAAGTCAAATCAACTATGGATATTGGCCCTAGTAACAAATGTATAAGATTTGTTGACCAAATCCTACCTTATTCTCATTAAATTATGTACTGTTTCACCGTTTTTAAAAATACATTTTATCAGTATTTACAGTATCTACAGCAATAATTCGGTCAACAAATTTACTTTTTTTATTTGTTGACCGATTTGTTGACTTATTTAATGAATTTAAATCAATATATCTGTTAACTCCTAAAATTCAAAACCCCGTAAAACCTATGGTTTGCTGTGTTTTGATTCAATTTGTGTTCATTTTCGCAGAGAGGAAGGGATTCGAACCCTCGATACCCTTTTGGAGTATACACACTTTCCAGGCGTGCGCCTTCGACCACTCGGCCACCTCTCTATTTTTTATTGGTTTAAATACAAATCTATTAAACCTTCTGGAGTTTCAACAATAATCTTGTTGTTTTCTCTATCCACTTTTTTAATAAAGTTGTCAATCATTGGAATAAACACATCTACTCCATTCGAGTTAATTTCAAACAATGGTTGTGCAGAACTATCATTTACTCCTTTTACAACTCCAACATAACCATAATTAACATCTTCTATATCAAAACCTATAATTTCGTGGAAGTAGAATTTATTTCCTTTTAACTTAGGAAGAAATTCTAAAGGCAAATATAATTCTGAACCTATAATAGCGTCCGCATCATCTTCATTAGCAACATCTTCAAACCTAATACGTAATTGATTTCCTTTTTGAAGTAGACTTTCTTCTATAAAAAAAGGAACCAGATTATTGCCTAAAGCAACAAATACTGATTCCAAATTTTGATACAATTCAGGTTCGTCAGTGTCTAGTTTGACAACAACTTCACCTTTAAAACTATGTTTTCTTACGATTTTGCCTAAATAAAAACAATCTTCTTTACGCATTATCGATAAATAACTAGTTACTCTGCTTTTCCTTCTTCAGATGCAGCAGCTTGAGCATCATCAATTGTTTCTGGAGCCTGCTCCTCAACAACTTCTTCTGCAGCTTTAGCAGCGGCTTTTGCATCTGCCTCAGCTTTAATTGCAGCTTCTTCTACTTCTTTAGCAGCAGCAGCACGTTCTTCGTTAATTTTAGCTTCAGCAGCTAATGCTTTTGCTTTCGCATCAGCTTCAGCTTTAGTTAAGCCTTCTTTTTTAGCATTGATTTTAGCAGTTTTTTCATCTAACCAAGCTTGGAATTTTTCTTCTGCTTGCTCTTCTGTTAAAGCTCCCTTTCTAACACCACCTGCTAAGTGATTTTTAAGCATTGCTCCTTTATAAGATAAAATTGCTTTTGCTGTGTCAGTTGGTTGTGCACCATTTTGCAACCATTTTACGGCACCATCTACATCTAAATCAATAGAAGCTGGATTTGTATTAGGATTATAAGTCCCAATTTTTTCTAAGTATTTACCATCTCTTTTTGAGCGTGCATCTGCAGCTACAATCCAATAAAATGGTTTTCCTTTTTTACCGTGTCTTTGTAATCTAATTTTTACTGGCATTTTGTTTTAATTTTTAAGGTTCTCGACCTTGGTTATTAATTTTGAGTTTGCAAATATAGTTAGATATTTTTAAATAACACGCTATCGTTCAGTATATTTTAAACTAAACCTGTAAATCCTAAAAAAGCTAACGATAATAATCCTGCTACTAATAAATTTATTGGAACACCTTTCATTCCTTTAGGAATGTTTGCCAATTCTAAATACTCTCTAATACTTGCAAATACAATTAATGCTAATGCAAAACCTATTGAATTTGCTACTGCAAAAAATACTGCTTTTAATAAACTTCCACCTTCTAACCCTAAAGCTAAAATTGCTACACCTAAAACAGCACAGTTTGTGGTAATTAAAGGTAAAAACACACCTAATGCTTGGTATAAAGGTGGACTTACTTTTTTCAAAATAATTTCAACCATTTGCACCAATGCTGCAATTACTAGTATAAATGTAATGGTTCTTAAATAGTCTAACCCAGCAGGGACTAAAATATATTGATGTAGTAAGTAAGTTGCCATAGTTGCTATGGTCATTACAAACAATACAGCACCCGACATCCCTACAGATGTTGAAACTTTATTAGAAACTCCAAGAAAAGGGCAAATTCCTAAAAACTGTGATAATACAATGTTATTTACAAAAACAGCTGCAATAAGTATAATAATATAATCCATTTTTATGAAGTTTTGATTGAAATTTTATTGAATAAAACTGTTAAATATGCCAGGGCTATAAATGCTCCAGGAGGCAGAATAAACAAAATAAAAGTGTTGGCGTTTTCAGAAACAAATTTTAGTTCAAATAAACTCCCACTTCCTAAAATTTCGCGCACAGCACCTAACATTGTCAATGCAATTACAAAACCTAATCCCATTCCTAATGCATCTAATATGGAAGACATTAAGTTATTTTTTGAAGCAAATGCCTCTGCTCTCCCTAATATTAAGCAGTTTACCACAATTAATGGAATAAAAATTCCTAATTGTTCATATAAAAATGGTATAAATGCTTCTAACACCATTTCAACAATAGTTACAAATGAAGCTATAATTATTATAAATGCTGGGATACGAACTTTACTTGGTATTTGTGATTTTACTAATGAAACAACAATATTAGACATTAGTAATACAAATAACGTAGCAACACCCATTCCTAAACCATTAAACGCAGATGAGGTAACCCCTAATGTTGGACACATTCCTAAGAGCATTACAAAAACTGGATTTTCCTTTACAATTCCTTTTAAGAAATTTTGAGTTTGATTCATTTTTTCAGCCATAACTCTTATTTTTTTGATTTTTTTAATGAATCCTTATTGTCAACAAATTCATCATAAGCCATTTGAACTGCTTCGCCAAAAGCACGCGAAGTAATTGTAGCCCCTGTTAAGGCATCAATTTCTCCACCATCTTTGGTTACTTTTATATTAAAGTTTGAAGGATTTTTTTCTCTAAATTGAGCCAAAAACTTTTCATCTTTCATTTTGGTACCTAAGCCTGGAGTTTCCTTTTGCTCTAAAACTTCAATATTTTTAATGTTTCCTCCTTCATTAAAACCGACCATAATTTTTATCAATCCACTAAACCCTTTTTCAGTTGAACCAATTACAGCTGCTCCTACAAATTTATTTTCATAAAATGCAGGATACATTTCAATGCTATCTTTTGCTAATTCAGATTGTACCAATAGAATATCATCAACCGGATTGTTATCGAATGTTGGTAGTACTAGTTTTAATGCATTCACCTTTTTTTCAATCTTAGCTTTAGCTTTAGGCCCCACTGTTAAGTCGTTCACAAAACCCAAAGAAAACCCTGCAACTATGGTAATTACAAATAAGGATACTACCATATTTAAAAATGTATCTTTCTTTTTACTCATGATTACACAATTTTAGATTTAATTTTTGAACCAAATCGTCTAGGTTTAAAATAGGTATTAATTAAAGGCACAAAAGCATTCATAATTAAAATTGCAAATGAAACACCCTCAGGATAAGCACCAAACAATCTAATTACAACAGTTATAACTGCAATACCAATAGCAAAAACTATCATTCCTTTTTTGGTCACAGGACTAGTAACTAAATCTGTTGCCATAAAAAATGCTCCTAGCAATGCTCCACCTGATAAAATATGAATTAAGGGGTTTGCGTATTGTTCAGGATTTACCATCCAAAAAATACCAGTCATTACTGCCATAGTCACCAACATAGTTATTGGAATATGCCAAGTAATAACTTTTCTAACAATTAAGTACACTCCTCCTATCAACAATGCTAATGCAGACATTTCACCAATTGAACCACCTGTTAACCCTAAAAATAACTCAACTGTTGAAGGGATTTTTGTTGCAATGGTTGACATGGTATCTCCAAACATCAACCCTTCTTTAATCACCCCTAAAGGAGTTGCCCCTGTAACAGCATCTGCAATAGTCGTATTATTTTCAACTGCAGTAGGCCACATTGTCATTTGTACTGGAAATGAAACCAATAAAAATACGCGCCCAACCAAAGCTGGATTAAAAATGTTAAACCCTAGCCCTCCAAAAGACAATTTTGCAATTCCAATTGCCACTAAACTACCTATAACTATCATCCAAATTGGAAGCCCTGAAGGTAAGTTAAAAGCCAATAAAATTCCTGTTAACAAAGCTGAACCATCACCAATAGTAACTTTAGTCTTCATTAAATATTTTTGAATTAAATACTCAAATAATAAACAAGAAATTATGGCTACTGCTGTAACAATAAAAGCACGAATTCCAAACACATATAACGAAACTAAAAATGCTGGAATTAAAGCAATCACAACATCGTACATTAATTTTTTTGAAGTTCTATCTGAATGCACATGAGGTGAAGCCGATATAATAATTGGTTGTGTACTCATTTTTAATTTTTAGCGGTTTGTAATTTTTTAACAATGTTTTTTCCAAAGCGAATATAATCTAGCAAGGGTCTATGCGAAGGACATACATAGCTACACGAACCACATTCAATACAGGTCATAATATCTTCATTTGAAGCTTTTTCATAAAATCCTTTTTCTGTAAGATTCATTAACAAATGAGGTTCCAACCCCATAGGACACACAAAAACACATTCGCCGCAACGAATACAATTTTTTGCCTCACCTCTACTTGCTTCCTCTTCTGAAATAACTAAAATACCTGAAGTTCCTTTTGTAACCGGTACATCGGTATTTTTAATAGCTTTCCCCATCATTGGCCCTCCATTAACCAATTTTCGAGTACCTTCAGGCAAACCTCCAACCTCTGTAACTAAGTCGGTAATTGGAGTTCCTATTTTCACCCAAAAATTTGAAGGATTTTCTAATTTTTTACCTGTAACTGTTACTACACGTTCAGTTAAAGGTTTATTGTATTGAACGGCTTCATAAATGGCAAAAATAGTTCCAACATTATGAACAATAACACCCACATCTAAAGGCAATCCATTTTTTGGAACTTCTCTTCCTAAAATTGCTTTCACTAATTGTTTTTCTCCACCTTGAGGGTATTTTACTTGCAAAGCAGCTACCTGAATATTAGATTCATTTTTGGTAAGTTCTTTAAATAATTTAATAGCATCTTTCTTATTATTTTCAATGCCAATAATTGCTTTATTTATATTTAAGGCAACTAACAAAATTTTAATACCAACAACAATTTCATCTGCCTTTTCGAGCATTAATCTATGATCAGCAGTTAAATAAGGTTCACATTCAACACCGTTAATTAATAAACAATCTAACTTTACACCTTCTTTTACATTTAATTTAACATGAGATGGAAAAGTTGCGCCTCCTAAACCAACAATTCCAAAATCTGAAATACGCTGTAAAATAGCTTTAGGAGCCATATCAATTTGCGACTTTAAAGGATAGTCTTTTTCTTCAAAATTAGATTCGTTTTTAACATCAGTTCTAATCACTATGCATTGTTTTTTATAACCACTTGTGTCAATAATCATATCTAATTTAGTCACTATACCTGCAACAGGAGAATGAATATTTGAAGAAACAAATCCACCAGATTTTGCAATTACCTGACCAATTTCAACTTTATCTTTTTTCTCTACGATAATTTCAGAAGGAATTCCAATATGTTGCGCTATTGGCACATAAACCACCTTAGGAACGGTCATTCTTCTAATTCTTTTTTCTGCAGTAATTTTATTTTCTGGAGGATGAATTCCTCCTTTTGGAAATGTTTTAAGCATCAGTTTTTACATTTAAGGGTTCAACAGTTGCTTCTTTTTTTATAAGGTTTTTTTTCGCTACCACTTTTTTTGGTTTCTTAGGAGGGAAATTTGTTTCAATAATAGAGTGAGTAGGGCAAACATCTACACATTTTCTACATAGTGTACACAAAACAGGATCTATGTAGGCTAAATTATTCACCATAACTACGGCATCTTTTGGGCAAATATCTTCACATTTAGAACAACCAATACAAGCAACCGCACAGGATTTTTTTGCAATTCCTCCTTTATCTTCATTCAAACAACCTACAAACACTTTTAAATCACGCTTATTACGTGGTCTCATTTCAATAATATCGCGTGGACATTCTTCAACACAAGCACCACAACTTGTACATTTGTCGGTAATGATCACTGGTAAACCTGTAGTTTCATCCATATACATAGCATCAAACTTACATACCTTAACACAGTCACCGTCTCCTAAACACCCATATTGACAGTCTGTTTCACCACTATAAATCATTGCTGAAATAGCACAAGTTCTAGGCCCTTGAAACTCGGTTGTTTTAGGACGAACTTCACAACTTCCTTGACAACGTAACACTGCTACTGTTGGATCTTTTTCTGCTACTTCTTTTCCTAATATAGTTGCCACTTGTTTCATCACCTCGTTTCCTCCTACTGGACAAAACATATCTGATATATCTTCTGTATTTACCAATTTTTCAGCAAAAGATTTACAACCAGGTGATCCGCAACCTGCACAATTTGCACCTGGCAATATTTCATCAACATCTGCAATTAGTGGATTTTCATATACGTAAAACTTTTTAGAAACTACATACAGCACTACTGCCGCAACAATTCCTAAAGAAGCCAACAACAAAACACTATATAAAACTGAATCTGTCATTAGTAGTTATTTTTTAAAATTGAAACTTTAAATGTTTTTTTAAATAAATTTTTTAAAACATAAAGCGTAAAATAGTAAGGAGCCAAAACAAAAAGGGCTATCAAACCTGCTTGCCATTCTTTTAAAAAGTTTGAAGAAACAAATAGCACAACAAGTACTAAAACAAAAGGAAAAACATACGCCCAAAAAACTGCTTTTAAGCCTAATTGCTTCGCTAAAATAACTTCAACTTGTTCATTTAGTTGAAATGAAGAGTTGTTAGTTTCAATTTCAATTTCTTTTGAATTTGATTCTGAAACTCCACAGGCTGCTTTTGCATTACAAGCCTCACAGTTTATATTTCCTTTTAACGAAACTGTTAAAACTCCGTTAGAAATCTTAGAAATAATTCCCTCGTGATTTATCGTGTTTTGACCTTGGTTTTTATAGCTATTTAAATCAAGTTTTTCCATTATCATTTATCTGCATTAACTTGCATTGCTAAAATTAGGACATCTTTTTTTTATAAAGTATGACCTATGTTAGGATTTTATTGTTTAAATTTAAAGCTATGGTTATTGCGATAATTTTAAAATATTCTTCAATTTTATTCAATATCATTTAGCTTTCTTAAATTCTGTTAAACATCTAAAAATAAAACCTGATTGTTAATAAATAATCATTGATTACAAATATAAAATCTTATTAAATTCCTATTTTTAAAAACTCATTTTTCACCTAACATTCTAGCACATGTTTTTAATATTTGACACAGAAACCACTGGTTTACCAAAAAATTGGAATGCACCAATTACTGATACAGAAAATTGGCCAAGATGTGTTCAAATTGCTTGGCAATTGCATAATGAATATGGTGAATTAATTGAGCAACAAGACTTTTTGATTCAACCTGAAGATTATAATATTCCGTATGATGCTGAGCAAATACATGGAATTTCAACTGAACTTGCTGAAAGTAAAGGTGAACGTTTAGAAAAAGTATTACATCTTTTTAATAAAGCGCTCTCTAAATCAAAATTTGTTGTTGGTCAAAATGTAAATTTTGACCTTAACGTAATGGGCTGTGAATATGTTAGAAAAGAATTGGAAACTACCCTGTTAGAATTACCAATTTTAGACACTTGTACAGAAACAACCGCTGCTCTTTGTCAAATTCCTGGAGGTAGAGGAGGTAAATTTAAACTACCTACACTTACCGAATTGCATGAACACCTTTTTAATGAACCTTTTGCTGAAGCCCACAATGCTACAGCTGATGTTGAAGCAACTACTCGTTGTTTTTTAGAATTGATTAGACAGCGTGTTTATACCCAAGAAGAATTAGATGTTCCTTCAGATTATTTTGAAAACTTTAATGCTAAAAATCCAACAACAATCAATGTTATTGGCTTAAAACATCTAAACTTAAAAAAAGAAAGTAAAAAGTTAAAAACCAAGACAGAAACTAAGGTTGACCTTTCATCTCATTCTAAAGATGTTATAAAAGATTTTAAAGAGGCTTCCTTTTCACATTTGCACTGTCATTCACAATTTTCTGTTTTACAATCTACTTCCAGCATCAGCAATTTAATAAATTCTGCTGTAAAGTACCATATGCCTGCTGTTGCTTTAACTGATAGCGGTAATATGATGGGCGCTTTTAACTTTATTAAAGAAGCTCTTTCTTACAATTCTTCTGCTAAAAAGTTTAATGATGATTTAGAAGAAGGACAACATCCTAAACAATTATTAACCCCCATTTTAGGATGTGAATTCAATGTTTGTGAAAATCATTTAGACAAAACTAGAAAAGACAATGGATATCAAATAGTCATCCTAGCAAAAAATAAAAACGGCTATCATAATTTAGCTAAAATGTCCTCCATTTCTCATACTCAAGGATTTTACTACGTACCTAGAATTGATAAAAAAATTATTGAGCAATACAAAGAAGACTTAATAGTACTTTCAGGAAATTTATATGGAGAGATTCCAAGCAAGATTTTAAATGTTGGTGAAAATCAGGCTGAAGAAGCATTGCTGTGGTGGAAAGAACAATTTGGAGATGATTTCTATTTAGAAATTATGCGCCATAACCAAGAAAATGAAGATCATGTTAATACCGTATTAATTGAATTTTCTAAAAAACACAACGTAAAATTAATTGCCACCAATAATACTTTTTACACTTCTAAAGATGAGTCTGAAGCACATGATATTTTATTATGTGTAAAAGACGGCGAAAAAATTGCCACCCCAAAAGGAAAAGGAAGAGGATACCGATTTGGTCTTCCAAATAGTGAATACTACTTTAAAAATCAACAACAAATGAAAGACTTGTTTGTTGATGTTCCTGAAGCAATTACCAATATTGAGGAAATTGTTAGTAAAATTGAAACCTATACACTCGCTAGAGATGTATTATTACCAAAATTTGATATTCCTCAACAATTTATTGATCCGCAAGATGAAATTGATGGAGGTGTTCGTGGGGAAAATGCCTATTTAAAACACCTAACTTTTGAAGGCGCTAAAAAAAGATATGGTGCTAATTTTGATAAAGACATTAAAGAACGTTTAGATTTTGAACTTTCCATTATTGAAAAAACAGGTTACCCTGGTTATTTTTTAATCGTTTGGGATTTTATTTTAGAAGCTCGAAAAATGGGAGTTTCTGTGGGACCTGGTCGTGGCTCAGCAGCTGGCTCTGCTGTTGCTTACTGTCTTTGGATTACTAATATTGATCCAATTAAATACGACCTACTTTTTGAGCGTTTCTTAAACCCAGATCGTGTATCACTTCCCGATATTGATATTGATTTTGATGATGAAGGTAGACAAAAGGTGATAGATTTTGTGATAGAAAAGTACGGAGCCAGCCAAGTTGCTCAAATTATTACCTATGGTACTATGGCAGCAAAATCTTCGGTAAGAGATACCGCAAGGGCCTTAGATTTACCTTTACACGAAGCCGATAGAATTGCAAAACTAATCCCAGGTGTAAAACTACAAAACATTTTTGGCGAAGATGAAAAAAGTAAGAACAAAATTAAAGGATTGCGCTCTGAAGAGTTTGAAAATGTTCAAGAACTTAAACGAATTGCAGAAGGCGATGATTTAGAAGGTCAAACATTAACCCAAGCTTGTGCCTTAGAAGGTTCTGTTAGAAATACTGGAATTCACGCCTGTGGGGTTATCATTACTCCTGAAGAAATTACCAACTTAATACCTATTGCAACTGCTAAAGATTCAGACATGTATGTTACCCAGTTCGACAACAACGTTGTTGAAAGTGCTGGTTTACTTAAAATGGATTTTTTAGGACTAAAAACATTAACCCTAATTAAAGATACCGTTAAAATTGTAAAAGCAATTCATGGGGTAGAATTGATACCTGATGAATTTCCTTTAGACGATCAAAAAACCTACGAGCTGTTTCAAAAAGGTGAAACCATTGGTGTTTTTCAATACGAATCTGTTGGAATGCAAAAACACATGAAATCGTTAAAACCAACCGAGTTTGCCGATTTAATTGCTATGAACGCTTTGTACAGACCTGGACCAATGGAATATATTCCTTCCTTTATTGATAGAAAACATGGTAGAGAAGAAATTACCTACGATTTGCCTGACATGGAAGAATATCTCAAGGAAACTTATGGGATTACCGTTTATCAAGAACAGGTTATGTTACTTTCTCAAAAGTTGGCAAACTTTACCAAAGGTGAAGCAGACATGCTGCGTAAGGCTATGGGTAAAAAAATATTTGCGCTGCTTGAAAAACTAAAACCTAAATTTATTGAAGGTGGTAAAAAAAACAACCATCCTGAAGAAGTTTTAGAAAAGATTTGGAAAGATTGGGAAGCCTTTGCTGCTTATGCTTTTAATAAATCGCATTCTACTTGCTATGCCTATATAGCTTACCAAACAGCTTATTTAAAAGCACATTACCCAGCAGAATACATGGCGTCAGTATTATCTAATAATATGAACGACATTAAACAAGTTACTTTCTTTATGGAAGAGTGTAAACGTGCTGGAATTCCTGTTTTAGGACCTGATGTAAACGAATCATTTTACAAATTTGGTGTCAATAAAGAAGGTGCAATACGCTTTGGTATGGGAGCCATAAAAGGAGTTGGTGCAGCAGCCGTAGATGCTATTGTTGAAGAACGCAAAAAGAATGGTTCATATACTTCAATTTTTGACTTAACAAAACGAGTAGATTTAAGAGCCGCAAATAAAAAAGCATTTGATGGATTAGCTATGGCTGGTGGATTTGATTCTTTTAAAAATGTTCATCGTGCTCAATATTATCAATTGGATGAAAAAGGCGTAACTTTTATTGAACGTGCAATTAGATATGGCAATAAATATCAAGAAAATAAAAATTCTGCACAAGTATCTCTATTTGGTGAGGCTTCAGAAATTCAATTTCCAGAACCAGAAATTCCACAAGCAGAAAAATGGGGAGTCATGGAAGAACTTTCTAAAGAAAAAGAACTCGTTGGTATTTATATTTCTGGTCATCCTTTAGATGATTTTAAAAATGAAATTAAATATTTCTGCAATTGCTCAGTAAGTATTTTTAAAGAAGATTTATCAAAATACGTTGGATCAAATTTAACATTTTCAGGTATTTTAACAGATGTACAACACCGAATTTCTCAAAACGGCAACGAATGGGCTTCTTTTGTGGTACAAGACTTTGATGACAGTTTTGAATTTAGAATTTTTAAAGAAGACTATTTAAATTTTAAACCCTTTTTAACTGAAAATTCATTTAGACAAATTAAAGTAAATATCTCTCCAGGATGGAGAAACAAAGAGGGCAAAATTGGAGAACCAAGAATAAAATTTACCGATATTAAAATTCTTCAAGATGTATTGGAAAAACAATCTAAAAAATTATTACTACAGCTTAATATTCAAGAGTTGAACAATACAAGAATTGAAGGGTTACAACAAATCATTAAAAAAAATGAAGGAACCGTTCCACTTGATTTTTTAGTCTTTGACCTTAAAGAAAAAATTAAAGTTAATTTGCGAAGCCGATCAGCCAAAGTAAAAATTACCAATCAATTTTTAAAAGAATTAGAGGAAAAGGAAGTTCTTTTTAAATTGAGTTAGTTAAGAGGTTAATTCTCTAAATAAACTTTCTAAATTTCTATTTCGAGTATTTAATTGTACAATTTTCAATCCATGTTCTTGAGCAAAATCAAATATGGTGGCTCCCATATCTTTTTTAGTATCAAAAATTAGTTGCCAAGTAGTATCATGTAAATTGTTAACTTCTATTATAAAAGGTATTTTTTCAATAAATTGTTTTTCAATTTTAAAATCAAAAGAAACTTCCACTATTTGATGACTACTTTCTTTTAATTCATTAAGCTTTTTATCGGCTACTATTTCCCCTTTATTTAATAAAACTACCCGATCACAAATAGCTTCAACTTCTTGCATAATGTGAGTTGAAAACAACACTGTTTTATTTTTACCTACTTCTTTAATTAAATTTCTAATTTCAATTAATTGATTAGGATCTAAACCTGTTGTGGGTTCATCTAAAATTAAAACCTCTGGATTATGTAATAAAGCTGCCGCTAAACCAACACGCTGTTTGTATCCTTTAGAAAGTTGATTTATTTTTTTATGTGCTTCAGGAAACAAACCTACTTTTTCAATAATTTTAGACACTTCATTTTTAGAAACCTGATGAATTTCTGCATTAAAAAATAAGTATTCTTTTACAAACATATCCAAATAAAGAGGATTGTGTTCAGGCAAATATCCAATACTTTTTTGCGCTTTAATCTTATCCGAAACAATATTGAATCCATTTACTAAAACTTCTCCTTCAAAAGAATTGATATAACCAGTTATTATTTTCATTAAAGTAGATTTACCAGCTCCATTTGGACCTAAAAAACCAATTATTTCACCTCTTTTAATAGAAAAACTAACATTATTTAATGCTTTTTGATCTTTATAAAACTTGGTTATATTTTTAACTTCGATAGACATTTAACAAAAATACATTTTAATTACAATTAGTTGTTACAAATTAACGTTGTATGCGTCATATAATTTTAAGAACTTTGAAAAAAAATAATTATGGGTTGTTTAAGAGTATTACTTTGTATTATTTTCCCTCCTCTAGCAGTAGTTGACAAAGGTTGTGGCTCTGTTGTTATTGTTTTTATTTTAACATGTTTAGGATGGATCCCTGGCGTTATTGCCGCCCTAATTATTAATAACAATCCAAATAATTAATGCAAAAAGTTATATTACAAGATTTAGGTTTAAAAGATTATAAAGAAACTTGGGACTATCAAGAAAAGCTTTTTCAAGGTATAATTGATTTAAAAATTGACAATAGGAGAAACGATACCAACCATAAAACTCCTAATTACTTTTTATTTGTGGAACACCCACATGTGTACACGCTAGGTAAGAGCGGCGATATGAGTAACTTGTTATTAAACGAAGAGCAACTTAGTAAAAAAGGAGCTACATTTTATAAAATTAATCGTGGTGGAGACATTACTTATCATGGCCCTGGACAAATTGTGGGCTACCCTATTTTAGATTTAGATAATTTTTTTACTGATATCCATAAATACCTGCGTTTTTTAGAAGAAGTTATTATTAAAACCTTAGCTGAATACGGTATTCAAAGTGAGCGAAGTGAAGGAGAAACTGGGGTTTGGCTAGATGTTGGAACGCCATTTGCTCGTAAAATTTGTGCAATGGGAGTTAGAACTAGTCGTTGGGTTACAATGCACGGTTTTGCATTAAATGTAAACACTAATTTGGGGTATTTTGACAATATAATTCCATGTGGAATTAAAGGAAAAGCTGTTACTTCTATTGAGGCAGAATTGAATAAAAAATTACCTTTAGAAGAAGTGAAAACAAAAATTTTAAAAAACTTTAAAGAATTATTTGAGGTAGAATTTATTTAATCTTCTTCATTAAAATAAACTTTATAAAATTTCATTTTTTTCTCTTCATCATACCCTTTTTCTAAATATTCGCTAGAAGCATCTGGTGCATCAATGTCTAGTTTTATTTGAATATTGGTATCTAATTTTATTTCCGTTTTTATTTTTTGCTTTTGTTTTTTTAAAACAATATCAGAAATTGCAAATTGATTTCTTACCAAAACATCATTTATCTCTTCAAACTTTTTCTTGTAGTCATCAAACAATGCTTTTTGGTTGTCATCTTCTTCAAAAACCTCCTCTTTAAAATCATGAATATTTACATCTTCATTTTCTTTAAAAAAGTCGACTGTTTTAGCTAAGAACTTACTTTTTTCGTGCACTCCAAAATCTTCTTTGATAACTTCATCTGAGAAATCTTTACACATTTCAATGTAATTTTGTGTATGTTGATTGTTATCATCGGCATATTTTACATTCAAAAAATTTTTAATCCAATATTGTGCATCGTAATTATTATTATCTACACTTAAAACAACTCTTCCTTCAGTATCTGAAGAATTGATAATTAAACACCCTTTATCTAGTCTTTTAGTACTAATTCCTTTTTGAACAAAAACATCCAAACTTCCCTTTTCCATAAATGTTTGAAAAAAATCTATCTTATTTTCAATTTTAAAAATACCTAAAGCTTGTGTAACAACATCTTTATACTCAACATCTTCAAAAAGAGCAATAATTACATCTCCTGTTTTAATTTGTGCAGAGTTAGATTGTTCAAATAAATGGTTTACAATATGCTTTGAAATTTCTACAAAAGAACTTTCATCTTTAAAAATTTCAGTAGAATAGTTATTGATTTCATTCAGCTCAATATTAGCATGATGATTAAAACGATAACTTTCTGCAATATTTCCAAAAGGTTTTAATAAAAAAGGTTTCATTAATTCGTAACTTTCTTCATCAAATGTGATAACATCTTCTGAAAAAACATTGGTAGCACTGTTAAATTTGTTACCAACTTTATGAATTATAAATTTTGTTATTGAAGTTCTAGTTCGTTTTATCATTTTTGCATTTTTAAAGTAGGCAAATGTAAAATTTTAATAGCACTTTTAAAGAAATTACAATGCTAATTTTAGCTGCTCTGGCAATAATCTGAATGATTTTCTATGGTATTTTGAAACCCCAAACTCTCTAATTGCGTTACGATGTTCTTTGGTTGGATAGCCTTTATTTTTACCCCAACTATATTGAGGAAATTCGAGATTTATTTTTTGCATAAACTCATCTCTATACGTTTTTGCCAAAACAGAAGCTGCTGCAATACTCATATATTTGGCATCACCTTTAACTACCGTTTGATGAGGTATATTTTTATAAGGCTTAAATTTATTTCCATCAACAATAATATGTTGTGGTAAAGTTGTTAATTTTTCAATGGATTTATGCATTGCTAAAATTGAAGCCTGAAGGATATTTATTTCATCTATCTTTTTTTCATTTATAAATGCTACGCCAAAATCTAAAGCATGTTGCTCAATAAAAGGTCTTAACAATTCGCGTTGTTTTTCTGTTAGCTGTTTTGAGTCGTTTAACAATGGATGTTTAAAATTAGTTGGTAAAATAACTGCTGCTGCAACAACAGGACCAGCCAAACAACCTCTACCAGCTTCATCGGTACCAACCTCAATAGAATTTTTTAAGTAATATTTTTTCAATCCCATACCTTAAAATAAAAAACCAAAATTAATAAAAGTTATCCTTGCAATTTACTATTATTATTTTCGTTCAAATAATTTACCTTTGCTACTTTATGTATGATATGAAAAAATTATTTTTAATACTATTATTAGGGCTTTCTTTTTTGAGTGTTTCAGCACAAATAGTTAGACCTGACAAGAACAATGGTTTATTTAAAAGTGACAGCACTAAATTTAAAGATGAAGTTAAAATTAAATTGAGTGGAGAAACGTCTTATAAAGATTATAAGATTTTTAACATTAACAATGATACAACTGTTGTTGATACTACATTAACCTTAAATAAAGATTTTAAATTTAATTACTTACGTAAAGATAATTTTGAATTATTACCATTTCACAATCAAGGACAAACCTATAATAAATTGGGTTATAATTTTCAAAACAATTCTATTTTTCCTCAAATTGGAATGAATGCCAAACAATTTAATTATTATAAGGCTGAAGATATTAAATACTATTATGTACCTACACCAACTACTGAATTAATGTACCGTACGGGTTTAGAACAAGGACAAGTTTTAGACGCTTTAATTACCATGAATACTTCTCGGCAATTGAATTTTTCTTTAGCTTACAAAGGTTTAAGATCTTTAGGAAAATATAGAAACACTCTAGCAAGTCATGGAAATTTTAGAGCTACATTTAATTACCATTCTATCCATAAAAACTATTATTTAAAAGGTCATTTTTCGTCTCATGACTTATTAAACAATGAAAATGGAGGATTAACAGAAGAATCTATTGATTATTTTGAAAATAACGATCCAAATTATATTGATAGAGGAAGGCTTGAAGTTAACTTTACCGAAGGTGAAAATTTATTTGAAGGTAAACGCTATTTTATTGATCAATCTTTGATCATCGTTTCAAATCAAGAAAAACCCAAGAAAAAGAAAAGAAAAAAGAAAGGCGAAAAATCTGAAATAGAAGGTTTAAAAATTGATTCATTAGCAACCATAGATTCTACTTTAGTAGCTAAACCATCAATTGAAAAAGATTCAATTATTGCAAGTAAAGAAATTTTAAAAACAGAAGCTTTAGTTAAAAAAGATACGTTAACAAATATTATTATAGCTCAAACTGATTCGCTAACAAAAACTGAAACCATACAAGATTCAATAAAAATTGTTAAAAAAATAAAAAAACCTCTTTTTAACGTAAAAATTGGACATAGCCTACTGTATGAAACTACACATTATAGGTTTAAACAAGAAACCTCTACTGATTATTTTGGAGATTCCTACACAAACGCTATTATAGACCATACCTCTTATCAAAAAATGAATAATGAATTGTATTTAGAATTAAATACAAGCGCTGTAGGTAAACTAAAAGCCAAGGCAAACTACTTTAATTATAACTACCACTATAATAGTATTTTATATTTTAATGATTATACTATTTCAGATAAATTAAAAGGTAATAGTGTTGCTGTTGGGGCGGAATGGAAAACACATTATGGCAAGTTTCATTTAAATGCAGATGCTACCTCAATAATTTCGGGAGATTTAAACGGAAATTCTATAAAAGCAGCGGTAATGTTTAAAAAAGATAGTGTTTATAATTTTAAAGGATTTGCTGAAATCACTTCAAAAACTCCTCAGCTTAATACACTGTTATATCAAAGTGATTATAAAAATTATAACTGGCAAAATAATTTTAAAAATGAAGAAATTAAAAATGTTGGAGCCGAATTTAAAATTAATAAATACGGAAGCGTTTTTGCAAGTTACAACTTAATTGATAACTACACTTATTTTGATGAAAATTCAAAACCGACACAAGCATCAGAAACCCTAAATTATCTTAAAGTAAAGGTCAATCAATATTTTACATTTAGAAAATTTACCATAGATAATACAGTAATGTACCAAAAAGTTTCAAAAGGAGATTCGTTTTTTAGAGTTCCAGAATTGGTAACTAGAAACACCTTATATTACTCAAATTACTTATTTAAAAAGAAACCTTTATACCTGCAAACAGGAGTTACTTTTAAATATTTCACAGCATTTAAATCAAATGCCTACAATCCGTTAATTAGCGAATTTGTTTTACAAAACGAAACAGAGATAGGTAATTATCCTATATTAGATTTCTTTGTAAATGCTCAAGTGCAAAGAACAAGAATCTTTTTAAAGGTTGAAAACTTAAATGCTAGTTTTACTGGAAGAAATTATTATTCAGCTCCTAATTATCCGTATAGAGATTTAACAGTTCGATTTGGCTTGGTTTGGAACTTCTTTATTTAGTAATTAATTGCTTAATTTTTATTCTGAAAGCAGCAAAAATTAAGGTTGTTATTGGGCTTAACCAATTAAATACTGCATAAAAAGCGTAATCAATCACTGGAACACCTAAAACTCCACTTTGATAAGCTCCACAAGTATTCCAAGGAACTAGAACTGAAGTAACAGTTCCTGAATCTTCTAAGGTTCTACTTAAATTTTCAGGAGCCAAACCTTTATCTTTATAAGCTTTTGCATACATTTTACCAGGTACTACTATTGCTAAATATTGATCTGAAGCTGTTGCATTTAACGTAACACAGCTAAAAACAGTACTTGCAAATAAACCAAATATGGAGTCAAACATATTTAAAATAGCACTACTAATTCTAGCCAAAGCTCCAATGGCATCCATAATACCGCCAAAGACCATAGCACAAATAATTAGCCAAATAGTATTTAACATTCCTCGCATACCACCTGCACTAAATAAATCATTTAATTCAGCACTTGTAGTTTCCACAGCTGAATCCACAGTTATTGCATTCATTACCCCCTTATAACCTGAAATAAACGTTAATGAATCTGCTCCAGCTACTTTAGCAACAATTGAAGGCTGCGCAATTAAAGCCGCAACAGCTCCTAATAGGGTACCAATTAGTAATGCAATTAATGGAGGTGTTTTTTTTACAATTAAAAAAATAACAGCTAAAGGAACTATAAACAACCAAGGACTTATATTAAAAGCCGCATCAATTGCCATTAATTTATCAGAAATATCAGCAGATCCTGTGGTTGTAATATTTAAACCAATAATAATAAAAACTACCAACGTAACTACAATAGATGGAATGGTTGTATACGCCATATATTTGATATGATCGAATAGTTCTGCACCAGCCATAGCAGGTGCTAAATTTGTAGTATCTGAAAGTGGCGACATTTTATCTCCAAAATAGGCTCCTGAAAGTACTGCTCCAGCAGTCATCCCTAAAGATACTCCCAAGGTTTCACCAATACCAATTAATGCAATACCTACCGTTGCTGAAGTTGTCCAAGAACTACCTGTAGCAACAGATATAATTGCACAAATAATAACGCAAGCCGCCAAAAATATGGTTGGATTTAAAATTTGTAAGCCATAGTAAATCATTGTAGGTATAATACCACTTATTAACCAAGTACCTGCTAAAGCACCAACCATAAGTAAAATTAAAATTGCTCCAGTAGTAGATTTTACATTTTCGGCTACTTCCTCTATCATTCGTTTATAAGAAACCTTATTTGCAAATCCTACAATTGCTGCAACTGCAGCTCCTAATAGTAAAACAAACTGATTACTTCCACTTAAAGCATCATCACCATACACAAAAAAAACATTAAAAAATAACATAGATACCAATGCAAAAATTGGAATTAATGCTTCCCAAATATTTAACTCTTTATTTTCAATTATTTTTTGTTCGTCAAAATCTATTTCCGTTAAATTATTGGTTTCTTTCATTTGGTTGATTTAAGTTTTATACCTTATTATCTTTATTTTTTCATTTAATATTACTTAAAATAAATAATTGAACTTCGGTATAGTTTTAAGGATTGTAATAATACGTAAAATTAGAAGCTTTTGCAAATGAAAAGCCTAGCTCAAATTTGAGCTAGGCTTTTCATTTGTTTTAGCGTAAAACCTATAGTACGCCAACTTGTTTCATACATTTTCTCATAGCTCTATAAGTACGTTCTATGTCATTATCCAAACCTATAGAAAATCGGATAATTCCATTTGATAATCCCATTTCTTTTTGTTCTTCTTCAGGTATTTCAGAAGAAGTACTAGTTCCTGGTGCGCTAAATAATGTTTTATAAAAACCTAAGCTTACTGCTAAATAGCCTAGGTTATCATGTTGCATAAGCTCCATTAACTCATTTGCTTTTTCTAAAGTGCCAACATCTATAGTCATAATTCCTCCAAAACCGTATTCTTTATTATACATTGTTTTAAACAACTCGTGGTCTTTATGACTTTTTAATCCTGGATACACAACTTTCAGTCCATCCTTTTCAAAATGTTCTGCTAAATACAATGCGTTTTCACTATGTTTTTTTATTCTTATATGCAGTGTTCTCAAGTTTTTTAGTACACTTGCAGCTCTTAAACTATCCATTACAGGTCCTAATAACATTGCAGCTCCGTCATTTACATTTCGTAAACTATTGATAAACTCTTGTGTGCCACATACCACACCTCCAACTGTATCATTTGTTCCATTTATGAATTTTGTTAAACTATGAACTGTAACATCTGCACCTAATTTTTGTGGGGAAATAATTAGCGGTGAAAATGTATTATCTACCACAAGCAATATATTATGCTTTTTAGCTATTTTAGACAATTCTGAAATATTAGCAACTTCTAATAAAGGATTGCTAATCGCTTCACAGTAAATCATTTTTGTTGACGAGGTAATTGCTGCCTCCACCTTTTCTAAAGAAGTAATATCAACAAAAGATGTTGTTATATTTAACTTTGGAGCAAAGTTTTTAAGAAATGCATATGAACCTCCATAAATAGTTCTACTTGAAACAATATGATCTCCTGCTCCACAAACTTGTAAAAAAACAGAAGTTATAGCACCCATTCCTGAAGCTGCCACATTAGCTGTTTCAGTAAATTCCATCGCTGCCAAAGCTTCGCTTAAATATAAATTACTTGGGCTTGTATGACGCGAATATAAATAACAACCTTCTGCATGACCTTCAAAAGTATCTAACATGGTTTTGGCATGTAAAAAGGTATAGGTTGCTGAATCTGAAATAGAAGGATTTACGCCTCCAAACTCTCCAAAATATTGTAAATCTTGAATATTATTTGCTGGTTTATTGCTCATGATTATTTAATTTATTTTATAAAATTAAAACATACCAACTTAATAAACTGCAAATTATATTAATATTAGATTAATTTACTGTAAAAATTAATATTTTTAGAAATATTTGCTTTTTAAAGCAAATATTTTAATTATTTTTAGCAAAAATTACTGATTATGACCCATTTAGATGACTTAGATAAAAAAATATTAAACTTACTACAACAAAATTCTAAAGCAAATATTAAAGAAATTGCCCTAAAAATTGGGTTGACACAAACCCCAACTTACGAACGTATAAAAAGGTTAGAGAAAAATGGTTATATTGAAAAATATGTTGCTATTTTAAATAAAGAAAAAATTGGATTTCATGTAGAAGTATTTTGTCAAGTTACTTTATTGGTACATTCTAAAGATTTAATTACAAAATTTGAACTTGCCATTCATAAAATTGATGAAGTAGTTGAATGTTTTCATGTAGCTGGAAATTATGATTATTTATTAAAAATAATAGTGAAAGATATGAATACGTATCAAAACTTTTTAAAAAATAAGCTTTCCGTATTAGACTCTGTGGCTAATGTTCAAAGTACTTTTGTAATGACTTCTACAAAAAAAACGAGTATTTTAAAATTAACATAAAAAAAGTCCAAATTAAAATTTGGACTTTTTTTATGTTCTTCAGATAATTTTATTTTTTTGCAACTATGGTAACTTGCAAGTCAAATTCATCATTTACAAACTTATCTTTAAGATCGTTAAAAAAAGTTTTCGATTTATATTTAACATTAAATTCCGCTCTATTTATTTGAAATGTTTCACTAGTAATAGTTATTGTTTCGTCTGAATTTGAAATAGTAGCAGGAAACTTAATCTCTTTTGTAATTCCTTTGATAGTCATTTCACCAGTAATCCACGTTTTATTGCTTGTGTCATTTGTTGTAACGTTTGAAATTTTAAATGTTGCTGTAGGAAATGTTTCAACTTCAAAAAAATCAGCTGATTTTAAATGTCCTTCTAACCTAGCACTTCCATCTGCATCTTTAATTGAGGTCATATCTGCTGTAAAAACTCCTTCACTTATAAGCCCTCCTGCTTTTATTAAACTTCCAGATTGTAATTTAATTGTTCCTTCATGTGAACCTGTTGGCTTATAACCTTTCCAAGTAATTGTAGAATTCTCAACATCAACATTATATTTTTGAATTGGATTTGTAAATGACATACTTACAAAAGTTACTACCAATAATAAAATCCCTGTTTTTTTCATTTTTTTAGTTTTATTTATAATAATTATTAATAAGCACAATAATACTATATTTTAAAACATTACTACTAAAATAAATCTATTTTAAGGATTTTTTAACGAAATTAAGATTCTTTTTTAAGTACTACTTGCTCTAAATTTTTAGCAATAATCATTTTATAAAACTCTTTCATTTCATCGTAATTTACTACAGGATAGTTTATTGTATTAATTTTAAATTGAGAATTTACATTAATCACATTTCCACTAGTAGAAATATGAAATCTATAAGACCCATAATTATTTGGTAATTTTACATAAATATTCTCTGGAACAGATTCTATAACATAGCCCTCGGGAATTGTAATATTAACCAAAGTTTTAGATGATAGAGTTGTACCGAAATTAATAGGGTATTCTCTCTTTTCTAACTTAAACGGAGATGTTGTTGTAGCTTCAAAAAACAATGGCTTAAAAAATATTTTATTACCTACAACATCTATTGAATTTTCGGAATAAAATTTATAAGTTTCCATCACAGGTTTGTAAGTTTCCTTTTTACCAGACAATTCAAAATCGGAAATTTCTAACCCTCCATTTTTCTCTTCTAATTTCACAACAATATCATCATTATCAATCGCAGCATATTTTTCTCTATAGCTTAGCGCTTGATGGTTTAAGTAATTAGTTCTATTTTGCCCTTCTATAGTACCTTCTTCGTCAATTTCAACTTTTAAAGTAGTTACAATTGTTGCTGGTTTTACAGGGTTTAAATTTACAGTTTCTGAGCTTCCATCATCTCTAATCAACCTACCTTCTCCATTTAAAGCTCTAAAAGGCAAAATATTAGGAGTGCTATATTGTTCTGTAGCATCTAACAACACTAAACCTTCTGGCAATTCAACAGCAGCTATAACATAGTTAAACCCATCAATTGTTGGGAAAAAAGAAATTCCATGGGCTCTTGTACTTAGTATTACTGGATTAGCTTTTAAACCAGCTTTATTTAGCATAGAAACCAAATTTAAATTAATATCAAAAACATTTCCAACAGCTTCTTTATAAGCTTGTCTTGTCCCATTAAATTTAGTAATCCCATTATATTTATTCCACTTAACTTTTTGTTTAACCAATTCAAAAATTCCTATAATTTTTTCTGAATCCGTTTTAGCAGCGGCTAAAATAACAGCTAAATCGTCAGAATAATGATTACTTTTATATATTTCAGAACCAAAATTATAATTGTTATAAATAGTTTTGGTTACATCTTCCCAAGAATGTGAATAATATTTAATAGGTTGTCTTGGCCAATGCAATTCAGAATATTCGTATTGAATCGCAGTTTTATAGTTTTCAATATTATTTACATAAGCTTCTTCAATTAATGCAGGTACATTGGTTACATCATACTTTTCAACATTCGCAAATAAATCAATTTTTGAATAGGTGACATTTGTTTTAAGACCTGCTCCAAATGATCCTACTTCTGATCTGTATTTATTTTTTAATGAAATTTTTATATTTTTTCTTTCTACTTGTGGTACTACTGGAAAATAACCTTTGAACTGCTTTTTATAGATAAAATATTCAGGAATTTCAACTGAAGCATTCATTTTTTTAACTGGAATGCCGTATTGAAATTGCACATCATCTATTCTTTTAAAAGGCGACGTTAATTTATACCTCCATTCAATCACACTTCCTTCTTTAATATTGGGCATTGTAAACTTTTGCTGCGACCAATATTTATTAAGCTCTTCATCAAAAACATCTTTTCTATTCAGCTTTGTTTCTACAATTTTATTTTTTTCTAGGTTATAGGTAATGGCTTTTAAACCACTTATTTTTTCTCTTCCGTTAGAAGAATTGTAGTAACTAATTTTATTAGTTGCCCAATCAAAACCTTCTTTATTGTATATTTTTAATCTTAAAAAAACTTGTGTAATCACATTAAACCCTTCATTAGGAACATATTCAAATGAAGTTTTTCTTTCTTTATATAAAATCGCAGCATTCGCTGAAGAGTCTAATGGGTAAACTTTCTCTTGTAATTCTTCTTTTGAAACTTCTCCAAATTTATAATTTTGAGAACTTAAAGTACTTGTTGTAAAAACCACAAAAAGTATCAATAAAACCTTTTTCATAATGTATTATTTAATTAAAACTATTTTTGAATTATCGTGTTTTTTAATATTTTTTCTAAAATCTCTATACAGTTCATAGTCTTCTTTTTCATATTTACCTTCATTTACTTGAAGCTTTCTTTTATACAGATATGTATTGGAATTTATTTTTTTTATGACAGCTGAATACATTCCAAATTTTGATTTTACTTCAACATCTTGTGGCAGATATTCTACTTTAAAATTTACTGGAAGTTTAATTACAACCTCATCTATATCAAGAAAACCTCTTGATATTTCTACGGGTAATTTTCTATCTCTCACTCTTTTTGGTATACTTGTATTTTTATTAAAGGCATTGATAGAAATTAACATTTGTTGATTTGTTAGCACTCCATAATTAGCCGCAGAAAATTCTATATCCTCCTCATACCTTGCTTCTTCCTTATTATTATTGACTTCTATTTTTGAAATATTCATATTATTAATATTTGAAAAATATTTTTTCACCAATAAATCTAACTCTTTTTGATGCTCTCCATCATATCTAAATAAATGGTTATTATATTGGGTTCCTGAAGCTTCTATTCTAACTTTTGCCTGAATCTCACCCAACTCATTGATTTCAAATGCTCCTTTTGTGAATTGTAAATTATCTTTTGTACTGTATTTTTTTGTTCTTTTTAATACACCACCTTCTGGTTTCACAACAATAACATCTCTATCATCTGTAAAATTAGCGATATAGCCAAAGGGTACTTTTTGATTTGTACACTCTAACCAAATATCATTACCTTCGTTAGGTATATTCAATATTACATGGTTTCCTTGAATACTTGGTGTATTAAAATCCATATCCATTTTATCAAACCCACCGTAAAGCTCTGTAAAATAAGACTCTACACCTACAATATCTAATAACGATTTAGTATAATTAGTTAATGCCTTACAATCTCCATAACCCAATTTATCTACATCACTTGCCAACATTGGTCTTAAACCTCCTATACCAACTTGTACACTTATATACCTAGTTTTATCTTGCACATATTGATAAATAAGTTTAGCTTTTTCAATTGGATCTTCTATGCCTTCAACTAACTTTAAAACTTTTTCTTTAGTTGAAGTTGGAACAACACTTACATTTTTATACAAATTATCATATTCCCACTTCCCTAACTCTTTCCAATTTGAAGCTTCTCCTAAAATCCCTTCAACAAAAAATTGATTTGAAACCACTTTAACATTTGGAAACATTTTTCTTAAAGAGGGAATTAATGGTTCGTACCTTATAGGTTTTACATTCTCAATTTTATAAGTAACCAACTCCTTTTCTTTTGCAACTAAAACATTAAAATTTGTAAAATTACTCTCAATAAAATTGATTGTTAAGTTTGCTGAATGCTTAATTTTAAAAGTACTTAATTGTACACCTGTAAAGAAATTATTAATAGGATACCACCTAGGAATAAAGGCTGTATTAAAAGTTTCAATTTCTGTTTCATAAAATATTGTGTAAGGATAAGAAGTTGGAACATGTTCATAATATAGCATTCTACTATCTGCATACAACGTACCTCCATCTACTTGACTCACATCTTTATACTCTTTATTTTTAACTTTTTTTATTTCATTTCCTAAAGCATCAAAAATTAATATTTTAATATCTTTAATTTTTGTATTGGAATCATAATTAACAGTTACATATTTATTTTTATCTCCCAGTTTATTGAATACAGTTACAGCTTTTTTTGTAGTAACAGTCATCTTTCTTTGCGATTCAATATTTATAGAAAAATTCTCAAACCTTATTACAGAATTTGCATCTTTTTTAAGACTCGATGGTATTTCAGAAATGTTAAAATTATATTCTTGTGAATAGATAAAGTTGGTAAAAAGTAGTATCAAGAATGGGGCTATTCTTAGGTTCTTCATAGCATTAAATTTTTATAAAAAAACAAAAAAAAATCAAATTAAAGCCTGATAAATCTCATTTTTATTATTCTTTTATTTTTGAATCAATAATAATAGTTACAGGACCATCATTTATTAAAGAAACTTTCATATCTGTACCAAATTTACCCGTCCCTACTTTTTTCCCAAATTCAAGTTCAAATTTAGAAATGAATTCTTCATATAATGGGATCGCAATATCTGGCTTTGCCGCTTTAATATACGAAGGTCTATTTCCTTTTTTGGTGCTTGCTTGCAACGTAAATTGGCTAACCAATATGGCCTCTCCATCAACATCTTTTAAAGACTTATTCATTACACCGTTTTCATCATTAAAAACACGGAGGTTTGTAATTTTTTTTGTTAACCAATTAATATCCTCCTGAGTATCTTCTTCAATTATACCAATTAAAATAAGGAGACCTTTTTCAATTTTACTAACAGCTTCTCCATCAATTGTTACTGAAGCTTCTAAAACTCTTTGTATAACTGCTTTCATTTATTAACTATAAATATCTGTTCTATAATTTTCTTCATCTCCTTCAACCATTTGCAAATAACTATTGTATCTAGAACCGCTAATTTCACCTGTTTCTAATGCCGCTTTGATTGCGCATTTTGGTTCGTTAATATGCAAGCAATTGTTAAATTTACATTTAGATTTCAGCTTAAAAAATTCAGGAAAATAGTCGGTAATTTCTTCAGGTTTAAAATCTACCACTCCAAAACCTTTTATACCTGGAGTGTCAATTATAAATCCTCCAAAACTTAGCTGAAACATTTCTGCAAAAGTTGTGGTGTGCATTCCTTGTTTATGCTGCTTTGAAATTTGAGCTGTTTTTAAATCTAAAGAAGGCTCAATGGCATTTATTAAGGTAGATTTTCCAACACCAGAATGCCCTGAGAACATTGTTGTTTTACCTTTCATTAATTCTTTTACCTTATCGATATTAATGTTTTTAGTTGAAGATATTGGAATGCAAGCATAACCAATATCTGAATAAATAGCGTCTAACATTGCTAGTTTTTCTAGCTCTTCGTCATTATAAATATCCAATTTATTAAACAATAAAACCACTGGAATATTGTATGCTTCAGCAGTTGCCAAAAAACGATCTATAAACCCTGTAAAAGTTGGTGGATTATCTATAGTAACTAACAAAAAAGCAATATCTATATTTGCTGCAATGATATGTACTTGTTTGGAAAGATTTACAGATTTACGAATGATGTAATTTTTCCGATCAAAAATTTCATTAATTACTCCTGTTTCTTTTCCTTCTTCAAACTCAAAATTTACATGGTCTCCAACCGCCACAGGATTGGTGCTTTTAATCCCTTTAATTCTAAACTTTCCTTTTAATCTACAATCAATTATACTTCCACCATCAGTAAAAACAGTATACCAACTTCCGGTAGATTTTGTAACAATTCCATTCATAGTTACAAATATACTTGAAAGTATTTATTTTTATTTTGAAATAAGAATTTAAATAACAACTATTCTAAGTATGCTTTTAAAATATGGCATCTGTTTAGATTTTTAAGTCTTCTAATGGATTTTTCTTTGATTTGACGAACTCGTTCACGAGTCAATTTTAAGGTTATTCCAATTTCATCAAGTGTCATAGCTCTTTCTCCTCCTAAGCCAAAATACAACCTTACAATTGAAGCTTCTCTTGGTTTTAGGGTTTTTAAAATTCGTTTGATTTCAACCTTTAAAGACTCATGTAATAATGCCTTATCAGGATTGGGATATTTTCCAATAATTAAAACATCATATAAATTATGAAATTCACCTTCAATTAAAGGTGCGTCTAGTGACAAATGACGTTTTGAGTGCTTTAATGATTTTTTTACTTCTTTTAACGAAATATTTAATTGTTCAGAAATTTCATCTAAAGAGGCTTGCCGTTGATGCTTTTGTTCTAATATTGCAACTGTTTTATTAATTTTATTTAACGAACCTATTTTGTTTAATGGCAGTCTTATAATCCTAGATTGTTCTGCCAAAGCTTGTAAAATTGATTGACGTATCCACCAAACCGCATAAGAAATAAATTTAAACCCACGTGTTTCATCAAATCTTTTAGCTGCTTTTAACAGCCCTAAATTACCTTCATTAATAAGGTCTGGAAGTGTTAAACCTTGATTTTGGTATTGTTTTGCAACCGAAACTACAAAACGTAAATTAGCTTTTACTAATTGATCTACAGCTTTATTATCTCCTAATTTAATTTTTTGCGCTAGTTTCACCTCCTCTTCAGGAGAAATCAAATTTATTTTTGCTATTTCTTGTAAATATTTATCTAATGAGGCAGCCTCTCTAGTTGTAAGCTGTTTCATTATTTTTAGCTGTCTCATAAAATCATAAATTTAGTTGATTTAAAATCTGTTGAAACCAAAAGTTAATATGGGAAAATCAAAATATTAACACAAAAGAAAGGTAATAAGTTCTATAACACAATGAGATTCCTCAATTAAATGATTGATTATAATCAGCTTAAAATCAAACAAAAAGCTTTTTATTTTATCAATAGAAAAAATCTAAAATCAACAATTATTAAGAAAGGTTTAAACTGGGAATTTTACTAAGTTTAAAATTTTACTATATTTAGTAACAAAAATACTTTATTTATAAAAACTCTTAAAAATTACTTGAAAGAGTTCGTTGTACCTAAAAGTATTTACTACTAACTAAATATTTAATATTATGAAACCATTTAAAAATTACAAGAACGCTTATAACTTTGTTATTTTGTCAATTTTCATTTTACCTGTTTTTTTGTTAATTTATTCCTGTAAAACTGACAAAAAACAATCTGAAACGAATATTGAAAAAGAAAAAATTGAAAAAGAAAAAGTAGTAGAAATTTTAACTGAAAATATGGATTTTCAAATGCCAGATACAATTTCTTCTGGCTGGAATACATTTCGTTATAAAAATTCATCTCCTCAAACACACTTTTTTCTTATTGATAAATATCCTGAAGGGAAGACTTCAGAAGATGCTGAAAATTTTATAGCACCTGTATTTGATAATGCTATGAAACTAATAATGGAAGGAAAAACAGAAGAAGGTTATGCTGAGTTTTCAAAACTTCCAGAATGGTTTAATGATGTTATATTTGTTGGTGGATCTGGTCTATTATCACCAAATCAAGTGAGTATTACCAATTTAAATTTAAAGCAAGGCAAATACATTATTGAATGTTATGTAAAAATGGAAAATGGTGTATTTCATACCTCAATGGGTATGACTAAAGATCTTGTTGTAACAAATAATGATTCTGGTTATAAAGAACCTAAAGCTGACATTTCAATTAATATTTCTAGTACAGATGGAATAGTTATTAACGACACCATTAGTTCGGGTAAACATACTTTTTCAGTTTACTTTAAAGATCAAATTGTACATGAAAATTTTGTAGGACATGATATACATCTTGTAAAATTAGAAGAAAACGCAGATATAGATAAGTTAGAGCATTGGATGAATTGGGCTAATCCAGAAGGCTTAATAGAACCTGCCCCATCTCATATTACTTTTTTAGGAGGCGTTAATGATATGCCCGCTGGTAGTATAGGCTATTTTACAGCTACTCTAGAAAAAGGAAAATATGCTCTTATTTCAGAAGTTCCAAATGCTTTAAGTAAAAATATGCTTCAAACCTTTGTAATTTCAGAATAGACATTTGATAATGCTGCAATTTTGAAATATGAGTATACCTTAAAATGATTTTATTTTAAGGTATATTCTTTTTATCTTTAAATTGAAAGACATTAAAAGGAAGTGACTCTCCTTCTATTTTTAACACTACAATACCATGAGAAGGCACTTCCATTTTAATTTGTTCTTTTATTGATCTTGAATATTCTTTTTTTGTCCATAAATCTTTTGTTAAATATCCTTTTGAAGCATCAATTCCTATCGAATTTAAATTAAAAGAAATAGTATCCATTGTATTAGATCTATTTAATAAGCCAACAGCAACATGACCGCTAACTGTAGAAATTAGTGGTTTAGCCCAAACTTCTAATTCACCATAATCAATAATTCTCCTTGCTTGATAAACAAATGAGCTTTGATTAAGCGCAATAATTTCTTCGTTTGTAATTATTTTAATAGTTTTTTCAGACATTTGAGTTAAATCATTTCCCAACAATAAAGGAGAATGCATTAAACACCACATAGAAAAATGAGCTTTATCTTCTTCATAAGTCATCCCTCTACCAATTTGTAACATATCCATATCATTATAATGTCCTTTCGAACTATACATCCACAAATCAGCATTTAAATCAATTATATTTAAAATTGATTTAAAATTATTATCAATATCACCTGAAATTCTCCAAGAATCAGCTATTTGAGACACCCATTTACCTGGAAATTTCCACCTACATATATTATAAATAGCATTTGGTTTTATTGATTTTATAATGTTCCCTATTTCTGTATATCTACTTTGTTCATCAAGTCCTAACCAATCACCACCACACCAATCTATCTTTATAAAATCATAATTCCATTCTTTTAAATATAAATTTAAATCTTGCTTATCATGTCCATAAAGTCCCATACCAACACCAATAGTATCTTTATCCCAGTATGAAGCACAAGTGTTTATACCTGCATCAGAATAGATACCTGCTTTTAACCCTTTTGATTTAATATAACTCGCAAGTGATTTCATCCCATTTGGAAATCTTTTCTTATGGGCTAATACATTTCCATTTTTGTCTCTACCTCCAAAAAACCCATCATCAATATTAATATAAGTATATCCAACATCCTTAAGTCCAGATGTTACCATGGCATCTGCTTGAGATTTTATGATATCTTCACTAATATTTACCCTATAATTATTCCAACTTGCCCATCCCATTATAGGGCTTTCTGAAGGATGATTTTTATTTTCTATTTCTAAATCATTTTCCGAATTAGATTGTTGTTTGTTATTTTTTGTTTCACAAGCAATTAATAAAAAAAATAATAAGATGATAAAATACTTATTCTTCATGTGATTCCTTATTCTATTTCACATTTTTTTGATAAACTAAATTACTAATATTATTTTGTTTAATTGGAAAAAATAAACTAAACATAAAACCAGTAATAACACAAGTAGGTATAGCTATTAATGGATAAATATAGAAATTTAAAGGGGTATTATATTTAATTATTACTAATACTATAATGCTCAATACTGCTCCAATTAAGGCGCCTATCCAGTTTGATTTTTTTATAAAAATCCCTAAGATAAATATCCCGGAAATTGCACTTCCAAATAGCCCAATTATTTCTTGAAAAAAGAAAAATATTGATTTTACTGGAAAAGCAGCCATTAAACAAGCTATTACTGTTCCAAAAACACCAACAATTAGCGTAATATATTTTGCTAATATTAACCCTTTACTGTCTGAATATGATTTTGAAAATCGCTTATAATAATCAATAGTAACTACTGTTGATACCGTATGCATGCTACTATCTAAACTAGACATTGATGCTGAAAATATTCCAGCAATAACTAACCCTGCAACTCCTGGAGGTAAATGATTTGTTATAAATAATGGAAAAACACTATCGTTTTGCATTCCAACTGTTAAAAACTCTGGGTGCTCTTTAAAATATACATATAAAAAAGTTCCCATTCCAAAAATTAATATTCCAAAAGGTATTGCAATGATACCATTTAACCATATACTTTTTCTAGCCTCTTTTTCATTAGAGGTTGTCATATATCGCTGAACTACTGCTTGATCTGTTGTATAAGATGAAAAATTTAAAGCAAATGAACCTAAAAAAAGAGACCAAGTAACAATTTCAGTAAAACTAAATCTAAAATCAATCATTTTAAACTTGCTATCTTCAACCGCCACTTTAAAAATATAGCCAATATCGCCAACTTCAATAACAATAAATACCAACCCTGCAATTAACCCTAAAATTAGCACTATAACTTGCACAACATCTGTCCAAATAACAGCTTCAATCCCCCCCATATAAGTATAGAGTATTGCCAAAACACCCATTACAATTATTGCTAAATAAATATCCATACCCATTACAGTTGACAATGCTAGAGCTGGTAAGTAAACAACAACTCCCATTCTTACTAATTGAAATAAAACAAATGTTGAGCTACTAAAAATTCTTATCGTTACATTAAATCTTTTTTCAAGATATTCATAAGCTGTAGTTAAATTCAGCTTTCTAAAAAATGGTAGATAAAAAGTTATAATTATGGGTACAATTAATAAAATTGAAAAATAACCTAAATAAGCTTGCCAATCAAATGAATAGGCAAGTGCTGGTTGCGATAAATAAGTTATTGCGCTTAGCATAGTTGCATAAATACTTAACCCAGCTGCCCACCAAGGTATACGTCCTCCTCCTAAAAAATAATCGTTAGTGGTATTATTTCTTCGTGAAAAAAACCACCCCATAAAAATCATCAAAGATAAATAGAGTATTAAAGTAAGATAATTTACTATACCAAAACTAGCTTTATAAGGTTTAAAAGTTAAAACTTTAACTTTATTGGTTCTAATTCCAGGGCTTATTTCACCTCCAGGAATTATAATATTATTTCTCCATTTTACAGCTTGTGTTACAATTTGAGTTTCATCATCTAATTCACCCTTCTTTACCCAAGTATCGGTAATGGTGTGATAAACCCAAATTGTTTTAGAAAATGAGGTGTTTTTTAAAAGTTCTTTAGATTTGATTTCAAGTTGTTGTAATTTATTTTCTAAAGTTTGATCTTTATTTTCTTTTAATGTGTTTATTTCTTCTATTATTGATATTCTTTCTGATAAGAATTGCCTTTCTCCTCCAGCACCTCCAAAAATAAGAATATGCGAATCTCCATTTTTAATTGCAGGCGCAGCAGCTAAATAACCTTTTTTTATTCCTGGGGTTAAATTACTTGGAATTGATTTTTTCTTTGTCCATTTAATTTTATGAGGATCATATTCATACACATCAGATAACATTTCATACTTAGTTTTTGCTGTAGGATTTACATATAACCCACTAAAAACATACAAGCAATTTTGATGTCCATTACTTTGCCCTACTACCACAGGCTGGATCCTACCTTTTCCAGGAAAATTTGGAAGTATTTCCCATGTATATGCTTTTTTAATAATAGAAGAAGACAAGCTAAAAGAAAGAAATTTTGATGTAGATTTTTGATCTTTTAACTGTTGCCCACCTACAAGATAAACCAAGTCTCCAATAACACTTCCTCCCATATTTGACAAAGGAATGGGCATTGGAGGTAAAAATTCTATTTCAACCGTTTTACTTTCTTTATTCCACTTAAGAAAAAACACTTCGTTATAAATTCCTTTTTCATTATCACCTCCAATACATAAAACTCCTTTTGATGTAGTGATTGAAACTCCATTAGCCAATGGTCTAGGAAGTTTTAAAGATACTTTATACCATTTAGAAGCATCTACTGTTTTCTCTAAAACATAAATTACATCATACCATTTTTTAACGCCATCTTCCCATACAGGTTTATCAGGGTAATTGGTTCCTCCAGCAAGTATTAATACATCATTATGCACTCCTATAAAAGAGCCATTTAAACCTTTAGTATTTGGAATATCTATTTCATTGGTAAATGAAAATATATTTTGTGTTTGAGAATTACATATTGACATTAAAAATATGCTAAATACTAAACTTGTAAAAATCTTTGGCAATCTCATATTCTAAGTAACTCTTTTATATTTATTTAGATGAAATACAAATATATCAAAAAATGTATTATGTACAACATATAACATTTATTAAAATTCATCTATAGTACATGTTTTCTTATTTTATTTCTCCATTTTTTATACCCTTTATCCGATAAATGTAATCCATCATAAGTAAATTTAGACTTTAAAAAACCTTTAGAATTTCTAAATGACTTATAAAGGTTTATATAAACCAAATTAAATGTATTTGCTAAACTTTTTAAATGTAAATTAACTTGTTTAATTTCTTGTTGTTTATTTTTATGTCCATAAAATTTTTCTCCAATCATTGGATTTACAGGCAATAAACTTTGAATATATAACTCAGTCTCTACCGAGTTTTGAAGAATATACTCAATTATTTTTTTGCAATTTTCAATTACATGCTTCGTATTGTTCCCTCTTGCCAAATCATTAATTCCAATAAGTAAAAATATTTTTTTAGGCTGAGAAGAAATCACTTCATCTAATCTATTTAAAATTCCATCGGTTACATCTCCGCTAATTCCACGGTTTACAGCATTTATATTTGGAAATAGGTCTTTCCAGTTACCACCTTCCGTAATACTGTTTCCTAAAAACACGATTTCATTTTTTGTATCAGCTTCACTTTTAAAAAGTTCATATTTTTTGTAATAATGTTCTGAATATTTTTTTTGAGAATAACTGTTAATTGTTAAACAAAAAACAACTAATAGGAGAATGTATTTTTTCATAAAATAATTTATTAATTTGTTCTAAATTTTAAATCCTTTACTTCCTTAATACCCAATTCATTAATATTAATGGGAATACAAGTAAACATCCATTTCCAAGAGTTTTCTCCGTGAGGAATTTTTAATAATATGGTATTCCATCCTTTTTTAAGATTTACTTTAGTAGGATTTCTATAAAAATAATCTTCATCTATAAATGGTATTTCATCAGTTTTGGTTGCTAAATTTGGTTGTTTCCAAACAGGAGGTTCAATTTCTTGTTTGTTTACCCAAATTTTAGGATTGGTGGTATGCCACTTTCCAATATTTGGAAATGGACCAATACGTCTTCCTCCAGAACGCGACCAACCTTGAAAACCAATCCAGAAATCTTGAACTTTATCTTTTGGCGAATAAATTTCTGAATATGCATAATACGTTCCACTATTTTTATCTGTAAATGATGGAAATCCGAAAAAATGTTTTAAATGAATAGTACCGCCAACAATAGAATCGTTCCAAGTAAAAGTTTTACCTTCAGTTTTGTAGCTCTCTTTTATGTTGTTTTCTACTTCAAAAGTAGTGTTAAAATCTCCATAATGGTTAAAAGGACCAATAATTTTCCAATTAATATTAGTCTGTGCTACATACGGAAATTCCTTTCCTTCAAAAAATAAATCTCTATGCGCAATTACTTTTTCTTCAAAAAGTTTAAAATCGTTAAACTCTTTTGTGTGTTGTTTTGGTAATTTTGCCCAATACTCTTTGTAATTTTTTGTACGTCCTTTCCAAATAGCATCCGAATAAAATACCATTGATGGATATATAGGGTTTTGTTTTAAAATGTCTCTTTCATGTGCTACATTATTATCTGGCCACGCACATAAAATGCCGCCTAAAGCAATTTTATCTCCTTGTGGTTGCCTACAGGGTTGCTGAAAAAATAAGCGAGACATTCCTGCAAATGGATCTAAATGATTGATGTAATTTGCTCTAGAATCTATAAATCGATGTCCTTTTCTAGGTGCATGTTGTGCCCAAAGTTGATTTATTGATGTTGAATCTTCGGCTATTTCAATACCTTCTTTCCAAACAATTAATTCTCTATTGTTGGGTTTGATAAAGTTCATAATTTCTAAAATAAACGCTTTTGAAACATACTCTTCTTTATTACGTACTTCATCGGTTCCAATATGAATATATGGCATATCTTCTGGAGTTGTTAAACTCATTAATTCTTTAAAAAGAGCTAATAAAACAGGTAATGCTTGTTTGTCTCGCATAGATTCAAAACCTAAGGCTGTTCTAAAGGCTCTAGAATGCCCTGGAATATCAAATTCAGGTATTACAGTAATATGCCTTTCCTTACAAAAAGCTACAATTTCTTTAAAATCTTCTTGTGTGTAAAACTTTCCTTTTTGTCTGGTTGTTGCATTTTCATCTTGCAATTGCGGATATAATTTACTTTCCAATCTCCACGCAGGATCGTCTGTTAAATGCCAATGAAAAATATTGTATTTATAGTTTGAAAGGACTTCTATTTGTTCTTTTAATTGTGGAACTGACTGAAAGTTTCTTCCAGTATCGTGCATAAAACCTCTAATTTTAAACGCAGGCCAATCGGTAATATTTAGTGTAGGGAATTCACCGTTATTTTCATTTTTTCTGAAAAGTTGCTTTAAAGTTTGAATTGCATAAAATGCGCCTCTTTGAGTATTTGTAATTATAGTAATTTCTGAATTTATTTGAATTTTGTAAGCTTCTTCACTATTGTTTTTCGCAATGTTTTGTTTAATGAAGTTAATTTTTAAACCATTATTAGATACTTCAATACCATTTTTTTTAAAAAAAGCAACTAATTTGTTCGTTTCAGATTCAAAAACTGTATTTGAAAATGTAATAGTTTTAAAAGAAATTTCAGTTTCACCATAACTAATTTCTTGAGGCGATGGAATAATTGGATATTTTACTTGTAAAGTTGTACTATCAGATTCAATTGTTGTACAAGTATTTAAACTAAATATAGTTCCGAAGCTACCAATAACTATAAACAAAAAGTTGAATAAAAAAAGACGCATGCTGAGAGAATCTTATGTTCTAATTAATCTAAAAACAACAACATCTCTGCTAGGTATTTCTATAGTAAATTCTTTGTTACTAGATCCAATAACTTTATCTTTCCAAAGATCTTTTACCTGATAATTACCAGAAAAACCTTTAATTTTAATGGTAGACCAATTTACTTTATATTTTTTATTAGTAATGTCTCTATTAAACAAACAAATTGCAATATCACCATTTTCTAAGGGTTTTTGCCAAATTTCAAAATTTCCAAAATCTTCAATCTTAAAGCCTTGTTTACCTATAATATCTTGATTTACAGCAATTAAAGCTTTATTTGTTAAAATATCTTGATCGTTTATAGACATTGCTCTTAAATCGTTTCCTGCCATAAGCGGAGCTGCTAACATGCACCACATACTAAAATGGGCTCTGGCTTCATTTTGTGGCATATCATTATTTCCAACAGCTAACATATCGGGATCGTTCCAGTGTCCTGGTCCGGCATATTTTTCTAATCCAACCTGCATATCTACAATATTTGTCCAACCGATATGATTGTCCCAAACATCTCCATCAAATCTACCTTTCATATCAATATCTAGTGTAGTTCTCCATAAATGTCCTACGTTTTTTGCCCATTCCCAAGGTTTGTTTTCGCCCCACTCGCACATACTAAAAACAATTGGTCTGCCAGCTTTATATAAAGCATCACGCATTTTTTTATAAGAAATTTTAGCATCTTGGCCTTCAGTAAAACACCAATCATACTTTAAATAATCCACATCCCATTTAGCATACGTTTTTGCATCTTCTAATTCAAAGCCTTTACTTCCAGGGCGACCAGCACAGGTTTTTGTTCCAGCATCTGAATAAATCCCAAATTTTAGTCCTTTTGAGTGAATATAATCTGCTAAACTTTTAATTCCAGAAGGAAATTTTTCTTTATCTACAATAATATAACCATCTTTATCACGCCCAATCTGCCAGCAATCATCAATTACAATATATTCATAACCAGCATTTTTTAAGCCATTTTCAACCATGGCATCTGCCATTTCTTTAATTACTGTTTCATTTACATTTTCACATTGAAAACTGTTCCAACTATTCCATCCCATTGGTGGAGTTTGTGCTAAATTTTCAAATTTTTGTGCAAAAATAGTACTTGTGACTAGTAAAACTGATACTAAAAAAAAAGATTTAAATTTCATTTTATTTAATTTTAGATTATTCTACTAGATTTGAGAATGTAGATGCTGGTAAACCTTGTTTATTTATTAAGTTTCCTTTTGTAAATGGTGTATAGCCATATTTTACATACCTCGGATTTTTAATTTCTGAAGACCAAACTTCTAATATATTTTTATTAATTTTAGCTTTTGCAGGCACAAATAACTTCTCTGAATTAGCAATAAAAATATCGGTTACTTTTTCTCCATTTGAAGTTGTTAATCCTTCGGCATGTTTAAAATAAACCTGTAATTTGTTTCCTTTTACATTTACAAAATCGAGTAGTGGTCCTGAAAATTCGTTTGAGAAATTATAATTTTTATGAAGTGCAATTTTTGACAAGCGTTCACCTACAACCCATTTCTTTTTTGGATGTACATCTGTTTTATTGCCAACATCTAAAGAAACAGCCATTCCTGTATTTGGTATTTCTAATAATCTTCTTTGTGAATCTCTAAATGCTCCCCAAGTTGGTCTTTCAATACTGCTTAATTGTACAAAATAAAAAGGTAATTCAGGATTTTTAAAATGAAACCGCCAATCTTTTACTAATAATTTAAACAAGTTGGAATGTAATTCAGGTTGTTCTGCATTCGATTCACCTTGATACCAAATAACACCTTTTATTCCATAATTCTTAATAGGCATTATTCCAGCATCAAATAAGGTGGTAGGTTGATAAGGATGTCTTGCTTTTATGTTTGTATTTTTTTCGTTCTTCATATTTAACACAATTCTTTTAGCAACCCAGCTATCAACAAGCGGATTTAAATGTGTATCGTTTAGCAAATCTACTGTTGCATGTGTTTGCTCCATAGTTTCTCTGCTAATCCAACTTTGAATGGGAGAGCCGCCAATAGCATTGCAAATAATACCAACTGGAATATTTATTTTTTTTTGAAGATTATAAGCAAAGGTATATGCAACTGCTGAAAAATTTTCAAGATTTTTAGTTGTTGTTTTTTGCCAGCCAGATGATTCAAAATAATTGGTTGCATTGCAATTTAAAAGTTCATCTTCTGTAAATTTCTGACTAGACAAAGCTTTTCCATCCATTGAAAACAAGAAAACATTTTTATTTAAAGAATCTTTTAAAACCGTTGCAGCACTTTCCATTGATTGCACCTTAAAATCCATATTAGATTGTCCAGAAGCGAGCCAAACCTCACCAACGTATACATTCTTAATAGATATAGCTGTATTTGATGTGGCTATTTTTAAATGAAATGGACCACCTGCTTGCATTGGCTCATAAGCTAATTTCCAATTTCCATTAAAGTCAGTTATTGTCGTTTTTACTTTGTTGTTAAATTCAATCGTGATCTTATCATTATAATTGGCTGTTCCTTTGAAATTTATAGTTTTATTTCTCTGTAATACCATGTTTTCACCATATAATAAAGGCACTTTTAAACCACCGTAATTGCCAGAAATAGCACCATACACTTTTTCAGCAATTATTTTAGCACCTTCTTTAGTTGGGTGTAAATTATCTGGGAAATATTCAGGAAAACGATATAAGGGTTCGTGTAAATCAATAACTTTAACATTAGCTTTAACACCAATCTGTTCAATTTTAGTTTGAATTTCTTTAAAACTTTCTCTCATTCCTTCTTCAAACCAATGATGTCCAGAAAAAGTAGGAGTCATTTTACAAATAATAACAGTCGGTTTGGAAGGGAGATTTTTATAGGTAGCAATCATATCTAAATAATCGCTTTCAAACTCTTTTTTATGTTGTGGCCAATTGTTATTCCCTTGGTCGTTTAATCCTAAATGTATAATTACAATAGTTGGTTCAAATTCTAATGATTTTTTAAAAACTTCTTTATCCCAATATGGTTTGTGGCCTTTTTTTAACATAGTAGCTCCAGAAAAACCAAAATTAGCTACTTTATAATTAGCACCTAATAATTGTTGTAATTGAGCTGGATAGCTATTATTTTCTCTATTTTCTATACCATAGCCATATGTAACACTATCTCCAATACAGGCTACTTTAATAGTTTGACTTTTACAAATGGATGAAATAACAAAAGCCAAAATAACAATAAAGTATTTCATTTTTTTTGAATTCATGACCTATGCTTTTTATAATTTAAAAACAATGGATTATTAAAATTTATGGACTTAAAGTATCTTTTCCATCGGTTAGCCATTCTAAAGAAAAACTTACAAATGGATTTTTGGTATATTCATCTTGTTCAAAAAACAACCCTATATCTCCATTTTTTAGAATGGTTAGAGATGAATAAGCAGATGAGCCAGCATAAATAGTTTTTCCTTCGCTCCAAGTTTTTCCTTCATCGTAACTTATTCTAACGGTCATATTTTTTCTTCCTTTTTCCATTTTTGCATTTGAAAAAAGTAATCTGTTTTTCTTATAACCATCTTCAATAGCAGTATAGCGAATAATACTGGCATTACAACCTGGGTCAATTAATTCTGGGGCTGCGTTGGTTTGCCAAGTTAGGCCTTCATCTGTTGAAGTATGCACATAACGTAGACCTTTTCCATTTACTCTGGCATTTATCATTAAAGTTCCGTCTGCAAGTTCTATTATTTTAGATTCATCTGCTGGTTGAATAGGCACATCAATAAAATACCAAGTTTTTCCGTGATCATCACTTCCAAATACGTGTAGTCCACTATTTAAATTTACCATTGTATGCAATAATTTACCTGTTTTGGTTTGAATTCCTCTGCCTGAAGTTATAAATTTAAAATCATTATGCCATTCAGGTTTTGCAATTTGACTTGTAATATCAGTTGGGTCACTCCAAGTTTTACCATTATCGGAGCTTTTTACAACATGTAAATAATAGATGTCTTTTTCAGCATCTAAATCCATATAATTATAAAAAAGAAATATTTCATTGGTAACACTATCAACAATCATAGAAGGGTCTGAGGCTGATTTTCCATAGGGAAAATCTACAACAGTTTCAATTTCAGACCAAGTTTTACCATTATCAGAACTTCTTCTAACAATAATATTAATGTCTTTACTCCATTTTAAATCTCCACAACCAGGAACTCGCTCATCTATTGAAGCAATTAAATCTCCATTTGGAGCAGTAACAATTGAAGGAATTCTATAACATTCTACATTTTCATTCATAGAAGCATTAAATAAATCTTGAAATACTAATGTTTCCTTTTCAATTTCTTCTTTATGTGTTTCATTTTGCTTTTTTAAATTACAACTCAATAAGCATATTGAAATTAGTAGTAAGGATATTTTATTCATTTTAAAAGTTTTATACATATTAAATTATTCATACATTTTATCTAAATCAGTTTTTGAAAGTTCTTCTAAAAAATTTGCTACTTTTTGAGTTACAATTTTTAAAAATTTAGCTCCTTTCTCTTTAGTTGCTTTTTGAGGATTTCCAACTCCAGTGTCGTTACTTATTTTACCCCATTGTCTTTGAGCAGACACCCACCCTTCTCTTAGTCCAACAATTTTAAACTTTTTTTCATTTCCGTTTCCTGCTTGTTCAAGAGACAGTGTTAAGTTTGGTTTAATATGCAACATTACTGATGTTTCTAATTCACCTGCATGGTCACCTGGGGTTTCAAAATATTTATTTGCATTTTCGACTTGCCACCAATTTAGTGAGCATATAAATACTTTTGGAAATTCTAAACTTAGTTCTCTAATAATTTGTTTAAAGTTGTTTCCTCCATGTGAATTTACAATTACCAACTTTTCAATATTTTGATTATTTAAGACTTGAACAATATCTTTTAAAATTGCATATTGTGTAGATGGGTTCATATTTATACATAACGAAATATCCATTTGTCCAGTATTTACACCAAAAGGAATTGTAGGTAAAACAATTACTTTTTCATTATTTTCCCAAACAATTTTAGCTGCTTCTTCAGCAATATATGTAGCTTGAAAATTATCTGTAGCATATGGCAAATGATAATTATGAGCTTCTGTAGCACCCCAAGGTAAAACAGCAACTTTAAAATTCTCATTTTTAACAAATTTCCAATTTGTTTCTGCTAAAATATATGGCCTAATTTTAGATTCCATTTTTAAATGTTTTAGTTTTTTTAAAAGCTAAATTAATTTTTAAATACTGCGTAAAATCACACTGCTATTTATTTGTTTTAATTGATGTTTCAATTTTTTCAAATGATTTCCAACATTGAAACATAGCTCTAGGAACATGAAAACATCCTTTCCATTTACCTCCTTTTAAATTTAATAAAACTTCTCCTTGTCTATTTAAATATCCAAACCATTCTCCATTTTTTGAATCAGAAAAATGTGACCAAGTATAATCATGTACTTTTTCATACCAAGTTATTAATTCTTCTCTTCTAGTATGTTCATAAGCTTTACTAAGCGCCACTAATGTTTCTAAATGAACCCACCATAATTTTTGATCCCATTCTAATTGTTGTGGAGGTTTGCCATAGGCATCCATAAAATAAAAGATTCCTCCATACTTTGTATCCCAACTATATTCTAAAATTTTTAAAATTGTATCTGTAGCCTTTTTAATTAAATTATCATCATTCCTTCTAACACCAATATCTATCATAAACCACATAGCTTCTATACCATGTCCTGGATTTAAAAGACGCCCATTAAAACTATCTTCATGTATTCCATCTAAGCCAACAAATTCATAGATTAAACCAGAGTTTTTATCTCTAAAAACACCCATAACCTCTCGAATACTAAAATCTATTGTGTCTTCAACTTCTTCTTTTTCTAAAACATCTTCTAATTCTAAAACTAAATTAGATAAGATCATAGGTAACGCAAAATTTTTTAAAGGTCTTGCATTGGTTGTTTTTTCATATACCCCTTTTGGATTTTTTTTCTTTTTTAATATGTTTCTATAAGTTTGTTTTGCAAGTTCTTTTATTTTCTCATCTCCTGTAGCTATCGCATATTGACTAAAAGCCATTGCGGCAAAACAATCTGAAAAAATGTTGTATGGTTGCACTAATGGTTTACCATCACAAGTAGTTGAAAAATAAAAATTACCATTACTATCCATCCCATGTTTACATATAAAATCAACACCAATTTTAGCTATTTCAAGCCATTTATTATTTTTTTCAACTTTATTATAGAGCATAGAAAATAACCAAGCTTGCCTTCCTTGAAGCCACATAAATTTATCGGAATCATAAACTTTACCTTCATCATCTAAACAGGTAAAATAACCTCCATTAACCGTATCAATTGAGTTTTTTTCCCAAAAAGGAATAACATTTTTCAATAATGTATCTTTATATAAATTTGAATATTTTTTCATTTTTTTATGTATAACATAATACAAATATAGTTTTTTTTATATATATTTGAAAGAAACTAAAATTATTATTTTTGAATTTTTGTTATTACATTAGCTGTTGCTTTTGAATTCAAACAAATTCATACTCACCAATTTATATTTAATGAAATATTTAACAAAATTAGAACCCTTAAAAAATTTATCATTAGTTGATAAAGTTGAAATACGCCTAATAGATTTTTTTAAAGAAAATAAACTGAAAATAGGTGATTCTATTCCAAAAGAATTGGAATTTGCCGAAGCTTTAGGAGTAAGTAGAACAGTGGTAAGAGAGGCACTTTTAAGGCTTAGAACCATTGGTATTATTGAGTCTAAAAAACATAAAGGCATGGTTTTGACAGAACCTGACATAATTTTAAATATTGAAAAAGCACTAGATTCAAATTTACTTGGAGCAGAAATGTTAAAAGACATATTTGAACTTCGTTTAATTCTAGAAATGGGAATGATTGAATTATTATTTGAAAGAAAAACCGAAGAGGATTTGATTGAACTAGATGCTATTGTTACACAAATGGAAAAAGACAATACTGATACCGCAATATTTAGTTTAGATGCCGAAATTGCTTTCCATGGAAAACTATATGAAATGTCTGGAAATAACACATTACAAAGATTTCAAAATTTACTACTACCTGTATTTCAGTATTTTCATGAGCACAAATTAAAAAACTATGATAGTTATAAATACTCTAAAAAATTTGTTACTCATAGGGAGCTTCTAAATTATTTAAAAGAAGACAATTTAAAAGGGTTTAGAAAAGGTATGAGACAACATTTAGAACCTCATTTTGATAGGGTTTTAAACGCCACCTTTAAATCTTAACTGTTATATATTCTTTTATTTTGAAATTGATATTATTTGCAGTTAACTATTATAAATAATTAATGAAGCCATAACAAAATACACTATAACACTTTTACTAATATTATACGTTAATCAATTTAAAAATTAATTTATTTTTTGAAGATTTTTAAAATGTATTTAAACTAAGAATTTTCAATAAAAACGAGAGGTTTATTTAGTTGCATCCAACACCAAATAGACCTCTCGTTTTTTAAAATTAACTTGAAAATTTAAAACGTTATTTACTTAAATAATCCAATATTCCTAATTGATCAAGTTCATACTTAATTTCTTCATAAACTTTTTTAGTTGGAGTACTGTGTGGAAACCTACTTGGACCACAATCAACCCCTAAAGTTTTCATAAACCCCTTTCCAACTCCATTAAAACCTCCTTTTTCATCTAGTATTTGAACAAACCGAATAGCTTTAGATTGCAGTTCTGAAGCTTCTGCGATTTTTCCAAATTCAAACAGCTCTTTAATCTTATAATAAATTGGAGCTATATGATTGTAAGTACTTCCAACCCATCCTGTAGCACCTAACGATAAGCTTGAAATAAAAATTTCATCAAATCCAAATAAAATATTGTATTTACCACCTTGGAAATTTTTACACTGTAAATAATCAATTAAGTTGTTATTTGTAAACTTAATACCTTTTAAATTTGGAATTTGATTAGAAGCTAATTTTAAAAATTCTAACATATTTAAATTAGCACCGCTCAATAATGGTATATGATAATAATAAAAAGGTAAATTTGGAGCACTTGCTGCTACTTCTTTACAATATTCTACTAACTTTTGTACACTATTTAACTTAAAGTAAAATGGTGCTAGTACTGCTATAGCATCAACTTTGTTAGAAGCATGTGCAGCTAAATCCTTAGCTACTTTTAAACTAGGATCTCCTACGTGATCTATTAAATATAAATTTGAGGATTTAGTTTTTGACCATGCTAGTGTAATTTGTTTCCGCTCCTCTGTAGTTAATGAAACAAAATCTCCAGTGGAGCCATTCATAAAAACTCCTTCAACTTTATTTTTTATCAAAAATTCGCTATAAGATTTAATAATATTAACATTCAAGGAACCATCAATATGCATAGGTGCATATGTAGCTGCTATTAAATTATTCACTTCCATATAATAAAAAAGTATTATGTATTACATATGCAATATTATGCATTTTAAATTTATTGACAAAATATATCAAAAACTTTATAAACTATAATATACAGTATTTTATAATCTATACTAAAACCATTATAAAAACAATCTAATAATTTTATTATGTTATACATATACATTTTTTTCTTTGGAAATTTAAATATTTTATTATAATATTGCTTTATGTAATACATAAAACTAACTTAATTATGAAGTACAAATTATTTAAAAGTATGTTAATGCTTGTTTTTATGATCTATGGCTTATCCGCAACAGGACAAGAGAAGGTCATAAGTGGAACAATCACAGATAGCAGCAATCAACCGCTGCCTGGGGCAAGTGTCCTAATTAAAGGTACAGTGACAGGTGTTAATAGTGATTTTGACGGAAACTATTCTATAAATGTTAAAACAGGAGATGTTCTTGTTTTTAGTTTCGTAGGATATAAAACACAAGAAATTAAAGTAGCTAATGCAACATTAATTAATGTTACATTGAGCGAAGATTCTAACGTGTTAGACGAGGTAATTGTAACTGGATATGGTTCACAAGCTAGAACCACACTAACAACTTCTATTTCAAAGCTTGACACACAAGTGTTAGAGACTTCGACACGGTCAAACGCGGCAACAGCTTTACAAGGGCAAGTTGCTGGTTTACGAGTTACCAACAATACTGGTCAACCAGGTTCTACACCTTCTATTATTTTACGTGGAGGAACAACATTTGGTGGAGGAGGTTCTCCTTTAATTTTAATTGATGGTGTTCCAGGATCGTTTTACGCTTTAAATGCTGATGATATTGAATCTATTGAAGTATTAAAAGATGCTGCGGCAACTGCTATTTATGGAGCTAGATCTGCAAATGGTGTTATTTTAGTAACAACAAAAACAGGTAAAGTAGGTAGATCTTCTATTTCTTATAAATATAAGTATAGTGTAAACCACGAAAGGGCTGATATGGAATATTTAGGTGCAGCGGACTTTATTACTTACAACAGACAAGCTGTAGCTAATTATACTGAAGTAACTGGAAGAACAAATTTTGATTCAGGGTTTTTAAATAATGGAGCAACTGCTTTTTCAACTGGAAATAACACAACAACTTCAGCATTTACAACACAGTTTTTAACTGCTGATAATCAATATTTATTAAATCAGCCAGGTTGGAAAACTGTAGCTGACCCGCTAAACCCAGGTAAAGAAATTTTATACTTAGATAACGATGTAAGTAAAAATATTTACCAAGACAGTGCATCTAAAGATCATTATTTATCTTTTGATGGCGGTAATGAAAAAGGTACTTATTACCTTGGTTTAGGTATATTAGATAACGACGGATTAATTCTAGGTTCTGGATTTAAAAGATATTCAGGTAAATTTACTGGATCTTATGAGGTTGTAAAGAATGTAAAAGTTAACTCTAGTGTTTTATATTCTCACTCTAATTTAAGTTTAAGTCCACTTGGAGGAGATGATACTGTGTTTAGAAGATTTCAAGGGCAAGCACCAACTTCTAGAACGTATGATAATAATCTAGACGGTACATTATCTGATATTTTAAGTCCAGGAACAAATCAAGGTTTTGGAAACCCATTATACTATCAAGATAAGTTTATTAGAAAAAATTTAGAACAACGTTTAGCTGCTACAGTTAGTCTTGATTGGGATATTTTAGAAAACTTAAAAGCATCTGTGCAAGGTAGTCATACTACTATTAACAACCATAACGAGAGTTTTAATAGAGCATATACTACTGGGGCAAGTACAAACCCATTAAACACATCACGAAATGCTTCAACTAGCTTAAGAAGAGATTTAGTAACTCAATTAACAGGGACATTAAATTACACTAAGTCTATTGGAGATCATAGTTTTAATGCCTTGGTTGGTGCAGAGTATTTTAAAGAAAATAAATTTTATTCAAGTGCTGCAACAAAGGGTTCACCTACAGATTTAATTGAAACATTAAACGCTGGTGCGGAGCCAACTGATGCATATAGTTTTGAAACAGAATATGCACTAGTATCTACTTTTGGTAGATTATTATATGATTTTGATAGTAGATATCTTTTATCTGCAACTTTTAGACGTGATGGTACTTCTAGAATTGGAAATGAAAAATTTGAAGTTTTCCCAAGTTTATCTGTTGGGTGGAATGCTCATAACGAAGACTTTATACAAGACTCACCAATTAGCAAATTTGTTTCTAAATTAAAACCAAGATTAAGTTATGGTTCTAACGGAAACCAAGATGTACTTAGTAATTATGGTGTTTTTGGATCTTATGGATCGCAAGGTGTTTATAATGGTCAAACAGGTTATGCAAATACAGGATTACCTACTTTAAACCTTGTTTGGGAAAGTTCAACAACTTTTAATGCTGGTTTAGATATATCATTTTTAGACGGCAGACTTAACTTTATTACAGATGTATATTCAAGAGATGTTAAAGGGAAATTAGCAAATTTAACCTTACCATACTGGACAGGGTTTAGTGGTATATTAACAAACAATGGAACGCTAAGAAATAAAGGTTTCGAATTGGAAGTAAATGCCGATGTAATTAGAAAAGAAGAAATCACTTGGAATATAGGAGCTTCATTTTCTACTAACAAAAATTACGCAATTAAACTACCTGACAATGATTTTGATTTAAACAGACAAGGTGGTACAGAAATTTACAACCCTAAAACAGGACAAAATGAATATGTTGGAGGGTTACAAGAAGGGCAACGTATAAACGATTATATTGTAGCATACGAGCAAGATTATATTTATGCAGATCAAGCTGCTGTTGATGCACACGCATCTAGAGTAGATGAATTATTACGTAATCCAACTCAACGTTTTCCAGGAGATGTTGCTTGGGTAGATCAAAATGGTGATAATGTAATTAATAGTTTAGATAGAAAAATAATTGGTAGAGCTACACCAACTTTAATTGGTGGTTTAACATCAAGTGTAAGTTATAAAAACTTTAACTTATTCATTAAAACAGATTTTGCTACTGGTCATATGGTTCATAATCATATTAGAGGAAAAGGTTTGGCACAAACGCAAGGTAACTTAAACCAACCAATTGAAGTATTAAACTCTTGGTCACCTACTAATACTGATACAGATTTACCACGTTTTATATTTGTAGATGCACAAAGTAATATTTATAGAGGAGGAACAGCAAGTAGTCGTTTTTGGGAAAAAGGGGATTATTTAGCTCTTAGAGAAATTACATTTAGTTATAGTGTACCAACAAAATATTTTAATGATGTTGTGCAAAAACTTAATGTGTATGTAACAGGAAGTAATCTACATTACTTTAAAAGTTATTCAGGTGATTCACCTGAAGTAGGTGGTTTTCAATATGGAGAATTCCCTATGCCTAGAACAGTAACATTAGGTCTTAACTTAATATTCTAAAATTAAATAAAATGAAAAAATATATTTACATACTATTAGCTACGGTTATTTTTAGTTCTTGTGAAAGTGAACTTGAATTATTTAGCCCTAGTGAATTAACAGCCGCAGGTTTTTGGAATACAGAAACGGGCGCAAAAGCAGGACATACCGGTCTATATGGTACCTTAAGAGGGAGTAACAGTGCGTTATGGATGTTGGGAGAATTAAGAAGTGATATTTGGGGTGGTGTAACTTTTGAGTCTCCATCTAATGTTAGTTTTATTGAGTCTAATTTTAACGCAACTACAGCGCCTTTTGGAGCTTGGGGAGGGTTTTATACAAGACTACACAGATTAAACGATTTTATAATTAACGTGCCAAAAGTAGATTTTGTTAATGAAAGCGAAAAGAATCATTTATTAGGTCAAGCTTATGGACTTAGAGCATTCTATTATTACACATTAACAAAAACTTGGGGAGATGTACCAATTGTATTAGAACCTTTAACAACTGTAGATCCATCAAACTTAGGTAAAGCTAGATCTCCAGAAGCAGAAGTTATGACTCTTATAAAATCTGATATAGAAGAGTCTTTAAGGCTTTTCGGATCAGACAATAGTTTTTGGTTAGGAAGCAGAGTATATTGGTCTAAAGCAGCAACCTTAGCATTAAAAGGAGATGTTTATATCTGGTCTGGAAATGTACTAGGAGGTGGTAATGCAGATTTTACAGCTGCAAAAACTGCACTTCAACAAATTGCTTCTATGGGTATTACTTTAGAAAGCAGTTACGAAAACTTATGGGGTAGTGGAAATGAAAATAATAATGAATTCATCTTTGCTATTCAATATAAAGAAAACGAAGCTACTAACTTTTTTAATAGTATGGTTGGTAGATCAACTGAAATTTATCCAAACTTTGATGATAAAGGAAATTCAATGAATGGAGCAACTGTAGATGGTGCTAATAGATACGGTCCATCAGAAAAAACGTTGGTGTTATTAGATGATAATGATGACAGTCGTAAAGCAACCAATTTTATTTACCTATATTCAAATGATAATGATGGAGCAGGATATCCAAATTATGATGCTGCAAATTACTTTGGAGCTATATTTAATAAATTTTTAGGTGATGAAGATGGAACAGGTGGAAGAATTTTTGAAAGTGATACACCTATTTATAGATATGCAGATGTGCTATTATTATTAGCTGAAGCAAAAAATCATTTAGGAGAAGATCCTTCGGGTGAAATTAACCAAATTAGAGCAAGAGCATATGGAGATAATTATGTATCAGCTACTCACGGATATATAAATGGTTCAAAAGTCGACAATGCTAATGCAATTTTAGAAGAGCGTTACAAAGAGTTTATTGGTGAAGGTAAAAGATGGTGGGATTTACGTAGAGCTGGAGATAGCTTTGTATATGATAACAACGATTATATTTCATCATCAAAAAGTTATTTATTAAAACTTCCTATTACAGTAGATATGATTGGTAGAAATCCTTTATTAGAACAAACAGAAGGTTACAACTAAATTTCAAAAATTGTTTGATAATTAAAATTGAGTTAATTAAATTTAGGAAGGCTTTAAACCTTCCTATTTTTTTAAATTTTTATATTACAATGAAATCAAGAAGAAACTTTATAAAAAATACAGCAATCGCAGGAGCTGGACTTACCCTGCTACCAAACATGTCATTTGGATTAAATTCCAATGTGTTTGGAAAAGATCAAAAAATCAGAGTAGGGATGATTGGAGTAGGCTTACGTGGCACCAATCATTTAAATAATGTCTTATTAAGAAATGATGTATTGGTCACAGCCATTTGTGATATTGATCCCAATAGAATTTCCATTGCATTAGACCGAATAGAAAAAGC
>NZ_JBHTIC010000019.1:0-128578 GCF_042676885.1 Lutibacter aestuarii
AGCGGCTGCAAATGTAAAACCTTTTTTTAAATCACCAAATAAAAATTTAGCTTTTTTTAATCTTACTTTTTCAACAAACTCTTTAGAACTTCGTACCAACCCGTTTCCTCGTTAGCGGCTGCAAATATACCACTCTTTTTTATTCCTATACAAACTTTTTTTAACCTTTTTTTGAAGTTTTTTTATTTAAAAAAACAATCAACTGATAAATAGCTATTTATATTATTTAAAAAAATACTTTGGAGTGCGTTCCTTTTAAAAGGACAGCTAATATAATTCAAATTAAGCAAACTTGCAATAGTAATTTAACTTTTCTTTGATGCTTTTAACTTAGGTTTTGGAACATCAATTACTCTTGAACCGAGTTCGATATAGTTAAAATTTAATTTTGAAGGTTGTTCTTCGAGTACACCATCCACAAATGCTCTTTGTAAAATGTCTTCAATTAAATAGTCAAATTTGTTTTCTGCGGGATTGTATTCATCTTTTAATGACAATTTAAACAAGTTAGCGGTAGTGTTGTACCAAAAAGCTTTCCACCCACTTCTATAATCTTTCACTAAATCAAATGCTGTTTGACCTGTTTGTCTATGAATTAACTTAATTAAAATTTCTCCTTCAGTACGAGTTAACTTCTTTAATTGGTCTGTAAATTCTCCTTCTAAGTACTTTTGAATTCTTTTGGTATAGATTTTTTTTCTTCTTTTTGATTTAATATTCTCCAATCTTTCATTTAAAACTTGAATTCTATCCGCTGCCAATTTTGCGTATGGGTATGCCTTTAAAGTTTTTTTTCGATACCAATAATAGTATCTTCTGTCATAATTAGTTTCAAACTTTAATTTTTTAAGTAATAAAACTTCATCTAATTCTATTAATAGAGTATCTCCTTCAAAAACTATATACCTTTCAGATAATGGTATTGAATCTTTAGTTTTTTCTTCTTGTGAAAAAATTGAAGTACTTAAAAGTACTATTAATATATAGGTGTGTTTTTTCCAGTTAATTTTCATCATTTCATAGTTACATCAAAAAAGATTCCAAAAATACAAAAATACAAAGTCTGTTTTGAACAAATTTTCAAAAGTTTAAACTTAAATACTCATAATAAATTGTAAGCATATATAACATTTTGTTATCTTCGTTTTCTTTAATAATATATATGTATACAAATGAGCAAAAAAATATTGAATAAAAAGTCGATTGCATTTTTAGAAAAGTATTTAAATAATGCATCTCCTACAGGTTATGAAAGTGAAGGGCAAAAAATATGGATGGAGTATTTGAAACCTTATGTTGACAATTTTATTACCGATAGTTATGGAACTGCTGTTGGGGTTATAAATCCAGATGCCAAATTTAAAGTTGTGATTGAAGGACACGCTGACGAAATTTCATGGTATGTAAACTATATAACTCCCGAAGGATTGATTTATGTAATTAGAAATGGAGGAAGCGATCACCAAATAGCTCCTTCAAAAATAGTTAACATTCATACCAAAAAAGGAATTGTAAAAGGAGTGTTTGGTTGGCCAGCTATACATACCAGAGTTAGTGGGAAAGAAGAAACTCCTAAATTAGATAATATATTTATTGATGTTGGCTGTAAAAAGAAAGAAGAAGTCGAAAAATTAGGTATTCATGTAGGGTGTGTAATTACTTATCCTGATGAATTTTTTATTTTAAATAAAAATAATTTTGTTTGTAGAGCACTTGATAACCGAATGGGTGGTTTTATGATTGCTGAAGTGGCTCGCTTGTTAAAAGAAAATAATATTAAACTTCCGTTTGGATTGTATATTACAAACTCGGTTCAAGAAGAAATTGGATTACGTGGTGCAGAAATGATTACACAAACTATTAAACCAAATATTGCCATTGTAACTGATGTTTGTCATGATACTACCACCCCAATGATTGACAAAAAGAAAGAGGGAGAAACCATTTCTGGAGATGGACCTGTAATTAGCTATGCTCCTGCGGTTCAAAATAATTTAAGAGATTTAATTGTTGACACTGCAACTGCTAAAAAAATTCCTTTTCAAAGAATGGCATCTTCAAGATCAACAGGAACCGATACCGATGCTTTTGCCTATAGCAATGGAGGAGTACCATCCGCTTTAATCTCTTTAGCACTTCGTTATATGCATACAACTGTGGAGATGGTTCACAAAGACGATGTTGAGAATGTAATTAAATTAATTTATGAAACACTTTTAAACATAAAAGAAGGAGAAAATTTTAGTTATTTCAAATAAATGATACTATTAAGAACCCTTTTAGCAATAATTAGACTTATTTTATTTGCATTAACTACCATAACTATTTATGGTATATTGTTAATTACCAATATTTTTTATAAAAGTAAAGTTAAAAAAGTAGAACGTGGTATTATTTATAGACGTACCATTATACGCTTACTACATTATATTGTAGGTTCAAAAATTAAAGTATATGGAGAAGAACCTAAAGAAAGTGGTTTAATAATTTCAAATCATAGAACTTATTTTGATTCTATAGTTATCTTAAAAAATATTTTAGGATATCCAATAGCTAAAAAAGAAGTAGCTTCTTGGCCTTTAATTGGAAATGTTTGTAAAACAACTGGTGTTATTTTTGTTGATAGGGAAAATAAAGCTGAAAGAACTGAAACTAGAAACAAAGTTTTAAAAACCTTAAAAAATGGTTTTTCAATTTTAAATACTCCTGAAGGAACTACACATATAAAACCTACAACTATTCACTTTAAACCTGGAGCTTTTATTTTAGCAGCTCAATTAGGTGTGCCTGTACTTCCAATTGCAGTAGATTATAAAAATTTAAGTGATGCTTGGATTGGAGATGATACGTTTTTACCCCACTTTATCAGATGTTTTGGAAAATGGAGAACTGAAATTAAGGTAAGTTATTTAAAACCTGTTAAATCTGATAATCCTGAAGAATTAATTCTTACCTCTAAAAAACTAATTGATGATGAGCTTTTAAGGTTTAGAAAAGAATGGAATTAAAATAAATAATTGTAAACCAAAAAGCCTATTCAAAATTTTGAATAGGCTTTTCTTTTAATTAGATAGAATGGTTACAACTAATTTTGTATTTTTAATGTTTATCATCACATCAATTTATTATGAAAAATACCATTGCTGAAAGGATTTTTGATTTTTTAAAAAACTTCCCTCCTTTTGATGTGTTAGAAAAAGATCAACTTTATAAAATAGCTTCAAATGTTAAGGTTACCTATTTAGAAAAAGGAAACTTTATATTTAAACAAGAAGAAAACCCTCATGAAAATTTCTACATTGTAAAAGATGGCGCTATTGGATTATACAGAACCATGGGAGAAGATCAAATTTTAGTAGATATTTGTGATGAAGGAGACATTTTTGGATTGCGCCCACTCATTCAAAATGATCATTATTTAATGAGCGCGAAAGCAAATGAAGAATCTTTATTATATGCCATTTCAGTAGAAATTTTAAAAGAGATTATTAAAACCAATGACAAAGCAACTAAATTTATAACCGCAAGCTTTGTTTCTAATATTAAAACTCCTTATGTCAATAAAGCTAACAGCCATTTGTTTGCAAATGTAGATTCGTTAGAAAAAAACAATGCATTTACCGAAGTTCAAACTGCTCAATTTAGTAAAAATCCCATTACTTGTTTAAAAACTTCAACTATTAAAGATGCTGCATTAATCATGAGTTCTAAAAGAGTTGGCTCTATTTTAATTGTTGAAGACAACAAACCAATAGGAATAATTACCGACAAAGATCTTCGACTTAAAATTGCAACTGGTTTAATTTCTATTGAAGAAAAAGTAACTGCAATTATGTCTTCTCCGGTTATTACTTTTCCTAAAAAAATTACTATTGCAGAGGCTCAAATTGCTATGATAAAGCATCAAATAACCCATTTATGCATTACAGAAAACGGGACTTCAAATTCTGTTTTAATTGGTATATTATCTGAACACGATATTGTAGTGCTTCATGGAAACAATCCCTCTGTTTTAATTAAAGAAATAAAACGTGCAAAAAATGTCAATTCTTTAAAATATATTAGAGAAAAAGCGTCAAGCTTATTAAAAGGTTATATTGAACAGCGTATACCAATTGTATTTATTTCAAAAATTATTTCAGAAATAACAGATGCCATAACTATCAAATCTATAGAACTATCATTAAAAGAAATGAAAACTAGCCCCCCAGCAAAGTTTAGTTGGTTGGCTTTAGGCAGTCAAGGTAGAAAAGAGCAACTTTTAATTACCGATCAAGATAATGCTTTGGTATTTGAAGATGTAACTGATGAGATTTACAAATCTACCCAAGAGTATTTTATGAATCTTTCAAAAAAAATTACTGAAAAGCTACATATAATCGGATATGAATATTGCCCTGCAGAAATGATGGCAAGTAATTCTAAATGGTGTTTATCTTTAAGTGAATGGAAACATCAATTTAATACATGGATTACAAAGCCTTCAGAAAAATCTATTATGCTTTCTACCATATTTTTTGACTATAATTTAGTATACGGAGAGAAAGAGTTGGTAAAAAAAATGTCTAAAAGCATTTTTAAATCCATTAAATCTTATGAGATTTTTTTAAATTTTTTAGGGAGAAATGCTTTAGTAAATCCTCCACCACTTGGCTTTTTTAGACAATTTTTAGTTGAGAATGACGGAGAACATAAAGATCAGTTCGATTTAAAAAGCAGAGCTTTAATGCCTTTGATTGATGCCGCTCGCTTACTTATACTTTCACACAATATAAAGAACAAAAACAATACTATTGACAGATATAGAAAATTAGCAAAAATTGAACCTCAAAATAAAGAGTTGTATTTATCTTGTATTGATGCTTTTAAAATATTACTCCGTTATAAAACTGAACAGGGTATAAAACATAATGATTCTGGTAGGTTTGTTGACTTAAATCTTTTGAATAAATCTGAAAAATTAAAACTCAAAGGGTGCTTTAAACCTATTAAAGATATTCAAGAATTGTTAAATATTAGATATAATTTAGCTCAAATGATGTGATATTTTCTTGGTTTAAACATAAAACGTATCCTGATTTTTGGAAAAATTACTTAAAAAAAATCAAACAAAAACAGTCTCAAAAAATTGAAACTACAACCTTTGTAGTTTTCGACACAGAAACTACTGGTTTAGATATTAAAAATGATAGAATTTTATCTATTGGAGCTGTCAGTATTACAAACAATATAATAGATGTATCTAACAATTTTGAATTGTATTTAAAACAAGATAAATTTAAAGTTGAAACTGTCCAAATTCACGGAATTTTAAAAGAAGGAAACATTTCCAAAACTTCAGAAAAACAAGCGATTCAGCATTTTATAAATTATATTGGAAATTCCGTTTTAGTTGCGCATCACGCAGCTTTTGATATTGAAATAATCAATACCGCTTTAAAACGATTTAACTTACCTAAACTTAAAAATAAAAGCATTGATACTGGAATTTTATATAAAAAATTAGCTGGTAAAAAAGACAATCATTTTAATTTAGATGCTTTATGCGCTGAGTTTAAAATTCCTAAACACGATAGACATACCGCATCTGGAGATGCTTATATTACCGCTCTTTTATTTTTAAAAATAATAGCTAAATTAAAACAAGAAAGAAATATTCATTATTCTGATTTATTTAGAAGAAATCAGAAAAAAGGACTATTATAAAAAAGTCTATTCAAATTTGAATAGACTTTTTTATGATGTTGATTGATTTGGTCGTTAATTTTTCTTTTTATAAACTAGTTGACCTAGTTCAACTGCGATACCTGTTTTTGCTAAAATTGTAAATATAAATGCTCCCATTGCCCAAATACCTAGTGTTACTGAAATTTCAACTAAAGTTGGAGTGTATTCAGCAATTTTACCCCAAGGTCCAGGAATAAATCCAGGAACAATTAATCCAAATCCTTTTTCTATCCATATTGCAATAAATAACATTCCACAAACAACATATAAAATATTTAAGTTACTTCTTAATTTATGAAACGTTAAAACAATTGTTGCTACAACATTTAAACTAATAGAAGTCCAAATCCAAGGTAATAAAGCTGTTTTTCCCTCTAAACCAAAAAACAAATATACTGCACTTATACTATGGTGTGTAGGAGCATAAAACTCTTTAAATAATTCAGAAACTAACATAATTAAATTAATTTGAGCAGCTACAGTAACTATCATACTAATTTTTTTAATGGTAGTATCTGGTATTTTAAAAGCTGTAAATTTTCTAATTATGGCTAATACAATTATAATTAAAGCAGGTCCAGCTGCAAATGCAGATGCTAAGAATCTTGGTCCTAATAAAGCATTATTCCAAAATGGTCTAGCTTGTAATCCTTGGTATAAAAATGCTGTAACCATGTGGATACCGACCGCCCAAAAAACAGATAAAAACACTCCTGGTATATAAATTTTAGGATTAGGAGTTTTTCCTTGATAACGCATAATTAAAATATACATTGGAATGGTAATATTGATAAATAAATACCCATTTAACACCAATACATCCCAAGTAAGCATTGAATTTGGAAAATTAAACACCCCAATAACGGGTATCATATGCCATAATCTAGCAGGACCACCCATATCTGCAATTACAAATGCCAAACACATACATAAAGCTGCAACTGCCAACCCTTCCCCTATTAATACTGCCTGTTTAAAATCTATGTTTTTAAGTACATAAGCTGGTAATACTAACATTACTGCTGCTGCTGCCACTCCTACCAAAAAAGTAAAATTAGAAATGTACAATCCCCAACTCACACGATCTGTCATACCTGTTGCACTTAAACCTTCTTCCAACTGAATGCTATAACTATACATCCCAACCAGCATTATAAAAGATAAAACTGCCATCCAAACATGATAAGCTTTACTTCCGTGAGTAACTTCTAAAAAACCATCTTTAATTAAATTTCCAAAAACTTTTAATGTCTTCATTTTTTATTTTTTATTTGGGCGTATCCTTTTAATTCTAAAAGGTTGGGCTTTCGCTTCTCGCTTTTTTATTTTCTAATAAAAAGAGCTCAAACAAACCGCTCTATCCCTTACGCAATAATGTAACTAGATCAATCTTAAATAAGAACAACTCTAATTTTATTAATCCATATAGTACCAAAACTTTGGTTCGGTACCTAAATCTTCTTTTAATCTAAACACTTTCTTATTTTCTAAAATCCAACGAATATTACTTTTAGGATCTAATAAGTTTCCAAATGTTCTTGCTCCAGTTGGACAAGCTTCAACACAAGCTGGATTTTGACCCTCACGTGAGCGCTGTATACAGAAAGTGCATTTTTCCATAACACCTTTTTTACGAAGTCTGTTTCCTAAATAATGTTGTTTTTTGTTTACTTCTTGTTCAGGAACTTCAGGTGTTTTCCAGTTAAATCTTCTTCCGTCGTAAGGACAAGCTGCCATACAATATCTACAGCCAACACACCAATCGTAATCAATTACAACAATGCCATCTTTTTCTTTCCAAGTTGCTTGTACTGGACAAACCTCAACACAGGGTGGGTTATCACAGTGAAAACACTGTGTTCCCATATAAAAATGTCCTTCGGCTGGAACCTCATGGTAATAATTATCATCAGATTCCTCAAAATTAAATCCTTTTCCATCTTCCATCTCATGGATTCTAATGTATTGCATTTCAGTAGCTCTGTCTTGGTTATTTTCTTCAACACAAGCATTTACGCAATCCATATAGCCTTGGCATTTAGAAATATTGAATGCATAACCAAATAATACATCTTTTTCAGCATCTTTAGAGGTCATATTTATTTTTTCTCCAGTACGCAATTCATAGGATCTTGTTAAGCGATTCACAGTTTCCTCTTTTTCTTTATCGGTCATTAACTTATAATTTCCTTTAAAGTACTCCTCCCATTCTATACCTGATTTCTCTTTGTTTTCATCACCACTCACAACACTACAAGAAGAACTAACCGCTCCAGCTCCAATTAAAAAACCTGCAGTTATTTTTTTAAATGCTGCTCTTCTACCCATAGATACATTCATAACTTGATCGTATCCATCTTTTGTTTTTTCACCTGAACAAGAGCCTGAATTATTTCCGCATCCACAAGAATCTACTTTTGGAGATTTTTTTAAATTTAAAGAATACCATTTTTTATTATCGTTATTCATTGTTTAGTTTATTTATTAAAACAATTGTTCTATTATTGACGCTCTTTAACTTTCTGCGTATTGAACCTAACTGGCCAACGTTTTTCAAATGCAGGTTTATGTGGGTTATGACAATTTACACAAGTATTAGATAATCTAGGTGGTGCCCAACCTCCTAGTTGTTTTCCGTGTGCGCCACCTTTCCAGTCTTTAAACTCTTTTTGGTGGCATTGGCTACATAATTTATAACTGTAATTAAAATCTATTTCGCTATTGGTTAAGCTATGTAAATTATCCATATTACCGTTTGAATGACACGTTGCACAATTCATAATTTCAACTCCAGCGTGAGCTAGTTTGATATTCCAATGTGCTGCTTTTTCACCAACTTGATTTTGTTTTAATTTTTCAATTGGTTGTGTATGGCATTCTGTACAATTGTATGATGTGATTTGACTTTTTCTTTCAGGAATTAAAAATTCATAACCATCTTCTGCAAACTTTACTGTCTTTATATTTTCATTAAAGGTTTTAGAAGTAATAGTTAAATTTTCTGGTGAAACAGTTTTTGCTTCAATTTTATCTGTAACTGTATGATAGTTATTTTCATGACTATGTTTACAAGAGATTACAAATAAACCTATAACTATTATTAATGTTTTTACTACTATTTTTTGTATCATTTCCTTCATCTTTTATCTAATAAAATCTCCAATATCCGTTGTTTCTTTATTGTTTAATACGTGACATTGTCTACAATTTGAACGTTCTGGATGCAATACTCTTATTTCAACTGGAGCTGCTGGTCCTGCGTGGCAAGCCAAACAATTTTCGTGTAATTGAATTTGATGAGGAATTACAGGTGGAGCTCCTATAAAAGCTTCGTTATTAATACTTGGAGTTGGAAATTCTCTTGAATGAATTGCTTTAAACAATCCTGTTGTTTTTTGAGGAACGTGACATTGTCTACAATTCACTTTTTCAGGATGAGGAACAACAGGTGTAAATGCTTTGAACTTTGCTACATAACCACCGTTTTCATGACATTTTAAACAGCTTTTACCTCCCATAGTTAGCTCATTTATAATTGGGTGAGGAATGCTTGGGGGTGCTCCGTGATATGCTCTATTATCATAATAGGTATCTAAACTTCTTCCTCCTTTATAATCATCACGCATTGTAGCATAATCATTGGCAAATTCAGAGCGTTCAAAAACTCCTTTTTCAGAAGGAATTAAAGCAGTACCCTTTTCAACAGGAAGTATAACATAAGCTTCTTCTTGTTCAGTATAATAACTTTTTGACCAAATAAAAATAGTGGTTATTGTTAGTAAAGCAAATATTCCTATAAAATATAATCGTTTCATAATTATACTTTTTCAATTTTTACTGCACACTTCTTATAATCGGGTTCTTTAGAAATAGGACAAAAAGCATCAAGAGTTACATCATTAATTAGCAAACTTTCATCAAAAAAAGGAACAAAAACTTGTCCTTTTGTTGGTAAACCTCTTTCATTGATTGATGCAGGCAATGTGCATGAGCCTCTTCGTGAAGTTACTTTCACTTGCTCTCCATTTCTAATTCCAAGTTTCATTGCATCTTCTGGATGTAATTCTACATAAGCATTGGGCATTGCTCTATGCAAAATTGGAATTCTTCTAGTCATAGAACCTGTATGCCAATGTTCAATAACTCGTCCTGTATTTAACCAGAATGGATATTCTTGATCTGGCATTTCAGGTGCATTTTCATATGGACGTTGCCAAATAATTGCTTTTCCATCTTTTTTTCCATAAAAATGAAAATCTTCCCCGTTTGTACAAGCTGGATCATATTTTGCATTAAACCTCCATTGTGTAGATTTTCCATTTACATAAGGCCAAATTACACCAGATTGCTTTTTTAATACTTCTAATGGAGCCATTCCATGTTTTGCTCCTTCGTGGAATTGACGATATTCATTATAAATTTCTTCTGCATGATTTTCTTCACTGTATGGAAATAAATCTCCGTATCCCATTCTCTTAGCTACTTCAATAGTCATCCAAGCATCTGGCATAGTTTCACCTGGACCTTCAACCATTTTATCCCATTGCTGTGTTCTTCTTTCAGAGTTTCCATACATTCCAGATTTTTCAATGTGCCAAGCTGCTGGTAAAATTACATCTGCAACATCTGAAGTTGGTGTTGGAAAGACATCTGAAACGACTACAAAACAAGATTTTTTTTGCATTGCCGGTCTATAACGACCTGTTTTTGGCAAGGATACTAATGGATTTGTAACTTGAGTCCAAATAAATTTAATATCTCCACGATCTACAGCTCTAAACATTTCGGTTGCATGGTACGTTGGTTTTGATGGAATTCTTTCAACTGGTACTTTCCAAATTCTAGCAGCCATTTCACGATCTTTTTTATTCATCACCACTCCATGTGGTAATTTATGAGTAAATGTACCTACTTCACGAGCGGTTCCACAAGCTGATGGCTGTCCAGTTAAAGAAAATGGCCCATTTCCAGGTTGTGAAATTTTACCTGTTAGTAAATGAATATTATAAACTAAATTGTTTATCCAAGTTCCTCTAGTGTGTTGGTTCATACCCATACACCAGTATGACACTACTTTGTTATTTGGGTTACCATAAATATTCGCTAAATACTTAATATCTTTTACAGATACTTTTGAATATTTTGCAACTTTTTCAGGCGTATAATCTTCTAAAAATTTTTTGTATTCTTCAAAATTAATTTCTTCAGGCTTATCATTAAATTTGAAATTATCTTCAAGCCCATATCCCATATTTGTTAATCCCTTATTAAAGTTACAATGTTTTTCTACAAATGATTTATTTACCCAACCATTATTAATAATTTCATAACAAATAGCATTTGCAACAGCCAAGTCTGTTTGGGGCTCGAATAAAATAGATTTATTAGCAGCCATACTAGAACGTGTTGTTCTGGTAGCAAAATCAATAATTTTTGCTCCTCTACTATTTTTTTGCTCTAACATTCTTGAAAATAAAACTGGATGCATTTCTGCCATATTATTACCCCAAGTTATAAAGTAATCGGCATGATCAATATCTTCATAACACCCCATTGGTTCATCAGCACCAAAAGTTGTTAAAAATCCAGCAACTGCACTTGCCATACATAAGCGTGCATTACAATCTAAATTATTAGTTCCAATAGCTCCTTTCATTAGTTTTGAAGCTACATAACCTTCTGGAATTGTAGATTGTCCAGATGTATACATTGCAACCGAATCTTTTCCGTGATCTTTAATTGTTTGCTTCATTTTATTAGCAACAATATCTAAAGCTTCATGAATCGGAGTTTTTACATAGGTTCCATTTTTTTTAACCAACGCATATGTTAAACGATCTTTCGCCTGAATACACATTGTTTGGTGGTATCCTTTTACACAAAGAAGTCCTTTATTTACAGAACTATTTGGATCTCCTTTTACCGCAACTGCTTTCCCATTTTCAACTCCAACTAAAATACCACAACCAACACCACAAAAACGACAAGGTCCTTTTTTCCAATCTAAATTTCCTCCTTTAGGTAAATTTTCAAGTTGTTCAGAAGCAAAAATTATTCCTGGGAACATTGTTGCGGCAGCAGTCATTGCTGCAGCAGCAGCCATTTTTTTAATAAAAGATCTACGATCTACGTTTGTTTGTACCATATTAATTTTATTTAGCATCAAATCCTGAAACCAATGACAAATGTTTCAAGCCTTTCATTTCTAATAGTTGATTATATATTTTTGTATCTGATTCTTCTGATTCTGTATCTGTTACAACAATAATTATTTCATGATTTTGAGCAGGAATTACCTCGCATTCGGAAAGTTTATGAAGCTCTTTTAGTAATTCTTTTTTACTATTCTCTTCACAATGAAGAACATAACTTTTTATTGGCATCGTATTTTATTGTAACTTAAGTTACAAAAATATGTATTTAAATATTTTAAAATATGATATTTATCATTTAAGAGTTTAAGATCTTCTAATTTGAAATTACTCTAAATAAGGTTTTAAAATAATCTACCAAAAGAAGCATTATTTAAAGATTAAAAGTTTAGATTTTCTCATTTACCAAAAAATACTGAAATTTATTTCACAAAAAAAGCGTTTCCAAAAATTATGAAAACGCTTTAGATTACATTTAAGGTTATAATTTATTTCACCAATGAACCATCCATAATTGCTTGTACTACATCTGGGTTTAGTAAGGTTGAAATATCTCCTAAATTAGAAGTTTCGTTTTCAGCAATTTTACGTAAAATACGTCGCATAATTTTTCCTGAACGTGTTTTAGGTAATCCAGGCACAAATTGAATTTTATCTAATTTAGCTATTGGTCCAATAGTACGTGCAATTAAATCGTTAATTTCATGACGTAAAAAGTCATCATTCTCAGGTGTTTCATAAACTATTACATAAGCATACAAAGCATTTCCTTTAATATCATGCGGATACCCAACAATAGCAGATTCCACCACATTACTATGCTCATTTATTACATTTTCAATTGGAGCTGTACCTAAATTATGACCAGAAACGATAACTACATCATCTACTCTACCTGTAATTCTATAATTTCCTTCTAAATCTCTAAACGATCCATCTCCGGTAAAATATTTACCAGAAAAAGCTGTAAAGTAGGTTTCTTTATAACGATTATGATCTCCATAAATAGTTCTTGCCATAGAAGGCCAAGGGTATTTAACACACAGCCTTCCTTCTGCAGGATTGGTATTTAATTCTTCTCCATTTTCATTAACCAAACAAGGTTGAATACCTGGTAAAGGTCTTGTTGCAAATGTTGGTTTTGTTGGTGTAACCCCAGCTAAAGGAGAAATCATAATTCCACCTGTTTCCGTTTGCCACCAAGTATCTACTATTGGAGATTTTTGTTTCCCAATTTTTTCATCATACCAGTGCCAAGCTTCTTCATTAATAGGTTCTCCAACAGTTCCTAAAACTTTAATTGAACTAATATCATGTTTATCAATTAACTCATTAGGTTGCGCAGCTAATGCTCTAATAGCTGTAGGTGCAGTATAAAATTGATTTACTTGGTGTTTTTCGACAATTTCCCAAAAACGTCCATAATCTGGATAAGATGGAATTCCTTCAAACATTAAAGTAGTTGCTCCGGCAGCTAAAGGTCCATAAACGATGTAAGAATGGCCAGTAATCCAACCAATATCAGCTGTACAGAAATAAACATCACCATGTTTGTATTGAAAAACGTTTTTAAAACTATATGCTGTATGGATCATATAACCCGCACAAGTATGAACCATTCCTTTTGGTTTACCTGTAGAACCTGAAGTATATAAAATAAACAACATATCTTCGGCATCCATTTCTTCTGCTGGACAAATATCTGATACTTTTGCTAACTCTTCATGCCACCAAATATCTCGTCCTGCTTTCATGGTAATATTTGCATTAATTCTATTTAACACAATAGAGGTTTCAATAGATGGTGTTGATTCTAAAGCTTCATCAACAATCCCTTTTAAATCAACTGCTTTACTTCCTCTATACACTCCATCAGTTGTTAAAATTACTTTACACTCCGCATCATTGATTCTTGTTGATAATGCTACTGAAGAGAATCCTGCAAATACCACAGAGTGCACTGCTCCAATTCTAGCACACGCTAATACAGCAATTGCTAACTCAGGGACCATAGGCATATACACACAAACTCTATCCCCTTTTTCTACTCCGTTATTTTTTAAAACGTTAGAAAATTTACTTACTTCTGCATGCAATTCTCTATACGTGAAAGTTCTATTGGCTTCATTAGGATCGTTAGGTTCCCAAATAATAGCCAAATCATCACCTCTTTTATCCAAATGTCTATCTAAGCAGTTTTCTGTAATGTTTAACTTTGCTCCTTTAAACCATTCAAATTTAGGTGTTTCCCAATCATATTCAACAATTTTATCCCATTTTTTACGCCAGGTAAAAGTTTCAGCAATTTGTGCCCAAAATCCTTCTGGATCATTTACACTATGTTGGTAAGATTTATAATATTTGATGAAAGAATCTACCTGTAAATCATCCAGCGTTTGTTTTTCTTCCTCAGTAGCATGTTCATAAATACCAATTTTATGTAATTTTAATTCATGAGTTATTTCTGAAACAATTTCTGGATCATCAATTGTTGAAGGAATTGTATATTCAACACCATCTGCTATATTTCTAAGTAATTTTCGAAGAATTTTTCCTGAACGTGTTTTAGGCAAACGCTTAACAATTAATACTTTTTTTAAGGAAGCTACCGGCCCTATTTGTTTTCTTACTTCTTGTACAATATTATATTCTAACTCGAAACTCGAAACATAATCACCAGATTTTAAAACAACTAAAGCCAAAGGTACTTGCCCTTTCAGTTCATTCTGAATTCCAAAAACAGCGCATTCAGCCACAGAAGGATTTGATGAAACCACCTCTTCCATTTCAGCTGTAGATAATCGATGTCCGGCCACATTTATTACATCATCAACTCTTCCAGTAATATATACATAACCATCCTCGTCTTTATAACCTCCATCACCAGAGAAATAATACCCATCAAATCTTTTTAAATAGCCATCAACAAAACGTTCAGTATTTCCCCAAATGTTTAAAAGTGTTCCAGGAGGTAGTGGTAATTTTACCGCAACAAAACCTTCTTGATTTGGTTCTAATTGTTTGCCTTCAGAGTTTAAAATTTGGATATCATAACCTCCAACTGCTTTTCCAGCAGAACCAGGTTTAACAGGCAAGGCTTCAACCCCCATCATATTGGATAGCATGGGCCATCCAGATTCCGTTTGCCACCAATGGTCTATAACAGGAATATTTAATTGATTTTCTAGCCAATTAAGGGTAGCAGCATCACAACGTTCACCCGCTAAAAATTGATATTTTAAACAACTTAAATCATACATTTTTAACAATTCACCATCAGGATCTTCCTTTTTAATTGCTCTAATTGCTGTTGGAGCTGTAAACATAGCCTTCACCTTATTTTCACTAATAATTCTCCAAAAAGTACTTGCATCAGGTGTTTTTATAGGTTTCCCTTCAAAAACTATGGTTGTATTTCTGTTTAAAAGTGGTCCATAAACAATATAACTATGTCCAACTACCCAACCTACATCCGAAGCAGCCCAAAAAGTATCTCCTTCATCTACTCCATAAATATTTTTCATTGAGTATTTTAATGCCGTAGCATAACCTCCTGTATCTCGTAAAATTCCTTTTGGTTTTCCTGTTGTACCTGAAGTATATAAAATGTATAATGGATCGGTTGCATTCATTGCAACACATTCTACAGGTTTTGATTTTTTTACAAGTTTTTTATAACTAATATAACGTTCTGTTTTTGGGTTTACTGCTCCTAAATTACGTTGATATACAATTACTTTTTCTGGCTTGTGTTGAGCTAATTTAATAGCTTCATCCACCATAGGTTTATACGCAATTAACCGATCAACTTCCATTCCAGAAGTTGCTGTTATAATTGCTTTTGGTTTACAATCGTCTATTCTAATAGCCAATTCATGAGGAGCAAAACCACCAAAAACAACAGAATGTATGGCACCAATACGTGCACAAGCTAACATACTAAATGCTGCATGAGGAATCATTGGCATATATATAATAACGGTATCTCCTTTTTCTACACCTAAATCGCGAAGTCCGCCTGCCAAACGCTCCACTTTGCTTTTAACTTCATTATAAGTGTAGGTTACTTTTTGTTGAGTAACTGGAGATTCATAAATAATGGCTTGTTGTTCTCCAAAACCATCTTCAACATGTTTGTCAACTGCTAAATAGCACATATTCAATTTTCCATCGGCAAACCAGCGATCAAAACCATTTTCATCTTTTGATAAAATAGTCGTTGGGTCTTTATACCATTTTAAGTTGCTTGCCTGTTTTTTCCAGAATTTTTCAGGATTTTCAATACTGCTGTTGTAATGTTTTTGATAACTCATACTATTAATTTTTGATTGTGTACTTAGTTGCTTGTATTAATTGCAATAAGCATTTATTTTTTAGTTAATAATGTTTTTACTTCTTTTACTAGTTTTTTTGTTGAAAAAGGTTTAGACAGGTATTTATCTGCCCCTAATTGTAATCCTAATTCAACATCTGATATTTTATTTTTGGCTGAAAGAAAAATTACTTTTATTTCTTTTAGTTTTTCATTGGATTTTAAATAATTTAGTACCTGATAACCATCTACATTAGGCATCATAATATCTAACAAAATAATATCTGGTATAGTAGTTTCAGCTATTTCAATTGCCTCTTCACCATCACGTGCAATAAAAACTTCAAAATTTTCTTTTTTAAAAATGTACTCTAATGACATTACTATGTTGGGTTCGTCATCTACTATTAATATTTTTCTCATGTTAATTAGAATTTAAGGGTAATGTAAATGTTAATCTTGCTCCGTTAGGCTTGATATTTTCTGCCCAAATTTTACCATTATGACTTTCAATAATTTGTTTACTAATAGCCAACCCCAATCCCGTACCCTCAGGTTTAACCACAGTTTGATTTTTTGATTGGTAAAATTTATTAAATATCAAATCCAACTCATCTTGAGGTATTCCCTTTCCATTATCTTCAACAGAAATTTCAATTTTATTTTCATTTATGTATGTAAAAATTGCTACGGCTCCATTTTCTTCATTTGAGAACTTGATAGCATTGGATAAGAGGTTTAATATAACTTGTTGTATTCGATCTTCATCATATAATAATGTTGTATTTTTTACCCCTTCTTCATTAATTTTTACTCCTTTTTTAAATGCTAATTGTTGAACAGCATCAATTGATTTTTGGATGGTTGTTTCAATTGAATTTTTATTTAAGTTTAATTTTTGTTTTCCAGTTGCCAACTTTTCTAAATCTAAAATATTATTAATCAACCTACTTACACGATCACTTTCACTTACTATACTTGTTAAAAATTTATTTTTAGTAGTAGTATCAATTTCTTCATCGTCTAACAAAATTTCAGAAAGTGCTCTAATTGAAGTTATTGGAGTTTTTAATTCGTGTGCTACTGTATCTAAAAATTCGTCTTTTTGTTTGTCTCTTTCTTTAAGTTCTTTATTAGATGCTTTCGCTTTTTGAGTTTCATCTAAAATATTTAAAACTTCTGGCAAACTAATTTCTTCTTCTTTTACTACTGATGAAATTAAAATTCTTGAAGAAGCACTTCCAATACTTCCTGTCAATAATTTTTCAGAAAAATTTACCAACCTAGCATCTGCATATTGAATATTTTTATTCAAATTATGCTTCATATAAAATAAATTTAATGCTCTTTCGGTTCTTTTATCACCTAAAAAACGGGTTAACACCTTCTTAATATCTTTAACATACGCTTCTCCTTTCCATACATACGCATCTTCATGCATTGAAGCATATTTATTACTATCAACAAACATTTCAGCAAAATTTCGTTCTCTATAACTTCCTTTTATTGCAACTGAAATAGCTGCATAAATTAAAAAGTTAAAAAATAGACTCCAAAAAAAAGCATGAGGTACAGGATCAAAAATTTGCAATCCAAAAAGCTGATACGGTTTTAATATGTTACTACCAAATAAACCTTCATTAATTAATGATGTTGAAATTAATTGAGAGTCTATTGTAAATGGAATTACTAAAGTGTAAATAGTAATTATAACACCTGCAATAATTCCATAAATGGCTCCTTTTGAAGAACCTCTTCGCCAAAATAAACCTCCAAAAAATGAGGGTGCCAACTGTGCTATTAACACAAATGAGATTAAGCCAATAGAAACCAGAGACCTATCTAACGTAAAAAATTTATAAAAAAAGTACGCAACAATAATTAATGAAAAAATAGCTAAACGTCTAATTGTTTTAATAGATTCCGTATTCTCTTCCGATTCACCTTCACTATATTTTCTTAAAAAACCATAAGGAATTATCAAGTTATTACTTAACATAGTTGAAAGTGCCAATGTTGAAACTACTACCATTGATATTGCCGCAGAAAAACCTCCTAAAAAAACTAATAAGGCTAAAAATTCGTGATTATTATTTAAGGGCAGTAATAAACTAAATAAATCTGCATCTACTTGTTGGTTCTCAAAAACTACTTTTCCTCCCCAAGCAATAAATACTACAAAAACATTAAATAATAATAAGTACAAGGGAAACAGCCAAGTTACTTTTTTTAAATATTTTTCGCGTTCATTTTCAACTACTGTAACCTGAAATTGTCTTGGTAATAACATAATGGCTATCATTGATAAAATGCTTAACAAAAACCAATTAAACCCACCTTCAACACCATTTATTGTTTGCTGAATTTCAAAATTTGGCAATTTTGAAACCTTACTATAAATATCTGTTGGACCATTAAATAAATAAAAAGTAACATACAAACCTATTATTAAAAAGAACACCAATTTTATAATAGATTCTAAAGCTACAGCAGTAATAATTCCTTTATGTCGTTCCGTTGCATCGGTATGTTGTGTACCAAAAAATGCTGCAAAAATGGCCAACAAAATGGCTATATAGAAAGTGGTATCATTAATAATAGAGTTTCCTATAATATGGTGCTTAGTTATTACATTAAATGTTTCAGAAATAGCCTTTAATTGTAAAGAAATATAAGGTACGATAGCTAAAACGCACACAAAAGTGATTAACGCTCCTAAAAAGCGATTATTTCCATAACGCAAAGAAACAAAATCAGCTATTGAAGATATTTTATTGATTTTTGAAATCCTAATAACCTTTCTCATTAAAATAATCCAAACAGGAATAATAATAACAGGTCCTAAGTAAATTGTTAAAAAAGTTAATCCCGAAGTTGCAGCCAATCCTACACTTCCATAATAGGTCCAGGCTGTACAATAAACAGCTAAAGAAAGCGTGTAAATATAAGGATTGTTTACCCATTTGCTTTTTGAGTTTTTTTCAGCCCAAAATGCTACATAAAATATGACAGCTAAATAAACAACAATAATTAAAATAACTAAAAGACTACTCATAATACTTTTTTAAAATACTATAGGAAATTATAATACTTATAATCCATACCATAAAAATGTAAAAGTAAATTAGTGGAAACCCTAATATGGTAGCTCCACTATTAAATATTAAAAGTATAGGTATGTTAAATAAACATACTAACAATACCGTTAAAACAATTAATTTTTGTTGGTGTCTTTTTTTCAATTGATTAAAAAATTAGCTTTAAATATAACAAAAACAGCACTATTAAAAATAATAATGCTGTTTTAACTAACTATTTATTAGTGAGAAGTAGCTTCTCCTGCTCCAGATGGAATTCTAATATCCTCAACAATGTCTTGTACATTTTGTGGTGGAGCTACTGTAATTCTTGAAACGACAATAGATACAATGAAGTTTACAATCATTGCCACTGTTCCAAAACCTTCTGGTGAAATTCCAAACCACCAGCTTTCTTTCAACCCAGCAACCGCTTCTTTTCCTCCATCAAAAATTCCAAATTTAAACTTTAGCATATAAAATAACATTAGCGCTAACCCAACAATCATCCCTGTTATTGCTCCTTCTTTATTCATACGTTTATCAAAAATACCTAACAAAATTGCTGGAAAAAATGATGCTGCAGCTAAACCAAATGCCAAAGCTACAACGGCGGCCACAAAACCAGGTGGATTAATACCAAAATAACCTGCTATACAAACTGCTATAAAGGCACTAAAACGAGCTGCTACTAACTCTCCTTTTTCAGAGATGTCTGGCTTGATAATTTTCTTAAATAAATCATGAGAGATTGACGAAGCAATTACCAATAATAAACCCGCGGCTGTTGATAATGCAGCAGCCAATCCTCCTGCTCCAACTAATGCTACTACCCAGTTAGGTAATTTTGCTATTTCTGGATTTGCCAACACCATAATATCTCTATCAATCACCAATTCATTTACTTCATTGTCTGCGACATATTGAACCACTCCATCTCCATTTTTATCATCAAACTTAAGTAAGCCTGTCTTTTCCCAATTTCCAAACCATTCTGGTAATTCTTCATATTTAGTATTACTTACTGTTTCAATTAAATTGGTTCTTGCAAAAACTGCTACTGCAGGTACTGTTGTATAAAGTATCGCAATAAATAATAATGCCCAACCAGCTGAAACTCTTGCATCTTTTACCTTAGGTACCGTAAAAAAACGCACAATTACGTGTGGTAATCCTGCTGTACCTACCATTAAAGCTACTGTAATTGCAAAAACATCTATCATACTTTTGCTTCCAGAAGTATATTCATTAAAGCCTAACTCTCGCTGTAAACCATCTAACTTATCTAGTAAATAAATTCCATCTTCACCTGAACCTCCAAATCCTAATTGTGGAATTGGATTTCCTGTCATTTGAAAAGAAATAAAAATTGCGGGTACCATAAATGCAAATATTAGTACACAATATTGAGCAACTTGGGTATAAGTAATTCCTTTCATTCCACCCAAAACTGCATAAAAAAGTACAATTGCCATACCTATATAAACTCCTGTGTTGATATCTACTTCTAAATAACGAGAAAAAACAATACCTACACCTCTCATTTGTCCTGCTACGTATGTAAACGAAACTATTAAAGCTGCTATAACAGCTACAATACGTGCTGTATTTGAGTAATATCTGTCACCTATAAAATCTGGTACCGTAAATTTTCCAAATTTTCTTAAATAAGGTGCTAATAAAAGTGCTAATAACACATAACCTCCTGTCCATCCCATAAGATAAACTGATCCGTCATATCCTGTAAATGAAACGATTCCTGCTAGCGATATAAATGATGCTGCTGACATCCAGTCTGCAGCTGTAGCCATACCATTCATTATTGGTGGAACTCCTCCGCCTGCTACATAAAATTCTTTTGAAGACCCTGCTCTTGCCCAAATTGCAATTCCAATATAAATTGCAAAAGTGATTCCAACAAGTATCCAAGTCCAAGTTAATATTCCCATGATTTAATTTTTTATACGATTAATTATTCATCAACTCCATATTTTTTATCTAGTTTATTCATCAATTTTACATAGACGAATATTAAGATAACAAACACGTACATTGAACCTTGTTGCGCAAACCAAAAACCAAGTTTAAATCCTCCCAGTTTAATGGTATTTAACTGATCTACTAATAAAATTCCAAACACATAGGAAACTAAAAACCATATACTTAACAAAATTGCTAAATAACCAAGGTTTTCTTTCCAATATGCTTTCATATCTTTTTTTGACATAGTGGTAAGTTTTAAAATTTATATATTGCTGTAGTTAGTAATCTAAAATTATTTACGGCATCAACACCTGTGGTGTTTATATCGCCGTTTCCGTCAATTGATCCGTATTGAGCATTTGTAAATTCTCCTTCAACACCTATTTTTAAATTGCCTGACTTCCATCCAATTCTAGGTGAAATTCTAAATGCACTTTCAACTCCACTGCCTAAAAATCCATTAACGTAATTAATAGCTTCTCCAAATCCATCATTTTTAGTATAACCTCCAAACAATCCCCACTCCATGGTTTCAGAAAAATCACCTTGAAATTCTGTCCATATGGATAATGTGTTATTATTTACATAATCTCCATTTGCCAAACCAAATCCTCCTACTTGTAAAACATCTGTCATATTTTGACCATAAGTAACTTCGGCTTTCCAAGTAGCATCTCCCAATTTTGTTCTAAAATACCCTATAAAAGCAGTACTTGTTAAATTATCTTCCCCCAATTGTGGTCTTGAATTTTTCAAATTAAATCCGACACCTCCTAAAGTTTCAGTTGCTTTTCCAAATTGTAATTGAGCGTGTACTTGAGGAATTCCAGATTGACTAACACTTGCTCCTCTAGTTTTAAAATCTCTTTCAGTAAATAAAACTCCAATAAATTTAACGGTTCCTTTAGTTGTAATTCTTAATTGTGGGTTTCTAGAAAAAGGTTGAAAAGGAACTCCTGTATTGAATGAATATACCCCAGGAAAAACTGCAGTTACAAACATAGGATGCCAATATTGCCCCATTAAAATTTCAAGATTCTCATTTGATAGTTTAACAAATGCATGTCTCAGTCTAAATTCTCCCGTTGATCCGTCTGAGTTTCCAAAAAAAGCTGCTTCTATAACTCCTGAGGTTTTCATCCCAAAGAAATCAGGACCTGTGATAGCTCCTTTTAACCTGGACTGAATCGCCAAAATATTAAAATTTGCTTGATCATTAATATCTTCTCCATTAACCATATTTACCGAAGTAGGTAAAATATTAAAGTGACCTTCTCGGGCATTTACAACCTGACGTGTGTCATACATAAAATCTGCCTTTACAAAGCCACTCCAATTTATTCCGATTTTTTTATCAGCATTTCCAGATTGACTATAGCTGAGTGATGCTAATCCCATAAATGCAATTAACAAAATTGAAAATTTGTTTTTCATAAAATAAAGTTGGTTAGTTAATAAATATTTTGTTAAAATGTTCATTTTTAACCATTACAATATGAAAATAATAATGCTTGAAGCTAAATTTAATATAGATTTTTGTAAATTAGTATAGTTATTCTTTAAATCGCTCCCACCGAATTAACATAAACTTGTCTCCTAGCTCAGTAACAATAACACCTGCACCAATTAAATTTTTATTCTCAGAAAAATACTTGGCTAGTTCTTGAGCGTTTAAAATTTTATACGTAGAATGATATTCAAAACTATAAGGTCGTTTGATATTGTACTTTTTTACCCAGTTTATGATACTCACATGTGAAACCCCTAGTATGCGTTCAATTTCACGATAACTTAACCCTTCTAAATATAACTGCAATGCCTTATTTACATAATAGGAATCTATTTGCTTTCCCATTTTATTTACTGTAAAATAATAGTTGCATTTTTTACACTTATACCGTTGTCTTTTTTTTACAACACCGCTTTTAACATACTCATTTGAGCCACAGTTTGGGCAAAAATCTACTTTCATATATATAAATTTTGCATAAATATACCTTTTTAGCATAAAAATTCAAAATAAAACAAGTAATACAATTAAAGTCTTCTATTTTTTCTAACATTTTAAAAATTTGCATGTAATCACAATTACTTTATCAAAAGGTATTTTGTCTATTTTTGTTAACTTAAAAATCATTTTATGATAACTCTTCAAACCGTAATAGAAACCATTAGCTTTAACTGGGAAATAATAACACTCTTCTTTTTGATAGCTATTTTATACTCCTCTGTTGGTTTTGGAGGTGGTTCAAGTTATTTAGCCGTACTAGCATTATCATCATTAGCATTTACACAATTAAGAGCAATTGCTTTGCTATGTAATATAGTGGTGGTTACAGGGAGTACCTATATTTATATACAAAATAAACTTTTCAATTGGAAAAAAATTATCCCTTTAGTACTTGCAAGTATACCTATGGCTTTTATTGGAGGGTACTTAAAAATTAGTCAAACTTTTTTTTTCATTCTTTTAGGTATTACATTATTAGTTGCTGCAATTTTTATGTGGACATCTAAATACATTACCAAAAAAGGAAATCATCTTCATTTTAAAAAATCAATTAGTAAAGATATATCTTATGGCAGTGGTATTGGTTTTATTTCAGGAATGGTAGGTATAGGAGGTGGTATTTTTTTAGCTCCCTTATTACATCTTACAAAGTGGGATACTCCAAAACGCATTGCAGCAACTTCAAGTTTTTTTATTTTAGTGAATTCTATTGCTGGATTATTTGGTCAATATTTAAATCCCAATTTCTCTATAGAACCAATAATTACTATCATTTTAATGTTTACAGTGTTTGTAGGGGGTCAAATTGGATCTAGATTGAGTGTAAAATTAATATCTCCAACACTCCTTAAAAAAGCCACTGCAATTTTAATTGCATTTGTAGCTTTAAGAATTTTATGGAAACATTTGCTGTAAACTATCACTTTACTAATTAAATAAATCATAAAAAAATCTATATTTTTTCATATTTGATTATTTTCAACACTTTAATTATTTATTTGAGATAATTACAACGTTTTCGTAGTTTTTAAAAATTATATTTAATAATTTATCTATTTTTGTGATAATTCAAAAATTACTTAAACATGATAAAACAAGGACTTTACTTACCAGAATTTGAAAGAGATAACTGTGGCGCAGGATTCATTTGCAATCTTAAAGGTGAAAAGTCTAACGAAATAATTCACGATGCCCTTGAAATTTTAATAAAGCTAGAACATAGAGGAGCTGTAAGTTCTGATGGAAAAACTGGTGACGGAGCAGGTATTTTAATAGACATTCCGCATGATTTTTTTGTAAAAAACACCTCATTTAACCTGCCTAAACCTAGAGAATATGCTGTAGGCATGACTTTTTTACCTCCAAATGAAAATCAACTTAATTATTGTAAACAAATTTTTCAAACTGAAATACAAAAGCAAAACTTATCTATTTTAGGATGGAGAAAAGTTCCTGTAAACAAAGCACATTTAGGATATATGGCCTCAAAAAGTGAGCCATATATTGAGCAAGTTTTTATTGGTAAAAACGATCAAAATTTAACAGAGAAACAATTCAATGCTAAATTATTTGCAGCTAGAAAAATAACTGAACATACTATAGAAAATTCTAAGCTATCCGATAGAAATAAATTCTATTTTCCAAGTCTATCATCAACAACCATTATTTACAAAGGTTTGTTAATACCAGAAGACATTAGAAATTATTATACCGACCTTTCAAACCCAGAATTGGTTACACGCCTAGCTTTAGTTCATCAACGTTTTTCTACCAACACATTTCCTTCATGGGATTTAGCTCAACCGTTTAAATTCATGTGTCATAACGGTGAAATAAACACCCTCCGTGGAAATGTAAACAGAATGAAAGCTCGAGAAGAATTGATGAAAAGTGACATTTTTGGTGAAGATATTAAAAAATTATTTCCGATCATTTTAGAAGGAAAATCAGATTCTGCTTCCATGGATATGGTTGTTGAACTTTTATTAATGACTAATAGAAGTTTGCCTGAGGTAATGATGATGATGGTGCCTGAAGCTTGGGAAAAAGATACTACAATGAGTGATGAAAAGAAAGCTTTTTACGAATACAACTCATGTGTTATGGAACCTTGGGATGGTCCAGCTTCCATTCCTTTTACTGATGGAAACTACATTGGAGCCCTTTTAGATAGAAACGGATTAAGACCATCCAGATACACTGTAACCAAAGATGGAAATGTAATTATGTCTTCAGAAACAGGCGTGTTAGACATCAAACCTGAAAATGTGGTTAAACATGGCCGTTTAGAACCTGGAAAAATGTTTTTAGTTGACATGAATGCAGGTCGGATTATTAATGATGATGAAATTAAACAAAAAATAGTTTCAGAAAAACCTTATAGAGATTGGCTAAATAAAAATTTATTACCTCTGGCTAATGTTCCATATACAGGCAATAAAACTCCTCAAGAGAAAACAAATTTACTAGCTCGTCAAAAAATATTTGGGTACACCATAGAAGAAATTAACAAAATAATTACTCCAATGGCCATTCAAGGAAAAGAAGCTATTGGATCTATGGGAAACGACACTCCTTTAGCTGTTTTATCGGATCAACCACAATTACTTTACAGTTATTTTAAACAATTATTCGCTCAAGTTACCAACCCTCCTTTAGACGGAATTAGAGAAGAAATTGTTACAGATTTTAGTTTGGCTATTGGTGGTGATAAAAATATTTTTAAAGTCACCGATGAACACTGTAAAAAATTAAAAATTGAAAACCCTGTCATTTCAAATGAAGATATAGATAAATTAAAAAATATAGATCATCCTGATTTTAAAGCAATTTCTATACCTGTTTTGTATGATATTACCAAAGGATTAAACGGTATTGAAGCAGCACTTAAAAATATTGTTAAAAAAACATATCAAGCTGTGACAGATGGTTGTAATATAGTTATCTTGTCAGACAGAGGTGTAGATAAAAATAACGCTCCTATTCCTATGCTATTGGCTTGTTCTTATGTTAACAATCAATTAAATAAATTGGGTAAACGCTCTAGTTTTGGTATTGTTATTGAATCTGCTGAACCACGAGAGCCTCATCATTTTGCCACCTTATTTGGTTATGGTGCTAGCGCCATAAACCCTTATATGATTAACGAGATTATTCGTCAACAAATTCAAGAAAATATTATCACCAATTTAAGTGAAGAAAAAGCCATTGAAAACTACAACAAAGCTATAGCAAAAGGAGTTTTAAAAATTATGAATAAAATTGGTATTTCAACTTTACATTCATACAGGGCTTCACAAATTTTTGAAATTTTAGGCCTTAACAGCCAATTTACTAATGAATATTTTCCAAATACACCCTCTCGTATTGAAGGAATCGGGTTGTATGAAATTGAAAAAGAAATTTATTTACATCACAGAAATGCTTTCCCTAAAACAGCAATTTCTGGAAGTCAAAGCTTAAACATCGGAGGTGATTATCGCTGGAGAAGAAATGCAGAACGCCATATGTTCAATCCAACAACTGTTGCTAAATTACAACAAGCCGTTAGAACCAATAACTACAAAAGTTACGAAGCATATTCCACCGCCGTAAATGAACAAAGTAAAGAATTAATGACCCTTCGTGGGATGTTTGAATTTAACAACTACGATCCAATTCCTTTAGAGGAAGTTGAACCTTGGACAGAAATTGTAAAACGTTTTAAAACTGGAGCCATGTCATACGGTTCTATCAGTCAAGAAGCTCATGAAAATTTAGCTATTGCTATGAATAGAATTGGTGGTAAAAGTAATTCAGGTGAAGGTGGCGAAAACAAAAATCGTTTTAGGAAAGATCTAAATGGAGACAGCAAAAATAGTGCAATTAAACAAGTTGCTTCGGGAAGATTTGGAGTATCTACTAACTATTTAACCAATGCTCAAGAAATTCAAATTAAAATGGCTCAAGGAGCTAAACCTGGAGAAGGAGGTCAGTTACCTGGAGAAAAAGTATTACCTTGGATTGCAGAATGTAGAAACTCTACGCCTTATGTTGGTTTAATTTCACCTCCTCCACACCACGACATTTATTCCATTGAGGATTTAGCACAACTTATTTACGATTTAAAAAATGCCAATAGAGATGCTAGAATCAATGTAAAACTCGTTTCAAAAGTTGGAGTTGGCACCATTGCCGCTGGAGTAGCAAAGGCTAAAGCAGATGTAATATTAGTTTCAGGCTACGACGGAGGCACAGGAGCTTCACCTTTAACCTCTTTAAAACATTGTGGACTTCCTTGGGAGTTAGGAATTGCCGAAGCTCAACAGACATTGGTTTTAAACGGACTTAGGAATAGAGTTGTATTAGAATGCGATGGACAATTAAAAACAGGTAGAGATGTTGCTATTGCGGCATTACTTGGTGCTGAAGAATTTGGTTTTGCGACTGCTCCATTAGTAGCTTCGGGTTGTATTATGATGCGTGCTTGTCATTTAAATACTTGCCCTGTTGGGATAGCCACACAAGATCCTGAACTTCGTAAAAATTTCAAAGGAACCCCAGAGCATGTAATTAACTTTATGTACTTTATTGCCAAAGAGTTAAGAGAAATTATGGCACAATTAGGCTTTAGAACCTTAAATGAAATGATTGGTCAATCTCAAAAAATTGACATCAATAAAGCCATAGAGCACTACAAAGCAAAAGGATTAGATTTAAGCTCTATTTTGCACAAGCCAACAACAACAAAACCTCTTTATAATACAGAAACTCAAGATCATGGCTTAAACAATGTATTAGATTTTGATATTATTAGATCTGCACATCCTGCTATATATAGAAAAGAAAAAATGCAATTAGATTTTTCTATTAAAAATACTGACAGAACTGTTGGTGCAATTTTAAGTAATGAATTATCCAAAATTTATGGTGAAAATGGCCTTCCAGAAGACACTTTAAAACTAAACTTTAAAGGTTCTGCAGGACAAAGTTTTGGAGCATTTGCAACCAAAGGGCTCACCTTAACTGTTAATGGAAATACAAATGATTATTTAGGTAAAGGCTTGTCTGGAGCCAAATTAATTATAAAAACTCCTGAAGAAGCTACATTTGCTTCTGAAGAAAACATTATTGTTGGAAATGTATCATTGTATGGAGCTATTAATGGAGAAGCTTATATTAATGGTATTGCCGGTGAACGCTTTTGTGTTAGAAATTCTGGTGCTACTGCTGTAGTTGAAGGCGTTGGAGATCACGGGTGTGAATATATGACAGGTGGAAAAGTGGTGGTTTTAGGTGCTACAGGTAGAAATTTTGCCGCTGGTATGAGCGGAGGAATTGCTTATGTATATGATAAAGACCATAAGTTTAAAAACGAATTATGTAATATGGAAATGGTTGAATTAGAGTCAATCTTAAACGAAGATGAAAAAGAATTACATCAATTCATTAAAAATCACTTTAAATATACTCAAAGTGAATTGGCTTATAGAATTTTAAATGATTGGGATGAACATCTAAAGCATTTTGTAAAAGTAATGCCTACAGATTATAAAAAGGCTCTAATTAGATTAGAAAATGAAAAAAATATTAATGCAGAAACAACAATTTAATTATGGGAAAAGTTACTGGATTTAAAGAATTTGAAAGAAAAAATGAATCGTTAGTTGCTGTTAAAGAAAGAATTCAAAATTATAAGGAATTTACCATACCTTTAAAAACTAATGACATTGAAAAACAAGGATCACGCTGTATGGACTGTGGTATTCCTTTTTGCCATAGTGCTTGTCCTTTAGGAAATTTAATTCCTGATTTTAATGATATGGTTCATAAAGGGGAATGGAAAAAAGCATTGGAAATATTACATGCAACAAATAATTTCCCAGAATTTACAGGGAGACTTTGTCCAGCGCCTTGCGAACAAGCTTGTGTACTAGGAATTATAAAACCTTCAATTACTATTGAAAATTTAGAAAAAAGTATTGTTGAAAAAGGTTTTTCTGAAGGTTGGATCACCGCTAAAAAACCAACTGCAAGTACTGGAAAAAGAATTGCCATAGTTGGATCTGGTCCAGCTGGATTAGCCGCAGCACAACAACTCAACAGAGCAGGTCATAACGTAACTGTATTTGAAAGAGATCAGGCAATAGGTGGCCTACTCCGTTATGGCATTCCTAACTTTAAATTAGAAAAAGAAATTATCGATCGAAGAATTACTATTCTAAAAAAAGAAGGTATCACTTTTAAAACTAATATAAATGTTGGCGTAAACTACTCTGTAAAAGAGCTGAATAATTTTGATGCTATAGTTTTATGTGGTGGTGCAACTCAACGCAGGTCACTCCAAATTAAAGGAAGCGATGCTAAAGGGGTTGTACAAGCAATGGATTTTTTAACCCAACAAACTAAAGTACTTTTTGGTGAAGAAACTAAAGATCAAATTGTTGCAACCGACAAGAATGTTATTGTAATTGGTGGTGGAGATACAGGTTCAGATTGTATAGGAACTTCTAATAGGCAAGGCGCAAAATCTGTTACAAACTTTGAAATTATGCCAAAACCACCTGTTCACAGAAGCGAAACTACACCTTGGCCATATTGGCCGTTAAAACTTAAAACTTCAACTTCTCATGAAGAAGGTTGTGATAGAAATTGGTTAATTTCAACTAAAGAATTTATCACTGATAAAAACGGCAACTTAACTGCTTTAAAAACTGTACAGGTTGAATGGATACACAAACCTGGGGAAAAACCAATATTAAAAGAACTACCCAATACTGAAAAAATTTGGCCTTGCGATTTAGTTTTATTAGCTCTAGGTTTTACTGGTCCAGAAAAAACTTTAAGCGAACAGCTTGGTATTGAAACAGATTTTAGAACAAATTATAAAGCTTCTACAAAAACATATCAAACTAATGTTCCACACATTTTTACCGCCGGAGATATGAGAAGAGGACAATCGCTTATTGTTTGGGCTATTTCTGAAGGGAGGGAAGCTGCAAGAAACGTAGATGAATATTTAATGGGGTATAGCAACTTGCCAACCAAAGGTAAAGGTGATTTACCAGGAGTATAATAAATGTGGAAATAAAAAAGGGTATTTTTATATTTATTCAAAACCCATCTTTGTTACATATAAGGTGGGTTTTATTATATAATTAACTCCTTAATTTTACTTCAAAATCATTAACTATTTCTTTTCGATTAAATTTAACGTAATAATTTAGTTAAACTCGAAAAAGCTTCTTATTTAAAATCATTATAAATTGCTACTTAAGTCACATCAAAAAAGCTTCTTAGCTGACAATAATCATCCTTTTTAACAACCATCAATTATAAATTAGTGGTTCCATTAATACTTAATGTGATTCAAAAATTAAAAACAAAAATGATGAAAAAAATGGTATTTATTTTTACAGTTATTACTAGTTTAATTTCTTGTAAAACAGAAACAAAAAAAACTGAAAACACTCCAGAAGCTAGCCAAGAAAAAGTACTAGAAACCCCATCCATAGCCTTAGGTGAATTTGATATAAAAGCTGGTGATTTTGTTGGTAAAGAGGTTAAAATTCAAGGAATAGTTGACCATGTTTGCAAACATAGTGGGAAAAAATTATTGGTTGTCACTGATGAAGGTGATGTACATGTAACTTCAGATGTAAGATTTGAAGATACACTTAAAGGAAATGAAATTTCTTTAGTTGGAGTGGTTTTAGAAAATAAAATTGATGAAGCATATTGTTTAAAAATGGAAGAAGACAATATTAAAAGTCATTCTGAAGGAGCTTCTAATGAAGAACAATTTGAAAATAAAAAGAAACATATTCAACAATATAGAGATAAAATGAAAACTGAAGGTATCGATTATATTTCAGAGTTTTCGTTACAATACGTATCACACACTATAGTTGATTAATTTTAATTTCATATATGAAAAAGTTACGAAAATGGAGTAGAATTCTTCATAGAGATATTGGGTACTTTTTTATAGGAACTACGATACTTTATGGAATTTCGGGAATAGCTTTAAATCATCTTAGTGACTGGAATCCAAATTATTCAGTAGAAATAAAAAACTTCACTACAACTTTAAATCTAGAAAATTCTCCATCAGTAAAAACAACTATTTTAGCGCTTTTAGATAATATTGACAACCGTGATAACTACAAAAAGCATTATTATCCTGATAAAAATAAACTTAAGATATTTATAAAAGGAGGCTCTTCAATTATAGTTAATGTTAATAGCGGAAAAGGGTATGCAGAATATTTAAAGAGAAGACCTTTATTTTATGAAGCAAATTTTTTACACTACAATCCAAATAGAATTTGGACTTGGTTTTCAGACATTTTTGCTGCAGCCTTAATTTTATTTGCCATAACCTCATTATTTATGGTAAAAGGTAAAAAAGGAATAACAGGAAGAGGTGGTATTTACACTGCTTTGGGCATATTACTACCTATTTTATTTTTGATTTTTTACCTCTAAAAACAAAAGGCTGAAAATAAATTTTCAGCCTTTTGTTTATTTTATTTATTTAACAATGTAAAATCTGCTAACACCAAAGCAGCCATAGCTTCAACTATTGGAACAGCTCTTGGAACCACACAAGGATCGTGGCGTCCTTTACCATGCATTTCAACCATATTTCCATCTTTATCAATGGTTTGTTGAGCTTGCATAATAGTTGCTACGGGTTTAAATGCTACTCTAAAATAAATATCCATTCCATTACTAATTCCTCCTTGAATTCCTCCTGAAAGATTAGATTTGGTAGAACCATCTGCATTAAACATGTCATTATGCTCACTACCTCGCATTTTTGCTCCGCAAAATCCACTTCCATATTCAAATCCTTTCACTGCATTTATTGAAAGCATTGCTTTTCCTAACTGCGCATGTAACTTATCAAAAATTGGCTCTCCTAAACCTACAGGAACATTTTGAATAACACAGGTAACTGTACCTCCAATGGTATCACCTTGTTTTCTAATTTTATCTATTTTTAAAATCATTTGTTCAGCAATAGCATCATCTGGACAACGAACAATATTATCTTCAATTTTGCTAAAATCTAAGTCTTGATAGGGTTTTTCTAAAAATAAATCTCCAACAGAAGATGTATACGCATGTATTTTAATTGAAGGAATTACTTGTTTTGCTACTGCTCCACCAACAACCCAATTGGCAGTTTCTCTTGCTGAAGTTCTTCCACCTCCTCTATAATCTCTATGTCCATATTTTTTGGTATACGTATAATCGGCATGAGAAGGTCTAAACGAATCTTTTATATGAAAATAATCGTTAGATCTTTGATGAACATTTTTAATTATAAAACCAATAGAAGCGCCCGTAGTTTTTCCTTCAAAAATACCTGATAAAAACTGGACTTCGTCTGGTTCTTTTCGTTGTGTTACAATTTTAGATTGACCTGGTTTTCTTCTATTTAACTCATTTTGAACAGCTTCAATATCGATTTCAATTCCAGAAGGACAACCACCAATGACCCCTCCAATTGCTTCTCCGTGAGATTCTCCAAAAGTAGTTATTGTAAATATATTTCCGAATGAATTAGACATAGTAATAATTTAAGAGACAAATGTAAAAAAAGTATTTAATTGTAGGTTTAATTATCGATTGAAATAAATTTAAAAAAACCATAGTTTTATTGCCATTAACACAACCATTACTATTAAAAATTTCTTTATTAAACCATCGCCTTTATTAACAGACCATCTACTAGCTAACCAACCTCCTGATGCATTTCCTAGAGCCAAAATTAAACCAATTTTCCAGTTAATTACATCATTATAAGCAAAAACTATAACCGCTGATATTGTATAAATTAACACAACAGTTACTTTAATAGCATTACTTTTTACCAATGAAATATTATTTAGTGAAGATAAAATGAGTAACATTATAAAACCTACTCCTGCCTGGATAAACCCTCCATAAACTCCAACAAAAAAGAAAAGGATGGTACTTATCCATAAATGTTTTCCTGATGTTCTTTCAATTAAATTAAACTGCTTTGAGTTTGGCTTAAAAACCATTAACCCCACAACTAACACCATAATAATTGCCAATATTTTATTAAAGATATCTCCTTTGATATCTACAGCAATTTGTGCTCCTAAAATTGAACCCAAAAGCGCAGAAACACCTAAATAAATACTAAAAGGAAACGTAACAATTCCTTTACTTTTGAAACCAGCTGTTGTAAAAATGTTTTGAAATAAAATGGCTATTCTATTGGTTGCATTAGCAATATTTGGAGGCAAACCCAAAAAAATTAGTATCGGTAATGTTAAAAGTGACCCACCACCTGCTAAAGTATTTATAGCTCCTGCTACAAATCCAACAAACACTAAACCAGCAACTTCAACAAATGAGCTCATCCATTAATTTTAAAAGAAACAAAAGTACAAGAAAATTTATTAGAAAAATTCATAAAAAAAAGTAAAAAAAGTTTGAGCAAAACAAAAAAGGGTTTTATATTTGCCCTCGCTAAGGGAGAAATGGCAGAGTGGTCGAATGCGGCAGTCTTGAAAACTGTTGAGGGTCACACCTCCGGGGGTTCGAATCCCTCTTTCTCCGCTGAGAGAATCACAAATCTCAACAAAACGCTGTAAAACTTATGTTTTACGGCGTTTTTTCATTTGTAACTATCACATAAAGTTCATTAAATGGTATGCTTTCAGTGACCTATTTAGTGACCTATTCCAAAAATTTCAAATAGGTCACTAGAAATCGCTGAAACACTTGTATAATAAGGAATTCACATTTTGAACATCTTGTTTCAAGTGGTTTTAAAAGATAGTTTTATCAACCTAAAAAGTTACCACAAATGACCAAAACATTCAATTTACTTTTTCTAATCAAGAAAAGTAAAACCAAAGCAGATGGCACAGCACCAATTTATTTACGAATTACAATAAACGGTAAGCCAAAAGAAATTGCTTCAAAAAGATATGTAGAGCCTGAAAAATGGGATAGTAAACTTCAAAAAGTGATAGGTAAATCTGAAGAAGTAAAATCTTTAAACACGTATCTTAAAACGTTAGAACAACAAGTTTATGATGCACATCACGAAATAATGAAAGACAAAATCGTAACAACCTCTGCGGTTTTGAAATCAAAACTTCAAGGAGTCGATAATAATCCAAGAATGCTTATTCAAATTTTTCAAGACCATAATAATAAGATTGAAAAATTAGTAGGCAAAGAATATGCTCCGGGAACACTAGAGAGATATAAAACTTCATTAAAGCATACCATTGCTTTTTTAGAATGGAAATATCAAATCTCTGATATTGATATTTCTAAAATCAATCACGCTTTTATAACCGATTATGAATTTTACTTAAGAAGTGTTAGAAATTGTAACAACAACACAGCAGTAAAATACATTAAAAACTTTGGTAAAATTATTAAGATTTGTTTAGCAAATGATTGGCTAGATAAAAACCCATTTTCAAATTACAAAGCAAAAGTTAGAGAGGTTGAACGTGTTTATTTAACAGAAGATGAAATTCAAATAATTCTCAATAAAGAATTTTCAACTGAAAGAATGTCTTTGGTTCGTGATATATTCTTATTTAGTTGTTTTACAGGGTTAGCTTATATAGATGTTAAAAATCTTACCAAATCACATATAAGTATTGGAATAGATGGTGAAAAATGGATATTCACACATCGTCAGAAAACAGAATCGGCTTCAAAAATTCCAATACTTCCTGTTACTCAAATGATAATTGATAAATATACCACACACCCACAATGCATAAATGAAAATAAATTACTACCAATCTTAAGCAATCAAAAAATGAATACCTATTTAAAAGAAATTGCTGGAGTTTGTGAAATTGAAAAAGAGCTAACCTTTCATATTGCTCGCCATACTTTTGCTACTACAATAACTTTGTCAAATGGAGTTCCTATTGAAAGCGTAAGTAAAATGTTAGGTCATAAAAATTTACGAACTACGCAGCATTATGCTAAAATTTTAGACAAAAAGGTGGGTGAGGATATGAAAATATTGAGAGATAAATTTTTGTTTCATAAAAAAAGAGAAGTTAGCGTACTAATATAATTTATAACTCTTTATTCAAATACTGTTTATGAAAGTTTTCTTGGTATAACTTACCAATAGGAATTTCATAGTCTTTAATATAAATGGTATGATTGTCAAAAGATTCAATAGCTACCTCATTCACTATATACGATTTACTTACTCTTATAAAACTAGTTTTTGGTAATTTAGTATGAATAGTTTTTAAATTCATTGCTGTAATGATTTTATCATTTTCAGTATATAATACCACATAATCTTTCAACCCTTCAATAAATAAAATTTTATTAAATAGTATTTTATAATATCTGCGTTCTGCTTTTATAAAAAGAAAGTCTTTAGTTATATTTTCTATTTCTGAATCTACATTTAAAAGTAATTTATTAAATGAAAGAGCTTTATTAACAGCTCTTTCAAAATTCTCATATAAAATAGGTTTTAATAAGTAATCAACTGCATCAACAGCATAACTTTCTATGGCATATTCTTTGTATGCTGTAGTAAATATAACAAGTGTCTTTTCCGGAATATTTTTAGCAAATTCTAAACCATTTACTCCTGGCATTTCTATATCAAGAAAAATCAAATCGATACTATTATTCTTTAAAAACTCGTTTGCTTTTATAGCATTATTAAAAGTTCCTTTAAGTAATAATTCACCTTGAGTTTTAACAAGATCAACCATTCCTTCTCTTGCCAATGGCTCATCATCAACAATTATACAATTCATAGTGGCAGTTTTAAGTCAATTTTATAGGTGGCTTTTAAATCACTTATCTGTAATGTAAATCTATTATCATACAGCAATTCTAACCTACGTTTTACATTTTTTAAACCCAAACCTTTCTTACTTTCAAATTTCTTTAATTCAGATTTAGTATTTATACATACAAATTTTAAATTATTAGATTCAATAATAAAATCAATCATTATATAAGAAGGCAAATTAGTGTCTAAACTGTGTTTTACTGCATTTTCTACAAAAATTGTAAAAATATTTGGAGGAATTTGTATAGTAGGTTTAATTTTTCCTTTAATATTTATTTCAAATGTAAAATCATCTCTTCTTATTTTTTCTAGCTCTAAAAAATCGTTAATAAATCTTATTTCTGTTTGTAGAAAAACTGTAGGTTTATTATTTTCATATAAGTGATGTCTCAAAAAATCAGATAGTTTAATGGTAACTTGTGAAGCCTTTTCTGGATCTTTTTTTATGAGTACATTCAAATTATTTAACATATTGAACAAAAAATGAGGATTTATTTGATTCTTAAGAGCTTTTAATTCACTTTTGAGAGCTTTATTTTCTAATTCATTTATTTTTTTATTATCAATTATCCATCTTTGAAAAAGTTTGAGTGTAGTAGACGATAGAATAAAAGGTATCATCGTAAAACTTACATTATAAAATTGCTCTAAAAAACTTTGTTCAATATAAACCCCATTGTTTATTCTATATGGATCAATGTAAGTATTAGCAAAGATTTTTATAGTAAAAAAACCTATAGAAACAGTAATTAGTAAAAATGAAAGATATAGAATGTAGCTTTTATTATAAAGAAATTTTGGTATTAATAAATACATATTTATGTAAAACATAATTACTAAAATTATATAGGTAAAAGAAAGTATATAATATCTCAACTTTAAATCTGAAAGTTCTCTTATCCTACCATCTGAATAATTTGTAATTGCAAAAAACAAAAAAATTAGAACAAAAAGATGTCTTAATACTCTGTATTTTTTAAGAATTAGAAAATTTAGAAAAAAATTATCACCATTATTCATTAATCCTGTTATTTTTTATTGTGCAATTTACAATACTTACCATTTATTTATTTTTAATTATACCAAAGCTTAGCATTTTTATACAAAAATACAACTTTAACTATTTCGTATAAAAAATATAATGTTTCGTATAAATACTAAATACAGTCTTCATTTAGCATATAAGTTTGCATTAGAAAAACAAGCTAAACTTAAGATATGAAATATTTTTTTTGGGGTGTACTAGCTCTAGTATTTATAAACAATAAATCTTTTGCTCAAGAAAACATTAAAGTTTCTCTAGATTCTGTTTCAAAAAGTATATCAAAACCATTTATTAATGAAAGGTTAGAACTTTCATTAAAAGATGCAATAATTTATGCTCTACAAAACAAAGCAGATGCTACTAAAGCAAAACTTCAAATTGAAAATGCAGAATATAAAATAGAAGAAACAAAGGCGCAATTATTACCTCAAATCTCAGGAAGTGGAAATATAACCAACAACCCTTTATTGCAAAAAAGTGCAATACCCGGTGAAATAATTGGTCAGCCCGGCACTACTATTTTAGCAACATTTGGCCAAAAATGGAATGCATCTATTGGAGCTCATCTTTCTCAAAATATTTTTAATCAATCAATTTTTACAGGTTTAAAAGCTGCAAAAACCACTAGAGAATTTTATCAAATAAATGCTGAACTTACTGATGAAGAATTGATGCAAAAAGTTGCCCAAAATTATTATCAAGTTTACACAACCAAAGAACAGTTAAAGGTTATTGATAGCAGTTTAGCAAACACAATTAAAATAAAAGAAATTTTAAAAGGGTTATATAATAATGGACTAGCTAAAAAAATTGATTTGGACAGGTTGGATGTAAAACTATCTAATATACAAACCCAACGTCAAAAGTCACTAAACGCTATCGAAATTCAAGAGAACACTTTAAAGTTTTTTATAGGAATGCCAATAGAACAAACTATTATTTTCCCAAAACTTAATTATGAAACAGTTACATTATCAAATTTTCAAGAAGAACTATTTAAAGTTGAGGAGCTTTCTAAGTATAAGCTTTTAAATACTCAAAAACAACTACTTTTTCTTCAAAAACAATCCATAAAAGCAAATTATTACCCTACACTTTCTTTAGATGCGAACTACAGCTATCAGGGAATCGGCGATGATTTTCCAATTTTTGCCAGAGACAACAGTAATGCAAATTGGTTTGAAGTAGCTTCAGTAGGGTTAAATTTAAACATACCTGTTTTTAGCGGGTTTTCAACACATGCAAAAGTAAAACAAACTGAAATTGATATACAAAGTATTGATGAAGATATTAAAAATCTTAGGCTTGCTTTACATCTAGAATTTACAAATTCTAAAGCACAACTAATAAACAGCATAGTTACCATTAATAATCAGAAAAAAAATGTTGAATTGGCTCAAAGTGTTTTAAATAACACTGAAAATAATTACTACAACGGGTTGACATCTCTAACCGATTTAATTGAAGCACAAAATGCATTAATTGAATCACAAAATAATTTAAACCAGGCTATACTTGAATATAAATTAGCCGAAATCAATTTACTAAAAGCAAAAGGGCAACTAACATCACTAATAAAATAATTCAAATGAAGAAAATATCAAGAAAAACAATAATTTATATATTAATAATAGTTGGTATTATAATTTTAATTTTACTGAAGCTTAATTATAATAAACAAAAGAATGATGAAGAGACTGCTGTAGCAGCTATAACCAATGACAAAATAAGTGTTCAAATAGATACCGTTAAATACACTGTTTTAAATTTATCTTATAAAAGTGATGGTGTTTTTACTCCATTACAAGAATTGAATCTTTCAGCCGAACAATCTGGTAGAGTTGCTAAAGTTTATGTCGATATAGGAGATAATGTTAAAATAGGTCAAGCTCTTGCACTAATTAAAACTGATGAACTATCAGTAAATCTTGAAAATATGCGCGTAGCCTACAATACCGCAAAAACAAATAGCGAACGTTATCAAAATGCATATAAAACTGGTGGTGTTACAAAACAACAACTAGACCAGGCCTTAATGAATCTTGAAAATGCCAAAGCAAATTTTGAACAAGCAAGAATTAAGTATGGAGATGCTACCATAAAATCAACAATTAACGGAATAGTTAATAAAAGAGATGTAGAACCTGGTACAGTAGTAAACTCTGGTACAAATCTATTTGAGTTGGTAAACGTTTCAAAACTTAAATTAAAAACTACCGTTAATGAAACCCAAATTGTTAATTTACAAAAAGGGGATACTGTTACAATTACAGCAAGTGTTTTCCCTGAAAAAGAATTTATTGGTATTGTTACATTTATTGCTCCTAAAGCAAATAGTGCTTTAAATTTTCCTATTGAAGTTGAAGTCCAAAATTCAAAAAATTCACTTTTGAAAGCTGGTATGTATGGCTCTATTAATTTTGAAGTTACCAAAAATAAAGTTCTAACAGTTAATAAAAATGCTTTTGTGGGAAGCTTAAGTAATCAAGAAGTTTTTGTAATGAAGCCAGATAGTACCGTTATATTAAAAAAAGTAATATCGGGAATAATTTCGGATAAAAATGTAGAAATAATTGAAGGTTTAAAGCTTGGCGATAGGGTTATTATAAGTGGACAAATTAATCTACAGAATGGCAGTAAAGTTAGCCTTATAAATTAATATAATTTAAAAAAAATATTTTGAAAATAGCAGAAATTTCAATAAAACGCCCAAGTATTGTTATAGTGGTATTTACTGTGTTAATACTAGGTGGCTTATTCAGTTATACTCAACTAGGATACGATTTAATACCTAAATTTACCGTAAATGTAATCTCAGTAACTACAACTTACCCTGGAGCATCACCAAGTGAAGTTGAAAGTACAGTTACAAGAAAAATTGAAGATGCAGTATCTTCAATGGAAAACATTAAAAAACTAGAGTCAAAATCTTTTGAAAGCGTATCTATTGTTACAATAACTCTAACAACAAAGGCTGATGTAAACTATTCACTTAATGATGCACAAAGGAAAATTAATACCATATTAAAAGATTTACCAGAAGATATTGACCCACCATCATTGGATAAGTTCTCCTTAAGTGATCTTCCAATAATTTCTATGGGAGCTACTGCTAATATGAATGATATAACATTTTTTGATTTGATGGATAAAAAAATTCAGCCTGTACTTTCAAGAGTTAATGGGGTAGCAAGGGTTAATTTAGTTGGTGGTAAAGAAAGAGAAATTCTAGTGGCCATAAATCCAAATCTACTGAATGCTTATAATCTATCAATTTCTCAAGTTCAACAGGCTATAGCTAGTTCAAATCTAGACTTCCCTACTGGGAATATAAAAACAAGAAATGAAACAATGATTGTAAGATTGGCAGGGAAATACAAAACTGTTGATGACTTGAAAAATCTTGTTATTTCATCTGAAAATGGTATTCAGGTAAGACTATCTGATGTAGCTAATATTGAAGATACTCAAAAAGAAGCGGAGAAAGTTGCAAGGATTAACCAGAAACCTGCAATTTTGGTTCAAGTAATAAAACAATCTGATGCAAATGCTGTAGCTGTAAGTGAAGGTATTTGGGAGGTAAAATCACAATTAGAAAACGAATATTCAGATATCGACTTAAAGCTAGATATTGCTAATGACACATCTGAATTTACTTTAACTGCTGCAAACTCGGTTATTAAAGATTTGTTTTTAGCTGTTGTGTTAGTCGCTTTTGTTATGTTGTTCTTTTTACATAGTATCAGAAATTCATTAATTGTAATGGTTTCTATCCCTGCCTCATTAATAGCAACTTTTATTGGTATTTTTCTTTTTGGTTTTACACTGAATTTAATGAGTTTGTTAGCGTTATCACTTGTTGTTGGTATTTTAGTTGATGATGCTATTGTGGTATTAGAAAATATATATCGTCATATGGAAATGGGCAAAAGTCGTATTCGTGCCTCCTATGATGCTACAAAGGAAATTGGATTTACAGTTACTGCTATTACATTGGTAATTGTAGTGGTATTTTTACCAATAGCGCTAAGTAGCGGATTGGTTACTGATATAATCAAAGAATTTTGTGTAACAGTAATTATAGCTACACTATTTTCATTACTCGCATCATTTACAATTGTTCCTTGGTTATCTTCAAGATTTGGAAAATTAGAGCGTATTACTGGGAAAACCATATTTGGGAAAATCATTTTAAAATTTGAAGAAGGTCTTAGCAATTTTACTGATTTCATTACAACAATTTTAAAATGGTCTTTAACCAACAAACTTAAAACAATATTTATTGTACTAATTCTTTTTATTGCTTCAATAATATTAATTCCGGCAGGTTATATTGGAACCGATTTCTTTCCAAATGCCGATCGTGGTCAATTTTTAGTACAATTAGAATTACCTAAAGATGCTACACTTGAAAAAACAAATTTAGTAACCCAAAAAGCAGAACAATACCTAAAACAAAAAAAGGAAGTTGTAAATTTAGTAACTACTGTAGGTCAAAGTAGCGACGGAGTAGCTTCAACACAGGCCACCATATATAAATCAGAAATAGATGTTAAGCTCGTAGATAAAGATGACCGTGATGATAATACTTATGTGTATGCTGCTAAAATAAAAAGAGAACTTCAAAAAATACTTGTTGGTGCTAAAGTAAAGACAGTGCCTGTTGGCCTACTGGGATCGGCTGAAAATGCACCTTTAGCTTTGGTTGTTAGAGGTAATACCTTAGATAGTGCATTAGTTTTCGCAAATAAAGCTGCAGATGAACTTCAAAAAATTAAAGGTGCAACAGAAATAAAACTTTCAGTAGAAACAGGAAATCCCGAAATTTTAGTACAAGTCGATCGTGACAAAATTACAGCTTTAGGGCTTTCTCTTTTAAATGTTGGAAAAACTATGCAAATAGCTTTAAATGGTAATGATGATGTAAAATTTAGAGCTGGTGACTATGAGTATGACATCAATCTTAAATATGGTGATTACAGCAAGTCAAACATTAATGATGTAAAAAATATTACTTTCACTAATAATAAAGGAGAGCAAATAAAACTTTTTCAATTTGCAACGGTTAAAGAAAGTTCAGGTCCAAGTGTATTGGAAAGAAGAGACAAAAGCGCTTCAGTAACAATACAAGGTCAAACTATTGGGCGCCCTGCAGGTTCAATTTCTTCAGAATGGGAAAGTGAATTTTCCAAAATACCAAGACCTAAAGGTGTTAATTATGTATGGAGTGGAGATATGGAAAACCAAAGTGAGGGGTTTGGGAGTCTTGGGATAGCATTAGTTACTGCTATAATTTTGGTTTACTTGGTAATGGTAGCTCTTTACGATAGCTTTGTTCATCCGTTTGTGGTATTATTTTCTGTCCCATTATCTTTTATAGGGGCATTACTAGCCTTAGGGTTAACTAATAATTCATTAAACGTATTTACCATTATGGGTATTATTATGCTTATTGGATTAGTAAGTAAAAACGCTATTTTACTTGTAGATTTTACAAACCATAGAAAAGAAGAAGGAGAAAATACTTTTAACGCATTAGTGCAAGCAAATCATGCACGTCTTAGACCAATTTTAATGACAACTATAGCAATGGTTGCAGGTATGGTACCTATTGCACTAGCAAAAGGTGCTGCTGCTGAACTAAACAATGGTTTGGCTTGGGTTATAATTGGAGGGTTATTAAGCTCACTTTTTTTAACTCTGATTATTGTTCCGGTAGTATATGCAGTATTTGATAGTCTTACTAATAAGTTTACTAAAAATGAAAAAATTGATTACGAAAAAGAAATGTTAGCTGATTATGAACATATTGAATTAAATGAAGATCACTGGTAATATGAATTTAACCTATGTTTTTTATTCAAGAAATAATAAATGGCAATATTCTTAAAAAGCAATCATATAATAACTCCTTATATGGATGGAAACATGTTATTATTTTATTTATAGTTGTTGGCATTCTTAGATTTCTTTTTGTTTTAGTTGGTGGAATAGATCTAGATCCTGAAGAAGCTCAATACTGGTTATGGTCTAAATACCCTGATTGGTCGTACTATTCTAAACCACCTCTTATAGCCTATATCAACGGTATAAGTAGTTTAATATTTGGAAATCATGCTTGGGCTGTACGCTTAAATGCTATTATTATAGGAAGTATAATAGGCTTAACAACTTACTATATTTCAAATAAACTGTACAAATCTAAAAAACTGGCTTTTTTTATTGCAGCGGCATTATTGTTATTACCTGCGTACCATTATATATCTATGTTTTTTACTACTGATGTTTTAGTCTCTTTATTTTGGCTACTTACTTGTTATTTCTTTTGGAAAGCTATTGAAAGTAACTCTTTGAAATATTGGATTTTAACAGGAATAACAATTGGCATTGGAAGTATGGCCAAATACGCTTTACTTTTCTTTATTCCTTTTTCTTTTTTATACCTGCTGTTTAAAAAGAAGTATTTGCTGAAACAAAAGAGCTTCTATATTTCTTTACTAATAGCCATCATAATTTTTAGCCCTGTGTTAATTTGGAATATTAATAACAATATGATTGGTTTATTTCACATTTCAAATTTAGCAGGTTATGGAAGAAAATTTGTTAGCCTTCATAAAACTATTAATTATGAATTGGAGTTTTTTGGTGGTCAGCTTTTATTGAATCTTCCGCTTTTATTTTTACTCTTTTTCTGGAAAAAATACAAAATTGGCTCTTATTTAAAAGGTGATTTTGAGCAATTCATTATTTACAAAATGATTTTTATTTATATAATATTCACTGCTATTGCTTTAATAAAAAGGGTGCAAATTAACTGGCTTATCTTCTCCTACATTCCTTTATATATTATCCTTTTTAAAGCTATTTGGGAATCTGAAATACTTAATAATACCTTATCAAGAAACTATATTGCTTTTACTTCTTTACTACTTGTTTTATTATTACTACAACCCGTTTTAGAAACTCACACACCTAAATTTTCTAAAATTATTCCGGCTAAAATTGACCCTTATGGAAAATTAGTTGATTGGAAAAATCTTACAAATTTTGTTAATAACGAAATGAAAATCAAAACTAATGGTAATGGATATATTATATTATCTGATAAATACCAAATTGCCAGTCAGTTATCATTTTACAGTCCTGGAAATCCTAAAACATATTGTTTACCTTATTCTGGAAGAAGAATGAATCAATTTGATGTATGGGGCATCCCAACTTCAGGTTTTGATGATAAACAAATTGTATTAGTCAAAAATTCCCCTATAGAATCAAGTGAAGAAATAAATTTTTTAATTGATAGAAACAGTATTATCTACTCAACCAATTACCATATCTTTTATAAAGGGAAAATAATTAAAACATATTATATCTATCTTTTAAATAGAATGCCCAAAATAAACAGTCTTAAAAATGTGATAGCAAAATATTAATTCAATTTTACTTTAAAAAATGTATTAAAAAATAGAAAAACTAAAAATCAACATTTTAAATGTAAATAGAAAACAAACCATAGTACTATATATACATATGTAAAAAAGCGTACTCAAATACAAGTGATATGAAATAATATGGGATTAAAGTATAATTTAAATATAATCTATGTTTTAATAATTTTTGTTTTTAATGCGAATTTGATAGGACAAAACAAAAATTTAACATCATCATTCTCAAATGATAGATATCAGTTAACTAATACCCCTAAAGGTTATATAGTTGTTTTCAGTATTATAGATACTGTAGATTCTAATACTATTCAAAAATTAAATGACTTAGCTAAAAGTTATAAAAATAAAAATATCGTCTTTATTGTAATAACTGATGATAATTTGAATAATTGTAAGATAAATCTGCTAAAAAATAAATATTTAAATTTTCTATCAGAGAATGAAAATAATAGAATTTTTAACACTTATCAAATAAGTATGTACAAAGTGTTTCCAATGTATATTGTATTAAACAAAAAAGGGAAAATAATTTATAAAAAGAAAGGAAGAACTAACAATATAGAAAATAAACTAAAAAAGAGAATTAATAAAGCTCTTAAATGAGAGTTTTTATTACAAATCTAAATTATAGATTTAAAAGTAATAAAATATTTACTATCAATTGGTAAAACCGATTATTAATTTAAAACATTAACTATGAGTAATATAGGTATAACATTTTCCGGAGGTGGTATAAAGGGTATTGCACATTTAGGTATATTGCAATATTTAACTGAAATTGGAATCAAACCTACTGTAATGTCTGGCACTAGTGCCGGTTCATTAATTGCTGCATTTTATGCCGCTGAATATAGCCCTAAAGAAATTTTTGAAATTGGTAAAAAAGAAAACTTTTTCAGCCGTAGTGGATTGTTTTTACATGGCGGTGGATTATTTTCTCCTGATGTATTTTCTAATATTATAAAAAAATATATTCCACATGATAATATTAAAAAATTAAAAATCCCTATTTATATTACTGCTACAGATATTACAAATGCCAAATTGGTAACTTTTAAAGAAGGGTCTATTGCCTTAGCTGTTAAATCTTCTTGCGCTGTACCCCTTATTTTTCATCCTGTTTTACACAACGGAAAATTACTTTCAGATGGTGGCTTATTAAATAATTTACCTGTTGACCTTATAAAAGATAAATGCGATAAGATAATTGGCATTAATGTAAATTCTGTTTTTAAAATGGAAGGTAAAGCAAGTTATCAAAGAATGATAGAACGCTCTATTCAAATTGCAATAAATAAGAACTCTGAAGACAAAAAAAATATATGCCATATCTATATGGAACCCCTAAACCGAAAAAATTACAAAATGTTCGATTTTAATAAAATGGATGAAATTTATGACATTGGATATGCCTATGCCAAAAGTTTTGATAATGAATTATTTGCCCTATTAAATAATTGATCTATGAATCGCTCTAAAAAAAATATTATCATAGAAAAATCTATAGAATTATTCTTTGCCTATGGCATTCAACATATTACTATGGATGATATTGCCGAAAAATGTGGTATTTCCAAAAAAACAATCTACAAATTTTTTGAAAATAAAAGTGACCTACTGCATCATATTATCAAATCTCAAGTTGAAAAACTTAAAATTTTTATCTTAGAAAATAAAGCTAAAAGAAAACATGCATTAGAAGAATTAATCTATTTCTTTAATTATATAAGTACAATTTCACAAACTATTTCTCCAACTTTTGGGAAAGAACTAAAAAAATTTCATTCAGTAAATCTTATTGAAGTACTAAAATTTAAAAATGCTATAGTAACCCCATTTGTAAAAGAAAACATAAACCGTGGAATACAAGAAGGTCTTTATAAAAAGGATTTAAATGCTGATGAAATATGTGATTCTTTTGATTCTATTGCCAAAATTATTTTTTCAGATGAATTTTTCTCTAATTCAGAATCCAATAAAAATTCCATAACTTTTCTTAACTCGCTTTTCTTATACCGCTTAGTTTCCGTAAAAGGGTTAAAAGAATTACATAAAATAAATACAACAATTAACAATAATATTTAAAAACAACAATCCTTTTAAAAACCATTAAAGAAAACCCTTGATAAATATTTTTCATTTATCTAATATTTAAAATTGCTATAAATTAACTATATTGAAAATTACAGACTTATTAAATCAACTTAATGAACAACTCAACTTTATAGATTTAGAAATTGATGATACTATTATAAAATGTGAAAAAGCTATTGAAATAATACTAAAATCACTAGAAAATCTTAAAAAGCATGTTCAAAAGAGACAATTTAAATCTCAAGATGAAGAAATTCATTTTTTTAAAGATTTAAAGCCTCAATTTGTTTCAAAACTAATTTATTATAATAAAATTTATAAAATTGAAACAAAAAAACCACACGGTGGCCAACGTGTAGTTAAAAAATATTACAAATTAGAACTACATAAATTGAAATTGTTTTTTGATAACGAACTCGAATTTTATCGCTATTTCAGAACAGGAAACAATTATCTTGATTATAAATATTTTGTTCGTGGAAAATTTGATATAAAATTCAGTCTAGATTCGTTTTACTTCGAGTCAGATACAAATTTTGTAACAGCACATAGCTTTAAAGTTTCTAAAATTATGGCGCACGATTTATTACAGGTCTTTTTAGAAGATAAATTATTAGAAATGAAAAATAATATTCAAACAGGAAAATCACAAGTTAATCCGAAGATAAAGCAAATTTGGACTGCATCAAAAGTCTCTTTAGTAGAACTCCTATATGCTTTACATTCAGAAGGTGTTTTTAACAATGGTGCTTCTGATTTAAAAGATATTGCTTCATATTTAGAATATATGTTTGATATTAATTTAGGTCAGTACCATAGGGCTTTTCTCGAGATAAGAATGCGTAAAGGCGACAGAACAAAATTTATAACTTCTTTAAAAGAAAACCTTATTAAAAGAATGGATAACACTGACGATTCTTAATAAAGTTCTATTTTACAGCTATTTAAATAAAAAACACTCACAACTTCGGGTTGTATTGTGAAATAAACCAAATCAAACTTCACAAATTTGTACCATAACAATATAAAACATAAGTTATGGAAGTAGAACTAATTACAAGAGAAGATTTACATAAGTTTAGAATAGAACTTCTCAACAGTATAAAAGCAATCATTACACATCAGGCAGGTTATACTGAAAAGCAATGGCTTAAATCTAATGAAGTTCGAAAGTTATTAAAAATATCTTCCGGTACCTTACAAAACCTACGCATCAACGGTACGCTTACCTATACCAAAGTTGGTAGTATCATCTTTTATGCCTATGATGATATTCAAAAAGTATTAGAAAAAAATAAAATCAATAACTCATTATAAAACAAATTCTACCCATTGGGGAGTAAGAGGAGCTTATGAATTACATAAAACACTTAACAGGTTTCTTTGACCGCATCATCAAAGATTCTAGTTTAAATCCTACCCATATAAGTTTATACTTAGGTTTATTTCAATATTGGAATGTTAATCGATTTAAAAACCCAATTAGTATTACTAGAGACGAGGTAATGCGAATTAGTAAAATATGCTCTAAAGCAACCTATCATAAATGTATTCGTGAATTAAACGATAAGGGATATCTTAAATACGAACCATCTTATAATCCATTTAAAGGCAGTATGGTATTTATGTTCAATTTTTCAGAAGACTTAAAACCTGTTCAAAAAAAAGAAATCAAGAATAAAAAAATTTTACCAGTTAATAAACAGGTTTTGAATAAGCAGGATACAACTACTGAACAAGCACTGGTATCTTCTATAAACAGTATAAACAATACAAACACTTTAAACATTTTAAACTTGGAAGAGCAATCACAAAATTTTGAAAATAAAAGCTTAGGTTTAAAAAAAGAGAATGAAGAAAAAAAGTTGCGCCAAAAAAAGAAAAATAGTGTCACTCCGAGTGCAATCGAGAAGCCAACTATAGAAGAAGTGAAAAAGTATTTCCAAGAACAAAACCATCCGGATATAGAAGCTCAAAAGTTTTACAATTATTTTTCCAGTAATGGTTGGTTAGTAGGTGGTAAAACCAAAATGGTCGATTGGAGAGCTGCTGCAGGAAATTGGATACTAAATAGTTTAAATTTCAAACACAACACCGATACTTCACCGACTAATCGAGCAAAGCACCTCAACTCCCCTACTAATAAAAATTATTCCGAACCATTATAAAATTTACTTTTACTAATCTAAAGGAGTGATTTTGCTTTGCAAAATTGTATCGAGAACAAATTCATCAACTAAAATGAATCATAATTACCAAGAAATAACCAAATCTCTAGAAACTAAAGGTCAAGAACTTTTCGGTAATCATTTCAAAATCTATAAAGAAGATGAAAGTATTATTGAAAAGCTTATTGTCTACGCAATTAAAGATGAAAAAAGAGCCAATGAACTTAATATTAATTTGGAGAAAGGTATATTATTGTCTGGTCCTGTAGGTTGTGGCAAAACATCATTAATGACTTTGATAAAACATATTACCGAAAAAGAAAAGTATTATGTAAAATCTTGCAGAGATGTAAGTTTCGAATTCATACAAGATGGTTATGAAGTAGTACATAAATATAGTAAAGGGAAATTATACCAACCTAAATACAACACCATTTGTTTTGATGATTTAGGAACAGAAAGCAATTTAAAATACTTTGGTAATGAGTGCAATGTAATGGCTGAAATCATTCTTAGCCGTTACGACCTATTTATCAATAAAAAACTAATAACACATATCACAACCAATTTATCAGCAACGGAAATAGAACAACAATATGGCAATAGAGTAAGAAGTAGAATGAGAGAACTATTCAATTTAATCGCTTATAATAATACTTCTGTTGATAAACGTAGGTAAGTTTACCTTCATATTTCAGACGAGAGTGAAGAAAACCAAAATACGCCCTCATTCATTTATTTTTTTTAGTAACGTATTTAATTCAATTACTTTTATTATATTTGTTCACGTTTTGATATTGTTCACGAATAATGAACAGATAGAAATAATGAACAAAAAGACTTACTAAAATGAACGAAGCAGATATTTTAAATACAGCAATTCATAACTTAGAAAAAGAGATTCCATTAACTTGGAACTGGAAAACTATGAATTACAATAATTACATTGGAGTTGATGGAGAGCTGGATATAAAAATAAATAATCTAAAAATTAAAATGTTTGTTGAGGTCAAGAGAGACGTTAAAAACCATCAATTATTTAATATTATTGACTATAATAGAAAATTTCAAAACTTTTTATTAGTTGCAGAAAAATTATATCCAAAAGTAAAAAAAGAACTTCGTGAAAATCATATAAATTATTTAGAAGGTAATGGTAATGTATATATCAATAAAGATGATATTTTTCTTTATATAGACACCAATAAAACAGCCAAAAATCAAAAAGAGAAAGGAAATCGAGCTTTTACAAAAACAGGATTAAAAGTCGTATTTCATTTCTTATTGAATCCACAATTAATTAATCAAACACAACGTGATATTGCAGATATTACTAAAGTTGCTTTAGGTAACATCCCATTAATTATAAATGGTTTATTGGATAATAATTTCATTTTAAAACTAAATAAAAATGAATATGTAATTAATAATTATAAAGAATTGCTAAACAAGTGGATTACAGAGTTTAAGCAAACTTTAAAACCTACAATATTTAAGCAACGTTTTAGGTTTCAAAATGAAAACCAAGATTGGAGAACATTACAGTTAAATAATGAAAAGACCGTTTGGGGTGGCGAACCTGCAGGAGATATTATAACCAATCACCTACGTCCGGAAAAATTCACCTTGTACACCAATGAAACAACAAAAGATTTAATGATAAATTACAGATTATTGCCAGATAACGGAGGTAATATTTGGGTATATGAAAGGTTTTGGAAAACTAACTTTAATAATAACACAGCACCAAAAGAATTAGTATATACTGATCTAATGATTAATGATGATAAAAGAAGTAAAGAAACAGCAAAATTAATTTTCGATGAATACATCCAACCAAACATATAAAGAATTAGCCATCCCTTACTTCAAAGAAGTTTTTGACTGTATAGATGAAGTAATGCTAAAACTCAATGTCCCTTATTATTTAATTGGAGCAAGTGCGATAGCTTTAGAGTTGCTAAAAGAGGGCATCAAACCAAGTAGAGGAACAAAAGATATTGATTTTGCAATTATGATATCCTCAATACAAGAGTTTGAATCAATTGTAGAAGAATTAAGTAACTACGGATTTAATAAAGTAGAAGCACCTTGGACATTGTATAATGATAATTTTAACATTGTTATAGACCTACTACCATTTGGTGAAATTGAAGAAAAGTTTACAGTAAACTTTAATGAGCGCTATACTGATTTACACGTATTAGGCTTTAGCGAAGTATTACAGAAACCGGAAACAGTCCAAATTGAAGAAAAGTCAATACAAATTCCATCCTTACCGGGAATGGTCATTTTAAAACTAATTGCTTGGAGTGATAGACCTGAAGAACGAGATAATGATTTGTATGATATTTTAAAAATTATAGAACATTATTTCGACTTAAATTTTGATGAAATAGTTGAACACCATAACGATACTTTTCCGGAAGAAGATGACTTGGACCAACTCAAAATTGCAGCAAGAGTATTAGGCAGAAAAGCAAGCCAGTTTTTAAATGTTTCTAGAGCTATTAATGATAGAATTTTAAAGACTCTAAACGAAAATATTACAGATGCCAAAGATTCAGCAATAGCAAAACAATGGGTTACCAAAAAAGAATGGGATTTAGAATATGCTGTTCAAATTTTGGAAGAATTAAAATTAGGTTTAATAGAAAAGTAAAATAAAATGGCTGGAGAAGCAACTGTATTTCAAACTGGCGGTGGTGGTTTTAATTATGAAAACTATGTACAGTCATCATTTTTATTACAAATGATGATTAATGGTGTTGTTCCGTCATTTCCTAATGGTAAGATTATTGAAATTGGATTTCAAAATAAAAATAAGGGATACCAAACAGATGACTTATTTTTAAAGGTTGAAGAAGATAATACTTCTAAAAGAATAATTTCTCAAATAAAGTATAACATCCCTATCTCATCAAAGAATGAAGTTTTTTTAGAAGTAATAAAAGCTTTTTGGGACGATTTTAATAATACCAGTCATTTTGATAAACAAAATGATAAAATGTTTCTCATTAAATCCAGTCTGACTAATAATGATAAAAATCATATAGTTTATTTATGCCAAATAGCTTCTAAACAGAGTAATTCAGTAGATTTTTTCTCTGAAGTTAACAGGGTAAAAATAAAAAAGTTTACTCTTGATATCTTTGAAGAAAGCCTATCACTAGCAAAAGGAGAAACTGTTACTGAAGAAGAATTATTTCAGTTTTTAAAATGCTTTCATTTATTGGCTTATGATTTTACTACTGAAACAAGTACGGATGAAACCTATACGCTTAATCTTATTCAATTATCAAAGTCTAAAGATGTAGTAACTACCCCTAAAGAAATTTGGAGTGTGATTCTTAACGAAGTTGCTACATATAATCGAAATGGAGGTAGTATTTCAAATGATGATTTAAAGAATTTTGAACCATATAAGTATTTTGATTTATCTATATCTTATGACGCCTATTCTTCATTTAAAAAAATACACCAAGATGGAGAACTACTTTTAAAGCCATTCAAAAACACCATAAAAGGCTTTCATATAGATAGAGCAACCGTTAAAAGGTCAATAATACAATCTTTAAATCAATCAGATATTTCAATTATTACAGGTTATCCTGGTGTTGGCAAATCTTCGATTGTAAAAGACATTTTAAGTGGAGAGTTATCTGATACAGTTCCTATAATTTTTAAGGCAGACCAACTTAATAAGACTTCTTTAGCTCAAGTATTCAGTGAAGTTGGAATAAACCATAATTTAATCGATTTATTTAGTTTAATATCAACACTTCCAAATAAAATTATTGTAATTGATAGTGCAGAAAAATTATTGGAAGCACAACCCGATTCTGCTTTTAAACAATTATTATCAATTATTTCTGAAAATAAGGGTATAAAACTTTTAATGACCTGTAGGTCTTATGCGGTTAACGTGATTAAGCAAAAGTTCGGTATTGACTCTGAAAAGATAAATGTTGTCGATATACCTCTTTTAAATGATGATGAAATAGAGCTAATAAGAAATGAATTTCCTCAACTAAACCATTTTCTTTCGAACAGCAAAATAAATGAAGTCTTAAGAAGTCCTAAATATCTTGATTTTACAGTATGTACAATAAAAGAAAGCGAAAACATATCGAGTGATATTAGTTATTCAGAGTTTAAAGAGATATTATGGAATGAAGTAATAGAAAATTCAACTGTATCAAAGAATGGTCTTCCAAGAAAAAGAGGAATTACTTTTATGCACATAGCTGTAGGAAGAGCAATTAATATGAGATTGTTTTTTGAACCTGTAGATGACAAAATAGATTATGAAACGGTAGAGCTTTTGGAAAGTGATAATATAATAGTTAGAAATGGTAATAAATTTCAGTTTTCCCCTTCTCACGATATTTTAGAAGATTGGGCATTAATAAGATATATAACCTCAATTGAAAATAAACTTTCTAATAAAGCGGATTTATTTAATCAACTTGGTAACCAACCAGCTTTACGAAGAGCTTTTAGGTTATGGATTGAAGAATTACTTACTAATGATATTGATACAGTAGCAAACTTAATTTCTTTAACATTAGAAGACGACTCGATTCTTACATATTGGACAGATGAAATACTTACAGCTGTTTTTAGGTCAGATGATTGCAGTTCTTTTTTCAAATATTTCTCTTTAAAATTATTGGAAAACAATTGTATATTTTTGAATAGGTGCATTTTGCTTATAAGAACTACTTGTAGGGAATATAGTTTTAACAAAGAAAACTCTAAAGACATTTTATTTCCTGTAGGTTCTTGTTGGGAAGAAATGTTATACTTTTTATCTTCAAATATTTTAGAAATAGAAAGTATAAGGAAGTCTATTTCAAATTTTTTACTGGACTGGGAATATAAATTTCTTTTCCAATTTAAGCTTTGTTCTATTAAAGAGATAGAAGCAGCAAATATATTGGTTTTTCATTATGTAAAAGAAATGTACGATGGAAGTGACCATTGGGGCTATTCATCAAAAAATGACTATCAAAAGACAAGCTTTGTATATATGCTTTTTGGTTTTGCGTCTTATTGTAAAGATGAATTAAAGAAATTCATTGAAGAATGTAGTTCAAATACAGATGAGTATGGAAGATTAAAAGGTTTTAGTGAATTGGTAATTAAAAAGGCTATAGGTGGTGTTGGAAATGGCTTACTAATTAAAGAGCTACCTGATACATTAATCCAAATAGCAAATAAGCATTGGAAACGTATACCACCTGAAAGCCTACCTAAAAGAGAAAGCCCTTTTGGATTTTCTTTTCCGGAACGTAAAGAAAGAGAAGATGCCTGGGGTGTAACAAAGACTAGATTCGACTTTTTTCCGTCTGGGATTTATAAAACATTTGTTTATAATTTACTAAAACATCATCCTTTAAAGGCTGTAGTTTTTATTTGTGAGTTCACCAATTATATAACATCATCTTATAAAGAATCTGATTTTAGTGTAAAAGAGGAACTAAAGGAAATTAAAATGATGTTAAATGATGGTAATGTAAAGGCACTCTATGGAAATGAGTATTTATGGAACGCATATAGAGGTACAACTGTAACTCATTACTTGCTTGAATCTGTTTTAATTAGCCTTGAAAAATATTTATTAGAAATTGCTCGATTTGAAGTTCCTGACAACAAATTACTAAAAACAATAACCAATTATTTATTAAAAAATTCAAATTCAGCTACAATAATTAGTGTTTTAACCAGTGTATTTATAGCTTATTCAAAAGCTTTTGGTGATGCCATTTTACCAATTTTAAGAGTTAGAGAGTTTTATGAATGGGATACACATAGAGCAACAAGAGAACATTCCGCTACAGCAATTTATGATCAAAGAATTTCTTATGCCCAAAAAGAAAAAGGAGAGTTTAATAGACTTCCTCACAGAACAAAATATCAACGCGGTCTTCGAGAATTTTTACTTCATTATCAAATAAATAGTGGTTTGCTTAATAAAGAATTACAAGTAATATTCGATGGTTTTTATGAAAATTGTGGTGATGATATTTTTTGGGAAAAGGCTATTACTGAAATGGATGTGAGAAAATACAAAGCATCTATTGTTGATGAAGAAAAAGGGGTTTTTCAGTTAGAGGTTAACTATCCAGAACCGATTTTTAATGCTGTTGAAGCTTTTACAAAAGAAAATGAAAATGATAATCTTTCTTTACACTATTCTCATTCATTAAGGCAGGTTAAAGAAAAAAAATCTGAAATGTCATTTGATGAATGGGAGACTATTTTCAAACACTTTTCTTCAGATGAAATTGAGAATACAATGTGGGATTCACCAGTAACTTTATCTGTTTTTGGGTTAGAATTATTTGACGAAAAATTAAGTAAAGCTCAGAAAGAGTATTGCATTAATACAATTATTGATGCACTGGAACATATTATAAAAGAAGCAAATGATAGAGGTAGTTTCAATATTTTAAACGGATACAATATATTAGAAAAGCAATTAACAATTGAATCTATTCATTTACTATATAAATTTAGAGAAAATATTATTGATGAGAAAGAGCTCGACGTTCTTATTACATATTTATTAATTAGTCATTTAGCCGACCACGAAATAAGAGATTTTCAAAAATATTTCAGAAATACTTTTAGCAAGAAATTGCCGGAAAAAGCACAAAAATTAATCATTTCACTAATAAAATATGCGAAATTCTATAGTGAAAATAGGATCAATCATTATCGTAGCCAACAAGAAACAAAAGAATATAGTGAAAAAGAATTTGAATTTATAGAAAGTATAATAAATGCAAGTGATTTACCTGAAATTTATTCTTTATCTCATGAATTGTACGAGCCACATTTTTTAAACAATGCTTTACTTCTCATAACTTCAGATATAAATAGGGAATTCTTTCGAAATTATATTCTGAAAATGTGTGAATTAATTTTAGAAGACTTAAAGTTGGAAAATGATTTGTCATATTCTCGTTCAAAAAAATCAAGAAAAACAAATCACACAATTCTTGTTGACTTACGTTTTTATTTTAATGAAGTACTTCTACTTAATGATATAAATTTTAGCAAATTATTAATAGATAAATTATACTACCCGGTTCTAAATAATGACTTTAAGAATTCGTATAGTATTAAAGATTTGTATGAACTTATGACAGGTGTTTTTAATACAACTGTTACAAGATTCGACGATTTAATTAACGAAGATAATGATGTTGAAAGATATAGAAATCATTTTTGGGAACTATGGAAATATCTTTTCAATAAAGTTAAGCAATCAGGTAATTATTTTTTTGTAAAAGAACTTTTGTTAAATGTTAACGAAAATTATTGGTCTATAAAATCAGACAATTGGAAGGGTTTTATCAATTATAAAACCCAGTATTATGAGTTTATAGATTATTTTAAAACTAAATCATTGTCACATATAATTCCTGTTTTTTCCACTTTTGGAGAAAAAGTTTTTCTTCCATCAGGAATTAATTTAATAGTGAAAAATTTAAAAGAGGATGATAGCATTTACAAGAGTTTAGACACATCAAATGCAGTTAAATTGATTCAAGTACTTTTCAATAACCATATACAAGAAATTAAAGAAAGTCAAAGTTTAATAGAGAATTTTATTTATATATTGAACAAGATGATTGATTTAGGATATTGTGAAGCCTATTTAATTAGAGAGTGTGTGATTACTTATAAAAAAACAGCTTAAATCCCCACAAACCTAAACCCAGTTTATTGCTACCGCAACAACCCTCTGTGTTTTGGTTTGTTCCGCGCGCCAACGCTCTTGTAGTTTTTGGTTTCCAACCCTCACACAGCACATTGCTTGTTTTGCTTAAAGTATTGCTTATGGTAATTTGGATAAACAAAAAAGCAAAGAACTGTTTCCAACGCTCACACCAAAAACTCCCCAAAGCTATGTTTACATAACGGGTAGTTATGGTAGCATTCATTCACTTTCTGTACCATAACTCCATTATGCAAAATAGCCAACATTTCAACGCTCACATCTGTACTAAAATAAAATTAAGTACTAATAGTAAAATTCCAAAGCCCACTTTCCCCACCACCCTTTTCATCGGTGTAGGTTACAGCAATTATTAATGTTTGCCTTGTGTCTGTGGTAGGTAAACTACATTCATACAACCCCTTATCAGGAATTACTCTTTTCATTTACCCACCTCAACACCGCTCATAAAAAAAGAGCATAAAAAATGCCCTTTTTTTATCTTTTCCAACAGCTACAACATCAATAATCACTTCCACCTACAACACTTTACCCCAAAAGTGACTAGAAATTAAAATAGTAGTACGAATAAAAACAAAAAAAGAATGCAATACTATGCGCTCCCTTCATCCAAACCTTTAATGCTATAAAGGTCAAGCCCTATGGGTTTTGAAAAAAATCTCCACCAACTAATGTCCTATTACTAAAAATTAAAAATTAGAGTGTTGGTAGTATTTTTCTCAAAAACCTTGACAGCATTTCCTCGCTTCCTAAATAATACGCTTTCTTTTTTCTGTTTTTCTTTTAAAATTATAACAATAAAAGATGGTATTATTATTGATTCCTAATTACATAGAAAAATCAATTTAGATTTCTTAAATTTGTATCAAGGAATAAGTAATGCAAAATAATATTTATATAACATATAATCCTGATTCTGAAAATGAAAGGAATCTGGCAAATGATCTTTATAATAAAGGTCGTCAAAATGGTTATTTCATTTATTTACCAGAACGCAATTATCATAATAGAATCTCACCACAAACTAAATCTAATATTGATTCTTCAAATTGGTTTGTTATTTTTTCAACTTCTCTTCTTTCAGAAACAGTTACAGAAGAAATTGACTATGCCTTTAAATCAAAACAGGATAATCAAATTATAGTTATTTATTCATCTCATAATGGAAAGAATATAAATTTTAATGGAAGAAAACCTATTGAAATGTACATTGAAGATTATGATTTGAATAGTATTGAAAAGTTTAAAAATGATTTATTTAAAAGAGTTTCTCTAAAAAGTTTAGAAAAAAAAGAAGGCTTAAGTGCTTTAGAAGTGTTATTAGGAATTGGAGCTGCTATTTTACTTATAGGTGCTCTTACTAGCAACAAAAAAGATTAATATGGCTTATCATATTGAAAAACACCCTGCTTTTGAAGCATTAAAACTTGATTTAGAAAAAAAAATCGTAAAAGAATTACAAAGCTTTAATTTTAATAAAAAATCTAACAGACTTAATATTTTATATCATTATACTGATTTAAGTGGTTTGAAAGGTATAATTGAAAATCAATCTTTTTTTTCAAGTAATTCAGCTTACCTAAATGATAAAAAAGAATTTCATTATGGGGTAGATTTATTTAAATCTGCAATATCCAATTATAATATTTTAAATGAGTATCAAAAAAAAATTATTAATGAGATTAGAAAAGAATTGGATAACAAACTTGAATCTTATCATTTTGTAACTTGTTTTTCATTGGAAGGTGATTTATTAAGTCAATGGAGAGCTTATGCTGATGACGGAAAAGGGATTGCAATTGGTTTTGATTTAAAAAATTTAGTTGAAGCTTTTAATCCAAAAGCATCTGGTATGCTAATTGAATATAATGATCAAACCCAAAAACAAGCAGTTGATAAAATTGTTCAGACAACTGTCAGTTTTTATGAGTCTAAACTGTCTTTATTAGAATCTATCAACCAAGAACATCTTTATGATGTCATTGCTCAAGAAGCTAATGAAATTTTCAATAAATACATAGGTCAATTTAAACATAGTTCATTTAAAGAAGAACGAGAATATCGTTTTGATTTATCGATAGATAATGATATAAACAAGGCGAGAGAACTATCTTATAGAGTAAGTAGTAATAATCTACTAGTACCCTTTTTACATTTAAAAACTAATTTACAAGAAGAACTTGAATCTCGCAAAAAATCTTATCCAGAAGAACCTATAGATGTATCTCTTAAGAAAATTAAACATAAAGTAAAATTATTACCAATCAAAAAACTCATAATTGGACCTTCTTTAGATTTTGAATTAAATAAAAAATCAATTATTGGGTTCCTAAAGAAAAATGGCTACTCTGAGAATATTGAAATAAACCAATCTAAAGTCCCATATAGAATATAAAAAAAGCCCAATCAATAAAATTGGACTTTTTACATTCGGTAAAGTTACCACACTAAAACCGAACTATTTTATTTTCTAGATTTTGTAAGCCATTTTAAAAAGAGTGAAACTGCAAAACTGACTGTTGCTCCAACAATTGCTAAAATAATAGTTTTTAGAATATCTTCAGAAAAAATATTGGGACTAATACTCAACAATGTTCCTGATGCAGTTCCAACTTTAAGTGAAATATTTGTTTTCATTATTCTGAATTTATTTCACCTTCTGTTTTTAACTTTTCTTTTACTTCATCATCAACTGTTACCTGACTTACTGCTGATAAAACACCACCAGCAACTGCAACATACCCTGCAATAGTTACAATACTTGCAGGCAAAGCAATTGGAGCAGCAATAATACTTCCGCTTACTGCTAACAATGATAAACCTATGGTTCTCAATACTCTAAAAAATTTTGGGGTTTTAGCCTTTGCCCTTTCTGTTATATTCATAATATAATTTTTAAGATTAAACTTCTAATTCTAAATCTGAATTGGTTGAGATAATTTTCAATTTCACTTGTGTATTCTTGTCTAATAATGGAAAAACCAAATCAGTCAATTTCTTTAGTGCATTTCTTGAATAATTACCTTTACCAATTCCAATATGATTTGTTACAGGAGCAATACAACCTTGTAATTCTTTTTTAGCATCATTTGCAGGATGAAATAATATCAAATTTCTTCCTGGCACATTTTTAATATAAATATGCTTATTGAATCGTTTACTGAATCGCTTTTGTAAAATATATTCCCCCTCTGGAATACAAGAAACCCTACATTGATTTTTTAACCAAGGTAATTCAATAGTATAACAAATAGTTTTACTATTAAATTTGAGAATTCCTTGTGTCCCATTAGGAAAATAGTTTCTATGCAGTACTAACAACATTATACACCGCCATCAACTTTTACAATAGATAAAGGATTGTAAGCACCATTTTTAAGTGTATACATTTGTCCATTAACTTCTTGATAAAACTCAATTCCCAATGCTAAAAACAAAGGATGAGTACTATTAGCAGTAACAGCATTACTTAAGTTGATTACTGCTGTAGCAGTTGCATCCCAAGTTAAAATTGCAGATTCTGAAGTTTCTACAATTGATGTTTCTTCCTCAAAATCAATTTCAGCGCCTCCAGAAATCACTTTAAAGTGAGTTGTACCACTTGGTGCTGCAACCATATTTGAAGGAATAAAAGAAGGAATATCAATATTCAAAGTTCCAGCAGCACGATCAATTGCTCCAGTATAAGGAGCAAATAAACTTGTTCCAAGTTTACCTCGAATATTAAATTCAAAACCTAAAAGCAATTCTGCTTCACCATCAATTACGTTACGCAATCCGCGTTCACTGGTCGTGTCCGCTTGAATCACTTTTACCATAGATTGTGTTAATCTGCTAACCATTCTATTATCAGAAGCATTCAATAGCAGCAATCTTAAAGCAGTTCGTAACACTTTACCTGCTTTAACTGCTCTTCCAAATTCAGAACCATTTTCACGTGTTCTTTGAAACGCAGGGTCTGTTGCAATTCTATTCGCATCAATACCACCTTTTTCACGTGCTAAATGCCCGTCTTTGGTTTTATAAAAGGTAATATCTCCAATAGTCCCTTTTAATTTAATTATGCCTTTTTGCCTTGCCATAATTTTTTATTTTTGATTATACACTTAGAATGTTTAGGTACACTCTTTCAAACCGTATAAATCAAATCACGATGCATCACAAACCGATTTACAAGAGCAAATCTTTAATTAAAAGTTGATTAATACAAGAAGTCACTATCTCAGAGAACCACTACAGCCTAATAAGTTCATTTTTACCTATTTTTACTTACTAAAGGATAATTGATATTAAATAACTTTGAAAAGACTTTTATTTAAATTGTATTACATTCTAAAATAATGTATAGCAAAGCCAAGTTTAAAGTATAGATAGTGTATGAAGTTAGTACAAAAAAGAGTATGTATATATCCAAAAGATATTCAGAGAATAACTGGTAAAAGTTATCGATATTCACGATTACTTTTAATTGACATTAAAAAGCACCTTAAAAAACAAGACCATCAATTTATTTCTATTGACGAATTTTGCAAATATACAGGGCTAAAACTGGAAGAAGTAAACCCTCTGATAGTTGGATAATAGTCCAAGAATAAAGCTTCTTAAACAAACTCTTTTTAGACAAAACAAACTGGTTCATTTAGCAGTTCAAATATTAGTCTTAACCCTTGTATTTTCAATGATTTATAACTATATTTACACATACAATTTAACGTTCTTTATGCGCCTTTGATAGTGACCTATTTAATGACCTATTAAAACAATTTTACAGTAAAACCTTATAAACATTGATATTAAGAGAGGTAATACAAATCCCTCTTTCTCCGCTGATAGATTATCAAATCTTATTAAAACCCTGTAAATTAAACGTTTACAGGGTTTTTTAATTTCTACACTATTCAAATAAAACCATCCAAAACCAATAAAAAAGATACTCATTCGGTTATCTTTTTTAGTTTCATAAAAGGTAACCGAATTTGATGTAATCTACTGATATTTAGCAAGTTTGATTAATAGCATTTGAAATATTTTTTGTATATTTATTACTCATTACAATAGTCAACCTAATCGCTATTTTTTTTGAAACCCATCTTTCAAAATTAAAAGTTGGTAAAGAATTGTAATAGTCATTATGTAATATAGTACGCCTACTATATGCCAACCTTTTAATGGAAGAGAAAACCGAGGTTTTCTGATTTCAGCAAACCAAGTCTCAAGTGAATTCCCAGCTAAGAATCCTCCAATAATTGCAAATACAACACAAATTGAAATAGATAAAAGAAGGTTCTTTAAATTCATTATCTTTATCTTTCAAAATCCCAAAATACATTTATTATTTTCCATTCATTATTTATCTTCACCAAATGAACATACTCAGTACATCTAGTTTTTTGTACCAGTTTTTATTTCCGTTTCTTTTTTTACAAAATATCGTACATAAATAAGTACTAAAACAGGAACAACAACCAATCCACTAATAAAATTCAATAATGAAGCCCAATCTGTCAACTCGTTTCCTCCTCTTGAAATCAGAAATAATTCGCCCAAAGGGCCTTTTGAAAATATTGTGTTGTAAATAAAATTCCAACCTAAATGAAGTCCGAAAGATAGCATTATTGATTTACTTTTTGAAAAAGCCCAAGCCCAAGCGTACCCCATTAACCCAGTTCCAATAAAAACTAAAATCATTGCCATTGCGTTACCTAAAACTCCGTATGAAAACCAATGATAAATTCCGAATGCGATTGCGGAAATCAAAATACCTTTTCTAGAGCCAATTTTTTGGATGAAAATGTATAGCAATGCACCACGAAAAATCAGCTCTTCTATTAGTACAGATTTTAAATCCCACCAAAATGATTTTAATATAATTACGCTCGTAATATCATTATTCAAAACCCAATTCGAAGATTTTAGATATGATTCTAAATATTGAACTAGAACACAAAGCATTCCAGTAATTAAAAATCCGATTAAGAATTGTTTCAATCTTTTTCCTATTGGAAGTAATCCTAATGCTAAAATACTCTTCTTTTCAATCAGATATAAAAGCAACCACGAAATGGCAATTGCTACTAAAATTCCTATCATTTACATGTTTGGTTTTAAATTACTAATGGTTTAAGATTTGATTTCGTTGCATTGGTTTAACACAAAGTTAATTAAAATTCTTTTGCATTTGAGTTTTCAGAGGCTTGTCGTTCAATGTATTAACAAGCAATGAAATAAACTCGTTGTTAGCTAAAAACTTATACATCCATTTCCCAATATTCATTGGTTATTTAGTAATTTCTTTCATATTCTAAAACGTTTCTCCATTACCTATACGTTTACCCCTATTTTAATTTAAGAATAAGTGTATTTTTATGTTATTTATTTTTAGATGTCACAATTTTTTGGTTGTTAAATGTACTACTTTTAAGATTTAAAAATATTTTATTTTACTAAATCCAACAATTTTAATCATACATTATTACCTTCTAGATTTGCTCTTTTTTGATGTTATCCGCTTTCATCTTCAAAAAGCATTTTTCTGTTCATGATTGAATTTTTCTTATTTGTAGTTTATTCGTTAAATATATTTAAAATTCTTGATGAGCACTATTAATGATTTCAATAATCTTATCATTTGGTATGATATCGATCGTTAAATTGATACGGTCGACAAATCCCTTATTAATAACGTAATGCTTTTCGGATAAACGCAAATACCAACATTCTCCAACTTTCATTGGTACTAAAGTCTCATTCAAAAAAAACTCAACGCCTTCATTATTATCTATAGGAATGGTAAGTCGAATCATTGATTTTTCTTCTTCCAAGGCTAAAGTGGGATCTGTATGTTCTTCAACAACAGAATTTGGTGCTAAAAATAATAACCTAACCAAATTAACCGTCGTATATTCTTTAAATTTATTAATTATACTTTTTAAATAAGGAGATCTTTCTAAATTTGGTGTATTCATCCAATTGGTCCAGGAACCATCTGCATAATCTTCTGCAGGTGGAGGAAAAGGTAATGATGTATCAACCAGATGAGCAGGAGCGCGCAATGAAATAACTTTATAATATTCATAATGTTCTTGTTTTAATGCTTGTACTTCAACAAGCATTTTTTCAACATCAAACGTAAAAGGTAATTTTATTCTGTCTTTAAACTGTTTCGTTGTCTCCATATGGTATTTGACTATTTATTTTGATACTTACTAATTTTTTTCATTTCAGTTTTACAATATTTATGCTTACAGTTTCTTATTAGTGTTAGACAATAAATTTCAGCAAGTTTCTATGTCCATTACTCACTTTTTTCAGCAAATCCAAGTATGTAACCATTATTGTCCTTTAGATAAAATTCACGCATTCCGTACCAGGCCGTTTTCAGTTCGGTTGGATTCAAACCTTTGTCTTTTATTTGCTTGTAAAAGTCATCAATTCCGTCAATTTCCATATAGAACGATACACTTGCTCCCATTGAAATGTCTTTTGCTAGAAGAACATCTTGTTTGAAGCTGTCAGTCCGCTGAAACATCATTTCTATATTGTCTTTACTTACCAAAGCATAAACATAATTCTTTCCGCCTGTCAATGATTGTTCAATTCCATCCTGCGTTTCGGGAACCACCATTACCAATGAAAAACCTAAAACGTTTTGATAAAATTCAATGGTTTCTCTAATACTCTTTACCTCAAAATTGGGGGTTAATTTGTTTGCTTTCATTTTTTTATTTTTTAGTTGAAAACACAAATTTACGTTGTCTGAATGGTGGTCAATTGTAAAAATCGGTCATTTTCGTTCAAATACAAATTAGTTGGTGTCGAGCCTGTAATCTGCTTTACCTGCTTGATAAAATGGGCTTGGTCGTAATAATTATTTTCTGGAAAAAGTTTACCATTTGCAATATGTTTTAATGATGAATGACATTTTAAGATATTGCAGAATGTTTTAAGTGAAAAACCGAAACGACTGTTAAAATATCTGTTAATTTGCCGTTTGCTCCAAAAAGTCCTTTCTGAAATTTCTTGGACTGAAATTTCACCTTTTCGATCATAAATAATCTTGAAAAGTTCAAATTTTCTACTGTCAATTTCTTTTAGGTTTTTGAGTCCGTATTTTAATTTTTCGGTTATTGAATCGGTAAATTTTTCGAAATTTCCAAAGTCGAAATTTTCACAGCCAAAAAAATTAGTTGGCAAGTTTGTTGTTGTGTTTTTAAGTTCTTTGATTGACTTTTTAAAAATATACTCAGCTGAAATCAGTTTGAAGCGAACGCCAATCAATTTGATATTTTTTGGTATCGAGATTTGAATTTGTTTTGTCCAAACTCCTGTCAACGATACTTTGGTAATTTGCCCATTTTTAATTTCAAAAATCAGGTCAAAAAATCCGTCTGGAAGTATTTCATAGTAGCATTCATTTTCGCAAGTCTCAAACTCCCAAAAACTTTTTATGAAGTTGGAAATAAATCCTTTGGTATGTTTTTCTTGGTAGCTCACTCAGTTTGATTAAATAACACACAACTAGTTTCTTATAAGATTTGCACGACTGAAAAATCGGAGGTTTTCAGTGATAACAAACCGTTTGTTGAATGTTTATTGTTTTTTATTAGCTCAAATTTAAGTATAAATTATATAAATATTTGTTGTAGACTGAGCTTTATTTTATACTTTCAATCCAATTACATATCATTCTATCATTCATGTTAACAATTATTTTTTTGTCAATGCTAGCTTTATCCCAAGTGTTAAAAATAGTACGCCTGTTATTTTATCCAATTTTTTATTTTATAGTTTTTTCGAATTTGATTCGACAATTTGGACATGAACAAAGCTAAAATTAGACACCAAATTGTTCCTGTTGTTAGAAATGTAATTCCTAGAATCAAGAAAGGTAAATAGTTTACCTCATAACTTGGATCAATAAATTGTGGTAAAAATGCAAGAAAAAATAATGCTACTTTAGGATTCAGAATATTAGTAAAGACTCCAGAAATATAAATTTTTCTATAATTAGTAACTTGATTTTCTTTACTTAATTCAAAGTTCTCATCTGGCTTTAAATTTGTTGTTACTATAAGAAATTTAAGATAATCTATTCAATTAACAAGAACTATTTTTTAGGGAATATTAAAAGATTATTAATTTCTACGATTCACTAAATCGGCAATAATATTATCCATGAAAGAATCATTAAGCTTATAAATTATAAGAATTCCAGCGGATAAAAATGCACCAATTGCCGGATAGATACTTATCATAAGTCTGATACCTTTTAAAGACTCTTCTGTTTGTACTGAATTAGCTTCAAAGCCGTAACCTGCAAGCAGCCAACCAGTAATTGCACCTCCTAAAGTCCATCCCATTTTTTGAGACATAGAAGAAGATGAAAAAACCAATCCAGTAGCTCTTCTACCTGTTTGCCATTCCGAATAATCGGCAATATCTGCATACATAGACCAAATAAGTGGCAAAACTATACCGGCTGTTATTCCTATAATTATATTCAATCCAAAAATAAGTTCCACATCATTTGGGTGTACCCAATAAAAAACAACACTAAATATTGCAGCTAAAATCATAGCACCCATAAAAGTATTTTTCTTACCAAATTTAGCTGAGACAGGTTTTGCAAGTAAAACACCTATTAAATTTGTAATTAACCAAATAGTCATATATGCACCAGCCAGTTTATCCCAAGCTACTTCTCCAAAATAAAGAAGTTTTTGATCTTTTACAAAATATTTAAAATAATACATAATACTACCATCTCTTAAGGAATTAAAAATCAAAACTGCAATTCCAGCACATAACATTATAAACCATTGTCCATTTTTTACAAGATCTTTTAAATCATTTTTGATCGTAGATTTTACAATTAATGGTTTAACTCTTTCTGTGATCCATTTATAAGTCATAATAAAAAATAATGCTGCTAAAATTGAATAGATACCTACAGTATATTGATAGCTTTGTGAATCATCAAAGCCTAAATTTCTATAATAATCTAATAAATATGGAACTGTTGCAGTCATAAAAATACCACCAGAATATGCCCCTATAAAACGAAAAGAAGCTAATGAAGTTCTTTCTTTGGTATCTGATGTCATAACCCCCATTAAAGAAGAATAAGGCACATTGATTGCTGTGTAAACAATCATCATTAAAGTATAAGTTATGTAAGCGTATATTAATTTTCCAGAAGATCCAAAATTTGGAGTGGTAAATGTTAAAACACCCATTATTGCAAATGGAATGGCTACCCATAAAAGATACGGTCTAAATTTACCCTTAGATGTAGATGTTCTGTCTGCAATTACACCCATAATGGGATCGTTTAAACCATCCCATAAACGAGTTAATAAAAACATTGTACCAACTGATGCAGGAGACAATTCTACTACATCTGTATAATAAATCATTAAAAACATGGAAAATAACTTCCAAAACATTGAAGATGCAAAATCTCCAAAACTGTACCCTATTTTTTCTTTTAATAATAATTTATTTGTCATGATTTAAATTGTTAATCCGTTCAATTAATTCCATCAAAGCTCTAGAATTATGATAAGGACATTTCCAAAAGCCTACCTTATCATCTGTCTCAATTATTTTCCCAGTGCCATCTATTCTCCAAAACCATTCTCCATTAACTGAATCAATTAAATAATCTTGTATAAAGTTCCATAGTTTAAAAATACTACGTAAATAAGTAGGTTTTGGATCTATTTCATAAGCATCCATAAGACCTACCATGGCTTCTGCTTGCGACCACCAATGTTTTTCTTTATCAAGCTTATTATTTTCATATTCATTAAATAAAGAGCCATCTGTATCAAACCCTTCATTTAATGTAATGTCCACTAGTTTTAAAGCAATTTTTTTATTTTTTTCAATGCATTGCTTATCATTAATAACAATAGCTGCTTCATGCAGTAGCCAAGCACCTTCAATATTGTGACCAAAAGAAATAGCTTCAGACCTTATTTTCCAGTCCATATCAAAAAACAAGTTAAAATGACCAGAATTTTCATCAATAATTTTTTCTTTAAAAATTCCTAATAAATCAGCAATGCTTTTTTTAAGAGTTTTATTAGGCCAAACTCGATATAAATTTGAGTACGCCTCTAAGATATGTAAATGCGTATTCATTGATTTTGGTGCATTCAAATCTTTTTCACTCAACCGCATATCCTCTATTTGATTCCAATTTTCAGCAAATGCTTCAACATAACCAGAATGTTGAACATCCCAAAATTTAACCTCTAATACTTTATATAAAGATTTCGCATTGTATAGACTTTCTTTATTTTTGGTTACTCTATAATATTCTGCATATGCATATATTGCAAAACTTTGTGCATATGCTTGTTTTCTTTTGTTAATTGGTTCACCACGATAATCAACTTCCCAAAAAACACCTCCATTTTTAGTATCTAAAAAATGCTTATTTAGATATTGATAACTAATGTCTGCTATCGCTTTATATCTTTCAATTTTAGAAGTTCTATATGCTGCTGAAAATGTCCAAAGAATCCTTGTATTTAAAATAATTCCTTTAGAAGATTTAGGGAATTTTTGACCAAAATGATTTATTTTACCTAAAAAACCACCATATTTTTCATCAATTACTTCTGTACTCCAAAAATTTAATAACTTATGTAACTCTTTTTGAAGTTCAATTTTAAATGTAAATAAATCAGTAGAATTAGTACCCTCATTTTCTATTATTTTGTTTGACTTATCGAGCATAAAAAATACTTATTTAACTAATTAACATTTCATTTTTTTATTAGCCTCTATTAAGTTATTAATTGTTTTAACAGATAGGTGTGAATACAATTTGTCTTGCGGTGAATTGATACAATAATCTAATAATTGATCTATGGTTGAAGTTGCAACATGCAAACGTGTATCTGATGATGCATAATAAATATATATTTTTCCATCATCATCCAAAATCCAACCATTTGAGAATACTACATTAGAAACATCTCCAATACGTTCTTCTTTATATGGAGCGATAAAATGTCCATGTGGTTTATGTGTAATTTTCCAAGGACAGTCAATATCAGAAATATATAGATATAAGGTATATCGTAAACCTGCAGCAGTCCCTCTAACACCATGAGCCATATTTAACCATCCTTTTTCAGTTTTTATAGGTGCGGGTCCTAATCCATTTTTAACTTCGTAAATAGTATGATATATTTTTGGATCAACAATTTTTTCTTCTTTTATTTCCGGATTCTCGATAGTATCTGATAATCCAAAACCAATTCCTCCACCTCTACCAGTATCAATAAAACCATCTTGCGGCCTTGTAAAAAAAGCATATTTTCCTTGAATTAAATGTGGAAATAATACCACATTTCTTTGTTGACCAGTAGTTGAAATTAAATCAGGTAAACGTTCCCAATCTTTTAGGTTTTTAGTACGAATAATTCCAGCATTTGCTATTGCTACTGAGGTATCTCCTTTAGGTACTGATGAATCTTTACGTTCGCTGCAAAAAACACCATAAATATAACCATCATCATGCTGAGTTAAACGCATGTCATAGACGTTTGTATCTAGTTTTTCTAACTGAGGAATAGTAATCGGTTTTTCCCAAAATTTAAAATTGTCAATACCATTTGAACTCTCGGCTATGGCAAAAAAAGATTTTCTATCATTTCCTTCTACTCTAGCCACCAATAAATATTTATCCTTAATTTTAATGGCTCCAGCGTTAAAAACAGCATTGAAACCAATGCGTTCCATAAAAAAAGGGTTTGTTTCTTCATTAAAATCAAATCGCCAATTCAATGGAACATGATCGCGTGTTAAAATTGGATTTTCATATCTGTTATAAATACCATTTACACTAAAAATAGGGATATTTTTCTTATTTATTAATAGCTCATATTGAGTCGTAATTTTTTCTTGTCGTTGTTTAAAATCTTTGTTCATTTGCTCTTAGTTTTATTTTTTCTGTACTCTCAAAAAATCATTTAGCAATAAAATTTCGGGCTTATCTAAAAATGTTTTTGCATCCGAAGCTGCTGGATGCCCAGGATATGGAAAGAAAAAGTGAACTCTTTCATCGTTACGCCAAATCATAACATAACTTAATTCTTTTGTTATAATTGAATCTTTTAAAACTGAGCCTAATTTATTTGTAAACCATTTATTATTTGTTACATTTTCAAGTCCTGTTTCTGTAAGAGCAGAAAATTTATCTTTTAACTTTGCTTCTTTAATAATTATATGTAGTTTCCTAATAGCTTCTTTTTCTCCATTTTCTTTATTCAATCCATAATAGTTATCCATTGCCATTATATCTACATATTCATCACCTGGATACCAACTATAATATTCTTCAAGTGTCTCCCAATGGTTATCTGGAGAATAAGCGATTAACATGTTTTCAAGACCATGTGTTTCTCTTAAATAGTTAATAGTTAGCTTAAAAAGTTCTTTAAATTCTGAAGTTGTACATTGTTCCCTTCCCCACCAAAACCAATTACCATCCATTTCATGCCAAGGCCTAAAAATAAATGGAATTTTTTTCCCATTATCTGTTTTAAGACTTTTAAAGAAAGTAGCAACTTTATCTAATTGTTTTATAAAAGCTTTATGATGAGCCCCTCCTAAAATTATATGTTTAACAACTTCTGCATCATTAGTCCAAGAGCTAGTACTATCAATAACAGAGTAAGGATGCCAGCTAAAGGTATTTATTCCTCCTAAATTATGTGCTTTTATTGAAAGATTTCGCATGCGATCAAAAGGTACACTGTCCAAATTAACTATATGATCTAACTCTAATCCTCCTAATTCCCATCCAAATAATGCAGGGTAATCACCTGCAACTCTCTTCACATCAGATTCTCCTTCAATATATTTCCAACCTATTCCATACGCGAGATCATCTTGATGACCAAATAAAATTCCTTTCCCCCTAACAGTATTAAATTTATCTACAATTGAGTTTAAAGAAGTAATCTCTTCTTTTTTACTTTCAACACATGACATAAATACTATTATAAATCCTGAAAAGACAATAAGCTTACACAAATTGATTCGTACATTTTTTTTCATTATATACTTTTAAGAGTTCAAAAAGGTTTTTAACATAAAATCTGAATTATTTGAAAAATATTCTTTTTGATCTTCTTCATATAATACAGCTACTTTATTATGAGTAAAAATTAAGTTAGTTAATTCAATCAATGCATCCTTAATAAATGTTCGATTAATTAAAGATGCATCTTTTGAAATAGTAAAAAGTGAAGTTAACTTATTAAAATTTGTTTGGGGACTTACTTTTATGGTTGTATTGATATCAGTAATTGTAAAGTTTTGTTTCATTTTTGCGTTAAAAATTTTAATAGTTTTGTTTCACAACTTTTAATTTCACCATCTTACTTGCATAAAAAACCTACAAGTAGCAATATTAAAAATCTTGTTTTATTCATAATTGACCAAATAGCATTCAATTTTACATAAATACAGAGTATATATAACATACACTCTGCATTAGACTCAAACTTAACTCAAATAAAAAATTCTATGATTATATTTCAGATTTAACTAAATATTTCTACCAATCCCATTATTAATGTTGCATCCAACCATAACTTTTATTTTATCAGTAGTGACATTTTTATTAAATCTTTTAAATATTTACAACACACTCTAAACACTTAAAAACTTCTAAATTTCAAATTTATTTGAAAATAAAATTTTTATATAATATAACTTCTAAAATTACAATATTTTTATATTCATTAAAGGTTATTTGATTATTTAATATTAATGAATTATAACAGAACAAAACTAAAATAAATATATTTATATTTGTAATACTATTTTATCATTTATATAAAAAATAAAAAATCATGAGTGTAATTAAGAATGTACATAGAGAAATCACCCCTTTATCCTTAGAGGACAGTTTTCTAGTATTTGATAGAACTAAAAGTGAATTTGATTTTCCAGTTCATTTTCACCCTGAATACGAATTAAATTTTATAAAAAATGCAAAAGGAGTAAAACGTGTTGTAGGAGACCATATCGATGAAATTGGAGATATTGAACTTGTTTTGATTGGACCTAATTTACATCATGGATGGCTAAATCACAATAGAACAAGCGGAAAACTTCATGAAATTACAATTCAATTTCACGAAGATTTATTTGATCAAAAATTACTATCAAGACGAATTATGAAACCTATTAAAGAAATGCTAGACAGATCTACCCATGGGATTCTTTTTTCTACTAAGACAGCAAACGATATTTATAAAAGACTATCGCAAGTATCTAGGCTTGATGGAATGGATTATTTCTTAGAGCTAATATCGATTTTGTGTGATTTAGCAAGTTCAAGAAATCAAATTCTTCTTTCCACATACACAGTAGAGAGACAAAGTTTTGAAAATAGCGATAAAATAAAAAAAATATATGAGTTTGTTCAGGATAATTATCACAGAAAACTAAGCTTAGCCGAGGTTTCTAACATTGTTAATATGAGTCAAGTATCCTTTAATAGATTTATAAAAAAACGAACCGGGAAAACTTTTGTAAATTATTTAAATGATGTTAGAGTTGGTTTCGCTGCAATGAAGTTAATTGAAAAAGATACAAATATATCAGAAGTAGCTTTAAATTGTGGTTTTAACAATATAGCTAATTTCAATAGAGTTTTCAAAAAAATAAAAAAATGCACCCCCAGCCAGTATAAAAATGAATTTTCAGGAATTAAAAGAATTTTGTAATACTATATAATCATTATATTATTTAATATCATCAATTTTATATAATTATTTTTATTTTTTTAATGAATTAAAAACCTTATTTTAACAAAACACTTTATAATTGATTTTTTTTGATAGATAAATGACAAAATAATATTATTAGCAATAAGGCTTTTGTTGTAGTTTTGATCTTATCAATTTTTCATTATGATTTCTTCACTAATTTTTAATTATGAAGAAGTCATAATTAATCAATTAATTAAAAACAACATGCAAAAATCAATTTTTAAAAGTATTTTTTGTAGAGCAAAACACAATTATTTTATTTTATTATTTAGTCTTGTTTCTCATTTTGCCATAGCGCAACAAATAGTTGTGGGGTCTGTGACCGATGCTAAAGGTTTAAAACTACCAGGGGTAAGTGTATTAGAAAAAAATACTGCAAATGGAGTCGTTACTGATTTTGACGGAAATTTCTCCATTCAGGTTCAGCCAAATAGCGTTTTGGCATTTAGCTATTTAGGTTATATTTCACAAGAAATTTTAGTTAATGATAAATCTAGAATTGATATAACCTTAATTGAAAATATTGAAAGCCTTAATGAAGTTGTTGTTATAGGGTATGGAACCGTAAATAAACGTGATTTAACAGGCTCAGTAGACAATATTAAAGCCTCTGAAATTTTAGAAGGAAATCCATCGTCAAGTATAAATAAAGCTTTGCAAGGAAGAATTGCCGGTGTTTCTGTTAGTCAAAACGATGGAGCACCTGGAGCAGGTGTTAGTATCCAAATTAGAGGAGCTAATTCATTTTCAACCAACACCCAACCTCTTTATATTGTTGATGGAATACCATATGATGTAGCTTCAATGGCTTTTGATGATAGTGCAAATCAAAATAATAACCAAACCTCAAATGCACTTGCTGGGATTAATCCAAATGATATTGAATCCATTGAAGTATTAAAAGATGCTTCAGCAACCGCTATATATGGTTCTAGAGGTTCTAATGGAGTTGTGATGATTACTACAAAAAGAGGTGTAAAAGGCTATGATAAAATTGAATTTTCATCAAATACTTCATTTTCTCATATGGCAAACAAAGTTAATGTGCTCAAACCTTATGAATATGCATTGTATAGAAATGAGCAATATTTTAACAGCAAAAAATACGATGGTCTTGAATACACATACCTACCTTTTAATGGGTCGTGGACGTATTCTAGAGATGTTAATGGTGAAATTGATTATGAAACAGGTAAATACAGTCCTTTACCAGAAGATTATCTAAACCCTGGTTTTTATAATGATGACTTTGGAAATTCTTCTCTGGTAGAAGGATCTGATTGGCTTGATGGAATCTTACAAACTAGTTTTTCAAAAGAATACAACATGAGAGTTTCAGGAGGAAGTGATAAAGGTTGGTATACTTTTTCGGGTAATTATTATGATCAAGAAGGTACCATTAAAAATACTGGGTATGAAAGGTTAACATTAAGGGCTAATATTGGAAGAAAAGTTAGAGATTGGATAGATTTAGGAGTGAACATAAATTACACAAATTCTAATACAGACTTCACAAAATCAAATTCTCAAGATTATGGCATTATTAAATCTGCTATGAGGTTTCCTGTAAATTATTCTAAAAATATTAGTTTGGATGAGTCTGATGAATTGAATTGGCTAGCTTCTAACCCTATAGTTTACGTAAACTCTGCTAAAGATAGAGTCAGAGCTATCAACATTTTCACATCTTCATATGTAGAGTTACAATTGCAAAAAAACTTGAAATTTCGTCAAAACATAGGTTTAAGTTATTCAAGCAATAATAGAGGAACTTATTATAGCAGACACACCCAAGAAGGTAGGCCACCAATAAATGGAAAAGCTGGGTTAAGTGATAGTTGGCATCAGAAATTGACTGCAGAATCAATTTTTACTTATGATAAGAAATTTAATAATAATCATCGCTTAAATATTGTAGGTGGATTTACTTATGAAGAATCTAATTATGCTCGAAAATCAATTTCAGCAACAAACTTTCCTACTGATTTGACAAAATATTATGATATTTCTCAAGGATTAGTTCAAAATTTACCCTCAAGTAGTAGAGGACAAACATCCTTAATGTCATTACTAGGTCGCTTAAATTATTCTTTGTTTAACAAGTATAATTTCACAGTTTCATATAGAAGAGATGGGTCTAGCAAATTTGCTGAGAATAATAAGTTTGCAAATTTTGCTTCAGGAGCATTTTCTTGGAGAGCCTCAGAAGAAAAGTTTATAAAAAATCTAAACTTTTTTGATGATTTAAAATTTCGTTTAAGTTATGGACAAACAGGGAATCAAGGAATTAGCGCCTACCAAACACAAGTCTATTTATCAACTTCAAATTATCCCTTTGGAGGCAGCCTTTCAAGCGGTTTTTCTGAAAGTACCTGGAGAGGGGCTCTAAATCCAAATTTGAAATGGGAAACTACTGAACAATTTAATATAGGTTTAGATTTTTCAATTTTTAATAACCATTTAGATCTAACTGTCGAATACTATTTAAAAAAGACTAGAGATTTATTACAAAGAGTGGGCACACCTTCTAGCTCAGGCTTTGACACTATGTGGACAAACTCTGGAAATGTTATTAATAAAGGACTTGAAATTTCCACTAGCTTTAAAGTAATTGATAGAAACAAATTTAAATGGAATGTTGATGCTAATATTTCTTTTAATAAAAATAAAATTGGAGGGTTAAAAGGAGATCAATTTGGTGCAGAATTATGGTATGGTGTTGACCAGTTTTTCATTCAAAGAAATGGACTCCCAATTGGTACAATGTACGGATATGTTGAGGATGGACTTTATGATAATAAAGCTGAAGTTTTAGCAGACCCTGTTAATGCAACAGTAACTAATCCTGAAAGTTTTATTGGAGAAGTAAAATATAGAGATATTAATAAAGATGGAGCTATTACAGCAGCAGATAAAACTGTAATTGGAGATGCAAACCCAGACTATACATTTGGTTTGACAAACAATTTTAAATTCAAAGGTTTTAACCTAGGTTTTTTCTTTCAAGGGGTTATTGGGAATGACTTATTTAATGGCAATCTAACTAATATTGATATAGCAAATATTGCAAATATACCTGAGTTTGTATATAACTCAAGGTGGATTGATGGTGCCGATAATACAAATGCAAAATGGCCAAAAGCAATACGTACCTATACTAGAAACTTACTTGTTTCCAATAGACATATAGAGGACGGAAGCTATGTAAGACTTAAAAACATTAATTTAGGATATACGTTTAACTCAAAATTTAAAGGAATAAATAAAATTTATCTATATGGGGGTGTTTCCAATGTCTTTACAATATCAAACTATAGTTGGTTTGATCCAGATGTTAACGCATTTGCAGGAGATGCTTCTAGGAAAGGTGTTGATATATATTCATATCCTTCAAGCAGAACTTATTCTATTGGATTTAATGTTGAATTTTAAAAATGAAAAAAATGAAAAATTTAAGAATACAATTATTTTTTATTCTAGCAGCCTTTATGCTCTTGGCTGGGTTGGTTTCTTGCGTAAAAGCAATAGAAGAGGAAAAATTTGACTTTATTCAAGATACAGATATCCCTGATTCGGAAGCTGGCGCTGATTTATGGGTAACTGGAGTGTATGAAGGATTTTCTTCTATGTATAGATACAACATGTTTCCAAATGTATATGATATGGACTGTGATTATATAACAGGTCCTAGTTGGGCATTTAGTTCATTTGGAGCTGGAAATTTTCAGGGGTCAGAACATACCCAATCTATGTGGGAGCAATTATACAATCTCATCCATAGAGCTAATTTTGCTTTAGAAAATATTGAAAAAATGTCTAATATTTCTAGTACCCACAGGGCAAATGTCACAGGAGAATTAAACTTTATAAAAGGTTATGCTTATTTTATGTTGGTCAGAGCTTTTGGAGAATTGCCAATTTGGAAACATTCAGTAAATTCTGGTATTGAAAACGTAAACCAACCAAGGCAATCTATCCCCAATGTTTATGAACATATTATTGAATTGTTAACTTATGCTGAAGAAAACACCTATAAAAATACTGATGGTTCATTTATAGAGGGAAGAGTCTCTGCTGGTGTTGCAGCTGCTTTCCTTTCTAAAGTATATATAACTATTGGATCGGCTTCAATGCCTTCTGGTATAATTAATATAAAAGGTGGAATTCCAATGGAAACAGATGCTACAGGAAATAAGTTTTACACCGCTCACACATTGTTAGCATTAAATAAAGAGCCTGTTGCAGGCTATGAAGAATTTGACTCAAATACATATTATAAGCTAGCTATGGACAAGGCTAAACAAGTTATTGAAGGAGAGTATGGAAGTTATGATTTACTGCCATATTCTAGTTTATGGACACAAGAATCAAAAAACAAAGTTGAACATATGTGGAGTCTTCAAACAATTTCTGGAGATGCAATATACGGTCCTCAATACCCAAAGTCATACTCTGGAACTTATGATTCTAATGGTTATGTAATTTCAGGTAAATGGTATGGAATGAGGGATCATTGGTATAAATTATTTGAAGAAAATGATTTGAGAATCTATGAAGGGGTTATGCATAAATGGGTAACTCAAAATCAAAATACGTTTAATGGAGGTTCCGCCTACCCAAGTTTTGGTATATGGAACGAAAGAGTTAAAAATGAAGAATATCCTTATGATGATAATCGAACTTACTACAGTACAATTGGTAGTAGTAATTATTTGGCATATTTAACTAAATATTCATTTGTTTCTGATAACAGTATAGATCGACAAGACGCAAATTGGCCTTTTATGAGATTTGCCGAAGTTCTTTTAATTTATGCTGAAGCGGCAAATGAATTTTATGGAGGCCCAACCCAAGATGCTCTTGCAAGTATCAATAGGGTTAGAGAAAGAAGTTTAGCAACCCCATTTAGTTTAGCAGGAAATAATAGTATTACAGACCTTATTAGTTTTCGTTCTGCAGTTATAGAAGAAAGAGCAAGAGAACTTGCCGCTGAAGGAGATAGACGTTGGGATTTATTAAGGTGGGGAATATACCTTAAAGTAATGAATTCAATAGGAGGATTTGATGAAGTAGGTGTAAACAAATTAAGAACTGAAAGACATTTATTGTATCCAATTCCAAATACAGAAATTAATTCTAATGAAGCTATAAATGAAAATAACCCAGGATGGTAATAACTTAATTAAATAAAAATATTATGAAAAATTATGTAAAGAAATATCTTTTTCTATTTTTAATAGCAATATTTATAATTTCATGTTCTGATGTGGTTACATATAATGATAATTGGGATGATGAATTAACCTCATATGGACCCCCAAGTATTACAGATATAACAATTCCTTTCGATAATACAAGTGTATCAACAGCTGAGTTTGATGATATGATTAACGTCATTGGAGACAACTTAACTGATGTAAAATCTATTACTATCAATGATATTGAGTTAGATCTAACAACTATTTATGCAACTAGGCATAAAATAACTTTAGCTATTCCAAGAGAAATCCCTCAACAAGTTACAAATAAGGTTACTGTAATTACCAAACTTGGAGAAGCTTCACACCCCATTAGTGTAACAATACCAGAAATTAAAATTGAAGGACTATATAATGAGTTTGCTTTACCAGGTGAAACTGTCCAAATAATTGGTTCTAATTTTGATTTATATAATTTGAATGAAGAAGAAACAGTGATCTCATATAATGGGGAGGACGTTGTAGCTACTAATTTCACATCAAATACAATTGATATTGTTATCCCTACAAATGCAATAAGTAATTCTAAGTTTGTACTTAGTAGTCCTAAAGTGGTAAACCCTATTGATATCTCCTATAGAAATGAAGGATATATTCTGTTTAATTTTGATAATTATTCTGATAAATATGTGACGGATGGAAGTAATGAAGGAGACCCTGTAGCACTTAATGGGTCATTTATTAGAATGGCTGGCTCATTTTCTGCATGGTCCTATAATAATTTATTTGCAAAAAATTATTCTATTACGGATCAAGATATATTAGATAACCCTCAAGATTACTATTTTATTTTTGAAGCCTACACATCAAGTTCTCAACCAATAAGTATAGATGATCAAATTAAATTTAATAATAACACTTGGGATCCCTATGGCAATTCCACACCGCTTAATACTTATGACACATGGAGAACTATGAAAACAGAAGTTGTAGATATGTTTCCCGACTCGGGCACTTATGCTCTTGGTAAGAGGTTTTTTCTACTTTGCCAACCAAAATCTGCAAGAAGTTTTGATTTTTCAATGGCTAATTTTAGGTTTGTAAAAAAGTAATTCATAGTTTATATTAATTTTAAAGTTTATTTTTTTAACTAAGAACTATAATAATCATAGTACGCTTAAGAAATATAGAATTGAAAAAGCAGTAGCATAATAAATAAGCATTATTTTACTAGATGTAAAAATGCTGTATTTTTTGATAATTGAACTTATCTCAGTTGGACAACTGCTGATAGACTAAAAGTAATGTTCAACCTATTTTTTTAGAAAACTATTTTAAATTGACTAATAACAAATAATTCCATGAAGATTTTAATCTCTATTTTTTTTACTTTTTTTACTTTTTTAGTATTTTCACAAACCAAAAAAACTTACACATATGCAATAAAAGGGGTTGATACACTTAAGTTGGATGTGTATTCTCCAGATGAGATTCAACCGATTGACAAAAAGCTTCCTGTATTAATTTGGATGCATGGTGGAGGGTTTTCAGGAGGCACAAGAGATTCGAAATATAATTCTTTACTTTGCCAATTTGCTGCTCAAAATGGTTTTATTGGCATTTCAATTTCTTATCGATTATTGAGAAAAGGAACTGAAACTGGTTTTGGATGTAATTGCCCTAAGGAAACAAAACTTGAAACTATAAAACAAGCTGTTATAGATTATTTAGATGCTGCAGCCTTTATTGTTGATAATTCAGAAGAACTAAATATCAACCCAAATTATTTAATAGCTGCTGGAAGCAGTGCCGGCGCAGAAAGTGTTTCTAATGCTGTTTTTATGAGGGATTATTTTGTCTCTGATACACAGAAATATAAGAGTGTGAAATTTTCTGGATTATTTTCTTGTGCAGGTGCTATTATTAATTCTGAATATATTAATAAAGATAACGCAATTCCTAGTGTATTTTATCATGGTACAAATGATAAATTAGTTCCTTTTGGAATAGCTCCACATCACTATTGTAATTCAGAAAAACCCGGTTATCTCATAATGGAAGGCTCTCATCAAATGGTTAAAAAGCTAGAAACTTTTGAGATTCCTTATTATTTTAATATCGTAAAAGGAGGAGGGCATGAAGTTGCAGGAATACCATTTTCAGATTTAAAAGATATCTTTAATTTTTTCAATCAAACTATTATTCAAAATAAAATCATTCAAACTAAAATTATTAAAACTAAAAAGTAAAAATTATATTCAAAAAGTATTCCTACAAATTTTATTACGCTAAATAAATAGTAAAGCTGCTTTATATTAAAATCTAATTTGACTTGGGTTAATGTATAATAGTATTGTTCTTTTATTGAGACCTTAACATTAGTTTTTCCAATTTATTACAAACTTTTGATTAAATATATGCTTAAAAAATTGAAAGTATAACCAATGTTAATTTAACTAAATTCAAATTTCCATGAATATTTCTAAACGCAAAATAGGTTTATTTTTAGGTCCTATATTATTTATATTGATTATTCTGTTTTTTCATCCTTATGGTCTATCAGATTCAGCAAATGCTGTTTTAGCAACGGCAATTTGGATTGCTGTTTGGTGGATTACAGAAGCTATTCCAATTGCAATTACAGCCTTATTGCCAATCGTACTTTTCCCTTTATCTGGCGGAATGGACTTAAATCAAACAACTGCTTCATATGGTCATAAATATGTATTCCTATATATTGGAGGTTTTATTTTAGCACTTGCCATTGAAAAATGGAAATTACATAAAAGAATTGCACTAACAATTATTAAGATTGTAGGAACAAATGTTACTAATATAATTCTTGGATTTATGATTGCTACAGCATTTTTATCTATGTGGATATCAAACACTGCTTCGGCTGTAATGATATTACCTGTAGGAATGGCTATTGTAACACACTTAAAAGACAACCCTAATACTATTGAAAATGAGAATTTAATTTTTGGCAAGGCCTTAATGTTATCAATTGCCTACAGCGCTTCAATAGGTGGTATGGCAACTCTTATTGGAACACCTCCTAATCTTGTTTTGGCTGGAGTTGTAAAGCAAGCTTATAACATAGAAATTTCGTTTTCGAAATGGTTTATGTTTGGATTTCCTATATCAGTAATACTTTTATTAATCTGTTGGTTCTATTTAACTCGATTTACATTTAAATTTGAAAAAAAACAATTTCCAGGAGGAATCCAGGAAATAAACAAACAATTAAAATCTTTGGGGAAAATTTCTTATGAAGAAAAAATAGTTTTTTTAGTTTTTTTATTGACTGCTTTTGCTTGGATTACTAGATCTTTTTTTATTAAAAAGTTTATCCCAAATATCGATGATACTATTATTGCAGTTGTTTTTGCTATAACTTTATTTTTACTTCCTGCAAAAGAAAAAGGTGTAAAAATTATGTCATGGGAAGATGCTGTAAAATTACCATGGGGGATTGTTTTATTATTTGGCGGAGGTATGGCCTTAGCCCTTGGTTTTGAATCTAGTGGTTTAGCAGTTTGGATTGGAGAGCAAATGAATTCATTAAGTTCCTTACCTCTTATTTTATTATTATTAATTTTAATTGGGTCTGTAAATTTTTTAACAGAAATAACTTCAAATTTAGCAACAACAGCTATGTTATTACCTGTTTTAGTTTCACTGGCAACTGCCATTGATATAAACCCTTTTTTATTACTCGTTGGAGCAACTTTAGCAGCCTCTTGCGCTTTTATGTTACCTGTAGCAACACCTCCAAATGCGGTAGTTTTCGGTTCTGGATACCTTAAAATTGAAGATATGGTTAAAAAAGGGGTTTGGATGAATATTATTTCAATCATTCTATTAACGCTAATTGTTTATTTTATTCTTCCAGTCGTTTGGGAATTGAATTAAACAAAAAATTTAAAAACGCAGTAAATTTTTAAAGCTTCAAATAAAGATAAAGACATATAATTTCTCACAAAATAACATATCGATATAATATTAAAAAGTGTCTAATTCGGTGTCACTAAATCTCATACCTCTGAAAGCCTAATTTAATCTTAATAAGTAAAATTTTGGATAGTTCCTCTTTTTTCCTCCGAAAAAGCATTACATAAAATGTAAGGCTTTTTCTATATTTAATCTTTATCCCAACCTGTTAAACCTGCAGATACTATAAATTTCATCACTTGACTTGAGTTTATATTTACAGGCTTTATATGTTCTTTTGGAACTATAAATAATTCACCTGAAAAATTGTACGAATGAGGGAAATAAACTGCCACTTTATCCAATTCATCTAACACTTCAAGATTTTCTTCTGTTATAAATCCAAGTTTTTCTAAATTAGAAACCATATTTACTTTTACCAATACTGGCTGGCTAAACTTTTTTTCTTTTCCAACAAAAGCCGAAAACAGATCATTCAATGCTGTATAAACAAATTTTAATAAAGGAATTCGTTCAATTACTTTTCTAAAAATTGTTTTCAAAGGTTGAGCAATAATAGTTCTTCCTAAAAAGCCTACAAAAATTAAAAAAATTAAAAGTGATAACACTCCAAGTCCAGGGATTTCAATATCAAAAAATTTAGTTATTAATTTTTGAGAAATACTATCCATAAACATAAAAACAGTATAAATAATATATGCTGTTATTCCTAAAGGTGCAATGTACAATACCCCTTGTAATAAATAATTAATAATTTTCTTCATAATTAATATTCTTATTTACTCGTCACAACACAAGTCTCTTTTGAGTAGTTAATTATTTTTACTTTATAAAAATTAAAGGTACAAACAAAATAAGTTGATAATTATCAAAATAGTAGTTTTTTTTATAAAATATTTATCAATACAACCCTATAAAACCGGCTATTTATAAGGTTTTTTGTGATAATTGATGATTTTTAATATCAAATTGATAGAGATCATTTTAAAAACTCTTTTTTGAAGTTAATTTTGATTACATAAAATGTTTAATTAAAAACTCTAAATTATGTCACTAATTAATTTTAAAAAAAGAGGCCCTTGGAGCAATTTAATTACTTCAGATTTTTTTGATACTGACGATTTTTTTAACGATCGATTTTGGTTAAAAAAAGTTGGTGAACCAGCTTTAAATATTAAAGAAAAAGAAAATGAGTACGAAATTGAATTAGCAGCTCCTGGCTTTGAGAAAAAAGACTTTGAAGTTTCTATTGATGACGGATGTTTAAATATTTCCGCTAAAAAATCAGAATCTAAAGAAGAAAAGGATGTTAACTACACTAGAAAAGAGTTCAGTTATAATTCTTTTGAAAGATCACTTGAACTGCCTAATACTATTATTGACGAAAAAGTGAAAGCAACGTATAAAAATGGTATTCTAAAATTTACACTTGCTAAAAAAGAAGAAGTTAAAAAACACAAACCAAAAATGATTGAAATATCATAGTTATTTTAAAGTACTATTTCATTTATTAAAGTTCCATTTCTCTAAATTGTTTAACTTAGAGAAATGGAACTTTATTTAAAATACTAATGCAGCCTCATCAAAAACTAGTTCTTCAAAATTGCATTTAATATTTTATCTTTATCTAGCTTTTTGGTACAAAAAAACCAGTCTTCACAGGTTAAACCTTCTTCCTTACCTTCCATCCTATTCTCTGCAACGCCACAATTTCCTGCTGGTGATACTATTACATCATCTCCAGGATTCCAATCTGCGGGAGTTGCAACTGAAAACTCATCTGATGTTTGCATTGCTATTAAAGCTCTATAAATTTCATCAAAATTTCTACCTAAGCTTAATGGGTAATAAATAATGGCTCTTATAATTCCTTTTGGATCAATAAAAAATACAGCTCTTACAGCCTGTGTTTTACTTTCTCCTGGTTGAATCATTCCATATTTTTTGGCAACTTCCATAGTTATATCCTCTATTAATGGAAATTTAACCTCCATATTCTGCATATCTTTGTACTTAATTTTATCTTTTATGGTTCTTAACCAAGCAATATGACTATACAACCCATCAATTGATAAACCAACCAGCTTACAATTTGCTTTATTAAATTTATCATCTAATTTTGCAAAAGTCATAAACTCTGAGGTACAAACTGGAGTAAAGTCTGCTGGATGACTAAATAATATTACCCATTTTCCTTTATAATCTTCTGGAAAATTTATAGTTCCTTGTGTGGTTACTGCATTAAAGTTAGGTGCTTTATCTCCTATACGTGGCATTGCAGTTATTTGCTCTTGTACTTGTGGTGTTTCCATAGTTATTACTTTATTTATTTATTTATACAAAGGGAGTATTTATTTAAGATTTTTCAAATGACCTGTATCAATAAAAACGATGATAGTAGTTATTAAAAACACTTTCAACTACATATAGCTTGATAAAAGTGAAAAATTCTTTTTTTAAATCTCTATATATATGGCGTTGAACTTCCATTTTATTTCTAAACTCGATATGATTTTTAACTAGATGAATATCTAACAAATCTTTGCCTTGCTTTGTACTTTTGGATATATTAGTTTCATGAATATTAATTTCATCTTGTAGTTTATCAATGTTATTTTCTTGAAGTATAAACTGGTTTTGATAATGTTCTAATTGAGCTAACATTTCTTTATTTGTCCACCTATTTACTAACTCATCTAACCTTAAGTTGAATGATTTTAACTCATCTTCCCAAAATAATAACTCTCTCCTCCATAGTTTATGTTCAAAATGTAAATCTGAATTAAAAATTAACTCTTTTTTCATGACAGTAGTTTTATTTTTATTAAAATTATTGAAGAATAGACTAGAAAAAAATGACCGTTATCATTCTTAAAAGTTTTAAAATTGAGATATATCATTTAAATATGAGCATTACATTTTTAACTTTAAACAGTTACTAATTTAATACATCTTTTAAGGTGAAAACAATAGTATATGCAACCGATTTTTCTAGTAATTCAATAGATGCTTTTAAATATGCATTAGAATTAAGTTCTAGGGTTAAGGCTAACTTATGGGTTATTCATGTTTTTGATATTTCTTCGTTAAGTTCTGATTTAAATGCTCCTTATTTGCTTTCAAGAGATGAGACTTATAAATACAAAAAAGCAACACTTCAAAAGTTTTGTTCAGATCATATGGATAAGAAATATGGTCTTAAAAAAGTAAATACAGAGGTTGTTGAAAATGACTCAATTATTAAAGGGATTATCTCAAAATCTAAAGAAGTAAATGCTTCAGTGATTATAACGGGTATGAAAGGAAAAAATATTTTTGAAGAATTTATAATGGGTAGCACAACAAAACAATTAATTGAAAAAGCTCCTTGCGCAGTTTTAGCAGTTCCTGAAAAAAATACTTTAAACAAACTAGAAACTATCGTTTATGCAACCGATTTTGAACAAGAAGATATCATTGCAATTTCTAAACTAATAAAATTATTTAAACCTTTTAAACCAAAAATTAAAATTACCCACATTTCAACCAAAAATGAATATGACGGACAATTACAAATGGAGTGGTTTAAAGAAATTTTACTTCAAAAAATTCTATATGACAATTTAGAGTTTGATTTATTTTATTCTGATGATATTTTTGAAATTCTCAACATTTATTTAAAAGAAGTAAATGCAGATTTAGTAGCTATGCTAGAAAGAGAACAAATTGGATTTTTAAAAAAATTATTTCATAAAGACTTGGTTAAACGAATGGAATCACAAACCAAAATACCTTTACTAAGTTTTAATGAAGCTAATTATAAATAATAAATTTAATTGTTAATTTATCAAGTGTTCTTTTTCTAATTGTTTTATTACTGCCAAAGTATAATCATTAATCACCGTTTTCATAGATTGCGGATTTACTATATTAAACGCACCAACCCAAACCAACGATTTATTTTCTTCAACATTAATATTATAAATTGAAGTTTCAATATGATATACTTTGTACTCTTCATAATACTGAGGTGTAAAGTAAATATCTTGAAATCTAAAGTAATATCTTGTAAAGGGTGTCCAGTTGTAATTTAAATCATAAAAATTATCAGAGTATTTTCTTTTTTCTTCAACTCCTTTCAAAGTATTTATAATAACAGCGTCATAGCCTTTTGAATATAACCCTTTTATCAATTCATCAATTTCGTTTTCGGTTCTTTTAGTGCTCGTAAACATTTTATCAATTACTAACATACTTTCTTCTGCATTCATACCTCTATCAAGTAATTTTTTCTTTAATTTTTCTTCAAATAATTTCCGAGCTGTTAAATTATCCGTTATACCAATCACTAATATTTTATTAGGCTTAAACAACGGTATTTTATTATTTTTCCAACTATCCACAAATCTAGTTGATGAACACCCTAATAATATTAAAAAACTTAACGTGGTAATAATTTTTTTCATCTTCTTAACTTTTATAAACTAAAATTAATGATTCCTTAAAGCAAGATGAATGATATGTATCAACAGTGTTTTTCTAAAAATTTCACCTATTTATATTCATTAGAATTTTAAAAATTGAGTAATATCATTTCATTTTAATACAATGCGTTATAACTTGTTATTATTATTAATTTTAAATATTGTTATTATGTCCGTTTTAAAAGTCGTCGAAATATTAGGTAACTCAAATGTTAGTTTTGAAGATGCCGTGCAAAATGTAATTAATGAAGCAGCTAAAACCATTAAAAACATTAAATCTGTTTATATAAAAGAAATGCAAGTAACTGTAAACGAAAATAAAATTGTTGAATACAGAGTTAACACGAAAGTTTGTTTTGGTATAGTTGATGATTAATATTTAATTAATTAGATCTCTATCATAAAAATTTACACTAAAGATATATGCAATATCCATATATCTTTTTTGTTTTCACACAAAATTTACAACCAACATCTAATAAGTTCTATTTTTTGTTTAATTTTAGTTTTGTTATAATTTTATTAAACAATATATAAAAATGATAAATTTAGTAAAAATTACAAGTATTTCAATAGCATCAATAATCACACTTTTAGGTACTTTTAATATAAAAAACACCTCAGTTATGAACCAAGAACAAACAATTTATAACTATAGCATTAATGATATTAATGGCAACACTATTGATTTTAACAAATTTAATGGAAAAAAAATACTTATTGTTAATGTAGCTTCAGAATGTGGTTTTACCAAACAATATGCCGATTTACAAAAATTATATGAAGCTTATCAAGATAAATTGGTAATTATAGGAATTCCTTGCAATCAATTTGGAGGGCAAGAGCCAGGAAGTTTATTAGAAATAAAAACGTTTTGTCAACAAAACTATGGTATTACTTTTACACTTACCGAAAAAGTGGATGTAAAAGGAGCAAATCAACACCCCATTTATAATTGGTTAACCAAAAAAGAAAATAATGGTAAATTGAGTTCTTCTGTTAAATGGAACTTTCAAAAATATCTAATTGATGAAAATGGAAAACTAATTGATGTCTTTTACTCCATTACAAATCCTATGAGTTCTAAAATTACTAAACTCATATAATTAGTGGCTATTTATTAAATACATAAAATTCACCTGCCAATTTAAAAAAATTTTTTGATTACAGATTTAAAGCAATTGTAAAAATAAGGTAATTTCAAGTAGTTTCTTTTCTTAATTTCAAAACTAAAATGGCATAATTCTTGCTTCATAATTTTTATAAATTAAACTAATAGTTATGAAAATTTTAATAATTTTATCAGCTTTTTTTTGCAGTTTTAATTGCAATTTGGAAAATAGTTCTTCCTTTTTCTATCAAAAAAAAATCGATAATCAATTATCTTTAACTTCAAAGTCTCTAGATACTTTAAACAAAAAAACACCTTATAAAGTTATTAAAAGTAACCCTGCTTTGAAATATTCTATTCGAAAAATAGGAAATGGCAACAGAGTTTTATTTTTTGTCAAAAATGGCTTTCAAAGTTTACCTCAAGTAGATTTTTATAAAGATAGTGGAGTGTATTATAAAATAGGAAAAAAAGAAGGATTTGAAAATGTAACTTTTCCTTTTGAATGTTCAATAAGCTCTTCTGTTAATTATTTTGATCATGGATTTGATAATAGACCTTCATTACTAAACGATTTTGAGATAGTAATTTATGAGCCTGGCAATTGGGAAATTTCGTTTAAATAAAAAATGTTGTTCATCCTATAATTCAATAAACTATTAACTTCCACATTATTTAGTAACTTCGCGGCTTTAAATAGCTTATGGTGGAAAAATCAAATGATAATTCAATAAACCTAAATAAATACATTAGTAGTACAGGCATTTGTTCTCGAAGAGATGCTGAAAAATTAATTATTGAAGGAAAAGTAACTATCAATGGAAAACCTACACAATTAGGGAATAGAGTTTTTGAAGGTGATATTGTAAAAATTAATGGACAACCTCTAAAACAAAAACCCAAAACACTATACATTGCATTAAATAAACCTGTAGGTATTGTTTGTACAACAGATTCAAAAGAACGTAAAAATATCGTCAAATTTATCAATCACACGGAAAGGCTCTTCCCTATTGGAAGATTAGATAAACCTTCTGAAGGATTAATATTTTTAACAAACGATGGAGACATTGTAAATAAAATTTTACGCGCTGGTAACAACCATCAAAAAGAATATATTGTTACGGTAAATAAACCCATTACAGAAGAGTTTATACAAAAAATGAGTCATGGAATTCCAATTTTAGGAACCATTACAAAAAAATGCAAGGTTGAAAAAGTAAATCAAAATACCTTTAAAATTGTATTAACCCAAGGGTTAAATCGTCAAATTAGAAGAATGTGTCAATATTTGAATTTTGAGGTTACCAAACTACAACGTACTAGGATTATGAATGTAAGTTTAGGTACTTTAAAAGTTGGAGAATGGAGAGAATTGACGTCAAAAGAAATGGGTATTATAAACCAAATGCTAGCTGATTCTTCCAAAACAGAAGAAGTCTCAAAAGACACTTTTAAAAAAAAATTTACTTCACCAAATAAAAAAAAATTCCATTCAAAAAAGAAAAAGAAACGTTAAGCTTTAACTTTATTTTTTTTCAAACCAACCTATTCAGTATCTTTGCCGACTATGCAATTTGAATTAAAAAATAAAGATGCTCAAAGCAAAGCAAGAGCAGGAGTTATCACAACCGATCACGGCACTATTGAAACACCTATATTTATGCCAGTAGGTACAGTTGGAACCGTAAAAGGTGTCCATCAAACTGAACTTAAAAATGAAATCAATCCTGATATTATTTTAGGAAACACTTATCATTTATACCTCCGCCCACAAACCAAAATTTTAGAACAAGCTGGTGGGTTACATAAATTTATGAATTGGGATAGAAATATTTTAACCGATAGTGGTGGTTACCAAGTATATTCACTTTCTCAAAGAAGAAAAATTACCGAAGAAGGTGTTAAATTTAAAAGTCATATTGACGGATCATACCATACGTTTACTCCTGAAAACGTAATGGAAATCCAACGCAGTATTGGTGCAGACATTATTATGGCATTTGATGAATGTACACCCTACCCTTGTGAGTATAACTACGCCAAACGTTCAATGCATATGACACATAGGTGGTTAAAGAGATGTGTTACACATTTAGAAAAAACACCTTATAAATATAACTACAGTCAAACCTTATTTCCAATTGTACAAGGAAGTACTTATAAAGATTTAAGAAAACAATCTGCAGAGTTTATCGCTTCAGTTGAAGCCGAAGGAAATGCAATTGGAGGGCTTTCAGTTGGGGAACCTGCTGAAGAAATGTATGAAATGACAGAAATTGTAACGGCGATTTTACCTGAAGACAAACCACGATATTTGATGGGAGTAGGAACTCCTATCAATATATTAGAAAATATTGCGCTTGGAATTGATATGTTCGACTGTGTAATGCCAACAAGAAACGCTCGTAATGGAATGCTTTTTACAGCACATGGAAGCATTAATATTAAAAATAAAAAATGGGAAAATGACTTCTCGCCTATTGATGAGATGGGAATTACCTTCGTTGACACTATGTATTCTAAAGCTTATTTACGTCACTTATTTGCTTCAAAAGAACTTTTAGGAAAACAAATAGCTTCCATCCATAATTTAGGTTTTTATTTATGGTTGGTTCGTGAAGCAAGAAAGCATATATTAGCAGGAGATTTTACCGAATGGAAAAACCGTATGGTAAAACAAATGGACAAACGTTTGTAATTATACTTAACCTTTTAAATTGAGAATACTAGACAAATACATATTAAAAAAATATTTAAGTTCATTTGCATTGGTATTAGTATTGTTAATTCCTATAGCTATTGCCATTGACGTTTCTGAAAAAGTTGATAGATTTTTAAGACATGCCGATTTATCGGTAGGTGAAATTATAAGAGATTACTATGTAAACTTTGTAATTATTTATGGGAATACGTTTATGCCTTTAGCTTTATTTATTGCTGTGATTTTTTTCACATCCAAATTGGCTGGAAATACAGAAATTATTGCCATTCATTCTGCAAAAATATCTTTTACTCGCTTTCTAAAACCTTATTTTATAGGCGCAACACTAGTAACCTTATTTTCACTATTTATGAACCATTTTGTGGTTCCTAGTAGTAATAAAATTTTTGAAGAATTTAACAGAACGTATTTAAAAAAGAAAAAAATAAACGATACCTATTTAACCAATATTAATTTACAACTAGGTCCTAACGACTATATTTTTTTAAAGAATTATAGAGTCGAAAATAATACTGGTTATTTCTTTACCTACCAAAAATTTGATGGTATAAAACTTAAATATAAACTCTCATCCAACAACATTAAATGGAAACCAAATGATAGTACTTTTCAGCTGTTAACATATACTAAAAGAACTATTTTAAAAGATAAAGATATTATTGAATCAGGTACTAAATTAGATACTACTTTTAATTTTACACCAAAAGATTTAGTAAATGTAGATTATATGGCAAAGGAAATGAATTCTGTAAAATTAAATGAATTTATTAAACAATCACGAGAAAGAGGTATTGGAAATTTAAACACCTATTTAGTAGAGTTTCATAAAAGAACTAGTTTACCTATATCTTCCTATATCTTAACCTTTATTGCAGTTGCGCTAGCAGCTAAAAAAAGACGTGGTGGAATGGGTGTAAATTTAGCAATTGGTATATCCTTAATGTTTATTTATGTTTTTTTCCTTAAAATTGCTGAGGTATTAGGGGCTGGAGCCGATACTAATTCATTTTTTATGGTATGGCTACCCAATATAACGTTTGGAGGCTTAGCTATATACTTATACTTTAAAAATGCTAAAAACTGAAATTAAAAATTATCTCCACCTCCATTTTATAGTTTTTATTTGGGGGTTTACTGCAATTTTAGGTGCACTAATAAGCATTAATGCAATACCTTTAGTATGGTACAGAATGTTATTTGCTGTAATTTTTGTACTTATTTATTTTTTATTAAAAAATAAAAATTTAAAAATCACTCCTAAAGCAATCATTAAATTTTTTATTAGCGGTACAATTATAGCTCTGCATTGGATTGCTTTTTTTACAGCTATAAAAGTTTCAAATGTATCTGTTGCGTTGGTTGCTATGAGTACTGGAGCATTATTTACATCACTTATTGAACCTTTATTTTTTAGAAGAAAACTAATTTTTCTTGAGTTATTATTTGGTCTTATTGTAATCTCTGGTCTTTACTTAATTTTTAATGTTGAAACGGAATATACACTTGGAATTATTTATGCATTAATTGCTTCTTTTTTATCTGCTTTATTTACTGTATTAAATGGATTATTTATAAAACAGTACAATGCTGATACTATTTCATTTTATCAATTATTATTTGGTGTTGTTTTTATTACCATTTATATTTTTGCTACTTCAGGATTTACAATTAAAGATTTCAGCTTAAATAAAACAGATATTATTTATCTATTTATACTCAGTAGCATTTGTACAGCATATGCTTTTATAGCTTCAGTAAAAATAATGAAATATTTAACTCCATATACTGTAATGCTCACCATTAATTTAGAGCCCGTTTACGGGATAATCTTAGCAGTTTTAATCTTCGGTGAAAAAGAAAAAATGAGCCCTCAATTTTATATTGGAGCACTAATTATATTATTTACTGTAGTGATTAATGGAATTTTAAAAAATAAAAATAAACAAAAATTAACCTCTTAAAATTAGAAGTTACTATATTTGTAGTTACATCCAAACCTAAAAATTATGGAATATTTAGATTTTGAATTACCAATTAAAGAGTTAGAAGAACAATTAGATAAATGCCAACTAATTGGTAAAGAAAGTGATGTTGATGTAACTGAAAGTTGCAAAAACATTGAAAAAAAACTAATTAAAACAAAAAGTGATATTTATAAAAATTTAACTGCTTGGCAAAGAGTACAATTATCTCGTCATCCAAACAGACCTTACACTCTAGATCATATTAACTATTTAGCTGGAAACACTTTTATGGAACTTCATGGAGATAGAACCGTAAAAGATGACAAAGCAATGATTGGAGGTTTAGGTAAAATTGGAGATCAATCATTTATGTTTATTGGACAACAAAAAGGGTACAATACTAAAACACGCCAATATAGAAATTTTGGAATGTCAAATCCTGAAGGATACAGAAAAGCGTTAAGGCTTATGAAAATGGCAGAAAAGTTCGGAATTCCTGTTGTAACTTTATTAGATACCCCTGGAGCATATCCTGGTTTAGAAGCTGAAGAACGTGGGCAAGGTGAAGCAATAGCCAGAAATATTTTTGAAATGACTAAATTAAAAACTCCAATTATTACCATTGTTATTGGTGAAGGTGCCTCTGGAGGTGCTGTAGGAATTGGTGTTGGAGATAGAGTTTATATGATGGAGAATACTTGGTACACAGTAATATCTCCTGAATCTTGCTCATCAATTTTATGGAGAAGTTGGGAACATAAAGAAGAAGCTGCTGAAGCACTGAAACTTACAGCTGCCGATATGAAAAAACAAAAATTAATTGACGGCATTATCAAAGAACCTCTTGGAGGTGCACATTACGATCGTGAAAATGCCTTTAAAGAAGTTGAAAAAACCATTATCAAAGCATATAAAGAATTAAAAGATTTATCTGTTGATGAACTTATTAAACAACGTATGGATAAATACTGTAATATGGGTGTTTATAAAGGCTAAAAAATATTAAAACATAAAAATAACCGCTAGTTTTAATTTCTAACACTAATATTGTTGAAAATAAGCTAGCGGTTTTTAATTTTAATCAATAAAACTACCAATGTATATTCTCAATTCAAAACAACTAAAAGAAGCTGACAATGCCACCATAAAAAGCAAAGGGATAACTTCTATCTCATTAATGGAACATGCTTCTATACTTTGTTTTCAATGGCTACATCAACGATTACAAGGTCAAAATATACCAATTCATGTATTTTGTGGTATTGGAAATAATGGAGGTGACGGATTGGTAATTGCAAGGCATTTGTTGCAACATGGATATCATGTAAAATGTTATGTTGTAAATTTTAGCGATAAAAGAACTGATGAGTTTTTAACAAATTACAATCGTTTAAAAGAACTTGGAGAGTGGCCACAAATAATTAACGGTGAAAGTGACTTTCCTAGGGTAGATTTTGAAGATATTGTTATTGATGCTATTTTTGGAAATGGATTAACTAGAAACCCAAAAGGCTTTACTAAAAAACTGATACAATACATCAATAGCACAAAAGTATTTTCATTAGCAATTGATTTTCCTTCTGGATTATTTTCTGATAAATCTGTAAATGATAAAAGTACAGTTTTAAAAGCAGGTCACGTATTAACATTTCAAACACCTAAATTAGCTTTTTTACTTCCTGAGAATAAAGATTATTTAAACACTTGGGAAGTCATTGATATTGGTTTAGATCAAGAATTTATTGCCAGTCTTCAACCAAACATACATTACATTTTAAAAGATGATATTTTACAATTATATAAAACACGTAATAAATGGGATCATAAAGGAGATTTAGGTCATTCACTATTAATTGGTGGCAGTTTTGGTAAAATAGGCGCCATTTCTTTAGCTTCTAAAGCAGCATTAAAAATTGGTAGTGGATTGGTATCTATTTATTTACCTAAATGTGGTTATTCAATTGTTCAAACAGCAATTCCAGAAGCAATGGTAGAAGTGGATAGTGACCAAGTTTTAACTTATTTTAATTTTAAAACTAAAGCAACAGTTATAGGTGTTGGACCTGGCATGGGAACAGCTGAAAAAACGGTCAAAGGTTTTGAAAACTTTTTAAAAGAAAACCAGTTACCATTAGTTGTGGATGCCGATGCCATTAATATACTAGCCGATCAAAAAGAATTGATTAACTTTTTACCAAAAAATTCTATTTTAACCCCACATCCTAAAGAATTAGAACGATTGATTGGAGTTTGGGAAAATGACTTTGATAAACTGAACAAAACCATTGAATTTTCTATAAAACATCAAATTATAGTTGTTATAAAAGACGCACATACTGTAATTATAGATAAAGAAAATTTGTATGTAAATTCAACAGGAAATCCCGCATTAGCTACAGCTGGAAGTGGTGATGTATTAACAGGAATAATAACAGGGCTTATTGCCCAAAAATACGAGCCTTTAAACGCTGCTATTTTGGGTGTTTACTTACATGGAAAAACAGCCGATATTGCCATAGAAGAAACTGGTTATGAAACATTTACAGCTTCTAATATTTTAGATTATTTAGCCGATGCCATTTTAGATTTATTCAAAGAAAATCATACTGAAGAAAATAATGCTTCAGAAACTGTTAATGAAGAAAAATAATTTAACACAAAATATTTATAAATCTTAATACCTATAAACTATAGCATTAATATTCATACCTGCACCCACAGATGCAAAAATTACAACATCACCTTTATGAATTTCTTGTTCTTCTATTTTTCCGTTTTTCACCAAATCAAATAAAGTAGGCACTGTTGCTACAGAACTATTTCCCAACTTATGTATACTCATTGGCATTACATTTTTTGGAACTTTTGTTTTAAATAAACGATAAAAACGTTTTATAATAGCTTCGTCCATTTTTTCATTTGCTTGGTGAATAAAAACTTTTTTTACTTCAGAAATATCAACTCCACTTTTATCAAGTGCTTTTTTCATTGCTAAAGGAACATTTGATAACCCATATTCATAAATTTTTCTTCCGTGCATTTTTATATACCGCGTATCAGTCTTATCATTTTCATTGTATGATTTACCAAAAAATAAATAATAACACTCATCAAGTGTATTGGTTTGAGCAGCATGACTTAAAATTCCAGTTTCCTGATTACCTTCTACAGCTTCTATTACACAAGCTCCAGCACCATCAGAATATATCATCGAATCTCTATCATTATCATCCAATACTCTTGATAAAGTTTCCGTTCCTATAACTAAACATTTTTTAGCTATTCCTGATTTTATATAGGCTTCTGCCTGAATAACTCCTTGTACCCAGCCAGGGCATCCAAATAAAATATCGTAAGCTACACAGTTAGGGTTTTTAATTCCTAATCTAAATTTTACCCTAGAAGCTAAACTTGGTAAAATATCACTTTGTGTAGTTTTGCTATTAACATCTCCAAAATTATGTGCTAAAATGATATAATCTAGCTCTTCTTTATCAATTTTAGCATCAGCAATTGCCTTTTCAGCAGCAAAAAAACCTAAGTCAGAAGAATTCAATTCATCTGAAGCATAGCGCCTTTCTTCAATACCTGTAATTGCTTTAAATTTTTCAATTACAACATCATTTTCGTATTGAAATGACGTGCCATCCGAATTTAAAAATTGATGGTTTAAAAAATCTTCGTTTTTTTTAATTATTGTAGGTATATAACTTCCAGTTCCTGTTATTACTGATTGCATTTTCATTATAAATAATTAGTTTGCAAATTTAAAAATGAATTAGCTATTTAGCTCAGAAATTTTAATTTCCATTACGGTGGCTATCGATTGTGCTCTGGATTTAATTGTAAAACTATTTTCACCTTCATAAAGCTCATCTACAGCACTATTAAAACTTGATAACCAGCGCTTAAAGTGTTTAGATTGAAATGGTTTTTTCGGTTGTAATTCTAGGTGAGGTTGCATAGCATTTTTACGATACCCACCAGTATAAAATAGAATATTTTCCCAAAAATCTACTAATACTTGTAAATGTGGCTCTAGTTTTTTAGGATCTTCAAATTCAATGAAAAAATGATGCATTTCGGCATCATTTAATAATTTTACGTAAAATAATTTTACAAGCTGGTAAAGATCATTTCTGTTTTCAATATCTTTTTTCATTATAAAAATGATTTATCAAAAGCAATCGGTAATAAATCTAAAAGAGAATTTGTTTTAATAACTTTTCCAACTTCACCCATAAAAAACACCTCTATTTTATTATCTTGTTTAATTTCGTATTCCGATAATGTTTGTCTGCAAGCACCGCAAGGAGCTACTGGTTCTTTTGTTATTTGGGTTGATGAACTTGCCGATATGGCCAACTGAATTACTTTTGAATTTGGGTATTCAGACGATGCTTTCCAAATAGCAACTCGTTCAGCACACATACCAGATGGGTAAGCTGCGTTCTCTTGATTATTTCCTGTAACTACTTTTCCGTTATCTAATAATAATGCTGCGCCAACCTTAAATTTGGAGTAAGGTGCGTAAGCATTTCGCTTAGTTTCAATTGCCTTATTCATTAATTCTTGAACAGAATATGGCAATTCCTCTACTGAATCATAAACAACAATTTGAGTTTTAATTTCAACATTTTTCATTAAACTATTCTATATTTTTAATTTACCTCAAACAAGTCTCCAAAATCAAAAGATAAAGAAAATCGAAGGGTATTTTCTAAAGGATTATTAATATCTGAAGCATTAAACAAATATGAAATATCTAATCTAGTACTTTTAAATTTAAAACCTGATCCAATAGTAAAGTATTTACGTGCCCCTTTTAAATCACTTTCATTAAAATACCCAGCTCTTATGGCAAAAGCATTGTCATACATATACTCCGCTCCTAATCCCCAAGTAAATTCTTTTAACTCTTCACTAAAACCATCTGGCGCATCACCAAAAGATTTGAAAATTCCACTAAAAAAACTAACATCTTCCTGTACATAAGGAGGCTGATTATTATCATTCACAGAAATACTTGGAGTTGGAACTAACAATTTATTAAATTCTAAATTTAGACTTAGTTTGTTATAATTGTCTAAAATAAAATCGAAGCCTCCACCAATTTTTAAATTCGTTGGAATAAAGTTTTCCTTACCATCATTTGAATAGGAAACTTTTGGCCCAATATTAGATATATTGAAACCTCCTCTCCAAATTCCATTAAAATTTCCATAGTTTGCTTCGTTGGACTGAAAATAACCTGAAATATCTACAGAAAATGTATTTACTGGGTTTATGGTAGAATTTGCTGACTCTATCCCTAAATCAGAACGAATATAACGTAAAGTTACCCCCATTGAATACATTTCACTTAACTTTAATGAATAGGAACCATCTACTGAAAATTCGTTTAATTTTTCGGTTCCTTCTGGTGCTCCATTAATATCTGTTAAATCTATTTGCCCCAAATTAAAATATTTTAAACTTGCTGCCCAAGCACTTCTTTCATCTATTCTATTAGCAAATGAAAACCCGCCCAAAAAAACATCGTTCGTTAATTCACGAAGCCAAGGTGTGTAAATTACACCCACTGAAAATTGCGAAGGCATAAATGCCATTTTAGAAGCATTCCAATGCTGTGAAAAAGCATCAGGAGAGGTTGCTACACCAATGTCTCCCATACCTCCTGCCCTAGCATCTGGGGCGATTAATAAAAACGGAGCTGCAGTTGTTATTGGGTTGGGATTATCTTGTGCATTTATGTTTGAAAATGCAACAAAAAAAGTAAGGGTAATTATTAAAATTTTTCTCATTAATTGTGTTAGTTTTAACTTAACAAATATCTTAAATAATATTGACGTATAAGTGCTTTTTTTATTTTTTATCTATATTTTTAGCATTTAATAACTTGACAAAATTCCATTAAAAAACGACCCAATTTTTCGATTAAAAAAATAGGTATAATACTTACTAAAACTATGTTAATAAATAAACGTTTCTTCAGTTATTATATTGTTTAAATTTAAATTAAATCAAACGCATAAAAATAATAAAGCCTCATCTTTAAGAAATAACTCTTGTTCCAAATTAAATTCAAAAATGATAAAAACTACCAAATATTAAATTCCTCTTATTAAAATTCAATGCTGTTTTAAAGTAGCTTCAACTTCTCATATAATAAATAGCTAAAACATACGTTATTGAAACAGTACGAAAGTATTTTATTAAAATAATTTCTTGTAAAAAAATTAATTTAATGTAAATTGCGAAAAAATAAAACCCTAATGAGTTTAAAATGAACTTTAAAAATTTAATTAATATTTCTAAGTTAACAATCTTATCACTAGTTACTATTGTATTGGTGAGTTGTCATGATAGAACATCAAGAAATAATACCTCACTTACTGGATGGACTTCAAAAGATAAGAAAATGGGTGGTTTTTCTGGACCAACTAAATATAAAGGTCAAGAAGCTCCTCCTGGCATGGTTTTAATTGAAGGTGGATCTTTTACCATGGGACATGTTCAAGACGATGTATTATTTGATTGGAATACGACTCCTAACAAACAACAAGTTCGCTCGTTTTATATGGATGAAACAGAGGTTACAAATTCAGAATACTTATTTTATTTAGATTGGATGGAACAAGTATTTCCTCCTAGTGATCCAAACTACGAACATATTTATCAATCAGCAGTTCCAGATACTTTAGTTTGGAGAGATGTACTTGGTTTTAATGAACTGTTAACTGAGAATTACCTACGTCATCCTGGGTATGCAGATTATCCTGTTATTGGAGTTAGCTGGATTCAAGCCAACCAATATTGCAAATGGAGAACTGATAGAGTTAACGAAAAAATTTTAATGGATAAGGGAGTACTTCAACCTCTTTTTAAATTGGAAGATGCAGAAGTTAAAGGAAAGAATAACTTTAGCACAGATACTTATTTAACAAATCCTGATTTAGTTTTTGATGGCAATCAGGCTATTTATAAAAAAGGACTACCTGAAAACAAACCTCGTGCTAAGGGAGATCCAAAACCTGCTAGAGGTGAATTTACAGGAAGGCATGTAAAAATTTCTGATGGAATCTTATCCGCTAAATTTAGATTACCAACAGAGGTAGAATGGGAATATGCAGCAAAAGCGATTGTTGAAGATAGAGAGTATAACAATACAAGAGGAAGAAAAAAATATGCTTGGAGCGGAAAATACACCCGAAATAAATCTAAAAGATACAAAGGAGATCAATTAGCCAACTTTAAACAAGGTAAAGGTGATTATAGTGGTGTTCCTGGTTGGAGTAATGATGGTGCTGATATTACAATTGCAGTAAAATCTTATGATCCAAATGCTTTTGGGCTTTATGACATGTCTGGAAACGTCGCTGAATGGGTTTCAGATGTTTACAGACCAATTATTGATAATGATGCTAATGATTTTAATTATTTTAGAGGTAATATTTTTACTAAAAAAATGATTGATGCTGAAGGGCAGGTTGTTATTGCTGACGATGTTACAGTAGAATTTGATACCTTAGATAATGGTAATTTAGTTCCTAAAACACTTCCTGGAAGTGTAAAATATATGCCAATCTCGAAAAGAGATGCTTATATGAGAAAAAATTATGATAAAGCATATAATGTAGATGCCAAAGATGGTGAGTTAGCTTCAACAAAGTATTATGCACAAGATGAAGAAGAATTAGATGTTAAACCGAGAATGTATAACTCGCCAATAAAACCTAAAGAAATTGGTGAAAGTGGTTTGATGAAACAACAATATGATACAGAAAAAAGAACAACTTTAATTAGTGACAAAGCTAGAGTTTATAAAGGTGGATCTTGGAAAGATAGAGAGTATTGGTTAGATCCTTCACAAAGAAGGTATTTACCAGAATATATGGCAACTAACTTTATTGGTTTTAGATGTGCAGCTGATAGAATAGGCCCAATGACTTACAAAAGAAGAAAGCCTACAACCACAAAAATTAGATACTAAAAATTAAAAAAATTATATTATCTACCTCACTGATATATCAGTGAGGTTTTTTTATATTTAATTATGAATATTGAACAATTATATAAGTTATATAGTGAAAACTATTTAGTGGACACTGACTCGAGAAAAATAAGAAAAGGTAGCATCTATTTTGCCTTAAAAGGAGAAAATTTTAATGGAAATAAATTTGCTCTTCAAGCCATTAAAAGTGGAGCTTCTTACGCTATTGTTGATGAATCAGAATATAATAACTCTCCGAATACTATATTGGTTAAAAACACCTTAAAAACATTACAAGAATTAGCTAATTTTCACAGAAAGCAGCTTAACATTCCTATACTATCATTAACAGGAAGCAATGGAAAAACCACCACTAAAGAGCTTATAAATTCAGTATTATCAAAAAAATATAAAACAACTGCAACTTTAGGAAATTTAAACAATCATATTGGTGTGCCTCTTACACTTTTAAAAATGACACCTGAAACGGAAATTGGAATTGTTGAAATGGGTGCAAACCATATAAATGAAATCGAGTTTTTATGTAAAATAGCAGAACCAAACTATGGTTATATTACCAACTTTGGAAAAGCGCATTTAGAAGGATTTGGAAGTCTTGAAGGTGTTATTAAAGGAAAATCTGAACTCTATAATTTTTTAAAGAAAACCAACGGAACAGCATTTGTAAACACTGATGATAAAATTCAAGTTAAACAATCTGTTGGCCTACATTTAATTGAATTCAATAAGGCTATGATTCAATTTATAAATGCATTGCCTTTTGTTAAAGTTAAATTTAAAAAACTTATTATTGAAAGCAATTTGATAGGGAGTTATAATTATTACAATATTGCTGCTGCAATAGCAATTGGAAATCATTTTAAGGTAACCACTAAAGAAATTAAAAATGCTATTGAAAATTATTTACCAACAAATAATCGATCTCAAATTATAGAAAAAAATACTACTAAAATAATTTTAGATGCTTACAATGCAAATCCTAGTAGTATGACTGCTGCCTTAGAAAACTTTAATCAAATTACAACTAGCAACAAAAAAATTGTAATTCTTGGAGATATGTTTGAGCTGGGTGAAACAAGTTGGGTAGAACATCAAAAAATAGCAGAATTGGCTAGTTCATATAACTTTTCAGAAATTCATTTAATAGGAAAGGCATTTTCTACAACAACTGTAAAAAATGCCTTTGTTTATGAAAGCTTTGACGCTTTCAAATGTTCAATCAATTATTTAAATTATAATAACTCTACAATCCTTATTAAAGGATCCAGAGGTATGGCTTTAGAACGAGTATTAGACTTGTTCTAATTTTAGTTTTTTTCTATGATATTCAATTAAACCATCAATGGGTCTTTGTATTATATTTCCAAGCTTTATCATATGATACCTTGCCACATCTTTTATAATATCTTGAGCAAAATATGCTATAGATCCTACAAAATGTACGGGTACATGTTTAGATTCAGGGAAAGGTAAAATTCTATTTTTAAAAAAGTCTTTCATTCCTTTATGAAGTACTTTATTGAAATAACAGTTTCTTTCACTTCTCAACATAAACTCTGCAAAATGCGCTAAATAGGTATTTGGGTTTGGCTCTTTATAGATATTTCTTTTAATGGTATCAGCATCTAAATTAAAGTCCTTTTCAAACTTTTTGGCTAAATCACTCGGCATTTTATGGTAAAAGTAGTCTCTAATCAATTTTTTACCAAAATAATTACCACTTGCTTCATCCATAACCACATATCCTAAAGAAGGAATTCTACAATCTACATTTTCGCCATCAAAATAACTACTATTAGATCCTGTCCCTAAAATACAAACCAATCCTGGTTCATTTGTAACTGCAAAAGTTGCTGCATAAGTATCTTCTTTTACATCAACTTCTGCATTTTTGAAAAATGATTCAAATATAGCTTTCAAAAGTGCCGTTGGTTTTGGTGTTCCACAACCAGCTCCATAAAAATAAACATTGGTAATTTTATCTTTATAATTAACTAAATCTTCATTTTCATTAATTCTAGTAATTAATAAATCTTCACTGAAAACCGCAGGATTCAATCCTTTTGTTCTAGTTTTAAGCACTTGATTTCCTTCTTTATCAAGTAAAATCCAGTCTGCTTTGGTAGAACCTCCATCTGCTATTAGAATCATTTTTCTATATTTTAAATTATTTAACTGAATAAATATATTCTGCTAAATCTACTAATTTAGTTGAATACCCAAATTCGTTATCGTACCAAGATACTAATTTAAAGAAATTATCATTTAAAGCAATACTTGCTTCAGCATCAAAAACACTGGTTCTTGGTTCTGATACAAAATCTTGAGATACTACAGCTTCATCAGTATATCCTAAAACACCTGCTAAATCATTCTCAGAAGCAGCTTTTAAAGCAGCTTTTACCTCTTCAAAAGTGGCTGGTTTTTCTGTTCTAACAGTTAAATCTACAACTGATACATCGGCGGTTGGAATTCTGAAGGACATTCCTGTTAATTTTCCGTTTAATTCTGGAATTACTTTACCTACAGCTTTAGCTGCACCAGTTGATGAAGGAATGATATTTGTTAAAGCACTTCTACCACCTCTCCAGTCTTTTCTTGAAGGTCCATCTACGGTTAATTGTGTAGCTGTAGTAGCGTGAACTGTGGTCATTAAACCTTCAACAATTCCAAAGTTATCATTAATTACTTTTGCTAATGGAGCCAAACAGTTTGTAGTACAAGATGCGTTAGATACAATTGTATTATCAGCTGTAATTTCTTTATGGTTAACACCCATTACAAACATTGGAGCATCAGCTGAAGGAGCTGAGATTGCTACTTTTTTGGCACCTGCTGTAATGTGTTTTTGCGCACCTTCTAAGCTTGTGAAAATACCTGTGCAATCTAAAACGATTTCTGCTCCAATTGCATCCCATTTTAAATCTTCTGGATTACGTTCAGCAGTAACTCTAATTTCTTTACCATTTACTACTAAATTCCCATTACTTACTTCTACTGTTCCATTAAATTTTCCGTGAACAGAATCATATTTTAATAAATATGCTAAATGATTTACATCTAATAAATCATTAATCCCTACTACTTCAACGTTTGGTCTGCTCATTGCTACTCTAAAAGCAATACGTCCTATTCTTCCAAAACCGTTAATCCCTATTTTTACTGTTGACATTTCTTATTATTTTTATTTATTATTCAATCTATACTGAAGTTATTTCAGCTACTTTTAGTAATTCTTCGTTAATATCGTGGTTCATTTTAATGGCTTTATTCAAGCCAACTGTTGACACTTCATTATTAGTAATACCAACCATTACTCCTGTAGATCTATCTAGTAAAGCTTCTACTGCTGCAACTCCTAATCTACTAGCCAATACTCTATCAAAACAACTTGGAGAACCACCTCTTTGCATATGTCCTAAAACCGATACTCTTATATCATAATGAGGAAAATTATCATTGATATAATCGGCTAATTCAAAAACATTTTTACCAATTTTATCTCCTTCAGAAACCACCACAATACTTGATGTTTTTCCTTTATCTTTACTTTTCTTAAGAGAGTCTACCAAACGTTCTAGTCCTAAATTCTTTTCAGGAATTAATATTTCTTCCGCTCCAGCTCCAATTCCAGAGTTTAATGCAATAAAACCAGCATCTCTTCCCATAACTTCAATAAAGAACAATCTGTTATGAGAACTTGCAGTATCTCTAATTTTATCTATAACTTCTACAACTGTATTTAAAGCTGTATCGTAGCCAATAGTGTTATCTGTTCCGTAAATATCATTATCAATTGTACCTGGAATTCCAACTACTGGAAAATTATATTCTTCGATAAATTTTAATCCTCCTGTAAAAGTTCCATCTCCTCCAATAAGAACTATTGCTCCTATACCAGCTTCTTTTAAATTTTGAAAAGCCTTAGCTCTTCCTTCAGTTGTTTTAAATTCTTGAGATCTTGCTGATTTTAAAATAGTTCCTCCTTTATTAATTATATTACTTACATGGCGTGCTGAAAGCGTTTTAAAATCACCTTCAATCAGTCCTTGATATCCTCTATAAACACCTACACATTCAATTCTATAATAAGTACAGGCTCTAACAACGGCTCTAATTGCTGCATTCATCCCCGGAGCGTCTCCTCCTGATGTTAAAACTGCGATCTTTTTTATTGGTTCATTCATTAGTTAAAATTATAGTTCAAAGTTACTTTTAAATGGTTTTTTTTCCTACTAAAAGGACTAATATTCACTAAAACGATTTCGTAGTAATCGCTAAAAAAAGGAAGTAAAATAACTTCCTTTTTAAAATTGTAATTAACTATTTATCAGAATTTTACATTCATTTTAATCAATTAAAATTTTATATTCCCATGCTTTTAAAGTTTGAGTTTTATCTTTTGAAAAAGTCACTTTTTCATTAGTAAAATAATCTACAGAGACCCCTTCTTTTTCCGTTGTAAAAGCCACCTCCATTTTTGATAAATTAGCCATAAAAGTAATTTTATCTTGACCTTTTTGTCGTGAAAAAATTAAAATATCCTCAGGACTTGAAGTTTTAATTTTAGTATATGAAGCTGCATTTTTACCTCCATGCAATGCTTGATTACTAAGTTTTAATTCAGCTAACTTTTGCATTAGTGGCCAAACTTTTCCTTTAGTTTTAATAATCGTATCTTTTTCAAAGAACAACAATCTTTTATCCATATCATACTCTTGTCCACTATAAATTAGAGGCATTCCTGGCGCACAATAAGCTAATGCTAACATAACTTCTGATGCTGCTCCCAAACGTTCTTTAACCGTACCATTCCAGGAGTTTTCATCATGGTTAGTTATAAAATTCATCAAGATATCATCAGATTGATACATGGTGTCTATTTGAATCATCCTATCATCCCAATTTTTTACATTCTCTTTTCCTTGAGCTATATGGTTCATTTTATGATGTGTATCCCAACCATACGCCATATCAAAAGCATTTTCCATTAAATTAGGCTCCCAAGCTTCTGCCAACATAAATATTGGTTTTACTTTTTTTAATTCAGCAACCGTATGTTCCCAAAAATCAACAGGAACCATTCCAGCAACATCACACCTAAACCCATCAACATCAAGCTCTTCCACCCAGTATTTCATATCTTTCAGCATTTCTGCTCTCATTTCTAAATTATCATAATTTAAATCTGCAACATCTGTCCAATCAGTCCCAACCGTATGTGTAATTTCACCCTTTTCATTTTTAGTATAATATTCAGGATGTTCTTTTAACCAAACGTGATCCCATCCTGTATGGTTTGCAACCCAATCTAAAATTACATACATTCCATTTTTGTGAGCAGTTTTAATTAAATTTTCTACATCAGTAATCTCTCCAAATTCAGGATTTACTTTAGTATAATCTGAAATTGCATAATAACTTCCTAAAGTACCTTTACTCTTTGTAGTAGAAATTGGATAAATAGGCATTAACCAAATAATTTTAACTCCTAATTCCTTTAATTTAGGAATGTCTTTTGTAAACTCATTGAACGTACCTTCAGGAGAATATTGACGGATATTGGCTTCATAAATAATAGCTGTTTCTAAATCACTATCTGAAATAGGTTGAAGTACTTCGTTATTATTTTCTGTTTTTTGCTCTTTTTTTGTTTCTGGTTTACAAGAAACAAACATTGCTAATGCAATTATTAAAAGTGTTGTTCTCATTATTATTGTTTTTTTGGTTTTAAACTAATTGCAAACCCACCTCCTTCAGCTAATTTTAAATTTAGTTTAGATTGATTTGTAATTTCTTTATTTTGAATTATTATATCGGTTGGATTATTATTCCAATGTGCTTGTTCACCGTCTTTATAAATTGTTGCTATATAAGTAATATTCGGACTTAAAAAATTAAAATCTATAGTCATACCCCTTGAATTTTCATCTGTAATTCCACCTACAAACCAATTTTCAGAATTTCTTTCTTTTCTAGCAATAGTAACAAATTCTCCAATTTCACCATTTATCACTTTTGTTTGTTGCCAATCTACACCAACATCTTTAATGAATTGAAATGCTGGATTTCCTTCATAATTTTCAATTAAATCGGCAGCCATTTGCACTGGACTATAAATAACTACATACAATGCTAATTGCTGTGCTATGGTTGTATTTACCTGATTCTCTTTTTTCCATTTATTGAACTTAATATCAAAAATTCCTGGAGTATAGTCTATTGGCCCAGCCAACATACGTGTAAATGCTACAATTGTTAAATGCTCTGGAGGATTACCTCCATCACTTGCCCAAGCGTTAAACTCCTGTCCTCGTAATCCTTCTCTAGAAATAGTATTTGGATACGTTCTGCGTAAACCAGTTGCTTTAATTGGTTCATGTGCGTTTATTGCAACTTGATACTTCGCAGCTTTGATTATTGCATTGTTGTACTGATTCACCATATATTGTCCATGATGATATTCTCCTTTTGGTAAAATTTTTCCAACATAACCAGTTTTTACAGTATGAATTCCTAAATTTTGCATTAAAGCATAAGCAGTGTCTTGTTGTTTTTCGTAGGTTTGTGTTGCAGCAGAAGTTTCATGATGCATCATTATTTCTACCCCTTTTTCTTTTCCATAACGAACAACTTCTTGCAAATTATAATCTGAATACGGTGTTACAAAATCAAAAACACCTTCACGGTCTTCAAAACCAATCCAATGTTCCCAACCTGTATTCCATCCTTCAACCAACACAGCTCCAATGTTGTTTTTTGAAGAAAAATCAATATAAGCTTTGGTATTTTCTGTTGTTGCTCCATGTTTTCCAGAGGCCATATCCCAAGATGATTTCCCTAAGTGCATTTCCCACCATATACCAGTATACTTAGTTGGCTTGAACCAAGAGATATCGCTTAATTTATTAGGTTCATTTAAGTTAACTATAAGTTTTGACTCTATTAAATCACCTGCTGTATCATTTATTTGGATTGTTCTCCAAGGCGTTTTAAAAGGTACAGTTCTCTTCACTTTATAATCAACATTTTCAGAACCTACTAAAACACTTTTCATCTTATAATTTACAGTATCAACTTTTAAGGTCATCCCTGAATAATCTACTAAAGCAGCTTCATGAAAACTTACATATAAACCTTTATCCGTTTTCATGGTTACCGGAGTGTTTACCGCATTTTCTGGAATATAAGTTTGCGCTAAATTGGGATGTTCTGCTTTGCCTTTAGCATTAATTTCAGAAAAGTTAGTCGTATTATATAAGTGTTCATAAATATCCCAATCTCCAGGAATCCACCAAACTTTATGATTTCCTGTTAAGTTAAACGCTGTATTTTCTTCAGTAATAAAGACTTCTTCTAATTTTTTTTGTTTGGGAAATTCGTATCTAAAGCCTACCCCATCATCATATATTCTAAAAACAATGTTTAATTTTCTATTTAACTCTGAAGTTTCTTGAAGTTCTACTTTAAGTTCATTATATTTATTTTCAACCTCTTTTTGCTCCCCCCAAGGCATTTCCCAAGTTTCATTAAAGCTACGAATGTTTGACCTTATAATTTTAAAATCTGTTTTAAACGGAGGGTTATCTTTTAAATCAAATCCTAAGGTTGACTTCTTTATTACCTCTTCATTTTTATAAGTTACCCAATAAGCTGGCTCTCCATTTTCTAATAATTTAAATTCAACCTTAATTAATTTATTTGGGGAAGAAACTAGTATGTTATTTTTTTGTTTACCTGTACATGATAAAAACAATGCACAAAAGCATAGTATGCTTATTTTTATATATTTCATCTTAAATTTTCTTTTCAAGTAATACCATTGTATATGGTGTGATTAGTGTTACTTTATTATTTTTTACTTCCACTTCAGTATTTGAATAAAAATCTATCAGTTTTGTTCCGTTAGCAAAAGTATCTTCAACAAATAATTCTTTCTTACCTACTTGCAAATCAATCCCTACAACCACACTATCATTAAAATTATTTTCAGAATACGTTCTTTTAAAAACATACGGTTGTTCAGAAATCATTTTATGAATTCCTGCACCAATACTAGGATGTTTACTTCTAAATTTTCCTAATTTTTGCCAATGAGCTAAAATTTCTTTTGTTTTTTTGTTGGTTGAAATGTCATTCCAATTCATATTAGATCGCAAAGTAGCATCTCCTACTGTTTCTTCAATAATTAAAGAACGAGCAGTTTCATCTCCATAATAAATTTGAGCTCCTCCAGGACTTAATAATAATTTTGTGGCAGACTCTAAAGGTTGTTCTCTTTTAGCATCATAAGGAGAACCATCGTCATGTGAACTAATATAATTTAAAACTCCATAGCCTTTTAGTTCATTATTTAATATTGAAGAATATCTTGAAAAAATTTCTTCATAGGTATCTTGAGCAGCATTCCACTTAAATTCAAAATTGATAGAACTTTGAAACGCCTTGTTAAAATAATCCACTTTTTTATCTCCAAAATCAAAATATCTGCCTCCGCTTATTCCATAATTATAGACTTCAGCAACTAAGTAAAAATTATTATTATCCAATATTTTATCTGGATTGTTAATTTTATAATTTTCAAAAGCATTATCACAAACTTTTTTAAAATCTTGCCAAACATCTTCTTCGGTATGCTTAACCGTATCGGCTCTATAACCATCAATTCCATAATCTGTTATATAATCAGCCAACCATTTCATTATATAATATTTTGGAGCTCTTGGGTAGCCTGTTTGTTTAAAAAAGACTTCTAATTCTGCCATTTCTTGTTCATATCTACCCTCTTTTTTCCATTTTTCAATTAAATGTGGTGGTAAGTTAACATCTGTATTATTTTCCGTTTTTATATCTGGTAAATTTTCAACCAAAGTGCATTTTACAGTAGATTCATATCCTTGATAGGTACATTGAGGGGAAGTTCTCACCCAATTTTTAGGCCAAACAGTATCTACTTCGGTAACAGGACCTGTATGATTAATTACAGCATCTAAAACAATTCTGATTCCATGTGCATGAGCAATTTCAACAAGCTTTTTTAAATCTTCTTTTGTTCCAAAATTAGGTTCTAAAGAAGTCCAATCTTTTGTCCAATACCCATGATATGCATATGTTAAACCGGTACCTTCATCTGTGGCTCCATGAATTTGTTCATAAACTGGTGAAAGCCAAATAGCATTTACACCTAAGTTTGTAAAATATCCCGCTTCAATTTTTTTTATAATACCTTTGATATCACCTCCTTCAAATCCTCTTAATTTTCCTGCTTTTTGGGTTCTGTTAAAATTAACATCGTTGTTAGTATCTCCATTAAAAAACCTATCGGTTAACAAAAAATACATAGTCACGTTTTCCCAAATGAATGGAGTTTCAACCGCTTTAACAACTTGTTGAGTACTGTTTTTACAACTTATAAATGAAATTAATAAAATGAAATAAAGTATATATTTTTGCATTTTAATTAGAGTTTTATTTGAATTATTTTATTTGAAGAATTAGTTATTTCAATGGGAATAAACAATATTTTATTTTCAGCGTTCCAAGTAAAATTATACCCCTTAACTTTTTTTGGTTTTTTGGAAACATGATGTACAATCAAAGTTATTTTTTTCTTTGTAAATTGATAATTAACGCCTCTTTCTTGTTTAATTTTGATTGTTAAATTGCCTTTTTTATAGTTGCTTTTGAAATGAAACATCTCATACATTTCTTTTTCATAAGCATTTGGTGTTTCACCATTATCATTATACAAGTTACTTTCACTTTTTATTACTTCTTCATCAAAATAAAAATGCAAATTAAAAGAGTTTAAGTTATATTGTGTTGTGTTTTGAATTGGTTTAATAATTGGAATAAAAGCTCCACCACGGACATAGGTTGGAATACTTTCTTTATTTAATGAAACTATTTTAGTCTGTCCCCCCTTAATCTTCTCTTCTGTATAAAAATTAAACCAATTTGAATTAGAAGGAAAGTACACTTCTTGTTCTTTTAAACTAGGTTTCATTACAGGGCTAATCAAAAAATCATTTCCCCACAAATACGTTTTATCATTTATTAAGAAACTTTTATCATTTGATTTCTCAAAAAATAATGGTCGCATTAAAGGCAGTCCCTTTTGATTGTTTTCAAAAGCTAGTGTATAATTATAAGGTAATAAGCTATAACGCAACTCTATAGACTTTTTGGCTAAAGCTTTAGTTTCAGACTCTCTAAATACTGGCTCTGAAGGAACTGCTTCTTGTGCATGTGGGCGATAAATAGGTTGAAAAACACCGTATTGCAACCATCTAGTATACAATTCATCATCTAAATTATCACCCGCAAATCCACCTAAATCAGAATGCATATAACTCAAGCCTTGCATTCCCATTTGCAATGCAATTTCTACTTGAGACTGCAAGCCTCCCCAAGATCTGTTTACATCACCAGACCAAGGTATTAATCCATAGCCTTGAGAACCTGAATAACCTGCTCGCATTAAAATAAATGGTCGTTGATTAGGAAATTCATTTTGATAACCCTCATAAACTAATTTAGCCCAATTATGACCATAAATATTATGAACCTCATCAGCAGTTCCTGTTGCATGCAATAAATCTGAAGGATGAACTTCAGGTTCACCTAAATCTCCCCACCAACCTGCAACACCATAATTGGTAAACTTTTTATAAATATTCCAAAACCATTGTTTCCCTTCAGGTTTAAAAATATCTATAATTCCAGTGTTACCAAAATAAAAATCGTAGGTATATGGTTTTCCTTCGTTAGTTTTTCCTAAAATATCCTTTTCAACAGCTTCTTTCCATTTATTGGAAGTTGTTAAAATAAAAGGTTCTGTTATTAATATCGTCTTAACTCCTTTTTGTTTTAAGTCGGCTATCATCCTTTTAGGATTGGGAAACGAATCTTTATAAAATTCGAAATTCCCCATAGTTCCTTTAATGTCTTTTCCAAACCAATATAAGTCTAAAATAACAGCATCCACTGGAATTTTTTCTTCTCTGAACTTATCAATAGTGGTAGCGACTTCATTTTGAGAATGATAGCCAAATCTGCTAGAAAAATTTCCTAAAGCCCAACGTGGAATTAAAGGCTGTTTTCCTGTTAATATAGTATATTGTTCAATTAAATCTTCCCAAGAATTTCCTGCAATAACTTGATAGGTTTTTCTTCCTGAAATAGTTTCATACTTTAACGAATTGTCTTTATTACTATCTAAGTCAAGGTAACCAATAGGAGCATTGTCAAAATGAATAGCATATAAATTGGAAGAAAACACTAAAGGCATAGTATAGTTCATTAATTCAGAATGCGTTTCATAACCGTAATGCGCCCTATTGTATAATTGCAATCTATATCCTCTTCTATTCATTCCTAAAGCACGTGCACCACCTCCGTACAAAACTTCATCAGTTGTTAAATTAAAATCTAACGTTTGAAACTCTTTACTATTAAGGAACCCTTTCCGTTCAGAAATTAGAGGCTTATTTTTATAAGAATATGAAATTTGAAAAGGTGATTTTACAATTTCAACAGCTATCCTTTTAGTAGAGATTTTTATTAAATTTTTATTAGAAGTTACTTTAAATGTTACATTTGAAGGTTTTAAAACTACCGCATGTGAATTAGGTAAAAACTCTTCTCCTTTTGGTATAAAAGAGGTTTCAATAATTTTATTTGAATAAGGTTTAATCAAATAAAAACCATCAGTTGTTGAAATTTTAATTTCTGAACCTAACTTTTCTAGTTTTATAAAAACCCTTGTTGAGTTTTGCGCACTTACACACCAACATTGAAGTAATAAAAATACTAGTATGTTTAATTTAATTAACTTCATTTAAGTTACATTTTAGTAGTTAAAATTGTAATACCTTTTGAGTTTAGCTTCAAAGTTTTTTGCCAAGTGTTAATTTTTTCTGAAACAATATTTTGTATTGTCTTTCCTTGTAAACCTATTTCTTTAAATCTCTCTAAATTTAATTCAACAGGAGTTTCATTTTTATTTAAAATAACCACTACAGTTTCATCTTTTTTAACTCTAAATAACACATATACACCATTTTCAGGTCCAAAATGAACTGTTTTTCCACTATGAATGGCCTCGCTATTTTTTCTATAGTTTAATACCTTTTTCAAAAAAGATTGCATTTCGGTTTGATTTTTAGTGAGGTTTTTTCCTGTAAATGCATTTACTTTATCACCTTTCCAACCTCCTGGAAAATCGGTTCTAATTAAACCGTGATCACCTGGTTTTGCGGCATCACTTAAAAGTACTTCTGTTCCATAATAAATTTGAGAAATTCTAGGTAACATTAACAAATATCCCACTGCCATTTTAGTTTTTGCAAAATCTTCTCCTAACTGTGTGTAAATCCGACTCATATCATGATTGTCTGGAAAAACCATCATTGTGTTTGGTTTTGAATATGAAAAATCGTTTGCCAATCCTTCGTATATTTTTACCAAACCAGTTCCCCAAGTTTCCTCTTCATTTAATCCGTCAACAATTACTTTTTGCATTGGAAAATCCATTGTTGAAGTTAAGTTAGAACGATATCCGTCCTTATTTTCAGCATCTTTTTGCCAATAACCCACCAATAAAGGGTTGGTGCTCCATTCTTCTCCTACAATGCTAAAGTTTGGATATTCTAACATAATTGCCCCAGCCCATTGACTCATAAATTCTTTATCTGGGTACGGATATGTATCTTGACGAATACCTCCTAAATTCAAAGTTTCAATCCACCAAATACTATTTTGAATTAGATATTTTGCTAATAATGGGTTGTTTTGATTTAAATCGGGCATTGCTGAAACAAACCAACCTTCATTCATAAGTCTTTTATCAAACTCTGAAGCATACCTATCTTGATTGGTTGTTCTTCGATGGTTGGTTATTACAGTAGTTCCTTGTAGAAATTCTTTTTGAAAATTAACCCAATTACTGGTAGGTAAATCTTTCATCCACCAATGTTCACTTCCAATGTGGTTTTCTACCTGATCCATTATTAATTTTATTCCTTTTTCAGTTGCTTTTTTTGATAAAGCAATATAATCTTCCAAAGTACCAAAACGTGGATCAACTTCATACAAATCGGTTATAGCATATCCATGATATGAGCTTTGTTTCATATCATTAATTAAAACTGGGGTTGACCAAATGGCCGTAAATCCCATTTTTTGAATATAATCTAAATGATTTGTAATTCCTTTTAAATCGCCTCCATGACGTGCATAATCATCTTTTCTATTGATGGTTATTTCACGAAGTCCTTTTACTTTATCATTAGAAGTATCAGCATTGGCAAAACGATCTGGAGTTATTAAATATATGGCATCAGAACTGTCAAAACCCTCTCTATTTTTTGAGTTTTTTGTTCTCTCTTTTAACTCATATTCATATGTAAAGTTATTTCGCCTGCCTTTTTTTGAAAAGGATATTTTAAACTTTCCTAAAGATGCTTTTGAAATATCAAAATTTAAAAATAAATAATTCTTATTTTCAGTTCTTTTCACCTCAATTAATTGAATATTTGCATGATTTACTGATGGTGTATAACTCGAAATATTCTCCCCATAAATTAGCAATTCTAATTGAGGTTCATTCATCCCAACCCACCAATTAGGAGGCTCAACTCTTTCTATTTTTTGAGCATATAAAGAAAATCCTAAAAATAATAGTATTAGGAAACAACTATTTTTCATAAGTTTTAAATTTAATTTAAACTGTAACTAATTGGTTTGAAGGAATTAAAATTTCATTATTATTAACAAGCATTTTAATTTCATTACCAGATTCATTAAAGAACTTACATGCTGTTTGACTTTTATAAACTTTGATAATACTACCTCTAAAGTTTATTGTAAATGAATACGATTTCCATTCCTTAGGTATTTGTGGATTAAAGGTTAACTTACCATCATCCCAAACACGCATTCCTCCAAAACCTTGTACAATAGACATCCAAGTTCCTGCCATACTTGTAATATGACATCCTTCATGAACTTCATGGTTGTAATCATCTAAATCTAAACGAGAAGTTCTTACATATTGTTCATACGCTTTAGGCATACGATCTATAGAAGCTGCTAATATTGAATGTACACAAGGTGATAGAGAAGATTCATGAACAGTTAAAGGTTCGTAAAAATCGAAGTGACGTTCCACTTCATCTTTTGAGAATTTGTTTTCAAAAAAGAATATCCCTTGGAGTACATCCGCTTGCTTGATATAACATGAGCGTAAAATACGATCCCAAGACCATTTTTGGTTAATTGGTCTATCGCTGATTGGTAATTTATCAACAGAACTAATTTCTTTATCTAAAAAACCATCTTGCTGCAAATAAATATTTTTTTCAGCATCAAAAGGAAAATACATATTTTCAGCTACTTTTAACCATTTATAGGTTTCTTCTGCCTTTAAATTGGTTTTGTTAATAATTCTTTCAAAATCATCTGGATAATTATGTTTTACCTTATTTAAACAATCAACCGTATATTCAATACACCATTTTGCTAAATAATTTGTGTAAAAATTATTATTTACATTATTTTCATATTCATTAGGTCCTGTAACACCTAAAATAACATATTTATTTTTAGCTTCGGAAAAATTAGCTCTTTGATGCCAAAAACGAGCAATTGCTATCATTACTTCTAACCCATTTTTTGGAATGTATTCAAAATCTTGCGTATAATTTACATAGTTATAAATACCATAAACCATGGCTCCATTTCTATGAATTTCTTCGAAAGTTATTTCCCATTCGTTATGACATTCTTCACCATTCATAGTTACCATTGGATATAAAGCTGCTCCATTAGTAAATCCTAATTTTTCGGCATTTTCAATAGCTTTATCTAATTGATTGTAGCGATAAAGTAATAGATTTTTGGCCACACTGGCATCTTTTGTTGCCATATAAAAAGGAATACAATATGCTTCTGTATCCCAATAAGTACTGCCTCCATATTTTTCACCAGTAAAGCCTTTTGGTCCAATATTTAGACGTGCATCGGTACCCATGTAAGTTTGGTTTAATTGAAAAATATTAAAACGGATTCCTTGTTGCGCTTTCACATCACCTTCAATAACAATATCGGCGGTTTTCCAAATATTTTTCCAAGAATCAATTTGACTATTTAAAAGTTGTTGAAACCCTATTTGTTTAGCTTCGGTTACGTTTTTAAATGCGGCATCTAATAATTCTTCATTCGAATGGTTTAATGAACTTACGTAACTACCATATTTATAAATTGTTGCAGTTTCACCTTCTGAGATATTCAACGTATAAGAATATGTAATTGATTTTTCTTCAATTAATGTTTGTTGGGGAATCTCAATAGGTTTTTCATTACTCGTAAATGAAACTGCCATTGCAGTAGCAACATGAAATTCTGTTTTTAACGTTTTTGAAAGAATGGCTCCTTTATTTTCTTCTGGTGAAATTTGAAGAATTTCCCAGAAAAATTCATCATAATTAGCATCTTCATTTACAATACCTGCATCTATATAAGGCGAAAAACTAATTTCTCCTGAAAAATTTAAAGGTTTAACTGTGTATGCTATTGCTCCAACTTCGTTATACTTTATACTAATAAATCGTTTCGTACAAACTTCAATTTGTTCACCTGTTGGGAGTTTTGCCACAAAAGAACGACTTAGCCAGCCTTCTTTCATATTTAGCTCTCTTTTAAAATTAGAAACTTTACAAGTGTTTAAATCTAATTTTGTAGTGTTAATTTGAATGCCAATTCCAATCCAATTTGGAGCATTCAGTACTTTTGCAAAGTATTCTGGATACCCATTTTTCCACCATCCAACTCTTGTTTTATCAGGATAATAAATTCCACCAATATAACTTCCTTGAAAAGTGTTTCCAGAGTAATCTTCTTCAAAATTTGCTCGTTGTCCCATGGCTCCATTTCCGATACTAAAAAGACTTTCTGATGCTTCAACATTTTCAGCACAAAAACCTTCTTCTATAATGGACCATTCATTAGGAATAATATAATTCTTATTCATTTTATCACATTTTATAATTCCTTTAAAAAGCGGAATTTTTAGAATTTGTTCTATTAATCTTTTTTAAATTGACTATTGATGTTTATTCAAAAAATAATATTTAGAAATAACTTTAGTTGTTAATTAATTTTTTTAAAAACTCAATAGAAAACCCTGTCATATCTTTAAATACAACATCGGCTTTATTTAATATTTGTTGATTTCCAATACCAACACATGTCATTTTCGCTAGTTTTGCAGCTTCTACACCAGCTATGGCATCTTCAACTACAATACAGTTTTCAGGTGCAGTTTTTAATTTTTGAGCAGCTATTAAAAACACTTCAGGATTAGGTTTAGCTTTAGACACGTCATTACCATCAACTAATGCTGTAAACCTTTTTAATAAACCTACTTTTTCTAAAATTAGTGGAGCATTTTTACTTGCTGATCCTAAGGCATATTTAATTTGATGTTCATCTAAAAAATCTAATAAATGAAGTACTCCAGGGAGAATTTCTTCTGAAGTCATTTGATGGACATACTCTAAATACTCTTCATTTTTTTTAATCAACATCGATTGTTTTTCATCTTCTGTTAATTCAATATTTCCTATATTTAATAAGATTTCTAAAGATTTAACTCTACTTACTCCTTTCAATAATTCGTTATGCTTTTCAGTAAACTCAAAGCCTAAAGATGTTGCTAAATTATGCCAAGCTAAAAAGTGATATTTTGCTGTATCTACAATTACGCCATCTAAATCAAATATAAATGCTATTTCTTTTTTCATGTTAACTATTTGTTGTTACTACATCATCTACATCTTTAACTTTGAAAACTAACATTGCTGCAATTAATAATGAAACTCCACTCATTATCAATGCATAAATTGGGTTTCCTCCATAAAAGTATTTCACAATTGGTCCTCCAATAATTGCATTAATTATTTGTGGCAACACTATAAAAAAGTTGAATATTCCCATATAAACACCCATTTTTTTTGCAGGAATTGATCCGGCCAAAATAGCATATGGCATTGCTAATATACTTGCCCAAGCTATTCCTACACCTATCATAGAAAGAATCAACCAATTTTCATTAGGCATAAAATAAATAGAAATTAAACCTAAACCTCCAAAAAACAATGAAACAGCATGAGTCATTTTTCTTCCTATTTTTTTTGCTATTGCTGGTAAAAAGAAAGCATAAACAGCAGAAACTGCATTATAAACTCCAAATAAAATTCCTACCCAATCACCTGCATTTTGATATGCTGTTCCATGATCTTCAAGCCCTAAACCATATATGTGGTGTGCAATGGCTGGAGTGGAAAACACCCACATACCAAATAACCCAAACCAAGAAAAAAATTGAACCGAACTCAACTGCTTCATCGTTAAAGGCATTTTTTTAAAATCGGTAAAAATATCTAGGATACTTGACTCCTCTTCTACTTCTTCCTTATCATCAGTAAACTGAGCCATTTCTTCTGGAGAATATTCTTTCGTTGTAAATACCGTAATTAAAATACTTATCACCAAAACTGTAGCACCTATTATAAATGACCATAAAAGATTTGTTGGAACTTCTCCTGGTTGAGTTTCATTTACAATTCCAAACCAATTGGTTAAAACATATGGTAGCCAAGAACCTACTACAGCTCCAATACCAATTAAAATAGTTTGAACACTAAATCCTAAAGTTCTTTGATCAGATGGTAAAATATCTGCAACTAATGCTCTAAATGGCTCCATTGCAATATTAAATGAAGCATCCATAATCATTAACATTCCTGCACCTACCCATAAGGCAGGCATAAAAGCAGTAAACATCTCTGCATTAGGCATTAAAATCAACCCGATAGATGCTAATAAAGCTCCTGCTAAAAAATAAGGACGTCTTCTTCCAAGTTTGGTCCAAGTTCTATCACTATAATAACCAATAATGGGTTGTACAATTAAACCTGTTAAAGGTGCTACAATCCAAAACCAAGATAATTCATGAACGTCGGCTCCAAATATTTGTAATATTCTACTGGCATTTGCATTTTGTAATGCAAATCCCATTTGAATTCCTAAGAACCCAAAACTCATGTTCCAGATATCCCAGAAACTTAGTTTCCTTTTTTCCATAAATATAATTAGTATTAAAAATATTAATACAAGTTAAGGTAAAGACCTTAATTGCTAATGTGAAGTGTGAAAAAATAGTAGTGTAAAATTGCTTTTACTGAACAAATATATAAATTAAATTGAAACTTTATCGCTTTTAAAATCAGTTTTTTAAACAAAAAAAAAGAAAATCTAGTACTATAACCTTTGAGTTAACAATTATTTTTTAAACAATTTTTTATAAATATTTTTAATTAAATATAATTCTTATTTAATTAAAGTTGATTGTCTAATTTTTAAGTTAGGTGAAATCACTTCTTTTTGATACTCTTTTGAGGCGGTATGTTCAATTCTATTAATTAGCAACTCTGCTGTTTGTTTTCCCATTAAAAAACCATGTTGAACAACTGAAGTTAACGGAGGAGATGTAAATTCTGAAATCAACCCACTTGTAAACCCTATAATTGCAATATCATTTGGAATTGTTAAGCCTCTTTCTTTAGCAATTTTTAATGCATTGGCGGCATAAATTTCGTTAACAGCTAATATGGCATCTGGTGGATTTTTTACAAAAATTACTTTTTTTATTTGTTCGTACAAATCTTGTTTATCATCAATTTTATAAATAAGGCTTTCATCTATTCCAATATCATTTTTAACTAATGATTTTAAATACCCTTCTTTTCGTAATGAACCTACTGTAATATAATCTTGAGTGGTTAATAAAGCTATTCTTCTTTTTCCTATTTCAACCAAGTGATTAGCTGCTTTATAAGCTCCTCCAACATCATCAATAATAACTTTATCACAGGCTAAATCATCTTTAACTCTATCAAATAACACCAACGGAAAGTCATCTTTTATAAGTGCTTCAAAATGTTTAAAATTTTGATTTTGTTGGGTTTCTCTTGCAAGTGAAACAATTAAACCATCAACACTTCCATTAGTTAATACACTTATATTAGACACCTCTTTATCATACGATTCATTAGATAAACAAACCATCACATTATATCCCTTTTCATTTGCATAGGTTTCAATTCCATTGATTACTGTTGAAAAAAAATGATGTACAATTTCAGGAATTATTACACCTATAACGGAAGTTTTTTGATTTCTTAATTGTAATGCTAAACTATTAGGTTTATAGTTATAAAAGCCTGCAAATGCTTTAATTTTTTCTCGTGTTTCTTCACTTATTTCATGACTATCTTTTAGTGCTTTAGAAACTGTTGATATGGATACTCCAAACTCATTTGCTATTTTTTTTAAAGTAATTCTTGGTTTCATATCAATTAAGTAAATCTTGTTAACTACAAATATAAAACTATTAAGTTAATAAGTTAACTAACATTTAAACATTCTAAAAACATATTTTTAACAGCTTTTTTAAAATTTCCAAAAAAAAACATAAAAAAACCCTATTAACTCTAACGTTTGAGTAAAAAAGTTATAAACACGAAAACGTTTGCGGAATTTTTTAGATGACTATTGTCACGTTAAATAAATGTTAAGTTCCTAACTTCACACTGTGAAAAGTAAAAAAATAGTATCAAAAATTATTAAAAAAAACTTAATTATTAATTAACTTAAAATAGATGAAAAATTTTAAATTTTTTTTGTTTAATGTCCTACTTTTAGTTCCTATTTTAATGTTTGGTCAACAAACAATAAAAGGAACCGTAGTAGAGTCAAAAGGTAATACGGCATTACCAGGCGTTGGCGTTATAATTAAAGGGACAGTTAAAGGGACCTCAACAGATTTTGATGGAAATTATACTTTAGAAAATGTTAAACCTGGAGATGTTTTAGTGTTTTCTTATATTGGTTTTTACACACAAGAAATAACCGTAGGTGAAACTACAACAATTAATGTTTCTTTAGTAGAGAGTACGGAGTCTTTAGATGAAGTAGTAATTGTTGGTTACGGTGTTACCACAGTTAAAGATGCTACAGGATCAGTAACTTCAGTTAAAGCGAAAGATTTAAATAAAGGTGCTATTGTTTCACCTGACCAAATGTTAACTGGTAAAGTTGCCGGTGTACAAATTACATCAGGTGGTGGAGCTCCAGGAAGTGGATCTACAATTAGAATTAGAGGTGGAGCTTCATTAAATGCTTCAAATGACCCACTATTTATTATAGATGGTGTTCCTGTTGACAAAGAAGGTATTGCGGGTATCAGAAACCCTTTAAATACCATTAACCCAAATGATATAGAATCTTACACCATATTAAAGGATGCTTCTGCAACCGCTATTTATGGTTCTAGAGCTTCTAATGGAGTAATCATTATTACAACTAAAAAAGGGAGTGATGGAGATATTCAAGGAACCTATAGTTCTAACTTTTCTGTAAATACAAATATTGAAACTGTAGATGCCTTATCTGCCGATCAATTTAGAACGTATGTAAATGAAAATGGAATTCCTTCTGATATAGCTTTATTAGGAAATGAAAATACAAATTGGCAAAACGAAATTTTTAGAACTGGTTATGGTACCAATCATAATTTAAGTTTAAATGGTAGTAGTGGTGCTTTTAAATTTAGAACTTCATTAGGTTACACCAACCAAACAGGTACCTTAAAAACTTCAAAACTTGAAAGAGGAACTTTTGCAGTTAGTATTGGTACTGTATTATTAGATGAGCATTTAAAAATAGATTTAAATACTAAACTATCATTAATTAACAACCGTTTTGCAGACACAGGTGCAATAGGAAATGCCATTTCTTTTGATCCAACCCAACCAGTATATTCAAACAATCCTACCTATGGTGGATATTTTGAATGGTTACAAGAAAATGGAAACCCTCAAGCTGTTGGAGCTCCAAGAAACCCATTAGCCTTATTAGAATTAAGAAATGATGAAAGTCACTCTAACAGAAGTATTGGTAACATTCAATTTGACTATAAAATGCACTTTTTACCTGAATTAAGAGCCAATCTTAATCTTGGTTATGATATTTCAAGTAGTGATGGTGATAATACCATTTTTAATTCAGCTACTGCCAAAACTGCTGAACTTGCTGCTTTAGGAAGTATTTCACATTTTGAACAAGATAAAAAGAATATCTTATCTGATTTCTACTTGAATTATGCTAAGGATATAGATGCTATTAATAGTTCTATAGACTTTATGGTTGGATACTCTTATCAAAATTTTAAAAATGAAGGGTTTGATAAAAATAATATTCAAGATAAAACCTTAACAGAATTATTAGATTATTATAATGAATTAAATTTACAGTCATTTTTTGGAAGATTAAAATACTCTTATGCAGATAAATACCTATTAACCTTAACTTATAGAAGAGATGGATCCTCTAGATTTAGTAAAAGTAACCGATGGGGTAATTTCCCTTCTGCTGCATTTGCTTGGAAAATTTACGAAGAACCATTTATGAAAAATGCAAATGCTGTTTCTAACTTAAAATTACGTTTAAGCTGGGGTATCACTGGTCAACAAGATGTTGGAGATTACTATCCAGCAATTGCAACATATTTGGCCAGTACAAATACTGCGCAATACCAATTTGGAAGCTCCTATATCACAACATTTAGAGCACAACCTTTCAACTCAACTCTAAAATGGGAAGAAACTGAAACTTACAACGCAGGTCTAGATTTTGGTTTATTTGATAATGTTTTAAGCGGATCTGTTGATGCTTACTTTAGAAAAACAAAAGATTTACTAAACTTTATACCATTTCCTGGAGGTTCATCTTTATCTAATGCTGGTAATGCTAACATTGGTAAGATGGAGAATAAGGGTATTGAGCTTACCTTAAATACAAAAGCTATAAGAACTGAAGATTTAAATTTAGACTTTGGTTTAAACTTTACTTACAATGACACTGAAATTACTCAACTTACAACAAATGATGGCCCAGACTATGAGGGAGTTCCTGTAGGTGGTTTTGATGGAGGTGTTGGAAATACCATTCAAAGACATACCGTAGGTTATGATCCTTATTCATTCTTTGTTTACCAACAAGTATATGATGCCAATGGCAAACCAATTGAAGGTGTATATGTAGATAGAAATAATGATGGCATTATTAGTAATGCTGATAGATACAGATATCAAAAACCAACAGCAGATTATACTTTAGGATTTACAACAGATTTAAACTATAAAAATTGGAATTTCAATATGGCATGGAGAGCAAATATTGGAAATTATGTTTACAATAATGTTGATTCTGCTAAAGGATTTAGAGACCAATTACTTAATCCAGGTTTCCCTAATGTAATTGAAAATGGAGTTGAAAATATTTTAGAATCAGGATTTATCAATGGTGGAGCCGAAAGATATTTGTCTGATTACTACGTACAAGAAGCCTCTTTTGTAAAGTTAGATAATGTTACAGTAGGTTATAATTTTGGTAGTGTGTTTGGAGAATCTTCCAACTTATCTGTTTCAGGTTCTGCCCAAAATATATTAACCATAACTGATTATGAAGGTCTTGATCCTGAAGTTGGAAATGGTATCGATTTTAACATCTATCCAAGACCAAGAATTTATATGATTGGAGTTAACTTAAACTTTTAATTAACTAAGAAATGAAAAAATATTCTTTTAAAATATTAATGATAGGAACTATCGTAACTTTGTTTACTTTAACCTCGTGTCTAAAAGATCTAGATACAGTTCCTCAAGATAAAGACATTGTACTAGCTGACGAATTATTTAATGACCCAGCTACTTATAAACAAGTTTTAGCTAAAATTTATGCAGGGTTAGCCATTAGTGGACAACAAGGTCCTGCAGGTTTACCTGATATTTCAGGAATTGATGAAGGCTTTAGTCAATATTTAAGACAATATTGGTTAGCTCAAGAAGTAACTACAGATGAAGCTGTAATTGGATGGGCAGATGGAAGTTTACCAGATTACCATGAACAAGATTGGAACGCTAGTAATGAATTTATTACTGCTTTATACAATAGAATCATATATCAAATCACTTCTTGTAATGCTTTCCTTAGAGAAACAACAGATGCAAAACTAAGTGCAAGAGGAGTTGATGGTCAGCTGTTAGAAGAAATTCAAATATATAAAAGTGAAGTACGCTTTTTAAGAGCTTTAAGTTATTATCATGCTATTGACTTATTTGGTAATTTCCCATTTGTAACCGAAACTGATGAAGTTGGATTCTTCTTTCCTGAGCAAATTAAAAGAGCCGATTTATTTAACTTTATTGAAAGTGAATTATTAGCTATTGAAAGTAAATTACCTGCTCCAAGAACTAACGAGTATGCAAGAGCTGATCAAGCTGCTGCTTGGACTTTATTAGCTAAATTATATTTAAATGCTGAAGTTTATACAAAAACTGGAAGATATAGCGACTGTGTAAATTATGCAGAAAAAGTAATAAATGCGGGTTATAGTTTAGAAACAACTTATGATAATTTATTTTTAGCTGATAACCACACTGCTAATGGAGTTATTTTCCCTATCGCATTTGATGGGTTGAGAACTCAATCTTTTGGTGGTACAACTTTTTTAATTCACGCAGCCGTTGGAGGTAGTATGTCTCCTGAAGATTATGGAATTAATGGTGGTTGGGGAGGTACTAGAACTACAAGTGCTTTAGTAAACACTTTTAATTCTGGAATTGATCTTAATGCTTCTAATGCCAAAATTGGAACTGCAACAAATTGGGGAGTGGTAGGATCTGCAACACCAAACGGATGGAATGGTCCAGACCTAGTTCTTCATCAAACAAGTACTCCAAATGTAGTTCAAGCATTTGTTAACTTAGTAGATGGTGAAATAAAATTTAGAACCGATAATGCTTGGAATGGCAGTGATTTTGGAGATAATGGAAGTAACATTTCAGTATCAGCTGGTTTATACAAACTTACTGTTAACGTAAATACTCAAGAATATTCATTTGAAAAAGACCCAAGAGCAATTTTTTATACTGACGGACAAGAATTGGAAATTGAATCTATAAGCACTTTTACAGATGGTTACGCTGTTCCTAAATTTAAAAACGTAGATCGTAATGGAGTAGCTGGATCTGATACTAGTGGGGACTTTACTGATACTGACTTTCCTTTATTTAGACTAGCTGATGTATATTTAATGTACGCAGAAGCAACCTTAAGAGGTGGAGGCGGAAGTGAAGCGAATGCAATTTCTTATATGAATGAATTAAGAGCTAGAGCCAATAATTTTGGTACAGTAACTTCTATAGACCTCGACTTTATTTTAAATGAAAGAGCTCGTGAACTTTATTGGGAAGGTCACAGAAGAACTGACTTGATTAGATTTGGAAGATTTACCGATGGAGCGTATGTATGGCCTTGGAAAGGTGGTGTAAAAGAAGGTGTTTCAACCCCTTCTTACTTAAACCTTTTCCCAATTCCAGCTACAGATTTAAATGCAAATCCAAACTTGCAACAAAACCCTTCGTACTAATATAAATCAAAGGAAAAAATGAAAATATTATTAAATAATTTGTTAATTCTATTCACAGCTTCAGTTTTTTTGGTTGCTTGTGATAAAGAAGATTTTACAGTATTAAATTCTAATGCTACTACCACAGTTAGCATCTCAACAACTGATGTAGTTTTAGACAAAGACAATGCTGGACAAGATGTACTAACTGTAACTTGGACTAAGCCAGATTATGGCTTTAATGCAGGTGCAGAATATGAAGTTGCACTATCAACTGCAAATGGCGAAAAAGCAATATCTGTTGGAAGTGAACTTTCAAAAACATTTGAAACTGTTGAGTTAAATAAAATTTTAATAGGATTAGGGTTAGAAGGTGGTTCACCTTCATCCGTTTCAGTTCAAGTAAGAGCTGTATTAAGTGATTACAAAGATTTAGTTTCTAATATCACAAACTTTAATGCAACTGTTTATGAAGACAAACTAGACTTATCTACCATTTGGGGAGTAGTTGGAAGTGCTACACCTAATAGTTGGGATGGACCAGATCTTCCTTTCTATCAAACTAGCAATGCAGATGTTGTTGTAGCTTATGTAACTTTATCTGATGGTGAAATTAAATTTAGAAGTAATAATAGTTGGGATGTTAATTATGGCGATGATGGTAATGATGGTAGCCTAGAACCTGGTGGAGCTAATATAGTTGTTTCAGCTGGAACTTATAAAATTACTTTTAATACTAATTCGCTAACCTATACCATAGAAACTTATACTTGGGGACTTGTTGGTTCCGCTACAACAAATGGTTGGGATGGACCTGATATGACAATGAATTATGATTCTTATTCGAACACTTGGAAAACTGTTGTAACTTTAAGTGAAGGTGAGGTTAAATTTAGATTTAATAATGATTGGGGATTAAATTATGGTGATGATGGAGCTGATGGAAAACTTGAAAATGGAGGTGCTAATATCGCTGTTACTGCAGGTAATTATTTGGTAACTTTAGATCTAAATGCATTAGAATATTCTATTGAACCAATTGATATTTGGGGATTAGTAGGTTCTGCTGCTCCAAATGGTTGGGATGGGCCAAATGTAAGATTCTCTCCAGATTACAGTAAAGATGGTGTTTGGGTACTTGATAAAGTAACTTTAATAGATGGTGAAATAAAATTTAGAACTAATGATAGTTGGGATGTTAATTATGGTGATGATGGTAATGATGGTAGTCTTGAAGCTGGAGGAGCTAACATCGTTGTTTCTGCTGGAACCTATTCAATTATTCTAAATTTTAGTGATGAAAATGCACCTACTTATATTATTACAGCTATTTAATTAAAAATAACTTTTAATTAGAATATTTATAAAAATCTGCATAAAAATATTTATGCAGATTTTTACTATTAATTTTTTTAAATTTATTTCAAACCAACAAAATGAAAAAAATAGCTCTTCTATTTATACTATTAGTACAAGTAAGTTTTGCTCAAGTTAGTACTTTACCAGCAATTCCTACAGCAACTAATGAAATAACCATAGTTTTTAATGCTGCTAACACTCCACTTAATAATTATAGTGGAGACATTTATGCGCATACAGGAGCTACAGTTGATGGGGTGAAATGGCAAAATGTTATTGGAAATTGGGGCGAAAATAATGTACAACCAAAATTAACAAGATCAGCCTCAAACTCTAATGAATATACTTTAAGCATCACTCCTTCTGCTTATTCTTTTTATGGAATCAATACTAACAAAACAATAACAGAACTAAGTTTTGTTTTTCGATCTTCAGATGGAAATACTCAAACGTCAGATATTTTTATTCCAATCTATGAAGAAGGTTTAAATATCACAATCACGAACCCAATAAATAACAATTCATTTAATTTAAATGAAACTATTACTATTACTGCTGAATCTTCTCTAGAAGCAGATTTAGAAGTTTTAGTAAACAGCATTTCTCAAAAAATAGCTAATAGTTCAACAACTATTTCTACTAATTATAAGTTTACTACAACTGGAAATCATTTTATAAAAGCTAAAGCTACTGCAAATAATGAAACTAAAGAAACTGAAATTTCAGTTTTTGTAAAATCCCCAACTCAACATAAAAGTTTACCAAATGGTGTAAAAAATGGAATCAATATTCATCCTGATAATTCAATAACTTTTGTGTTACTTGCTCCAAACAAAACAGATGTTTTTTTGATTGGAGATTTTAATAACTGGGAATTAAACGAAGCCTATCAACTATATAAAGACGGTGAGTATTTTTGGATTACACTAAACAACCTAGACCAAAATTTTGAATATGCATATCAATATCTTATCGACTTTAATATTAAAATAGCCGACCCATATTCGGAAAAAATATTAGACCCTTGGACAGATCAATATATTAAAGAAGGAAATTATCCCAACTTAAAAGAATATCCTACTAATTTAACCGATGGTTATGTTTCTACTTTTAAAATCAATGAAGAAGTATACGTTTGGAATGTTTTGGACTTTATTAAACCTCCGCAAGACAATTTAATAATTTATGAATTACATATCAGAGATTTTACAGAATCTGACTCGTATAATGAAGCTATAACTAAATTAGATTATTTACAGTCTTTAGGCATCAATGCTATTGAATTAATGCCTATAAATGAATTTGAAGGAGCAGATAGCTGGGGCTACAATCCTGCATTATATATGGCTTTAGACAAAGCCTATGGAACAAAAAATGATTTAAAGAAGTTTGTAGATGAATGTCATAAAAGAAATATAGCTGTTTTAGCAGATGTTGTTTTTAATCATTCATACGGACAATCTCCTCTACTTCAAATGTATTGGGATTCACAAAATAATAAGCCTGCTGCTGATAACCCTTGGTATAATCAAAATCATAACTTGGTAGATAATACAAGTGCGCATTGGGGCTACGATTTTAACCATGAATCTTCATACACTACCAACTTTTTTAATGATGTATTAACTTATTGGATGGAAGAATATAAAGTTGACGGTTTTAGGTTCGATTTTACTAAAGGTTTTTCTAACACCCTATATTATGGAAGCAACAATTGGGCAAGTACCTATGATGCTAGTAGAATAGCTATTTTAAAAAACTATGCAGACCATGTGTGGAGTTATAATTCTACAAACAAACCGTATGTTATTTTTGAACATCTAGCTACAAATTCAGAAGAAACTGAATTAGCAAATTATGGTATTATGCTTTGGGGAAATTTAAATCATAATTACAATCAAAATACAATGGGCTATAGTTCTGAATCAGATATTTCTTGGATTTCTTACCAACAAAGAGGTTGGAACAAACCAAATATAGTTGGTTATATGGAAAGTCATGATGAAGAGCGTTTAATGTACAAAAATCTTCAATATGGCAATAGCAATTCTACCTATAATATTAAAAATTTAAACACTGCATTAGCAAGAGAAGAACTTGCAGGAATGTTTTTCTTTACCATTCCTGGACCTAAAATGATATGGCAATTTGGTGAATTGGGCTATGACATTAGTATCAATGAAAATGATAGAGTAGGAAGAAAACCAATATTGTGGGAATATTTTAATGAAGCTCAAAGAAAACAGCTCTATAATACTTGGGCTACTTTAATTGAATTTAAAAAACAATATCCCGAAGTATTCAATTCTTCTGATTTCTTATTAAATGTAAATACACTAACAAAATCTATTGTATTAAAACATTCTAGCATGGATATTGTTATAATTGGGAATTTTGATATTGTAAATAAAGAAATAAACATTCCTTATACAAAAACTGGCATTTGGTATGAATATTTTACTGGGGAAGAAAAAAACGTTATCAATACTTCTGAAACTATTTCTTTAAAACCTGGAGAATACAAACTATTTTCTTCTATAAAACTATTAGATCCAAGAGGAGGAACTGCTTTAGATGATAGTGATGGCGATGGTGTTGCAGATACTTTAGATTTGTGCCCTAACACTTTTCCAGGAACTAATGTAAATGAAACTGGCTGTCCTTTATTTAGCCTCTCCCCAGCCAATTTTACGATAGAAGTTATAGGAGAAACCTGTGTTGGCAAAGAAAATGGCAGCATTGAGATTGCTGCACAAGAAGCTTATAATTATTCTGTAACAGTAGATGAAACAATTTATAACTTTACCAATACTACCAATGCTTTTATTGAAGGATTGGCTCCTGATACCTATGAATTTTGTATTTCAGTAG
>NZ_JBHTIC010000020.1:0-315463 GCF_042676885.1 Lutibacter aestuarii
AAAGGAAAAAAAGCGGAAGATTATAGTGTACTTAACGACTATATTGAAAACAATTTTTCTACTGAAGAAAAAGCCACATTAAAGGCTCCTAAATACTTTTACGAATTAAAATTTGAAAAACCAGGTGATTTAGTAATGCCAATTATTGTAGAGTTTGAATATGAAGATGGAACCAAAGAACGCAAACAATATCCTGCTCAAATTTGGAGACTAAATGATAAGGAAGTTACCAAAGTATTTCCATCTAGTAAAGCCATTACCAAAATTACTATTGACCCTGATGAACAAACTGCTGATGTAGATACAAGTAATAACGGTTGGCCTAAAAATACAGAATCTAAATTTGATAAGTTTAAAAAAGAAAAACTTAAAAGCTAAGAAAAAAGCTCATTGAAATCAATGAGCTTTTTTTATTTAAAAGTTTCTGTATTTTTTTGAGAGTTCAAACACCTGTTCTAAAATACGCTGTTCAACAGTATCAAATTCTTCATTTTTACGTTGCATTACAAGATTGGCCGTTTCTTTTGCTTTGTTTATATGGTACACCGTAAATCCTGCCGCTCCTCCCCAACTAAAAGATGGAATAAAATTTCTTGGAAAATTACTTCCATAAATATTAGTACTAACTCCAATTACTGTACCTGTATTAAACATGGTATTTATAGCGCATTTTGAATGATCTCCCATAATTAAACCACAAAATTGCAATCCTGTTTTAGCAAAATTTTCAGTTTCATAATTCCATAACCTAACTTCAGAATAGTTATTTTTTAAATTTGAATTATTGGTATCTGCTCCTAAATTACACCATTCACCAATTACAGAATTTCCTAAATATCCTTCATGACCTTTACTTGAATATCCAAATAATATTGAATTATTAACTTCCCCTCCTATTTTACATTTTGGTCCAAGTGTAGTTGCTCCATAAACTTTAGTCCCCATTTTTAAAACAGAATGCTCTCCCATAGCAAAAGGTCCTCTTATTAAACTACCCTCCATTACCAGTGTATTTTTACCAATATAAATTGGTCCTTTACTAGCATTTAAAACAGTAGACAATAAAACTTCTGCTCCTTCTTCTATAAAAATATTTTCTTTATTAAGGTATTGAACACCTTCAGGTATTGGTTGAGATACTCTTCCTTCAGTGATTAGTTCAAAATCATTTTTTAACGCAATGCTATTGTAGGTAAATAAATCACAAGTATTTTTAATTTGAATGATTTCGAAGTCAAATTCAATTTGCTTGTAAGTATCAAAATTAACTTCTTCTTGTGTATCTGAAGTAAAAAAGGCTATTACTTCATCATTTTTAAAAATAGCCTCGTTTTCCTTTAAATTTTTAATTAATTCAACCAAAGTTTTATTGGGTAAAAAAGAAGCATTTATCATTATATTATGCTCCATTTCTACCATAGGAAATTTTTCTTCCAAATACTCTTCTGTAATTGTTGTAGTTGTAAACCCTAAATACTTTTCCCATTTTTCACGAATGGTAAGAATTCCTATTCTTAGTTCCGCTACCGGTCTTGTGTAGGTTAAAGGCAATAAAGATTTATGAACTGTACCATCAAATAAAATATAATTCATTTTAAACTATTTTTTACAAATGTACAGTAAGTTTTTATTTTTGAAATTAAAATTTGTATTTACAGTATTTTATTCTTTTTTAAATAGGTATCAATAATATCTGCAGTATCGTAACAAGCACTTACTGAATTAATTTCAGAACAATAACGAGAGTCTATTTGATGGTTTTTACAACCAATAGCACTCATTTCTATTGATTTAAAATTTTTATCTACCGCAATACATTTGCCATATAATGTAGCAATAGTTTCATTTTTCTCAATTTTTACATCATTCATTGTCAAAAAACCTTTTAAATAGTTTTCAATTGCGAATTGAGAGTTTTTGCAAATGGAGTAACTAACAATATCTTCAGACGGTTTAAACAATTCTTCTTTTGCAAGTTCTAATTTTTTTGATGCTTCTTTAAAAAAAGCTTCTGATCGTGATTTCATATCAATAGTTTTTAAAGAGTGATAAAAAAAGTGCTAGGTGTTTTTAACCCAGCACTTTTTAAAATAGTTATTATAAATTTTTGTAAAGCTCTAATCTTTCCCATTGAACATCAACTTGTTCTTGAGCTTGATTAAGTAACTCTTTTGCTAAATCTGCATTGTCTTTTACAACTCTGGTAAATCTAGCTTCTTCATACATAAACTCTTCTAATGGAGCTGAAGGAGCTTTGGAGTCTAATTTAAATTTCTTTCCTTTTTCTGCTAAAGGATTGAATCTAAATAATGGCCAATAACCTGTTTCAACTGCTTTTTCCTGATGTTTTGCACCGTCTTTTAAATCATATCCGTGTTCCCCACAATGAGAATAAGCAATAATAATAGACGGTCCTGGATAAGCTGCTGCTTCTTCAATTGCCTTTAAAGTTTGATTGTCTTTAGCACCAATTGCTATTTGAGCTACATACACATTTCCATAAGATACTGCTTGTAATGCTAAACTTTTCTTATTGCTTAGTTTTCCATTCATTGCAAACTTAGCACTTGCACCTAATGGAGTAGCTTTAGAAGCTTGTCCTCCAGTATTAGAATATACCTCGGTATCCATCACTAAAATATTAACATCTTCACCAGAAGCTAGAACGTGATCTAATCCACCGAAACCGATGTCATAAGCCCAACCATCTCCACCAAATATCCAAACACCTTTTTTACGCAAGTATTCAGAGAGGTTTCTTAGTTTTTTAGCTTCATAACTATCAATAGTGTCTAGTATTTCATTTAGTTCATCTATTTGATTTATTTTTTTAGCTTTTAGAGCTTCAGTATCTTCTGGGTTTGTAATAATATCATTCACCAAAGTGCTACCAATTTTACTTTCTAAAGATTTTAATAAATCAACAACTATTTCTTGTTTTTTAGTTAAAGCTAAACGAATACCTAAACCAAATTCTGCATTGTCTTCAAATAAAGAGTTTGCCCAAGCTGGTCCTCTACCATCTTTATTTGTTTTATAAGGTGTTGTTGGTAAATTACCACCATAAATAGAAGAACAACCAGTTGCATTTGCAATAGTTATACTATCGCCATATAATTGTGTAACTAGTTTAATGTAAGGCGTTTCACCACATCCAGAACAAGCACCAGAAAATTCGAATAATGGTTCTAAGAATTGAGAACCTTTTAAAGTAGAAGTTTTTAGCTCTGTTCTGTCATAATCTGGTAAATTAATAAAGTAATTCCAATTTGCATTTTCCACCTCTTCTACTTTACGCACATCAGTTAGGTTAATTGCAAAAGTATTAGGTACTTCTTTACTTTCAGCTGGACAAACAGCAACACATAAATCACAACCTGTACAGTCTTGAGGTGAAACTTGTAAGATATAACTTTCTGTTTCGCTAGTAAATGGTCTTCCTTTAGCTGGTACACTTTTTAATGTTTCTGGAGCATCAATTAATAAATCGTTAGAAACAACTTTTGCTCTAATAGCTGCATGAGGACAAATACTAACACATTTGTTACATTGTGTACATAAATCAGCATCATCCCAAACAGGAACAAAATCTGCAATGCCACGTTTCTCGTATTGTGTAGTTCCTGTTGGGAACGTACCATCAATTGAAAAAGCACTTACTGGTAATGAATCTCCTTTACCTGCTAAAATAGTTCCTAAAATTTCTTTTACAAAGTCATCTGCATTTTCTGTCATCATTGGTTTTAAGCCATCATGATTAGTGGTATGTCTTGGATATTCAACTTTTTGAAGATTTTCTAAAGATTTATCAACTGCATTAAAGTTCATTTCAACAATATTGTCGCCTTTGTGAGAGTAGGATTTTACAATAGCATCTTTAATTTTTTTAATTGCTTCATCTTTTGGTAATACTCCTGAAATTGCAAAGAAACATGTTTGTAATATGGTATTTGTACGTTTTCCTAAATTTGCTTCTTGAGCTACTTTAGTTGCGTCAACTACATAAAAATCAATATTATTTTCAATAATTCTTTTTTGAACTATGCTTGGAAGCTCTGTCCAAACTTTATATTTTGAAAATGGGGTATTTAATAAAAATGTACCTCCTTCTTTAATATGTTCTAAAACATCGTATTTAAAAATAAAGTTAAATTGATGACAAGCTATAAAATTAGCTTTGTTAATTAAGTAAGAAGAATAAATTGGTTCAGGTCCAAAACGTAAATGAGAAACCGTTTGTGCACCTGCTTTTTTAGAGTCATATACAAAATATCCTTGTACATAATTATCGGTGGTTTCTCCAATAATTTTAATTGAATTTTTATTAGCTCCAACAGTACCATCAGAACCTAAACCATAAAACATACAGTTAAATGTTGATTTTTTTGTTTTAAATTCAGAATTATAAGCTAAACTAGTATTACTAACATCATCATTGATACCGATAGTAAAGTGATTTTTTGGAGAATTATTATCCAACTCATCTAAAATACCTTTAACCATAGCAGGTGTAAACTCTTTTGATGAAAGTCCGTAACGTCCTCCAATTATGGTTGGCATATAGTCTCCCATCTCAACATACGCACTTACCACATCTAAATATAAAGGTTCACCTATACTTCCTGGCTCTTTAGTTCTGTCTAAAACCGCTACTTTTTTAACAGTTTTTGGTAGTTGCTCTAAGAAATGATGAATGGAGAATGGACGGAATAAACGCACAAATAAAGCACCTACTTTTTCTCCTTGCTCAGCTAAAGTTTCTATAGTTTCTCTAACAGCTCCTTCACCTGATCCCATAATTACAATTACTTTTTCAGCTTCAGGATGACCTATATAATAAAACAAACTATATTTTCTACCTGTTTGTTTATAGAATTCATCCATTGTGTTTTGTACAATTTCAGGTACATTTTGATAATAATTATTGGCAGCCTCACGAGCTTGGAAAAACACGTCTGGGTTTTGTGAAGTACCTCTTATTACTGGGTTGTCAGAATCTAAAGAACGTTTTTTAAGTTTCATCACCTCATCTTCTGGCATCATCGCTTTAATAACTTCATCAGGAATAGCGTCAATTTTAGATATTTCATGTGAAGTTCTAAATCCATCAAATATATTTAAAAATGGAACTCTACTTTTTAAGGTAGCTACCTGAGAAATTAATGCAAAATCATGAGCTTCTTGCACAGAACCTGCAAACAACATTGAAAAACCTGTTGCTCTTGCCGCCATAACATCAGAATGGTCTCCAAAAATTGATAATGCATGTGTTGCTATTGTTCTTGCTGCTACATGAATAACTGTAGGTAACAATTCTCCAGCCATTTTATACATATTAGGTAACATCAACAACAATCCTTGTGAAGCGGTAAATGTTGTTGTTAAAGCGCCTCCTTGTAATGAACCATGAACAGCACCTGCTGCACCACCTTCACTTTGCATCTCTACAATTCTAGGGACATCGCCCCAAATATTTTTTTGATTTTTAGCACTATATACATCCACATGCTCACCCATAGGTGATGCTGGAGTAATTGGATAAATTGCACAAACTTCGTTTGTTTTGTGAGCAATTCTAGCAACTGCCTCATTCGCATCACAAATTAATTTTGAATTTTCTCGTCTCATTTTACTTTATATTTACACATAATAATTTGAAAAGCAGTTGGTAATGGGATTGCTTAACAAACTAAATAATTCTACTATTCTTTTTTTGATATAGTAAAATTATAGTAATAATGTAAGAGTTATAATGATATATATCAGCTAAAAAAGGTGATTTGCTAATTAGAGCAATTCAAAATAAAATTTTTAATTTATTTATTTTCAATTACTTATCTTTTTTTAAATCTAGTAGTAGAAACATTTTGTAACAAAAATGACAAAAGGACAGCAATAGTTTTTAATCGTATTTTAAATTGTTTTTCAAATAATTAACTAAAATTTAAACATACTTTTATATTTAAACGTTTAAATTAAATAAAAAGAATTTTGCAGCTAAATTCCTAAAGATAAAGTGATAAATCTACTTCTGAAAATGGGAATTAAAATGCTTTTAAAATACGTTGTTTTACGATGCCTAAGATTCTTTTATTTATTTCTTTAGAAAAAATTTTATAAAAATTGAATTCTGCTACAGAAAACTGACCAATTACAAACCCTTTAACCTCGCTCTTTAAATTTTGGTCTTTTAAAAAAGCGGTTGCAATAAACTTATTTTTTTGGTCTTCTGTTAGGTTTATGAATTCTATTTTTTTTGATTTGGCATAATTCTGAAAATAAACAACTATTAAATCATTTAAAGACTTAATGATTGGACGCAGAGATTCATTCTGAAACTTTTCAATATCCTTTGTTTTATCAAGTATTAAAGCATTAGGTATTACTGGTCTTGTTTTCATTCTAAAGTAATAGAATCGATGATTAATTTAAATGATTCATTTTTTTTATTTCCTATTAAAAAACCAATTTCTTCTAATTCATTTCCTGAAAAATTTGGTAAGTCTAATTTTCTACCTCTAAAAACAGGAGAAAAATCTGATAAATTAATTTCAATTGTCTGCCAATCTCCATTGGTTTGAATATAATTAACATACGAGTATTGATTAAATCTGGATGGTTTTATTCTGAATTGATATTTTTTCCCATCGCCTTTTAAACGGATTTTAATTTTATTAAATTGGGAAATATCTATTTTATCAAAACGATGCCTTAATAATGAAAACCCACCATTGTTTTCTAAAGAAACTTCGCCTTTAAAAACAGCATTTCCTTCAGAATTTTTACTAATTGTACTTGTAGATTTTCCACCCATTACCACATCATTAACAATTGTCCAACTTGTAAGACTGGTGTTTTTTGAAAATTTTACAATGGTATAGTTAGTTTGAAGTGTTATTGACATTAGTACTATGTATTTTAAAATTAGCATTGTTTAATTTTTGTATTCTCCGAATAGATCAATTAACTTTTTGGTTCTGTAATTAAATATTTCGGTTAGTTTTGGTTTTACTAAAATTGAATGAACCAATCTTCCTAAAAACCCAAACGGAACTTTATAATCTATAATATCTTCCATTTCAACTCCTCCATCAATTTCTTTTATAAAGTGTTTATGATGCCAAAGTGCGTAAGGTCCAAATCGCTGTTCATCTACAAAATACTGTTTATCTATTACGTGTGTTATTTCCGTTACCCAATTTGTTTTAATTCCTAAAACAGGAGTTACAATATATTGTATTATTTGTCCAGCAAACATTGGTTTGTCTGCACCAGAAAGTATATCAAAACTCATATAATCTGGTGTTATGGTTTTTAAGTTTTTAGGACTCGATAAAAAATCCCAAGCTTCATCTACCGTAATTGGTAACTTTTGCTTTGATGATAACCGATAAACAATTCCTTTTGATGAAAATTTCATTGAATTAATTCTTTATATATGTATAAGCATTTAAACTAGTTGCAATTAGCAACCATATAAAATAAGGTGCTATTAACAAGGATTTTAACTTCATATCGGCTAAAAAACTGAATAGATAATAACCCACTAATACGGTTAATAAAATAATTACTATTAAGGCAATACCTATAGCGTGCTGGTTAAAAAATATAAAGTTCCAAGATACGTTTAGTACAAATTGTATTATAAAAAGTGTCCAAAATAAGTTTGTTTGTTTAATATTCGCCAAATACGATAAGTATATTGAAAAACAGATCATTATGGTTGTCCAAGCCGCACCAAAAACCCATCCTGGTGGTGTCCAAGGAGCTTTATTTAAGGTTAAATACCAACCAGAAGATGGACCATTATTCATTAACCAACTACCAATACCTAGTGCTGCAAAATTTATGATTAAAAATAATACTAACCACATTAATTGTTTCATTATAGTTGCTTTGTGATTTTACTGCTCATTGGTTTTGTAAGTGAATAATAGAAATCGATATATTTTCCATTTTCATCAATTAAATACTTTTGAAAATTCCATTTTACCGAAGAACTTTTTACACCATTTAATTCTTTTTTTGTTAACCAAGCATATAAAGGATGTTGATTCTTTCCTTTAACATCAATTTTTTCGGTCATTAAAAATGTAACTCCATAATTTTGTTTGCAAAATGTTTGAATTTCTGTAAGCGTTCCTGGTTCTTGCCCACCAAACTGATTGCAAGGAAGCCCGATTACCACCAATTTATCTTTATACGTTTGGTGTATTTTTTCTAAACCTTCATACTGCCCTGTAAACCCACATTCCGATGCAGTGTTTACAAACAATATTTTTTTGCCTTTAAAATCGCTTAAATTAATTGGTTCACCTGTAATGCTATTTATTGAAATATCATATAATGAAGGTTGTGTGCTCATTGCTGTGTTGTTTAAATTTGTTTCGTTTATAAAAAATACTGAAAGTATGATACTTGTTATTAAACCTACTATTTTCATTTATCTATTTTATTTATGATTAATTTTTAAATGTAGTGATTCCGCAATCCATTTCAAATATTTGACCAGACATTGATGCTGATTTTTCTGAAATTAAAAATGAAGCCATTTCAGCAACTTCTTCAGGACTTAAATATTTTTTTAACGGATGCCTTTCTATCATTTGTTCTTTTTGTCGGTCGTTTCGTAATAATTTAGAAGCTAATGTTGTATCCGTAACCGTTGGCGCAATTGCATTTATTCTAATTTTTGGAGCATATTCTGCAGCTAATGATATTACCAAACCTTCGATAGCAGATTTTACACTTGCAACACTTGTATGAAATGGCATACCTAATTTTGAGGCAACTGTACTAAACATTAAAATACTTGCTTTATCGGCTTCTTTTAATTTTGGAATATATTTTTGAATCGCTTTTACTGCACCAATAAAATTAATGTCAAAATCGTTTTTAAAATCTTCTATTTTTAAACGTTCAAATGGTTTTAAATTTATACTTCCAGGGCAATAAATTAACGAATCTACTTTTTCAATTTCGGGCAATTCATCAGCTAAAACATCACACGCATAATGCGTTAAATTTTGATGCATTAATTCTGGTTGCGATCTACTTACATTTATTATTTTATGAGTTTCAAGCAACGAATTTGAAATGGCCGCTCCTATTCCTTTACTTCCTCCAATTATAACAACTGTTTTCATACTTTATTTTTAAATTGTAATGCGTAATTTTAAGCGTTTTTCAATTTTTTGTTTAATTACTGTTAAGCGCTTCATAATATCCATTAATTCAGGGTTTTTCGTTTTTTTATAAATCTCATTAATACCTAATATTAATGCTTTTACTTCTTTTGAAGCTATAATTCTATCGTTTGTAGATTTTAATGAAATTTTACGCTGTTCAAATTCTAACGCTTTCTCTACCAATTCCATAATTTATAATTTTAAATAATTTTGAAGTTCAACAATTTTTTCTGGTGTATTAAATACGCCTCCATAATAGCTAGTAACCGTAGCTGAAGAATCGTCTTTAATTCCTCTTGAAGCTACACATAAATGCTTTGCATCAACTATAACTGCAATATCTTTGGTGTCTAAAATTTCAGAAAGTTCTAAAGCAATTTGGTTTGTTAAACGCTCTTGCACTTGTGGTCTGTTAGCAAAATATTGCACAATTCTATTAATTTTCGACAATCCAATTACTTTTCCTGAAGAAACATAAGCTACGTGTACTTTTCCAAAAATGGGTACAAAGTGATGCTCACAATTAGAATAAAATTGAATGTTTTTTTCAACCAACATTTGGTTGTACTTGTATTTATTATCAAACAATGCAATTTTGGGTTTATTTTCAGGGTTTAATCCTGAAAATATTTCTTCAATATACATTTTCGCCACTCTTTTAGGTGTTCCTTTTAAAGAATCGTCGGTTAAGTCTAACCCCATAACATCCATTATTTGCGAAAATAAATCGGCTATCTTTTCTTTTTTTTCTTCGTCAGAAATATCAAAAGCAGTTTCTTTTAAAGGTGTTTCAATTCCTGTATATAAATGATCGTCTCCAATTTCATCAAAAGTAAAACCGTTTAATCTTGATCCGTTAGTAGGGATATTCAACAAAGTTTCTTGGTGTTTCATAAAGCTTAATTTTTAGTTCGTAGTTTTCCTCTATTAAAGGTCTTAATATGTTATAGGTAACAATTGCAATATTTTCTGCAGTAGGATTTAAATCTTTAAATTCAGCAACATCTAAATTCAAGTTTTTATGGTCGAATTTATTTAATACGTGCTCCTTTATTAAATCCGACAACTGTTTGGTATCTATAACATAACCTGTATCTTCATTAACTGTGCCAATTACTTTTACTTCTAATTCGTAATTATGCCCGTGATAATTTGGATTGTTACATTTACCAAATACTTTTAAATTCATTTCATCTGTCCAATTAGCATTGTGCAACCTGTGAGCCGAATTAAAATGTTCTCTTCTTGATATTGCTACCTTAAAATTCATTATGTTTATTTTATTTTACACAAAGTTAAACATTTTATTTTAACATTTAACTATTGATTATTTATTTTCTCTATACATTAATAAACTTTTAACATAGTAACCATTTTTTTTAATTGATTATTTTTGTTTAATTTGTATAAATATTTATTAGACAATATATAAAATTATGGGACGCACAAAACAATTAAATTCAACAGACATTATAAGTTTCTATATAGATTATGTTTTAGAGAACAACTCGAAACCCTCATCGGTTTATGCATTTGCAAAACAAAACAAATTTGAAGAAGCTATTTTTTACAAATTCTTTGGATCGTTTGAAGCTGTTGAGAAATCAATTTTCAATGCCTTTTTCGAAAACACCATTGCTGCATTAGCAAAAAGTAACGATTACGAAACATTTGATGCTCGCAACAAACTTTTAAGCTTCTATTATACATTTTTTGAAAACTTAACTGCTAACAGAAGTTATGTTGTAGCAACTTTAGATTCAAAAAAGTTAGATTTAAAAAAATTAGAAGCACTATCTAGCTTAAAAACAAGCTTTACAAATTATATAGATGCGCTTGGAATTGAAACCATAGATTTAAAACAAAAAAACATTGTTCAAATTCAACAAAAAAGCATTAAAGAAACTGCTTGGCTTCAACTGTTAATTACCATAAAGTTTTGGTTAGATGATAGCTCTGCCAATTTTGAAAAAACAGACATTTTTATTGAAAAATCTGTAAACACTAGCTTTGATTTAATTGACTCAACTCCTTTAAAAAGCATTATAGATTTTGGGAAGTTTTTATACAAAGAAAAAATGAACATTAACTAAATTATTATGCTAAAAACTATAGATACAATTCCAGTTTCTAAAATACAAAGAGCGACCAAACTAATGCAAACTGGCGCAAAAGTTGGTGTAAATTATTTAAAGTATTATGGAGATAAATTAGTTAGTACAGAAGACGAAGCTAAAGCAAAACTCAACAAAAATAATGCTGAAGATATATACGACGGATTGAAAAAGTTAAAAGGTAGCGCTTTAAAAGTTGCTCAAATGTTGAGTATGGAAAAAAGCGTTTTACCACAAGCCTATGTAGAGAAATTTTCTCTGTCGCAATTTTCTGTACCACCATTATCTGCACCACTAGTTGTAAAAACATTTAAAAAATATTTTGGAAAAGCTCCAAACGAGATATTTGACACCTTTAATGCTAATTCAGTAAATGCAGCAAGCATTGGGCAAGTACACAAAGCTGAAAAAGATGGCAAACAGTTAGCTGTTAAAATTCAATATCCTGGTATTGCAAACAGTATTTCTAGCGATTTAACTATGGTAAAACCTATTGCCATTAGTATGTTTAATATTAAAGGAAAAGATTCTGATAAATATTTTAAAGAAGTTGAAGATAAACTAATTGAAGAAACCAACTATTTAATTGAAATTCAGCAAAGTAAAGAAATTTCAGAAGCGTGCAAACACATTCCAAACTTATATTTTCCAAAATATTATGAAGAATATTCTTCGGAAAGAATTATTACTATGGATTGGATGCACGGTGAACATTTATCTGAATTTACTGCTTACAATACCGATGAAGAAAAAGCAAATAAACTAGGACAAGCTTTGTGGGATTTTTATATGTATCAAATTCATAAATTAAAAAAAGTACACGCAGATCCACATCCTGGAAATTTTTTAATATCAAAAAACGCTGATTTAATTGCCTTAGATTTTGGCTGTATAAAAACCATTCCTAATGATTTTTACGTTCCCTATTTTGAATTGGCTAAAAAGGAGAACATAAACAATCCTGAAATTTTTAAACAAAAATTATTTGAATTAGAGATTTTAAGAGCTGATGATTCTCCTGAAGAATTAGCCTTTTTTACTGCAATGTTTCACGATATGTTAAGTTTGTTTACGCAACCTTTTCATCAAGAAGTATTCGATTTTTCCGATCCACACTTCTTTAAACAAATTGCTGAATTGGGTGAGCGTTATTCTAAAAGCACTGAACTTAAAAAAATGAATGGTAACAGAGGCTCAAAGCATTTTATTTACATAAACAGAACATTTTTTGGATTGTATAATTTAATGTTCGATTTAAAAGCAACTGAAGTTCACATCAACAATTTTAATAATTTATAATGAAGCATTTTAATATTGATGAAATACATCAATTAGCGCATTTGTATAAAATAAACCTTATTAACAGTTGCACTGGTTACAAATCGGCCAACTTAATTGCAACAAAATCTATAAATAACACTACAAATGTTGCTGTTTTTAGTTCGGTAATACATTTAGGCTCTGCGCCGCCGCTACTTGGCTTTATTTTAAGACCTACAACTGTACCCAGAAATACTTACCAAAATATTATAGAAACTGGTTTTTATACTATAAATCACATTCATCAGGAAATTTTAGAAGATGCGCATCATACTTCAGCAAAATACAAACGCGAAATTTCAGAGTTCGATGTTACCAATTTAGAAACCGATTATAAAAATAATTTTATTGCGCCGTTTGTAAAAGATTGTCCTATTCAAATTGGAATGAAATATATTGAAGAATATGATATAAAATCGAATAACACAAAACTTGTTGTAGGAGAAATTTAAGAGTTGTATATTGAAGAAAAACTATTAAAAGAAGATGGTTTTGTAAATTTATCTGAAGGAAATATTGCAACCATAAACGGATTAAACGGTTATGCAGTTCCTACTTTAAAAGAGCGCTTTGAATACCAAAGACCTAAAAAGTAGTTACCTTTTAGAATATACATTAATTATTGATTAAAAACACCAACAATGGATAATGTAAAGTAGCTGTCATTCCTGCGAAGTCAGGAATCTATTTTCGTAACACTTGTATTCCTGCTTTCGCAGGAATGAAAAAAATAATATAATTATGAGATTTTAATCTTCAACTTAATAAAAAATGAAAATTCTAGTTACAGGAGCAACCGGTTATATTGGAAAACGTTTAATTCCTTTGTTATTAAACGATGGTCATACTATTGTTTGCACTGTGCGTGATAAAAATAGAGCGCCTAAACATTTTGTAAATGATAAAAATATACAAATTGTAGAAGTCGATTTTTTAAAATCAGATACTTTTAATAATATTCCCAAAGATATTGAAGCTGCTTATTACTTAATTCATTCTATGTCAAATTCCTCAACCGAGTTTCATACTTTGGAAGAAAATTGCGCTCAAAATTTTAAAAATTACATTGAAACAACTACCACAAAACAAGTAATTTATTTAAGCGGAATTACAAACGACACTAAATTATCTAAACATTTATTGTCTCGTAAAAATGTTGAAAACAGATTGGCTTCTAATAATTATGCTTTAACCACTTTTAAAGCAGGAATTATTGTTGGATCTGGTAGTTCTTCTTTTGAAATTATTAGAGATTTGGTTGAAAAATTACCATTTATGGTAACTCCAAAATGGTTGAATACCAAAACTCAACCAATTGCTATTAGAGATGTTTTGGCATTTTTGCAAAGAGCTATTGGTAAAAAAGAATTGTACAATAAATCATTCGATATTTTTGGACCTGAAATATTGACGTATAAGCAAATGCTTTTACAATTTGCCAAAATAAGAGGTTTAAAAAGACGCATTATTACTGTTCCGTTAATGACTCCAAAATTATCCTCGTATTGGTTATATTTTGTTACTTCAACTTCATATAAATTAGCAGCGTCATTGGTAAACAGTATGGGTATAGAAATTATTGGAAAACCCAGCAACATCTACCAATTATTAAAAGTAAGACCAATTTCATATCGAGAAGCTGTAGAAAATGCTTTTGTAAAAATTGAACAAAATAGCATTGTCTCTAGTTGGAAAGATTCTTTTATAAGTAGTGCTTTAGAAAGCGATTTACACAAACATATTAATGTTCCAACGTACGGTTGTTTTACAGATAAGAAAAAACGTACCATAAAAAATGAAAAATATACATTAGAAAAAATTTGGTCTATTGGAGGCAAAAACGGTTGGTATTATGGTACTTTTCTATGGAAATTACGCGGTTATTTAGATTTGCTTTTTGGCGGCATTGGTTTAAGACGCGGACGTACGCATCCAACAGAACTAAATAATGGCGATTCGTTAGATTTTTGGCGTGTAATTTATGCCAATAAAGAAGCAAAAAAATTATTATTGTATGCCGAAATGAAACTGCCTGGAGAGGCTTGGTTGGAATTTAAAATTGAAGATAATGTACTTTACCAAACTGCAACTTTTAGACCGCAAGGAATTGCAGGTCGCTTGTATTGGTATGCAGTTACTCCATTCCATTGGTTTGTTTTTAATGGAATGATTTCAAGATTAGTAAATCCACGTTAACTTATTGTACTAAAGATTTTTTAACAACCTCTAGATAACGTAAACGCGCAAATTTATGTTCAACAATTTCAGGAATATTTTTATAATTTGGGTTCCATTTTTTAACGTATTTTAAATCTGGATCAAATTTTTGTTGCTGCGTTGTTGGATTAAAAACTCTAAAATAAGGAGCCGAATCGCAACCTGTTCCAGCAACCCATTGCCAGTTTCCGTTGTTTACCGCTAAATCGTAATCCATTAACTTTTCAGCAAAATAAGCTTCTCCCCAACGCCAATCTATTAACAAATGTTTGTTTAAAAAACTTGCAACAATCATTCTAACTCGGTTGTGCATATAACCAGTTTGGTTTAATTCGCGCATTCCTGCATCAACAATTGGATAACCTGTTTTTCCTTCGCACCACAATTTAAATTCTTCCTCGTTATTTCGCCAAGGAATAAAATTATATTTCGGTTTAAAATTTTCATTCACCACATTTGGAAAGTGATACAAAATTTGCATAAAAAATTCTCTCCAGATAAGCTCGTTGCAATAGGTTTCGTTTTTAGTTTGCGCATATTTAAATAATTTACGCGTACTTATTAATCCAAACCTTAAATACACAGAATTATTAGAAGTGGCAACCGTTGGAAGATCTCTAAAGTTTTGATAATCTAAAATTGCATTTTTATTTATTGGCCTTACTTTTATTGTGCTTTTGGTAAAACCAATGTCGCTTAAAGAAGGGAAATTAAAGCTAGATTTTAAAAAGTTTTCTTTATAATTTTCTGAAGGAAGTAATTTTAGTTCTTGCGAATTGAATAAATTCCACCATTTATTTTTAAAAGGCGTGTACACTGTATAAGGTTTTCCGTCAGCTTTTAAAACTTCACCAGCTTCAAAAATAACCTGATCTTTATATTGGTGCACTTCAACATTGTTTTCAGCACATAAATTGGTTATTTCAGTATCTCTTTTAATTGCATAAGGCTCATAATCTTTATTAAAATATACTTTTTTTATGTTGAACTTATTTAAAAGCTCTTTCCAAACAGTAATTACTTCACCTTTTTGAATGTAAAATGAAGAATTATTTTTAGTTAAATCTGTATTTATGTTACTCAACGTATCGTGAATAAAATTTACGCGAGCATCGTTTTTTGGCAATTCATTTAAAATGGCTTCATCAAAAATAAAAATTGGAAGTACTGGATATTTTGAGTTTAACGCATAGAACAAGGCTGTATTATCGTGTAATCTTAAATCTCTTCGAAACCAAAAAATAGCAATTTCTTGTTTGTTTGTCATTTAGTTTTTATTAAAAATTGGCTTAAATTTTTCAATCAATACCGTTGCGCCATACAACATACTAAAGGCATAAAAAGCATCTTCAACCGGAACAGTTCCCATTCTAATTCCTAAATTTTCAGCATTGTTATACCAAACAACTTGATCTTCAATAAAACTTCCTGTTAACAGTCCGTTTACTATAAAAAACGGAATTAAAACCACAAGAAAAGTTAGATAAAACGATTTTAAAATAGTGTCTTTAGTTACCAACGCATAGATTAAAAGCGCTGCAAAAACGGAAAAATTTATAAGCGTATACCACTTATCGTAATTAAAAAACACAATTACAATTGCCACAATTAACAAACCAATGGTAATTAATTTTGTAAGCTTTTTTGGCAATGCTAAATTTATAAAGAAATACAACAAAGCGTAATGCGTAAAAATACTTGCATACGGAATAAAGAAAAAGAAAAGTACCTCTTCAAAAGGTAAATTTACAATAGTTGGACCCAATAAATATGCTGGATTAAATCCCCAAACCCCCATATTTGTAAACCAGACATCCCAAATTAAAAATGGTATAGCAACAATAGAAATAGCTAATAATACTGATTTCCAATACTGTATGAATCGCATTTTTTTTTCAAAACTATACAAAAATGGGATTGACAGCGAAGCTACATTTATAATAAAGTATAAAGCGGTCATATTTTAAAGTACTTAAAAGGAACGAATAACATACCAAAACATTCACCTTCTTCTTTTCCTAAATGTTTGTGATGTACTTTATGTGCTTTACGCAAGCCAATTAAATACTTATTATTTGTTTTATTGAACCATTTAAAACGCTTGTGAATTAAAACATCGTGTACTAAAAAATAGGCCATTCCGTACAACATAATTCCCAAACCAATAAAAAATAAATAGTTTAAACCTCCTTCAACACCAAAGTAAAATAAAGCTATACTTGGAATTGCAAAAATCACGAAAAAAACATCGTTTCGTTCAAACCAGTTTTGATATCTTGGTTGGTGGTGATCTTCGTGAAAATACCACAAAAAACCGTGCATAACGTACTTATGTGTTAGCCAAGTAACACATTCCATCAGTAAAAAAGTAGCTATTGTAATTAAGGCAAATATCATAATTTATCTAGTATTTGATGAATTTTATTTTTTCTAACTTCACTTAAATCGTCTACCAACAACATAGTATTTAATATTTTAATTTTAAAATTGTTGTTTAAGTTTGAAGTTACTATTTTATTAAAAATTATATTAAAATCTTCTTCAATATTTTTATTATAACCCAAAAAATCAGGTATTTGCTTTTGCATTAAAAAGCGTATATACCTAATCTCGATACTTGTTGGGTTTTCAACAATATCTTGATCCAATAATTTTTTTCCTTGTTTAAAATACTTCAATTTAGCAAAAGGCCCTTTTACATAGCGCGACTTCATTAAAATCATTGCCGCAGTATAGCCTATTGCTTCCGGAGAATCATCACTCTCTAATAAACTTATGTGTTCTTTTGCTTGCTCTAAAGACATTATATTCGGAAAATCTTGCCTTGCGCTCTCAAGCGGTGTTTGAAAATTTAAAGTTAAAAACGATACTACTATTATTGTAAAAATTTTCATTATAATAAATTAAGTTTATAAACTACAAAAGATTTTGCTAATAAACTTATTTTTAAAGGATTAGAAACTCTAATACGTGTGTTTAAAATTTCAGTTGATGGTGTTTTACTCAATTTATTCAACAATCTTTTATAATATACATAGGCTGTATACACACCAAATTTTGCTTCCATTGGAAGGTTTTTTATTCCAATTAAAGCATCGTTGAAATCAGCCTCAATATCTGCAATAATCTGAGCTTTTTCATTGGCATTTAATTCTTTTAAATTAACACCTGGAAAATATGAACGATTTAACAATTCATAATCATCTTTTAAATCACGTAAAAAATTAACTTTCTGAAAAGCAGAACCCAATTTCATTGCAGAATATTTTAATTCATCATATTTTTTATCATCACCTTTTACAAAAACTTTTAAACACATTAAACCAACAACATCGGCAGAGCCATAAATATACTCGTTATATTCTTCAACAGTATTGTAGGTTTCTTTGTTTAAATCTGCTTTCATACTTTTTAAAAACGATTGAATTAAATCGTCTGTAATATTGTATTTTTTAACCGTATGTTGAAAAGCATTTAAAACAGGATTTAAGCTAATATTGTTCTTATGAGCTTTATAATAATCAGCTTCAAACTCGTTTAATAGTATTTCTTTTTCATGGTTATGGAAAGAATCTACAATTTCATCAGCAAAACGAACAAAAGCATAAATACTGTAAATGGCTTCTCTAATTTTAGGAGACAACATATACACCGCTAATGAGAATGAAGTGCTGTATTTTCTGGTAACAATTTTGCTACATTTAAATGAGGTTTCGTCGAATAGCTGTTTCATTAAATTGATTTTTTTAGTTGATTTTTTATTTTGAGTTTTTTATAACTAGATCTGAAACTATTTTTCCGGAAATGATTGCTGGAGGCACACCTGGTCCCGGAACTGTTAATTGACCAGTAAAATATAGATTCTTTACTTTGTTACTTCTAATTTTAGGTCTTAAAAAAGCAGTTTGAAATAATGTGTTTGCCAAACCATAAGCATTACCTTTATAAGAATTGTAATCTTTCACAAAATCATTTACACAATACGACTCTTTAAATACCACTTCATCTTTTAAACTTTGACCAGTTAACTTTTCTAATCTATTCATAATTTTTTTGAAATATTCTTCTCGAACTTCAGGAATATCTGTTAATCCAGGCGCTAAAGGAATTAAAAAAGTCGCCGCTTCCTTTGAAATAGGGGCAAAACTATTATCGGTTATACTTGAAAAACTTGCATAAAAAAGCGGCTCCTTTGGCCATTTTGGCGTATCGTATATATCTTTAGCATGAACGTCAAAACTCGTATCGAAAAACAAGGTATGATGTTCTACATTTTTTATTTTTTTATTGAATCCTACATAAAATAGTAAAGCTGAAGGTGCAAAAGTTTTTTTCTCCCAGTACTTTTCCTTGTACATTCTGTTTTCTTTATCTAATAAAGTTTCCGAATGGTGGTAATCTGCACCGCTTATAACTATATCTGATTGTATAAATTTTGAATTTGAATTAACACCTTTTACAACTCCATTCTCGACTACAATTTTTTCAACATTTTGATTCGTTAAAATCCCAACACCTAATTCTTTAGCCAAGTTTACAAAACCATTAACAACTTCATACATTCCTCCTTTTGGGTGCCACGTACCAAGACCAAAATCTGCATAATTCATAAAATTATAAAAACTTGGAGTGTTTGATGGTTTAGCACCTAAAAACAACACTGGAAATTCTAAAATCTGTTGAAGTTTATGATTCTTAATTCTTTTGCGAACTGTTGAACTAATCGATGTAAAAAACTGATTCGCTTTTGAAAGTGTCGTAAAATTGATTAATTCTGAAATTGATTCTCCCGGCTTATACACCAAATCATTAATTGCAACCTCGTAATTAAATTTAGCTGAATCTAAGAATGATTTTAAATGCTTTGAACTTCCTGGCTCTTCTTTCTCAAATACTTCGTAAATTTCGTTTAATGTGCCCGGAATTGTAATGGAATCTTCCTTGCCAAAATAAACTTGATATGCTGGAGACAATCGCTCTAATTCATAATAATCTGAAGGCTTTTTATTAAAATCTTTAAAAAACTTTTCAAATACATCTGGCATCCAATACCACGTTGGTCCCATATCGAACTTGAATCCTTCTTTCTCATACTTTCTGGCTCTTCCTCCTAACGTGGAGTTCTTTTCTAAAATAGTCACATTATAACCAGCTTTTGCTAAGTGACAAGCTGATGCAAGTGATGAAAATCCTGAACCTATTATTGCTATATTCTTCATTTGTTTAACAAATATACGATTTTATTAAACAAATGCAACTTTGTTCAATATTTTTTATAATTCTTTTAACAAGTTTTCGATAGAATCGAACATTTTTACGTTTGGAAGGTCTAATTTTTCATTCATCTCAGAAACTTTTTTTCCTAACAACCAAATTTCATTTTCGTTATTATTTAATACAGAATTATTTACTACATCTATATATTCCAAAACAGATAATCTTGATGGCTCAACAGTTAAATAGCTAATGAAACAAATATTGTTGTAAACCTTTTGTACATCATTTAAATTGGCAACGGGAACACTTTGTCCTAAATAAATAGATTGGTAACCATGTAGCAATAATTCAAAATGTAAATACAACAACCCTAACTCATGTATTTCATTTAAAGGTAAATACAACACAAAAACCTTATCGAAATTAGTTGGAGATGACAGTTGCAAGCGTTCAATATTAATACTAATTTTTTGCTTAATAAGGTTAGTAATAAAATGTTCGTGGGCAGGCGTAATAGAATTTACTTGCCACAAAAGTCCAATTTCATTTAAAAACGGAATAAAAATATTTTTAAAAACATCTCTTAAAGATGATTGAGCTATTAAATTATTATAAGTAACATTAAATAAGTTTTCATCAAAATTTAACATAGAAAGCTTTAAAGAATTCGAAGCCTGGCTGTCAACTCCGTTCTTTGTTACCAATTCTCTAACCGACGCATTTAATTTTGATTCGGGTAATTCTGCTATTTTTGAAATTTTTAATCCATTAGCATTTAATAAGGAAACGTTTAATAACTTTTGTAAGTTACTAATATCATAATAGCGAATATTAGATTCTGTTCTATTTGGCTGCAATATATTATACCGTTTTTCCCAAATTCTAATTGTATGTGCTTTAATCCCTGAAAAATTTTCCAAGTCTTTAATCGTAAATTCAGTCTTTATGTTGTTCAATGTTAAATATTTTTAATTGAACAAAAGTACTATAATTTTTTAATTAAACAAAAAGTGCTCCATAATGAAGCACTTTTTGTTTAATAATTTACTAAAATTTACTTACTTAAATACATCTTTCTTCTGGAGTACAACTCGTAAAACTGATCATCCTTTAAACTATCAATAAATAAAATACTTTCACCTGTTGATTTCATCTCTGGCCCTAATTTTTTATCTACATTCGGGAACTTGTTGAAAGAGAAAACTGGTTGCTTAATTGCAAATCCTTCTAATTGCGGATTAAAATTAAAGTCTTTCACTTTTTTATCTCCTAACATTACCTTTGTTGCATAATTTACATAAGGTTCTTGATATGCTTTTGCAATAAATGGAACAGTACGAGATGCTCTCGGATTTGCTTCGATAATAAATACTGTATCATCTTTTACCGCAAACTGTATATTTATTAATCCTTTTGTTTTAAGCGCAAGTGCTATTTTTTTAGTATGGTCTTTAATTTGCTGCATTACAAATTCACCTAAATTAAAAGGTGGTAGCGTTGCATTTGAATCTCCTGAGTGCACACCACAAGGCTCAATATGTTCCATTATTCCAATAATATAAACATCTTCACCATCACAAATAGCATCTGCTTCAGCTTCTATTGCTCCATCTAGGTAATGGTCTAATAATAAAACGTTATTAGGAATTTTACGTAGTAAATCTACTACATGTTTTTCTAATTCTTCTTTATTTATTACAATTTTCATTCCTTGCCCACCTAAAACATATGATGGACGTACTAAAATTGGAAAATCTAAATCATCGGCTATTGCTGATGCTTCATCTGCAGTAGTTGCAGTTCCATATTTTGGAAAAGGAATATCTAACTCAACTAATAATTCAGAAAATCGCTTTCTATCTTCTGCTAAGTCTAAAGCTTCAAAACTTGTTCCAATAATTTTAACTCCCCATTTCGCTAATTTCTCTGCTAATTTTAAAGCTGTTTGTCCTCCTAGCTGTACAATTACACCTTCTGGTTTTTCGTGTTCAATAATATCGTATATGTGCTCCCAAAAAACAGGTTCGAAATATAATTTATCTGCGGTATCGAAATCTGTTGAAACCGTTTCTGGATTACAATTAATCATAATTGTTTCATAACCAGCCTCTTTTGCAGCCAATACTCCATGAACACAACAATAATCAAACTCAATCCCTTGACCTATTCTATTTGGACCAGAACCTAAAACTATAATTTTTTTGTTCGTAGTTACAACACTTTCATTATCTGCATAGCTTCCATTAGAAGTTATCATTTTATTTTCAAAAGTAGAATAATAATACGGTGTTTGAGCTCCGAACTCTGCAGCACAGGTATCAACTAATTTATAAACCCTATTTATATCTAATTCGGTACGTTTAGCTTTTACTTCACTCTCTAAACAACCCAACATATGTGCTATTTGCCTGTCTGCAAATCCTTTTTGTTTTGCTTCAAGAAGTAATTCATATGATAAAGACTCTAAAGTTTTACTCGAAATTTCGTTTTCCAAAGCAAGTAATTCTTCATATTGCTTTAAAAACCACATATCAATTTTTGTAATTTCATGAATCCTACTCAAAGGTATTCCCATTTGAATAGCATCATAAATTACAAACACTCTATCCCAACTAGGGTTCTTCAATTTTTCAATTATTAGATCGTAATTTTTTTCACCTTTACCATCTGCTCCTAATCCATTTCTTTTAATTTCTAGCGACTGCGTTGCCTTATGAAGCGCTTCTTGGAAAGAACGACCAATACCCATTACCTCTCCAACAGATTTCATTTGCAACCCTAAAGTTCTATTTGAACCTTCAAATTTATCGAAATTCCAACGAGGTATTTTTACTATTACATAATCTAATGTTGGTTCAAATAATGCAGAAGTTGTTTTAGTAATTTGATTGTTTAACTCATCTAAGTTATAACCTATAGCTAATTTAGCTGCAATTTTTGCAATTGGATATCCTGTGGCTTTTGAAGCTAATGCAGAAGAACGAGAAACACGTGGGTTAATTTCTATGGCAATAATATCTTCTTTTTCATCTGGACTAACAGCAAATTGAACATTACAACCTCCCGCAAAATCTCCAATTGAACGCATCATATGAATTGCCATATCACGCATTTTCTGAAAAGTTGTATCACTTAAAGTCATCGCTGGAGCTACGGTAATAGAGTCTCCTGTATGGATTCCCATAGGATCCATATTTTCAATAGTACAAATAATTACAACATTGTCGTTACTATCACGTAACAACTCTAATTCGTATTCTTTCCAACCTAACAATGCTTTATCTATAATAACTTCGTGAATTGGAGAAGCTTCTAAACCTCTACTTAATAATTCATCAAAATCATTTTTATCATAAACAATTGAAGCTCCATAACCTCCCAATGTAAATGAAGGACGAATAACTAATGGGAAACCATATTCTTGTGCTATTTCTTTACCTTTTAAAAATGATGTTGCTGTTGTTGATGGGGCTTGTCCAACACCAATTTCAATCATTAATTTTCTAAATTGTTCTCTATCTTCAGTAATGTTAATTGCATCAATATCAACTCCAATAAGTTCTACATTAAAATCTTCCCAAATTCCCTTATCATCAGCTTCAATACATAAATTTAATGCTGTTTGTCCTCCCATGGTAGGTAAAACAGCATCAATATTAGGATGCATTTGTAAAATCTCAATAATCGACTTTGTAGTTAATGGTTTTAAGTAAACATTATCGGCTAAAGAAGGGTCTGTCATAATAGTTGCAGGATTAGAGTTGATTAAAGTCACCTCAATTCCTTCTTCTTTTAACGATCTAATTGCTTGAGAACCAGAATAATCAAACTCACAAGCCTGACCAATAATAATAGGCCCAGAACCTATAATTAAAATTGATTTTATGTTAGTATTTTTTGGCATTTGTTAAAATAAAATATGAATGTGTAAATATCTATAAATTTCGTTTTTTATAATAAAATAGTTTTAAAAACTTATCAAAAGGATATAAAAAAAGGTGTTACTAATAAAAAGTAACACCTTATATATAAAACTATTGTTTCATTATTTCTTTGGTCTCGGATCAGAAGAAACACTTAATCTTTTTCTACCTTTAGCTCTTCTTCTAGCTAACACTTTTCTACCTGTTGCACTAGCCATACGCTCTCTAAATCCGTGTTTATTTCTTCTCTTTCTTTTTGACGGCTGATAAGTTCTTTTACTCATTACAAATATCTTTAAAAATCGTGTTTCTTTTGTTGTTAATTGCCTTGCGAAATTCGCTCGCTAAAAGCGTGGGCAAATATACAATTAGTTTTGTTTCTAACAAATAGAATTTTAAAAAAATTAATTTTAATCGAAAATCTAAAAAAATTGAAATTCTTAGAACCTAGTTTACTTTTAAAAACTCCACAAAATTAGTATAAAAAATAATTTTAAAACCTCTTTTTTAAATAAAATCATCAAAATAAATCATTCAAAAAATAGCTAATTACTAAAATTAAACAAATTCATTTAATAATTAGCTTTATAATTATTTTAAATAAAAAATTTTATATTTGATACACTAGCCCTTTAACTTTAAACTTTATTATATGAAAAAATTAGTAGCAGAATTTATTGGAACCGCTTGGTTAGTATTGGGCGGATGTGGTAGCGCTGTATTTGCAGCTGCCTTTCCTGATTTAGGAATTGGTTTTATGGGAGTGGCTCTAGCTTTTGGTTTAACGGTTGTTACCATGGCATACGCTATCGGCCATATTTCTGGTTGTCATTTAAACCCTGCTGTTTCAGTTGGCTTATGGGTTGGTGGTCGTTTTAATAAAAAAGAAGTATTACCCTACATTATTGCTCAAGTATTGGGAGGAATTTTAGGTGCAGCCATTATTTATTTAATTTTATCTGGAAAAGAAGGCTTTGATATTGGAGGGTTTGCAGCAAATGGTTATGGAGAGCATTCTCCTGGAGGTTATGACTTTAAAGCTGCTCTTGTAACAGAAATTGTAATGACATTTATGTTTTTAATCATTATTTTGGGAACTACACACTCTAAAGCACCAAAATATTTAGCAGGTTTGGCTATTGGTTTAGGATTAACACTTATTCATTTAATTAGTATTCCTATCACTAATACCTCTGTAAATCCAGCGCGAAGCACAAGTCAAGCTCTTTTTGTAGGAGATTGGGCTTTAAGCCAATTATGGCTGTTTTGGGTAGCACCTATTATAGGAGCCATTTTAGCCGGATTGGTTTATAAATTTATTTCTCCAGAGACTCCAACTAAAAAATAACACTACTCATTTAGCCGAGTTACTAAAAACTAATTGGTACTTATTCTAACAAAACCCTTTAAAAATTATATTTTTAAAGGGTTTTGTTTTTGTAAACTAAAATAGCTTTAGTACTTTTGCCCAAACCTAATAACAATGAAAAAAACTAAATATGTTTTTGTAACAGGAGGCGTTACTTCATCGCTTGGAAAAGGGATAATTGCAGCTTCTTTAGCAAAACTTTTACAGGAAAGAGGCTACTCTGTTACCATCCAAAAACTAGATCCATACATTAATATTGACCCAGGAACTTTAAACCCATATGAACATGGTGAATGCTATGTAACCGATGATGGAGCTGAAACAGATTTAGACTTGGGACATTATGAACGTTATTTAAACATCCCTACTTCTCAAGCCAATAATGTTACTACTGGAAGAATTTATCAGTCCGTTATTGAAAAAGAGCGTAAAGGCGAATTTTTAGGAAAAACAGTACAAGTAATTCCTCATATTACTGATGAAATTAAAAACCGAATTCAAATTTTAGGAAATACTGGAGAATTTGACATTGTTATTACTGAAATAGGTGGAACCGTTGGTGATATTGAATCTTTACCTTATGTAGAATCTGTTCGTCAACTTCTTTGGGAATTAGGAAAAGAAAATGCAATTGTTATTCATTTAACTTTGGTTCCATACTTAGCAGCTGCCGGCGAATTAAAAACTAAGCCTACACAACATTCAGTAAAAATGTTAATGCAAAGTGGTGTAAGTCCAGACATTTTAGTTTGCAGAACTGAACATGAAATTGCCGAGCCTATAAAAAATAAATTAGCATTATTTTGTAATGTAAAAGAAGAAGATGTTATTGAATCTATTGATGCAGAAACCATTTATGATGTTCCTAATTTAATGTTTAAAGAAGGGTTGGATAGTGTAGTACTTAAAAAACTTCATTTAGCAAACGATAAGCTTCCCGACTTAAAAGCTTGGAACAACTTTTTAAATAAATTTAAAAACCCAAAAAACACTGTTCAAGTTGGTTTAATAGGTAAATATGTAGAGTTGCATGATGCCTACAAATCAATAACAGAAGCATTTATACATGCAGGAGCAGTTAATGAAGTTAATGTAAATATTAATTGGATTCATTCTGAAGAATTAACCGTTGAAAATGTTCCTAATAAATTAAAAAACTTAAACGGAATATTAGTTGCCCCAGGGTTTGGAGAACGTGGAATTGAAGGTAAAATTGAAGCTGTTAAATATGCTCGAGAACACTACATTCCTTTTTTAGGAATTTGCTTAGGAATGCAAATGGCAGTTATTGAGTTTTCAAGAAATGTATTAGGTTTTGAAAATGCTAATTCTACTGAAATGAGCAACGAAACCAAGTATCCTGTAATCGATTTAATGGAAGAACAAAAAAGTATTACAGATTATGGTGGTACTATGCGATTAGGAGCTTGGGATTGTAAATTAAAAGAAGATAGCAAGGTTTATAACATTTATAAAAACTCATTAATAAGTGAACGTCATAGACATAGATATGAGTTTAATAATGATTATCTAGAACAAATTGAAAAAGCAGGTATGATTGCTACCGGTAAAAACCCTAAAACAAACTTGGTTGAAGTTGTTGAAATTCCAACACATCCTTGGTTTATAGGCGTGCAATACCATCCAGAATATAAAAGTACTGTGTTAAATCCACACCCATTATTTGTAGATTTTGTAAAAGCAACTTTGGAACACTCTTTGAACTCTTAGAGAATCATTAATAAATAACATATAATAACGTTACTTTTAGTACATTTGTTGGGCTTTTTGATTTGTTTTCAATTAGCGTATGACAAAATGACATTTTAAAACTCTCATGGAAGAAAAAAAATTTGATATCAATTCACTTATAGGATTTGTTTTATTAGGAGCAATTATGATATGGTGGATGTACAGCAATCAACCTACAGCTGAAGAATTAGAAGCGGAACAAAAAGCAAAAACAGAACAAGTCCAAGAAGAAGCTTCACAACAAAACGAAGCAACTCTAAACAATGTTAATGAAATTACAGTTCAAGCTACCGACTCACTATCACTAGTTAAAGCTCAAAGTCAATTAGGTGCTTTTGCTTATTCAGCAGCACTTCCATCGGCTAAAGATGGAGAAACTGTTATTGAAAATGAACTGCTTAAATTAGTTATCGCTAACAAAGGAGGTCAGATTAAAGAAGCTTTGATAAAGAAGTATGTTACTTACGATTCTTTACCATTATATATGATTAAAGATAAAAACGCTTCTTTTAATATAAATTTTGGTACTGCAGACAACAGAACACTTAATACACAAGATTTATTTTTTGAACCAACAATTAGTAAAAATGGTGAAGCAGATGTACTTTCAATGAAGTTGAAAGTTGCTGAAGATAAATACTTAGAGTATCGTTATGAAATGAAGCCAGGTGAATATATGGTTGATTTTACCATACGCTCACAAGGATTAAGCAATGCCATAAACAACTCTCAAGAAATTGTTTTAGATTGGAATTTACAAGGTTACCGCCATGAAAAGAGTATTCGTTATGAAAATCAACAAACTGAGATGTATTATGAGAAAGAAGATGAAGATATCGATTACTTATCTATAGGAGGTGAAGATGATGCAGAAGAAAACAATGTAAATTGGGTAGCCTTTAAACAACATTTTTTCTCAACAATATTAATTTCTGATCAAGCTTTTGAAAAAGCAAATTTAGCATCAAAAACATTGACAAAAGACGAGGAAATAGATACCACATTTACCAAAGCATTTTATTTAAAAGCCCCTTTAACATTGCAAGGAGGTGAACTAAACTACAACATGAATTGGTATGTTGGTCCTAATGATTATCAAATTTTAAAAAAATACGATAGAAACATTAAAGAAGTTGTAAATCTAGGTTGGGGTATTTTTGGTTATATCAATCGTTTAATTTTTATACCAGTATTTAACTTTTTACAAGGTTTTATAGGAAACTATGGGTTAATTATTATTTTACTAACAATTGTAGTTAGAATTTTAATGTCTCCTTTGGTATATAAATCATACTTGTCTAGTGCAAAAATGAAAGTACTAAAACCAGAAATGGAAGAAATTAATAAGCGTTTACCTGGAAAAGAAAACGCTATGAAACGTCAACAAGAAACTATGGCGGTTCAAAGTAAAGCAGGTGTTAGTCCTTTAGCGGGTTGTATTCCTGCCTTATTACAAATGCCAGTTTTCTTTGCGTTATTTAGGTTTTTCCCATCAAATATAGATTTACGTCAAAAAGGATTTTTATGGGCCGATGATTTATCTGCTTATGATTCTATTTATAAATTACCATTTCATATTCCAATGTATGGTTCACACATTAGTTTATTTCCAATTTTAGCTTCCGTTGCTATATTCTTTTATATGAGAATGAGTCAAAGTCAACAAATGAATATGCAACAACCTACACAAGAAGGAATGCCTGATATGCAGAAAATGATGAAAATGATGATGTATTTTTCACCTATTATGATGTTGGTATTCTTTAATATGTATGCCAGTAGTTTAAGTTTATATTATTTTGTTTCTAACTTATTAACTATTGCAATTATGTTAGTAATTAAACATTACATAATTGATGAAGAAAAAATTCATGCTCAAATTCAGGAAAACAAAAAGAAACCTAAAAAAGAAGGCAAGTTTAGAAAAAGACTGAATGAAGCTATGAAACAAGCCCAAGAACAACAAGCACAACAAAGAAAGAAAAAATAAAATTTTAACATTTTTTAACATTTCACAAAGCCTTAATTTTTAAAAATTAAGGCTTTTTTTTGTATCATTGTTGTAGTAAGCCCAACTAAAAATTTTAATGTTAAAAAGCCACTACAAAGTATTACCTACTTACCATTTAATTATAGAACATCATACTGGTGTTTTGGATATGGAATCCTATAAAAAATTTAAAGCACTATTGCTAAATGATACATTATACTCTCCTAATTATAATTATATCATAAATTTTAAAAATGTTGAGTTTAAAATTAAACCTGAAGAAATTAAAGAATATGCGAGCTCATTAAAACAAAATCCTAAGGTTTTTGGTAACAAAAATCTAGCCATTATCACAAAAACACCTGATCAAACTGTACCTGTAACTATCTATAAAATGAAACAACAAGGAATCAATCAATCTGTTGAAGTTTTTTCAACTTATGAAGTTGCTTTACAATGGCTTAATAGTAGTTTGACAGCTAAAGAATTAGACTCTTTATTCTTAAAATTAAAAAATCAACCATCCCTTATATAATTTTTTTCAAATAAAATTACTTATAGATTGGTTATAAAACCTTAATTTTATTTTAAGTTGAAATTAGCGATAGATTATAAATCTATAAATGAACTTTACGATGAGAAATTTATATAAATATATTTTAACAACAATTGTTTTTTTAATTCTAATTTCCTGTTCTAAAGATGATACTTCCACCAATTCAATTCCTCAAAATGAACTAAAAGAATTAACTATTTTCCACATTAATGACCCACACGGTCAAATAGCTAATTTTTCTAAAATTAAACATATTGTTGACCAAGAAAAAGAAAAAACCAATGTAATACTAGTTTGCAGTGGCGATATATTTTCTGGAAACCCTGTAGTAGACAATCACATTGAAAAAGGATTTCCAATGATAGATTTAATGAATAAAGTTGGATTCAACATCTCTGTAATTGGTAATCATGAATTTGATTATGGTGAAGATATTTTAAAAGATAGGTTAAATCAATCTCAATTTAATTGGGTTTGTGCCAATGTAGCTATGAATAACACAAACATACCTGAACCTGATGAGTTTAAAACTATTACAATTAATAATCTTAAAATTACTTTTTTAGGACTTGTAGAAACCAATGGAAAAGAAAATGATGTTATTCCCTCTACACATCCATGGAGAGTTAAAAATTTAACTTTTGAAAAATATCAAAATGTTATTAATAACTTTGCCCAAGTAAAACAAAGTGAAAATTCAGATCTATATATAGCACTTACGCATTTAGGAGAATCTTCAGATATAAATATCGCTAATAATTATCCTTATTTTGACTTAATTATAGGAGGACACTCTCATTCAAAAGTGAATACTTCTATAAATAACATCCCTATTTTTCAAGCAGGCTCATACTTAAATTATTTAGGAAAAATAAGCTTAAAAGTGAAAAATAAAAAAGTTGAAAGTTTAGATTATACACTTATAAATTTAAACACTTATCAAAACAAAGACAACTCAATTCAAACTTTAATAGAAACATATAATGATACGGCAAATTTAGATGATGTTATAGGTTTTTCAGAAGTATATCATAATAGAGCTAGTGTGGGAAGTTTTTATACTGATGCTTTAAGAAATGAAATGAACGTAGATATTACATTTCAAAATACTGGAGGTATTAGAAACGATTTAGATGAAGGAAATATATTAAAGCGTGAAATCTACAGCATTGATCCATTTAATAATGGAAGCGTAACTTACACGATGAGTGTTGCTGAAATTAAAAATTTTTTAAAAGGTAGTAAAGCATCTATCTATTATTCAGGTGTTTCTTCAATAACACAAGAAAATAATACCATAATTATTAAGGATCAGAACAATCAAACCATAGATGATAACACCATACTAACTATTGGTGTAAACGACTATATACCAGCTGTATACGATACTTATTTCACTCAAACACCCACTTTATTACCCTATACTACTGCTGAAACTTTAATAAACTATCTAGAGCATCACAATACTCCTATCAACTATACAAGTATAAATAGTTATTTTAAATATCAATAATTATAATAGTTACTGTTTATCTAAAAAGTTAAGAACATTAGCCTCAATACGTTCAATTATACTACTTACATCAGATTTAATAAAGGTTTCTCCCGTGATATTTTCGTACAATTCGATATAACGCTCTGAAATTTCATTAATTTTTTCATCACTCATTTCAGGAACTGTTTGCCCTTCTAATCCTTGAAAATCATTAGCTATTAACCACTGACGAACAAATTCTTTTGATAATTGTTTTTGAGCTTCACCTTTAGCCTGTCTTTCTTTATAACCTTCTGCATAAAAATAACGTGAAGAATCAGGTGTGTGAATTTCGTCAATTAACAAAATTTTTCCATCTTTAGTCTTTCCAAATTCATATTTAGTATCTACCAAAATTAAACCACGTTTAGCTGCAATTTCGGTTCCTCTTTTAAATAAAGCTCTTGTATATTTTTCTAAAACTTCATAATCATCTTTAGAAACAATCCCTTTTGCTATGATTTCATCTTTAGAAATATCTTCGTCATGTTCCCCATCTTCAGCTTTAGTAGCTGGTGTTATAATTGGGGTTGGAAACTGGTCATTTTCTTTCATACCTTCTGGCATAGAAACACCACATAACATTCTTTTTCCTGCTTTATATTCACGTGCAGCATGACCTGATAAATAACCACGAATCACCATTTCTACTTTAAAAGGTTCACATAAAAGTCCTACAGCCACGTTTGGATCTGGAATATCTAAAATCCAATTAGGAACTATATCTTCCGTAGCTTGCATCATTTTGGAAGCTATTTGATTTAAAATTTGACCTTTAAATGGTATTTGTTTTGGCATAACCACATCGAAAGCAGATAACCTATCAGAAGCTATCATTACCAATAATTCATCATTAATATTATACACTTCCCTAACTTTTCCTTTGTAATATGATTTTTGCTTTGGGAAATTAAATGCTGTGTTGTTTATTGTATTACTCATTTCCTACTTCAATACTTTTATATGCTGAAATTATTTCTTTTACTAATCTATGTCTAATTACATCTTTATCATCTAAATATACAAAGGCAATACCTTTTACCTCTTTTAAGGTTAAAATGGCTTCTTTTATCCCCGACACTTGTCGTTTAGGTAAATCTATTTGGCCTGGATCACCTGTAATAATAAATTTAGCATTTTTACCCATACGTGTTAAAAACATTTTCATTTGGTTATGGGTGGTATTTTGCGCTTCATCTAAAATTACAAATGCATTATCTAAAGTTCTTCCACGCATAAATGCCAAAGGAGCTATTTGTATGATTCCTTTTTCAATATATGAATCTAAACGTTCAAAAGGAATCATATCTCTTAAAGCATCATATAATGGTTGCATATATGGATCTAATTTTTCTTTTAAATCGCCTGGTAAAAATCCTAAATTTTCTCCAGATTCTACAGCTGGTCTCGTCAATATAATTCTTCTAACTTCTTTTTCTTTTAAAGCCTTAACAGCTAAAGCTACTGCTGTATATGTTTTTCCTGTACCAGCTGGACCAATGGCAAAAAGCATGTCGTTTTTCTCCATTTTTTCAACCATTTTTCGCTGGTTCACTGTTTGTGCTTTTATTAGCCTTCCACTAACTCCATGAACTAAAACTCCATCGGCTTTTGCTGAACTTTTTTGTTCTTTTCCGTTAGATGTTAATATTCGTTCAATACTATTTTCATCTAATTTATTATAACGATTAAAATAATTGATTAACATTGTTAATCTTTTCTCAAAGTCGTCTAAAATATCTGGTTCTCCATAGGCTTTTAAATATGTACCACGAGCAACAATTTTAAGTTTCGGATAATATTTACGTAAAATTTCTACATTAGAATTCTGAGTCCCAAATAGATCGTTAGGGTTTATCTCTGTCAATTCAATTATACGTTCGTTCAAATGGCTAAAATGTTAAGTTTAATTAAAAATTTGTATGCAAATTAAAAGAATATTTGATTAAGTTTGCATAACAAATGTAAGGAATATAGAATAACAAATTTTAACTCTTTGTAAATAAGTTTTAAACATGTTATTAAGGATTTACAAAAGTTACACACCTAAAAAATTCGTGAAAATCTTATATGTCAATAATTACTTTAACTACTGATTTTGGAACTAAAGACCACTTTGTTGGAGCGGTGAAAGGAACTATTTATAGTGAGTTACCAAATGCAAGGATTGTTGATATTTCGCACCATATTTCTCCTTTTAATATTACCGAAACTGCTTATATTTTAAAAAATGCTTATAAGAGTTTTCCTGAAGGCAGCATTCATATTATTGGTGTAGATTCTGAATTAAATGAAGAGAACAAACATATTGCACTAATTTTAGACAATCATTATTTTATTTGTCCAGATAATGGGGTAATATCACTGTTAGCTTCTGAAATTAAGCCCGAAAAAATTGTTGAAATAAATATTCATGATAGAATTGAAACAAGTTTTCCTGTTTTAGATGTTTTTGTTAAAGTGGCCTGCCATATTGCTCGAGGAGGAACGTTAGAGGTTATTGGTAAAACAATCCTAAATTTTAAACAATTGGTAGAATTACAACCAAGTGTATCATCAGATAGTAGTACTATTTCTGGAAATATCATTTATGTAGATAATTATGGAAATTCAATTAGTAATATTTCAAAAAAACTATTTCAAGAAATTGGAAAAGGACGTGATTTTGAAGTAATTGCTAATAAATATTCCTTTAAAAAAATTAATACTAAATATTCTGATATTATAGATTTTTCGGTTTCCAAAGAACAACGTCAAAAAGACGGCACAAGATTGGCCATTTTTAATACTGCAAATTATTTAGAAATTGCTATGTTTAGAAGTAATTTAAATACTGTAGGAGGTGCATCATCTCTTTTAGGTTTAAATTATAGAGACGTAATTACTGTAAAATTTAGTTGATAAATTATGTTAATACGAATTGTTAAAATGACTTTTAAAACTTCTGAAATTGATACATTTCTTGAAAATTTTAATGCAAATAAAGAAAAAATAAGAAATTTTAAGGGTTGTAACAGATTAGAATTATTGAGAGACAAAAATAACCCAACCATATTTTTCACTTATAGCTATTGGGAAACAGAAACACATTTAGAAACGTATAGAAACTCTGAACTATTTAAAACCGTTTGGTCAAAAACAAAAATATTGTTCAACAACAAACCTGAAGCTTGGAGCGTTGATAGTATTGAATGTTTAACTTAATTAAAAAAGTCGTTTATTTATGAGAACCATCATAAAAAAAGAACTTATTTCATTTTTTTCATCTCCAATTGGTTACTTAGTAATTGGAATTTATTTACTTATAAATGGATTGTTTTTATGGTTTTTTGATGGTGATTTTAACATTTTACAAGCGGGTTTTGCAGATTTAAATGCCTACTTTTTTTTAGCTCCTTGGATTTTCATTTTTCTAATTCCAGCAATTACTATGCGTAGTTTTTCTGATGAAATCAACAGCGGTACAATTGAAATTTTAAAAACCAAACCCTTAACAAACTGGCAAATTCTTTTCGGTAAATACTTTGGTTCATTAATTTTAGTATTTTTAGCAATTTTACCAACTATAATTTATGTGTATAGCATTTATAACTTAGGCGAACCGATTGGAAACATTGAGTTTGGAGCAACTATTGGATCATTTTTAGGATTACTCTTTTTAGCAAGTGCCTACACTGCTATTGGTGTTTTTTCTTCTGCAATTTCAAAAAATCAAATCGTTTCATTTATCATTGCAGTAAGTATTTCTTTTCTTTTTTATTATGGTTTTGAAGCATTTGCTAATTATAACTTATTAGGAAACTTAGACTATACACTTCAACAATTTGGTATGAACGAGCATTTTAAAAGCATCAGTAAAGGAGTGATTGACACTAGAAATTTAATCTATTTTGCAAGCATCACTTTTCTGTTTTTAGTGATTACTAATTTTAAGATTCAGCATGAAAAATAACTACTCTAAAATAAGTTATTTAGTTGTTGGGTTATTATTAATCAACTTTCTAAGTTCAAAAGTTTATCAACGCTTTGATTTAACTGAAGATGGCAGATATACCATTTCAGAAACTTCAAAAAAAATTATCGAAAATATACACGAGGTAGTTAGTATAAAAGTTTATTTAGAAGGTGATTTTCCAGCTGAATTTAAACGCCTTCAAACTGAAACTAGATTGCATTTAGAAGAATTAAAAGCACTCAACAAAAAAATACAATTTCGTTTTATAAATCCTTCTGAAATTGGTCAAGAGCTTATTGATAAAGGAATGCAACCAAGTAGTTTACAAGTACAAGAAAATGGTAAACTTTCTGAAATTGTATTGTTCCCTTTTGCTGAAGTTAGCTATAAAAACAAAACCGAACAAGTTTCTTTGCTTAAAGATATTTTTTCAAATACCCAAAATGAACAATTAGAAAGTTCCATCCAAAACTTAGAGTTTGCTTTTACAAATGCTATTCATAAAGTAACCACAAAAAAATCTAAAAAAATAGCTGTATTAAAGGGCAATGGAGAACTTGATGATATTTACATTGCCGACTTTTTAAAAAAAATTGGAGAATATTATTATTTAGCACCTTTTACATTAGATTCAGTAGCTACTCAACCTCAAAAAACAGTACATCAACTTGCTAATTATGATTTAGCAATTATTGTCAAACCGACTGAAAAATTTACAGAACAAGAAAAATATACGCTAGACCAATTTATAATGAATGGTGGTAAAACACTCTGGATGATTGATAATGTTCAAGCTGAATTAGACAGTCTTATGCAAACTGGTGAAACTTTAGCTTACCCAAGAGATTTAGGGTTAACCGATTTCTTTTTTAATTATGGCATTAGAATAAATCCTACTATTATTACCGATTTATATAGCTCGCAAATTACACTGGCTACAGGAAAAATTGGAAATAAAACTCAATTCAATTCATTTCCCTGGAAATATTACCCATTAGTAATTTCAACAAACAATCACCCTATTAATATCAATATTGAGGCTGTAAATTTAAAATTCCCTAATGAAATAGACACCTTAAAAAATCATATAAAAAAAACCGTACTACTACAAAGTTCAGCACTTTCGGCAAAAGTTGGAACACCTTCAATAGTTTCATTAAAATCTATCACTCAAAAAGAAGATCCATCAAAATTTACTTATGGAAATAAAACTTTAGCAGTGCTTTTAGAAGGTGAATTTATTTCAGCCTATTACCAAAGAGTGAAACCATTTAATTTAAACAACTCAATAGAAAAAAGTAATTTAAACAAAATGGTTGTTATTTCTGATGGTGATATTATTGCTAATGATATTGCTAATGGCCAGCCCTTAGAATTAGGTGTTGACAAATGGACGAATCAACAGTACGGAAATAAAGATTTTTTATTAAATATCGTGAATTATTTATTAGATGATACCGGTTTATTAAATATCCGATCTAAAAAAATTACCATTGATTTTCTAAATAAACAAAAAGCTTACAAAGAAGCTAAAAAATGGCAGCTCATTAACATTTTATTTCCCTTATTTTTATTGAGTTTGGGTGGACTTATTTTCAACTATTTTAGAAAAAGGAAATACCAATAAATCAACCATTTAACTTCTTAAAAATTTGTTAAAATTCTATTAGGAAAAATTGTAGCATTATTTAATGTTATATTTGTTACTAAACTTAAATATTACTATTATGCTAAAAAAATTATCAATTTTACTGCTTTTTGTTGGAGTAATATCAACAACAAATGCCCAAATTAAAACACCTCAACCTAGTCCTGCTTCAACAATTGAACAAGTTGTTGGATTAACAAATGTTACCTTAGAATATTCTCGACCTGCAATGCGAGGTAGAACAATTTTTGGTGACCTTGTACCTTTTGGAAAAGTATGGAGAACAGGTGCCAATGCCAATACAAAAATTACTTTTAGTGATAATGTTACTATCGATGGTCAAGAATTGAAGAAAGGAACTTATGCAATTTACACCATTCCAAATCAAACTTCTTGGGAGGTAATTTTTTACAGCGATGCAAACAATTGGGGTACACCTCAAAAATGGGATGACACAAAGGTAGCTGCTAAAACTTCTGTTGAAGTATATGAAATGCCGGTGAAAATAGAATCTTTTACAATAACTTTTGACGATTTAACTTCTAGCTCAGCAGTTTTAGGAATACTATGGGAAAATGTATACGTTGGAGTAAAATTTGATGTTCCTACCGATGCCATTGCTTCAAAAAGTATTGAAAACGTTATGGCTGGTCCATCAGGAAACGATTATTTTCAGGCTGCCACTTATTATCATACAGAAGGTAAAGATTTAAAGCAAGCCTTAGCTTGGATGCAAAAAGCTACTCAAGGTGAAAACCCTCCTTTTTGGTATTTACGAAGAATGAGTCTAATTCAAGCTGATTTAGGAGATGTTAAAGGAGCTATAGAAACTGCAAAAAAATCTTTAGCTGGAGCTCAAAAAGCCAATAATGCTGATTATGTAAAAATGAATAAAGAATCAATTGCTAAATGGATGAAATAATGATGAATAAATTAAAAATCACAATTTTATTTGCACTTATTACTACACTAACTTTTGCACAAAAAAGTCCAAGAAAACAAGCCAATGGAAACATTGGTGATGTAGTAATAGCAATAGATTATGGAGCACCAAGTGTTAGAGATAGAACTATTTGGGGGGAGCTTGTAAAATACGACAAAGTATGGAGAGCTGGAGCTAATGAAAACACCACCATTTCATTTGATAAAAATGTAAAAATTGGAGCTAAAACAATTCCTGCAGGAAAATATGGCTTTTTTATTATTCCAAAAAAGAATGAAGATTGGGTAATTATTTTAAACAAAAAAAATGATGCTTGGGGTGCCAATGGTTATAATAAAGAAAAAGACATACTTCGATTAAATATTTCTCCTAAATATGAAGATAACTCCACTGAAATATTGAATTATAGTATTGATAATAGAGGAATAGTTGTTTCTTGGGCTAAAGTTAAAATTGTAATTCCTATTGAATAGTTACATTCAATAATTATATTTTTTAAAAGACTGTTAAAATAAAATTAACAGTCTTTTTTATTTTTTAGAAACAAAGAACATTTGTAATACTATAGCTATTCCCATCACTAATGCACAACCAAATAAATTTAGCCACAAATAAGGCATCCAATCTAAATACCACCCAACAATTACTATAGCTTGTGTTATTACTGCTGCTAAAAATACAGCATTACTTTTAACAAATTTTATGAAAAATGCTATTAGAAAAATTCCTAACACATTTCCATAAAATATAGATCCAATAATATTTACTAATTGAATTAAATTATCAAATAAATTGGCAAAACAAGCTACTAAAATTGCAATTAGTCCCCATCCAAGTGTAAACCATTTAGAGGCTTTCACAAAATGCTGGTCTGTTTTGTCAACAGTTATATTTCTTTTATATAAATCCATTGCTGTAGTGCTTGCCAATGCATTTAGTTCTGAAGCAGTACTTGACATAGCTGCAGATAAAATCACAGCCAATAACAAACCTATTAAACCTCTTGGCAAATTATTTAGTATAAAATGAATAAACACATAGTCTTTATCATTGGTTTCAACTGAATCATCCGCCTTTTTTATAATTTCTTTTGCTTTTGTTCTATTTTCATTCTCTAAAACATTTAACTTTTGAATATCAGCTACTAATTCTTCATTATCAAGATTACTTCCATAATTTAAATTAGTCTTGGATTTTAGCTCTTCAATTTCTAAGTGTTTAATTTCTAACTGTTTGTACTCTTCTGCATAAACAGAGTTTTGAACCGCTTCGTTTGCAGCTGGATTAAAATTTAAAGGAGATGCATTAAACTGATAAAAAACAAAAACCATAACACCTACCAATAAAATAAAAAATTGCATAGGTACTTTTAATAAGCCATTGAAAACAAGCCCCATTTGCATTTCTTTTACAGATTTACCCGACAAATATCTTTGAACTTGACTTTGATCGGTTCCAAAATAAGACAATGCTAAAAACGTTCCTCCAATAATTCCACTCCAAAAAGTGTATCTATTTTCAAAATTAAATGAAAAATCTAACACATTCATTTTGCCACTTGCTCCTGCTATTTTTAATGCTTTAGAAAATGAAATATCTGCAGGTAAATAACTTACTATTAAATAAAATGCAACAAACATACCTCCAAAAATTACAGCCATTTGTTGTTTTTGCGTAACACTTACAGCTTTAGTTCCTCCTGTTACAGTATAAATTATTACCAAAACGCCAATAATAATATTTAAAGTAGTTAAATTCCACCCTAGAACAGCTGATAAAATAATTGCTGGTGCAAAAATTGTAATTCCAGCAGCCAAACCACGCTGAATTAAAAATAAAATGGCTGCCAAACTACGAGTTTTTAAATCGAACCTAGTTTCTAAATATTCATAAGCTGTAAATACTTTTAATTTATGATAAATTGGGATAAAGACTAAACAAATAATAACCATAGCAATGGGCAATCCAAAATAAAACTGAACAAATCCCATTCCACTATGAAAAGCTTGTCCTGGAGTTGACAAAAATGTGATAGCACTAGCTTGTGTAGCCATTACAGATAAACCTATGGTCCACCATTTAGCCTCACTTCCACCCTTTATATAATCGGTTACATTTTTACTTCCTTTGGTTTTATATGCCCCATAAGAAACAATAAATAAAAGCGTTCCAATAAGTATAATCCAATCTAATTGCTGCATAATTTATGTAAGTATTTTCATTAAAATATAAAACAGTACTATATAAACTACATTAGCAATTAAAACAACTGTATATTCTTTTTTCCAACTGTATTTTGGAGTTTCCATAATTAATTTTTCAAGGATTGTTCTATTTTGTTTTTACCTACTGAAAGCATATTAGCAAACAGTTTATATGCTCCAGAAACACCCGCTGGTAATTCTCTAAAAAAACTCAATCCTGTATAGATAAAATTACCTTCACCATATTTAGCTATGAGTAAACTTCCATTTTTAGGGGTTTCATTTGCATCATTCATACTTAAAATGGCTTCAAAATTTGAATCCCATTCGTTAGGAAAATACAATCCTCTCTCTTGAGTCCAGCCATCAAAATCACTTGAATAAATTTTGTTAGGATAGTTTAAGATCTCGTGATTTGGATTTAAAATGGTAACCTTCGCATTTTCATCGGTAACTCTATCTCTTGATAATTGAAGTGGATATGGTGCAACACTATCAACTTTTAACCTAAAATTAGTATTATATTGGGTTATAAGTGTCCCTCCATTTTTTACATAATTATATAATTTTTTTTGGTAAAATTTAGCTCTGTCATTTGTATTGTATGCTCGAATCCCTAACACAACTGCATCAAAATTTACTAATTTTTCAGATGTAATATCATCATCTTTTAATTCCACTACAGTATACCCTATTTGTCTTAAACTTGTTGGAATAACATCTCCAGCTCCTTGGATATATCCTATTAGTTGCCCTTTTTTTTGAATGTTTAGCCTTACAACTTTTGCTTCTGAAGGCATTGTAATAGACTGATATGGTATATGATTATATTCTATTTCTACCAATTGATTGGAAAATGATTGATTTCCTATTTCAATAAATGGTGAAATTAAACCTTCAGAATGATTTTTAGGTGGAGTAATTTCAAACTCAAAAGTTTTTTCTTCATTCTTTTGAAGAGCATTGAAATATTGAAATTCAGGAAAAACTTTCCAATTTTTAGGAATACTCAAAGAAAGTTTTCCATTCAAATGGGTGCCATTAGACTTTACTTTAACTTTTACTTTTTGAGATGTATCTTCAGCAAATATGAATACTTTTTCATTAAAAGAAGCTGAAATTTTTGGCAATACTTCAAAGGGTCTATATACTTCACCTTTTACAGGATCATTGTATTTATATATAATCGTTTTGTAAAAAGGGATAACCACCTCTTTAAAATCAACATTAAATTGTAGATTTAATGAATATGGAGTTTCAGGAAGTCCTATGTATTCTTTATTTGATACTTGATACATTCCTAAACTTCCATTTTTAAGAAGCCAATAAGGTGAAGTAAAGTTTTCTTTAGATGGAATAACAATTTCTGAATCTTTTTGATAGCTTTTATTGTTTTCTAAAACAACCGAATTTACAATTGGAGTTTGATTTGATGTTATAACCGATTTTAAACTTATTTCAAAATTGCTTCTATTAATAGCTTCAATACTTATTGGCACTTTACTCCCTCTGGCTGTGGTTGATTGTTTTGCTACCACTTCTAAATACAATCCTGCACAAGCTGCTATAATAGTTTTAATTTCTTTTGTTTTTATAGGTTTCCAATGCGTATCTTTTAAATTTTGAATCAATTTATAAGCTTCCAATAAATTAGGAATACTTTCAGCAGGATTATTAAAATTATATTCGTCCGCAACTTTTTGTAATAGGTTTCCAATAGCTTTTCCACCTTCAACTCTATTCCAAGAAGTATCTATTCCATCAAAAACATTGTTAGCTTTAGGAAATTCGCCTTTTAAAAATTCTAAATATTCTATTTGACTTCCACGAGTTCCAGTACTTCCAAAACCTTGTGATTGATGCTGACTTCTACTTAAAGATGCTATTTCACTGTTAGACAAACCCTTATTAACGTAATATGTACCAATATTTAACTTTAACAAGTTTGTTTTATCAGCTTTTTCAAAATTTTCTTGACTTCCATAAAACCACCAAGATGTGTTAAAAAATAGCCTTTGAGGTTTCCACAATTTATCATTTTTTAAATGTGTTTTGTAGCTTTTATCAGCTGCCAAATCAAAAGCTTCAACACTTAAAACTGCTGAGGAAGTATGATGTCCATGTGTAGTTCCCGGTGTTCTGTGATTGAATCTATTTACAATAACATCGGGTTTAAATTTTCGAATAATTGCTACAACATCATTTAACACTTCTTCTTTATTCCAAATTTGTAAAGTTTCATTTGGGTGTTTGGAATAACCAAAATCGTTGGCACGAGTAAAAAACTGTTCTCCTCCATCAATGCCTCTAGCGGCTAATAATTCTTGAGTTCTAATAACTCCTAACAATTCACGTAATTCTGGACCAATTAAATTTTGTCCTCCATCACCTCTTGTTAAACTTAAATAAGCTGTTCGAGCTTTTACATCATTAGCAAAATAAGAAATCAACCGTGTATTTTCATCATCAGGATGTGCTGCAACGTATAATACACTTCCCAAAAAATTTAATTTTTGAATACCTTCATAAATTTCTCCAGAAGTTAATTTTTTAGGAGTCTGTGCAAAAATAAAAGTTGAATAGAAAAAAGTTAGAAATAGAGAAAAAACTATTTTATTCATAAAAGTGTTTGATTATTTTAGTAGTGATAACAAATATAAAATTTAATTCAAAGTATCTCATTTTATTAGCAGTATATTAACATAATTATAACTATTTTTAAAAAACCATTTATAAAACACTATAAATGTTAAATTTAACTGTTAAAAATTGAATTTAAACTGTTAATAAATAACTTTTTTAAAACAACATTTTTAGAATATATTTGTGAATTATTCTATATAAACTAATTGTAAATGAAATTTATAGTATCAAGTAGCCAATTATTAAAACAGCTTCAAGTATTAGGAGGCGTTATAAACAGCAGCAATACCTTACCAATTTTAGATAATTTTTTGTTCGAATTAAATGAAAACGAATTAAAAATTTCTGCCTCGGATTTAGAAACAACTATGAGTACAACCATTGAAGTTGAATCTGACTCTGAAGGATCTGTAGCTATTTCTGCGCGTCTTTTACTAGATACCTTAAAAACATTTCCAAATCAGCCTTTAACTTTTAAAACAGAAGAAAACAACACTGTTGAAATTAGTTCAAGTTATGGAAAATATGACATGGCTTATTTTGATGGAAACGAATTTCCTAAAGCAGTTTCTATAGAATCTCCAAGTAGTACAATAGTTCCTGGTGAAGTTTTAGCTACTGCAATTTCAAAAACTATCTTTGCAGCTGGTAATGACGATTTAAGACCAGTTATGAGTGGGGTATTTTTTCAATTCAGTTCTGAAAGCTTAACTTTTGTTGCAACTGATGCTCATAAATTGGTAAAATATTCTAGAACTGATGTTACTTCTAATGATACAGCGGAATTTATTATGCCTAAAAAACCTTTAAATTTATTAAAGGGAATTTTAAGCGGAAATGAAAGCGATGTAACTATTGAATACAATGATGCTAATGCCAAATTTACATTTGATAATGTAGTGTTAGTTTGTAGGTTAATAGATGGAAAATATCCAAATTATGAAGCAGTAATTCCAAAAGAAAATCCAAACAAATTAACCGTAGATAGAGGAACTTTTTTAAACTCTGTAAAACGTGTTTCTATTTTTTCTAGCAAAACTACACACCAAATTCGTTTAAAAATGGCAGGAACAGAACTTAACATTTCTGCTGAAGATATCGATTATTCGAACAAAGCTGAAGAACGTTTGGTATGTGATTACCAAGGTGATGATATGCAAATAGGTTTTAATTCACGTTTTTTAACCGAAATGCTAAGCAATTTAAACTCTAACGAAGTTTTAATAGAAATGTCTTTACCAAACAGAGCAGGTATTTTAACTCCAATTGACGGTGTAGATGAAGGTGAGTTTGTTACTATGTTAGTAATGCCAGTTATGTTAAACAGCTAAAATCCAACTAAAATATACCAAGTGAAAATCCGCTAAAAGCGGATTTTTTTTGTATCATTGTTTAAAATTACTTTATGAACTTTTTAGCTCATCTCTACCTCTCAAAAAACAATACTAATATTTTAATCGGAAATTTTATAGCCGATGCTGTAAAAGGCAAAAAATATAAAATGTACCCTAAAGAAATTAAAGTAGGAATTCTACTACATAGAGAAATTGATAATTATACCGATACGCATAAAATTGTTAAAAGAAGTATGCATCGTTTAAATGAACGTTATAGACATTATGATGGAGTGATTATAGATATTTTGTATGATCATTTTTTAGCAAAAAACTGGAACAACTATTCAGAAATTCCTTTAGAACTATACGCAGAAAACATATATCAATTTTTAGAAAAAAACATAGAAACATTTCCTGAAAAAATTCAATACTTAGTTCCTTTTATGATAAACTATAATTGGTTGGTAAGCTATGCTTCAATTGAAGGTATTGAAAAAATTTTAAAAGGAATGAATAAACGTACCAAAGGTGTATCACAAATGGATTTAGCTATTGAAGATTTAAAAATTAATTATCAGGAGCTTGAAGAGGATTTTACAGCTTTTTTTGAAGATTTAATAGCCTTTACCAATCAAAAAACTACTTTTTTATTAACAAAATGAAAAACTATATTTTAATTTTACTCCTACCCTTTTTACTAATTCAATGTAAAAACAATTCAACAAATACAACTCAACAAAACAAAACTATAGGATTACTTGCAGATAGCGCTATGGTAGTTAGCGCTAGAGAAGAAGCTTCAAAAATTGGGGTTTCCATTTTAAAAAAAGGAGGCAATGCTTTTGATGCTATGGTAGCAACAGAACTAGCTTTAGCAGTGTCTTACCCAGTTGCAGGTAATATTGGAGGAGGTGGATTTATGGTTTACAGGCTTCATAATGGCGAAACTGGTGCTTTAGATTATAGAGAAAAAGCCCCTATTTTGGCGTCAAAAAATATGTATTTGGATGAAAATGGCAATGTTATAAAAAATAAAAGTACGCTTGGTGCTATGGCTGTTGGTATTCCTGGCACCATAGCGGGTATTTTTGAGGCTCATAAAAAATTTGGATCACTACCAATGGCTACACTTATTCAACCATCAATTGAGTTAGCTAAAAAAGGAGTTATAGTCACCAAAAAACAGGCAAAATCTTTAAACGCTAATCGCAACAAATTTCAAAAAGCTAACAATTTCAAAATACATTTAGACACTCTTTGGAAAGCTGGTGATACCTTAAAATTTATTGAATTAGCCAAAACTTTAGAAAGAATTAAAACTAAAGGGAAGGATGAATTTTACAAAGGAGAAACCGCACATTTAACAGTTAATTATCTTCAAGAAATGGGTGGAATTATTTCTTTACAAGATTTAGCTTCTTATGAAGCAAAATGGAGAACACCTATTACATTTAGCTATCGAACATTTGAAATTACATCTATGACTCTACCGTCAAGCGGCGGAATTTGTTTAGCTCAAATATTAAAAGCTATTGAACCTTATAACATAAAAGAATTTCAACACAATTCAACCAAATACATACAACTTTTAACAGAAGCTGAAAGAAGAGCTTATGCAGATAGAGCTCATTATTTGGGAGATCCAGACTTTATTTCTGTAAGTATAGATAGCTTAATTAATTCAAATTATATCCAGCACAGAATGAATAATTTTTCTTGGGAAAAAGCAAGCAAGTCTAGTGATATTTCCTATGGTAAATTAAATGGGTATGAAAGTGATGAAACAACACACTATTCTATTGTTGATAAATTTGGCAATGCTGTGGCAGTAACAACTACTTTAAATACAAGTTATGGCTCTAAGGTATATGTTAAAGGAGCCGGTTTCTTTTTAAATAATGAAATGGATGATTTTAGTGTTAAGCCAGGAGTTCCAAACTCTTATGGCTTGGTTGGCTCTGAAGCAAATTCAATAGCTCCAGAAAAAAGAATGTTAAGTTCCATGACTCCTACCATTGTAGCTGAAAACGGAAATCTAAAAATGGTGGTTGGCAGCCCAGGAGGATCAACTATCATTACCTCAGTTCTACAAAATATTTTAAATATCACCGATTTTAATATGGGAATGCAAGAATCTGTGAACAAAGCTCGTTTTCACCATCAATGGTTACCAGATAACATTAGGATGGAGCCAAATGGTTTTGAAAATTCAACAAAAAACGAATTAAAAAGTTTAGGATATCAACTTTTAGAGAGAGAATCGTTGGTAATTGGAAAAGTAGATGCTATTTTAGTACTTCCAAACGGAAAATTAGAAGGAGGTGCAGATCCGAGAGGAGATGATAGTGCAGCGGGGTATTAACTATTAAAATTACAACTAATGAATTCAAATACTATTTCAAATGGAATCATTAAAGCCATTGCAATATTAACTGGTATTTTTATCCTTTTATATTTCTTATATAAAATTCAATCAATAATCGTTTACATTGCAATTGCAGCAGTTATTTCATTAATTGGAAGCCCTATAATTCGTTTTTTAAAACTCAGATTAAAATTTCCCAACACCTTGGCAGTCATTTCAACAATGTTAATTTTTATTGGAATTTTTTCAGGTTTAATAAGCATGTTTATTCCTTTAATTATTGAACAGGGTCAAAATTTATCTTTATTAAACATTGAACAACTTCAATCTAACATTCAAAATTTACTAATTCAAATAAATGATTATTTTTTAGCAAAGGGAGTAGATATTTTAGATGAATTAAAACATGCTGATTTATTTCAAAATATGACTGCAATACCCAACTTACTAAACTCGGTAATTGGTACTTTAGGAAATTTAAGTATTGGATTGTTTTCTGTAATTTTTATTACTTTTTTCTTAATGAAAGACACCCATATTATGGAAAATTCTATGTATGTTTTAGTGAATGACAAAAGTGAAAATAAATTACGAAAATCTCTTAAAACCATCAATCATTTACTATCTCGTTATTTTATAGGGTTGGTTGTTCAAATCACTATTTTGTTTATTATTTATAGCATTACATTAGCAATCTTTGGAATTGAAAACACTATTGTCATCGCATTTTTATGTGCTTTGTTAAATCTTATTCCTTATATAGGTCCTTTAATTGGTGGTATTATTATGCTATTTTTAACTATGAGCAGTAATTTAGGGCAAGATTTTCAAACTGAAATTTTACCCACCACAATTTATGTAATGATTGGCTATATTATTGCGCAACTAATTGATAATTTTTTAAGTCAACCTTTAATATTTTCAAACAGTGTGAAATCTCATCCACTTGAAATATTTTTGGTAATTATGATTGCTGGAATATTATTTGGAGTTACAGGAATGATTGTAGCAATTCCAACATATACAGCTATAAAAGTAATTTTAAAAGCATTTTTAGCCGAAAACAAAATAGTAAAATCGTTAACAAAAGATTTGTAATTTATGAAAACCTATATTGCTTTTTTACGTGGTATAAATGTTTCGGGTAAAAACCTTATAAAAATGGTTGAGCTTAAACAATTATTTATCGATTGCGGATTTACTAAAGTTACAACCTATATTCAAAGTGGTAATGTAATTTTTAATGTAAGTGAAACAACAACATCAAAAATAGAACAAACTGTAATTGATGCCATTAGAAAAAAGTTTGATTATGAGGTTAAAGTTTTGGTGATATCAAAAAATGAATTAGAACGTATTTTTAAATCCAATCCCTTTATAAAAAATAATACTGAAATTGACATTTCAAAGTTGTGCGTTACCATGCTAAGTCAAAAAACGACTATTAATAATTTAGCTCCAATTAAAGAACTAGCTGCAAACTCAAAAGATGAGTTTATTTTGGATGATAAAAAAATTTATTTGAATTGCCCAAGTGGTTTTGGTAAAACCAAACTTACCAATAATTTATTTGAACACAAATTAAAAGTTGACGCTACAACACGAAACTGGAAAACAATTACAAAACTTGTAGAATTAAGTAATCAGTAAATTGAATATTGATATTTTAAATATAGAGGTTCAAGATTTTATCAATAAAAATCTAGAAACTAACCTAACTTCATTAATTTTAAAAGGGAGTCCGTTTAAAACTATTTCCATACAAGAAATTGCTGAGCAAATAGAAGCAAAAAAACGCTGCCAAAAAAAATTACCAACTTGGTTTAATTCACCTAACATCTATTATCCCAATAAATTAAATATTGAACAAACCTCTTCTGAAATAACAGCAGCCTATAAAGCTAAATTAGTTTCAGGAAATTCTTTAATTGATATTACAGGAGGATTTGGTGTAGATGCTTATTATTTTTCAAAAAAAATTAAAAATATAATCCATTATGAAATAAATAGTGAATTATCTCAAATTGTTTCTCAAAACCTTCAATCACTCAACACTCAAAACATTTATACTCATATAGGTAATGGCATTGAATTTCTAAAAAATTCAACTAATAATTTCGATTGGATATATGCAGATCCCTCACGAAGAAATGATACTAAAGGTAAAGTATTTTTATTAAAAGATTGCTTGCCAAATATACCTGATAACTTAACTTTTTTATTTAAAAAAGCTGATCATATTTTACTAAAAGTTTCTCCAATTTTAGATATTTCAAGTGCAATAAATGAATTAATTTTTGTAAAAGAAATACATATAATTGCAGTTAATAACGAAGTAAAAGAATTATTATTTGTATTAGAAAAAAACTACAATCAAACTATAAACACACAAACCTTAAATTTTAATAAAAATAATGTTCAACAATTTAATTTTAGCTATAAAAAAGAAGCTCAATCTACTTTTTCAGAACCTAAAAAATACTTGTTCGAACCCAATACAGCTATTTTAAAAGCCGGTGCATTTCACCAAATTTCAGAATTTTTAAAAGTTGATAAGTTACACGAACATTCTCACCTATACACTTCCAATTCACTAATTGATTTTCCAGGAAGAAGCTTCGAAATTTTGCATTGTATTTCTTATAATAAAAAACAACTAAAACATTTAATTCCTTCAAAAAAAGCAAACATAACAACACGTAATTTTCCTGAAACAGTAGCTCAAATCAGAAAAAAAACTGGGTTAAAAGACGGTGGTAATCAATATCTATTTTTCACCACTGATATAAATAACCATAAAATTGTATTGATCTGTAAGAAAATAGAAGTCCTTTAATTATTTTAATAACACATTTCTATACACCTTGTAAATAGGCTTTTAAAGTATAATCATTTTTAAGGATTGTTAAGTAATTTTACCTTTTACAAAATATCATTTAACTTTTGGAAAAAACCCAATTTTCAAAGTAAAATACTGTGTAACAATAGTTTTTGCATACATCAATTTTTTTTTAGTATTTTTAGCCTATTAGATACATTAAAATGGCAAATAAAAATATACGCTCTTTATCATCAAGAAAAGGATTGGATGATAATTTATTCGAAAATATTGCAGATTTATCGCATAGAGATGCTTCAAAAGAAGAGTTTCAAGCATTAGCAAAACGATTTATGGTTGATGACTCTGTAATTTTTGGAACTTCTTCTTTTTACGATTTTACAAAAGAAGAAAACCGAAATAAAAAAATACATGTTTGCAGTGGAACAGCTTGTATGGTTGCAAAAACACAAGTAGGTCTTCAAAAAAATATTGAACAACATTTTAAAAAAGAAGAAATTGGACATGCGGCTTGTGTTGGGCGTTGCCATACCAACAGTGCATTTATGTATAAGGGCAAAACCTATACTACTTCTAATAAACAAGAGTTATCAGCTATTATTTCTAACAACAATCACCAAGCAAACAACTACCATATTAATTGTAACACCGCCCCTATTTTAACTTCAAAAGTTGAAGATATTGTTAAATTTTATGCTTTAGTAAAAAAGTATAAAAACAATCCTAAACAAGTTATTCAAGAATTAAAAATTTCAAATTTAAGAGGACGCGGAGGAGCTGGTTTCCCTTTTTGGTTTAAATTAGATGCAGTTATTAAAGAAGATAACAACCAAAAATATATTGTTTGTAATGCTGATGAAGGCGATCCTGGAGCGTATTCAGACATGTATTTAATGGAGCATCAACCTCACAAAGTTTTGTTTGGAATGTATGTATCTGGACTTACTGTAGGAGCTAATACTGGTGTTTTATATATTAGAGGTGAATATCCAGATTCTATTAGAAATATCCAATATGCAATTGAAGAACTAAACGAAAAAAAATTAATTACCAATTTTAAATTTAAAATAATTAGAGGACAAGGTTCTTACGTTTGTGGAGAAGAAACTGCATTGTTAAATTCCATTGAAGGCTTAAGACCTGAAGTTAGGGTACGCCCTCCATATCCTGCTCAATATGGTTTATATGGCAAGCCAACCGTTTTAAGCAATGTTGAAACATTTGCAAATATTCATTGGATTTTAGAAAATGGAGGGGACAGTTACTCAAAACTTGGCACTAAACAATCAGCAGGCACTAAATTAGTTTCATTAGATAGTTTTTTTAATACCCCTGGAATGTATGAAATTGAAATGGGGACTGATTTGCATACCATTTTTTATGAATTTGGAAATGGATTCAAAGAAACTATTAAAGCTTTTCAAATTGGCGGTCCACTTGGCGGAATTGTTCCAATGAACAAAATAGGAGAATTAACACTCGATTTTGAGAGTTTTAATACAAAAGGCTTCTTACTGGGGCATGCTAGTGTAGTTTCTATTCCATCAGAATTTCCAATGATAAAATTTTTAGAGCACTTAATGGAGTTTACTGCTGATGAATCTTGTGGCAAATGTTACCCTTGTAGAATTGGTTCATTTAGAGGAATGGAAATGCTTCAAAAAGCTCAAAACGAAAACTATCGAATAAACCGTCAATTATTTGATGATTTATTAGAAACCTTAGAAATTGGTTCTTTATGTGCATTAGGCGGTGGAGTTCCTTTACCTGTTAAAAATGCACTTCAATATTTTTCTGAAGAATTATCCCAATATTTCACTTCAAAATAAACAACTATGACAGCTTATATCAATAATATTGCATATGAATTTAACCAAGGTGAAACTATTTTAGAGTTCATTAGAAGAATTGAACAAGATAAAAATGCAATTCCTACGATGTGTCAGGATAATCGCTTGGAAAATTTTGGTTCTTGTAGAGTTTGTTCGGTTGAAGTAGCTCGTGAAAAAGATGGTGTAACCAAAACTATGGCTTCTTGCCACACTCCTATTTCTGAAGGATTGTACATTTATCCTCACACAGAACGCATTCAAAAATTACGTAAAAATATTGTTGAACTTGTGTTAACAGATTACCCTTCAGACAAAGTTTTTCCTTCTGATAACAAAAGTGCTACTCCGTTCCAAAAAACAATTGCACAAATTGGCATTCCTAATGTTCGATATCCACAAGGTAAAAACCATTTAAACATACAACCAGACAGAGAGCATCCGTATATAAAATCTGATTTATCTCAATGCATCAATTGTTTTCGTTGTGTAAGAGCCTGTGAAGAAATTCAAGGAGAAATGATTTTAGGAATGTCTGGCAGAGGTTTTGCAACTAACATTATTAAAGGATTTGATACTACTTTTAATTTATCTGCTTGTGTTTCTTGTGGTGCTTGCGTACAAACTTGCCCAACAGAAGCTTTAACTGATAAATTTGAAACCAAAACATTAAAAGCCGATAAAACTGTAAGAACAACATGTACGTATTGTGGAGTTGGTTGTCAGTTAGATGTTTCAGTAATTAATGGAGAAATTAAAGGAATTCAAGCTCCAGAAACTGCCGAAGTCAACGAAGGTCATACCTGCTTAAAAGGTCGCTTTGCGTTTCAATTTTACAATCATCCTGATAGGTTAAAAGAGCCTATGATTAAAAAAAACGGAAAATTTGAAGTTGTTACTTGGGATGAAGCTTATGATTTTATTGCTAAAAAATTAAAAGAAATTAAAAACAACTACGGAGCAGATGCAATAGGCGGATTTTCTTCATCTAGAGCCACAAATGAAGAAAACTATTTAATGCAAAAAATGATTCGTGTAGCTATTGGAACAAACAATATAGATGGTTGTGCTAGAGTATGCCATGCACCAACAGCATTTGGTATGCAGCAATCATTTGGTACAGGTGCCGCAACAAATTCCATTGAAGATTTAAAACAAACCGATGCTATTTTCTTGTTTGGAGCCAACCCTGTAAAAGGACATCCTGTAACTGGAGCCAAAATAAAACAAGCTTTTATGAAAGGGGTCACTTCAATAGTAGTTGACCCTATTAAAACATCTTTGGCTGAATTAGCTGATTATCATTTGCAAATAAGACCTGGTACCAATGTTGCAATTTTAAATATGCTTGCCTATTTTATCATTAAAGAAGACTTGGTAAATCATCATTTTATCAATTCGTACACTGAAAAATATGAAGAATTTAAAGAACATGTTGATAATTTAGACATTAATGAGTTAGAAAAACTAACAGGTGTTTCAAAAGAATTAGCACAAAAAGCCGCAATAGCTTACGCAAAAGCTGAAAGAGCTATGGAATTTCACGGTTTAGGGGTTACCGAACACTTTCAAGGAAGTAAAACTGTAATGCTTCTTTCCAATTTAGCAATGATGACTGGAAATATTGGTAGAAAAGGAGTTGGATTAAATCCTTTACGAGGACAAAATAATGTACAAGGTGCTGCTGATATGGGGGTACAACCTCACCAAGGTGCTGGGTATTTAGATATTAACGATCCTAAAATTCAACAATATTATGCAGAAAAATATGGAGTTGATAAAATGCCCGAACATGAAGGTTTAAAAATACCTCAAATGTTAAATGCTGCAATAAATGGAAAATTAAAAGCCTTATATATTATGGGTGAAGACACCATAATGACAGACCCAAACACAAACCATAGTATTAAAGCCTTTGAAAATTTAGAATTAATTGTTGTCCAAGAATTATTTATGACCGCTACTTCCGAAATGGCAGATGTAGTATTACCTGCTTCCTCTTATTTTGAAAAAAATGGAACATTTACCAACGGAGAAAGAAGAATACAACGTGTTAATAAAGTAATTGAACCTATTGGAAATACAAAACCTGATGGACAAATTATTATAGACCTTATGAGTCGTTTAGGGTATCAACAGCCAACAGGCTTAACTTATGATGCTAAAGATGTAATTAAAGAAATTGCTGATGTTATTCCTTTTATGAAAGGTCTAACTTGGGAACGCTTGGGAGAAAATGGCTTACAATGGCCAATTCTTGAAGATGGTACCGATACACCTATGTTACATATTAATGGGAATTTTAAAAAAGGAATAGGAACTTTTCATTCATTTGATTTCGAAGAATCTCCAGAGATTGTTTCACATGGCAAAAAATATCCTTTTATTTTAACAACAGGAAGAGAATTAGAACATTACAATTCTGGAACCATGACTAGAAGAACTGATAACCAAACAATCCTTTCCGAAGATGTATTAGAAGTTCACCCTAAAGATGCTATAAGCAAAGGAATCAATGATAATGAAACCGTTAGAGTAATTTCTGACAGAGGAAGCGTTGTTATTCCTATTAAATATTCTAAAAACGTAAAAAGAGGGGTTTTAAGAACTACTTTTCATCAACCTGAGGTATTTATTAATATTATTACAGGAAGTGTTGGAGATAAAGAAACTTTAACTCCAGAGTACAAAGTTGTAGCGGTTGATTTTGAACGTCTTTAATTATTAATTTATGCAAACACTAACCTACGAAGGTTTACAAATAAAAAAAGGAACACTAAAAAAAGTAAAAGATGCACTTGTTGTTGAAGCAGCTCTTCAAATAAATATCAATAGCGAGCCCTATACAGTAGTTATGAGAACTCCTGGTGATGATATAGAATTAATACGTGGATTATTATATGCTGAAGATATTTATAAAGAAAAAGACAACGTAAATTTTGAATTGATTGAAAAGAGAGAAAATGGCTTTTCTATAATTAATACAATTATTCCTAAAACCAAGTTAGGAAAAGGTTACTTAAATAAAAGAACACTACTATCTGTATCTTCATGTGGGATTTGTGGCAAACAAAAATTAGATGATATCTCGGTCAATGGAATTAAGCTAAATAATAATTTTGATTTTGATTTTAACCGAATAGAAAACATGTTTTCTAAAATGAAAGAACAACAAGACACTTTCGAAATATCTGGTGGATCACATGCAGCTGCCTTATTTAATAGCAACTATCAAATTTTAAGTATTAAAGAAGATATTGGCCGACATAATGCTGTTGACAAAGTTATAGGAGAACTATTACAAAATAAAACATTAGATAAAGTAAATTGTATGTTAGTAAGTGGTAGAGTTTCGTACGAAATTATCTCAAAAGCATTTATTGCAAAAATTCCTTTCGTAATTGCAGTTTCAGCCTGCTCAAGCTTAGCAGTTGATTTTGCAAAAGAATTTGGAATTTGCCTAATAGGATTCTCAAGAGGAAAAAAAGCTACAATATATTCCAATAACTAAATTTAACAAAAAACATATTTTATCATATAAAATACGTGATTTCATCAATAAATGGTATTATTTTTAATATTTTACTTGCAAATATCAATATTATTTTTTACATTTGCTCTATAAGAGCGTCCCTATATATTGCAAATTTTTACGGAGAGGATTTGTAATTCAATCGTTTTTAAGATAAAATCACCCAATTTTATCTATTAAAAATTGATTTTTGAGCTTTTAAACATCTCCAAAATAGAAATTTTATTAAAAATTTTAAGAATATTTTAATTTTTATAAAATCAAGCTAAAGCCTTGTAAATTATAGAAATTTAATACTATTCAACCTCGTTATTTTTTAAAAACTACAAAAATAATGCAGGAATTCCTTTGTTTATACATAAGTTTTTAGTTATATTTGATGTTCTTACTAATCATTTAATTCTTACTAAAAATGAAAAAATTAAAATTAATTTTCGGATTGCTACTTGTAGCAGGATTTTTTGCAACAATTGTTTTAAGTTCAACTTCAGACAGCCAAGCTATTAAAAAGTCTGGTCAAATGTTTTTACCAACAAGAGGCTAGTCTTTATTTAAATATTTAGATTTAACATCTAAAATACCACAATAGTATCACATTATTGTGGTTTTTGTGTTTTTCATTTTGTGATTTTAATAATTTAACTATATTTGTTAGGCAAAATTAGTTATACAAGGCATGTTTAAAAATAATAAAAGATCATCGCTATTTATTGGAAGCATTATAATATTTTTAATCGTTATTACACCTTACTTATTATACTTTTACCAATCTGTCCCTGTATTATTTCCAGATGACCCTTATCAACCTGAAGACTGGAATACAATTATAGGTGTAATTAAGGGAGGGCATTATGTAAAGGCTCAAAACTACATCTACTACTTTTTTTCAAAATTTGTACCATTACTACTACTTTTTATCTGGTTCATTACAAATAAGCATTGGTGGGTTCATGCAATTTTAATTCCAATTTCAGTATACTTATTTCAGTTAATTGCGGTTATTAATGATAGCATACAGTATGTTGATACTGTAGAATTTATTTATACTATACCTATTGCAGCAATAATTATTGCCATTCTATATTTTATTCGAAGTAAAATGTCGCTATACATTAAAGCAATGGACTTAAAAAAAGAGATGGATCAAAAAATGAAGTTCCCAAAAAAGTTTAATGATTAAATACCTGAAAATTACCCCCTAGAAAACCCCAAATTATATTTATAAAATAATAATCAAAGTAAATTGGAAATTTGGAATTAAAAAATAGCGCATATTCAAACAATTTAATAGAAATTAAGCTCAACAACTATTTAAAACAAATAAATACTATAAATCAAAGAATTGTTTTTTTAAAAATTTTATTCATAATTGTAAGTATTGCGATGTTTAGCATTTGTATTTATAAATAATTTCTAGTACAATAACCCTTAATTAACTTTACTCTACAAATTTATATAGACAACTACTATATTCGGAATAGCTCTTGTAGTAACTTAATCATCTGTCTTTTGAAAAAGATTATTTTAAGATTGGACTTCCTATATTAGACTGGACATAAAGATGAGAGAATATGTTAGTTAGTTTTTATCTTAGCAATTATGAGAAGAAAATCTAAACATTACACTTTAGAATTTAAACAAAAAGCAGTCGAGTTAGTTATGCCAAAGGCAATGTAAAACAAGTATGTGAAGACTTGGACATATTTCCATCAGTATTTTACCGTTGGCGTTGAGAATTAAAAGATTACGGTAAGAACAGTTTTCCAGGCCGTGGTAATCCTAAAATGACCGATGAAGAAAAAGAGATAGCTCGATTAAAAAAGGATTTAAAAGAAGCCGAGTTAGAACGTGACATCTTAAAAAAGGCAATCAGCATATTCTCTGCGAGCGACAAGAAAAATACAGGTTTATAAAACAACCTCTTATGAGATTTCCTATCGAGACGATGTGTCAAATATTAAAAGTAAGCAAAAGCGGTTATTACCTACCATTGGTTACAATCAGGACCAAGTAAATTATGGTTAGAAAATCAAAAAATAACTACGCTTATTAAATCTATATTTAAAGATAGTTTTCAAAGCTATGGTTCACCTAGAATAAAAACAGAGCTGGAGTCATTAGGTTATAAAATATCAAAGCCTAGAGTGGCTCGTATTATGAGTGCTAATTATTTGTTTGCAAAACGAAAACGTAAGTTTAAAGCAACCACCGATAATAAGCATAATTACCCAATAACAACTAATTTATTAAACCAAAATTTTGAAGTAAGCAGGCAGAATCAAGTTTGGGTAAGTGATATTACCTATATAAAAACCAAATATGGCTGGTTATACCTTACTGTCATTATTGATTTGTTTAACCGCAAAGTTGTTGGATAGGCTCTAAGTGACAATCTGAGCACAGAGGATACTATTATTAAAGCTTGGTATATGGCTATAAAGAAAACAACCTTAACCCAGCCTTTAATTTTTCATTCCGATCGAGGCATACAATATGCCAGCCATAAGTTTACCTCTTTAATTAAAAGTTACAATGGTTTAGTAAACCAATCAATGAGTAGAACTTCGAAGCACATCACGAATACCTTAATTAAAAATAAAATGTAATGAGTAAAAGGTAATTGCTGGGATTATGCTATTGCAGAATCCTTCTTTAAATCATTAAAGGTAGAATGGGTTTATAGGCACAATTATAAATTGAGATCTGAAACGGAGTTATCCATCTTTGGATGTATAGAAACTTGGTACAACAATAAAAGATGACATTCCTTTTTAGGGAATAGAACTATAAGAGAATTTGAATTAGATATGTATAACCTCAAACTAGCAACATAGTCATTCAACTAATTGTTCAGTTTTTTGTTGCAAGTCCAAAAAAAGAGTATATTGTAAAGACTAAACCTTAATCGTTAAGAGCATTGCATATTATTTGCGACCATAAATATCATGTCCTGTCTGTCCCTTTTAAGATAATAATCATGATTCTCTATATTGGGAATTATATATCGGGTAATGCACAAAATTCATCAATAATTCAAGATAGGTTCTCATTTAACGATCTTACAGTAAACGATGGTCTTTCCCAAAACAGTGTGGTTAGCATAGCCCAAGACACTACCGGATTTCTTTGGTTTGCCACACAGGACGGACTCAATCAATATGACGGTAGGGAATTCAAAATTTTCCAAGAACAATTCGAAGACGTAACCAGACCTTCGTATAGTAAACTGGGCAAAGTCTACATTGATAAAAAAAACACCTTGTGGGCCATTACCAACCCTGGAGTCTTACAATTTTATGACTCAAGAAATGAGAAGTTTCAAAAAGTGCAGGCCATTGATAGTGCTAGTATCATCTATGAAGATGCTGAGAAAAGTCTTTATGTGGGCACTTTTGGAAATGGCCTTTACAGGATACCCTATAATGTAGAGGACACTTTACAGGTTTTGGATAAAGTAGACCAAAGTCTGAGTATTTATGACCTCATAGAATACAAAAAAGACATTTGGATCGCCGCTTCGGGAGGGGTGTTCAAGTTGAATACAAAAGAAAACACCTTGGACAAGGTTCATAGCATGTCTGGAATCAATTTTAGTTCCTTTAGTCAAAAAGACGATAAAATCTATGTGGGAAGCTATGGAAATGGACTCTTTATGTCCTCATATGATGATGGTCTAGAACAGTTCAAGGGGTTCGGTCAGGAAATATTCCCAAAAGATTTAGTCATCCTGGATCTATTGGTGGATAAAAATAGTAGGCTTTGGGTAGCCACCTATGGTCAAGGACTGTACATTATTGATTTCTCTTCAGAAAGTATCAGCCATTTTATGGCAAACAAGAATAACCCGAACGCCATTCACTATAACGACATACTATCCTTATTTGAAGATAATTCAGGAACAGTTTGGCTGGGTACAGACGGGGCAGGTCTAAGCTATTTTGACCAATACCTTACAAAATTTAACACGCTTATCAGTAAACAACTCCCACAAGATATCCATGTGGATGTTATCAGGGCTATTGCAGAGGAGAATGGTACTATCTGGCTAGGAACATCGGGAAAGGGGTTAACAAAAGCCCGTTTGGATACCCGGGAATACAAAACCATCAAAGCTGAAACCTCCAATTTATTGGGAAATCGGATTATGTCCCTCTATTACGATGGTAAGACTCTTTGGATCGGTCATCAGGGTTATGGTTTGCAAATGATGGATTCCGACGGTAGGATAACCACTACCCCGGAAACGCAAAACATGACCATTTGGAAAATTCTAAATGCCCCAAAAGATCGCTTATGGTTATGTACCCGTAATCAGGGATTAATTCTCTATGACAAATCGAAAGGAAAAACGATCCAATATACCACGCATAACTCAACACTGACATCTAACAATATACGAACCGCCGAACCCGGAAAGCAGAATATCCTCTGGATAGGAACCGAACAAAACGGCCTCTTTTCTTTGGATATGACAACCCATATCATTACTGAAATCAAATCGGTGCCTGATAAAATTAAATCTCTGTATTATAAAGCAGATACCCTTTGGATAGGCACTAATGGGAACGGACTGAAATCTTATGTCCCATCCAATGGGAACATACAGCACTTTACCACTCGGGACGGCCTCCCTAATAATGTCATATATGGTATTCTACCGGATATAGGAAATAATTTATGGTTGAGCACCAATAAGGGGATTTCTAAATTTTCCAGTATAAACGGGAAACCCTCTATTGAGAATTATGAAAATTATGATGGCCTGCAATCCTATGAATTCAATACCGGGGCCTACTTTAAAGGAAGCGATGGCACACTCTACTTCGGTGGACTGGAAGGGCTAAACTGGTTCAAGCCGGAGCAACTGAAGACCAATCCTTTCAAACCCAAAACTGTAATCACCAATGTAAAGGTTTTCAATACAAGTCGTAACCTTACAGAAAATGTTCCTTTAAAGCACACGCAAAACACTATCACCTTCACCTTTTCATCTCTGCAGTTTTCTCAACCCAAATTGAATGAGTATAAATACCGTTTAGCAGGCCATGATGAAGGCTGGGTTTATGCGGGGAACAACAATGAGGTACGCTATACCAATCTACCCCCCGGCAAATATAATTTTCAAGTGATTTCTAGTAACTATGATGGGGTTTGGGGTAATGTACCTGCTGTCTATGATTTTGAAATTGAACAGCCGTGGCACTTTACAAATATGGCCGTGGCCGTATTTATCACATTTATCTTCCAAGGATGCTTTATTGCCATTGGTATTTTTATGCTACTGCTGTATTTTAGATTAAGGAAGCAGGATTATGTATTGTACAGTGTTTATATTTTGATATTTGCCACCTATTTCTTTTTAAGAATAGACCTTAAATTAGAATTGCAGCTGTTTTTTAAAAATTATAATACCACCTATTATTTTTTGGCTCCACTGTTATTTTTAATATCAGGAATTTTTATTGCTTTTGTAGACTCATTTGCGGAAATTCGGGAACATCATGCCAAATTTTCACGAGAACTCAAGTGGTTTTCCATTGCCACCTATGTAGCTGCAATTTCTATATTCCTTTATGTACTCCTGACCAAAGATTTTTTATTGGTAAAAAGACACTTAAACTTGCTTTTACTACCCTTACATTTATATGGAATTTATGCCGTGATCAGAGCCTTCATTGTGGTAAAATCTCCATTACGGTATTATATTTTCCTTGGAAATTTTTTCCTTATAGGATTTAGCATGGTTGCTTTAAATTTAGGGAATCAGGATACATTTTCAGGGGGTGTGGAATCCAACAACGTTTTTGGCTTTTATAGTTTCAATATTTCCCAATTAGGAGTTTTCTTGGAACTACTTGTATTTTCCATGGGACTGGGCCACAAATTTTACCATATTGAAATGGAAAAAAACAGATTTCAAAAGCTTGATGAACTAAAGACAAAACTCTACACGGATATTTCCCATGAAATACGAACCCCACTCACCCTTATTTCGGGGCCAATAGAGCATCAATTGAGCCGAACAGATCTTTCCGATGAGGATGAAAAAGAACTTTCCCTCATTAAAAACAATGCCCAAAGACTACTAGGGCTGGTCAATCAAATGTTGGACCTATCCATGATAGATTCTGGCCATCTACAGCTCAATGTTGCCAAGGGAGATCTAAGGGGACTGTTGGTACAGCTGATAGAAGCTTTTGGATATATCGCCAAGGAAAAACACATCACCATTACCTACAGCTTCAAAAAGATTGACAATGCTTGGTTTGATAGGGACGTGATTGAAAAAATAATATCCAATCTATTGTCAAATGCCGTAAAATACGCTCCGAAGAATAGTGAAGTCCTAGTGAACGCGGAGCGGACAGAGGACAGTTTTGTTTTTTCCATTCTGAATTCCACCAACGAGATGGAAATTGAAGATTTGAGCAAACTGTTCCAACGTTTTTACCAGAACAATGAGTCAGCCGAAGGAGTCGGGGTGGGTCTGGCTCTGGTCAGGGAACTCGTGGACCTGTCTATGGGAAGTATTATTGCAAACAATATTGGAGAAGACAAAATCCAGTTTACCCTTACCATACCCATTACCCAGGAGAGCTATGATACAAATACATTAAAACATTTCCCTATACCGGATAGTGACCCCATAGACTCCGTCGAAGCCATATTGCAGCCAGCCCAAAAAGCTTCTTTACTTATTGTAGAAGACGATAAGGATGTTTTAAAATATACCATGTCTATTTTTAATGATGATTATAAGGTCATGAAGGCCAGAAATGGAAAAGAAGGTTTTGAAATGGCTTTGAAGAACCTTCCCGACCTCATTATAAGCGATGTCATGATGCCCGTGCAAAATGGTATTGAATTCTGCAAACAAATAAAGGGTAATCAATTAACCAGTCATGTACCTGTATTATTACTGACTGCAAAAGCCAGTGAAGAAAACCAGTTGAAGGGTCTTGAAACTGGTGCTGATGCCTATGTAACAAAGCCCTTTAATCCTAATATTTTAAAGGTTCGGGTGGAAAAGCTTTTGGAGAACAGAAGACGGCTTCGGGAGCATTACTCCAAAACTTTTAAGGTAGACCCCGGACTTGTTCCCACAAAAATAGAAGCCGAATTTTTAACACGTCTCCAGCAGGTTTTGGATAAACACATTACTTCTCCTGAATTTACGAGCGAAAGGTTCTCTAAACTCATGCACATAAGCCGCTCACAATTACACAAAAAACTTAGTGCTATTACAGGAATGTCGACCACAGAATTTGTTCGGATGCAGCGCATTAACCTGGCTAAGGAACTATTACGCAAATCTGATGCCTCCATTTCTGAAATTGCTTATCAAGTTGGATTCAACACGCCTTCCTACTTCAACAAATGTTTTAAGGAAATAGAAGGCTGTACTCCTAATGAATATATTTGTAAACCACAGTAAATAAATGGTTTAAAACTGTTGTAAACATATGTTCTATCATTGAAAACATATATTCTATCCATAAAGTATTTTCCGTTCTAATTTAGTATTCCATTAAATGATCACATCAACTTAGGATATTCCTAAAGAACATAAACAAGAGACAAGAGAATGGAACACGATAAGATTTATATGAGTATAGACCATCTGAAAAATGGGAAATACCAACTCAACATTCTATTGGAAAACAAAGTTGTACAGACCTTAGTAATCAATAAAGAAGAAAATATCGCATCAAAAATGTAACGGAAAGACACAGCCCCTTCTCAGTCTGTTATCTCAATGAAATATAAAGAATAATTAATACTACTATTATGAAAAAAAGATTTTTATTACTGATGATATGTGGACTTGCAGTATCCTATTCAGCAGAGGCTCAGTTTCTGAAGAAATTGAAGAAAAAGGCAAAGGAAGCAGTTGAGCGGACCATCTTAAACCGTACGGATGAAGAGGTTTCAAAAGGAACGGACAAGGCCATAGACTCCATTACCCAAGGAAAAAAAGGGAACAAAACAACTAAGAACAAAACCACAGGGAGCACTATAGGCGGAAACACCTCCAAGAACATAGGCGAGACCGAAAAAAACCTAGATCAGCAAAAGCAAAATAAGGCTAAAGAAGCTGCTATTCAGAAAAAAATGACAGGTATGCTTGCAGGTGCTTCTGGATTAAAAGGAATTCCCGATGTTTATGAATTCTCCTATAGGGCCACCATGAAAATCACCTCCCAAAAAGAGGAGACAGAAATCCAATATTGGATGGAACCGGGCCAACGTTATTTTGGCAACAAGTACGATCAGGGCCAGACCAATAGCATTGCCGTTATGGACTTGGAAAACCAAGCCATGGTCATGTTCAACGACGATGGGAAACGTAAGACCGCCATGAAAATTCCTTCCAGTAAAAAAATGATTGAAAAACTGACCAAAAAAATGGAGGAAAAAAACCAAAAAGCCATGGAGGACATTAAGATTACCCCCATTGCCGATAAGGTTATTTTGGGCTACGTATGCAAAGGCTATCAGATTACCAGTAAAGATGGCATCTCCAAAGTATGGATTACCAATGATACCCCGGTGGGGTATTTAGGCGGCATAGCCAATGCCGAGAATCTTCCATCTAGCATATTGCCGCTTGGTGAGAACACCATGTTCATGGAAATGCATTTTGAGTCTGCCAAGAAGAAAAAGGACAACTTTAGTATGGTATGCATCGAACTCAAGGAAGAAGGTATGACCATAAAGAAAGAAGAATACACCACCATGGGCGGGTTTTAATAAAATTGAACCATTATAAAATGTAACACATGAAAAAAATATTAGTTTACACAATACTCTTTCTGCTCATAAGTACTGGAACAAAGGCACAAGAACTTAACCTCGGTGACATCATGGGCGAAGCGCAGGAATTTTTTGGAGAGGCGCAGAAAAAAGCAGATACTGAGGCCCAGAAAAAGTTTGAGGCCGCATTTAAAGACAAGTTCAAAAGAATGGGGGCATACTTGGAACAACTGGATAACTATTCTGCCGAGACCAAATGCACCTATATGATCTTTAAATATCAAATGTCAGTCGATTCTTTGATAGCAACAACCGCAGCAGAAAAGAATTGTAAAAGAAAATATGATTTATACGGCATGCAACTTATGTCTAAGATATCCTCCACTAGTATAATGTACTGTACAGAGGATTTATATAATCTGTTTTCGTCAGAAAATACAAAAGAAGAAAAGGAAAAAATAAATCAATTAACAACCGACATAGCTGAAATACTCGACAGGGGAGGAAGAATGATGGTGTCTAATATATTTGCTGGAAGAAAGGACATGAAAAATATACCTGACATTGAGCGAACGTTTCTTATGTTTTATGCAGAAGGTGAAAAGATTTCAGACGATTCCGCAAAATTTTCCGATAGGGAGAATGAGGTTTCTAAACCCATCTTGGCAGTACTATTGAAACACTTTCATCCCATAAGCCTTCTTCGTAGCACCGCTGAAATAAGTAAACAAATGGACAAAATTAAACCTTGTGCCCAGGCCACGCATTAACCTTTTCCTATGAAAATCATTATATCATCATTCATTATTCCAATGGTCTTGCTTCTAATTATTTCTTGTGGGAGTAAAGAAGATAATAAAACAGAACCAAAAACCTCTAGCACCAATGATTTGGTCAAAACAGTTGAGGACATCCAAGACAATAAGAGAACACTGGTTAATGAAACACCGCTTACCAAAGAACAGTTTGAAGCTTGGATGCCCAAAACGGTGTTGGGCATGCCCTTGACCTCTTCCGCCATTAACGTGATTTCGGGAATGGGTTCCTGTGGTGGTACCTACAGTGTAAACAATAGAAGGGTAAGGGTAATGGTCATTGATGGCGCTGGCGAAAAGGGAAACAACGCCGTGAGCACCTACCGGTTTTCCAGCACTAGAGAATACGATGAAAAAGGTTCCTGGGGCTATACCAAAAGTAACATGATCAACGGCATCAAGGTAAAGGAGTCCGGCTTGAAGAGTGGTAAATTTAGCTTGTCCATGTTCTATAACAACCGATTTGCCGTTGATGTGGAAACCTATGAAGTGAGCCATGATGAATTGGAGCAAATCGTAAAGGATTTGAATTTAGAGCAACTTCACTAATCCAACCAACCTTATCTGTATGAAAGACCATAATACACCATTCGTTTCCAATACCTCCCGCAGGGATTTTTTCAAACAATTGGTATTGGCCGGTTCAGGACTGTACCTATCGCCCTTGCTATTTCAAAGCTGCAATACCGAAGATTTGGGCAGACCTCCCTTTGGGGTTTGGGAAGATATGATCAAAATGTTGGAGCAGAGTCCGGATCACTTGGTCGGCCGGCGCAAAGTGCTTGTAGCCTCCAAAAACCCTAAGGCCATGACGGAATTCGTAAGGGACAGTTTCCAAATACTGCCATCCAAACGTGATTTTTATAAATACATCGCCACCGAAACCCAGTATGGTACCGAAATGGCTTTGCGTTGTGGACTCGCCACACCTAGGGAAAAGGCCGAAATATTGAAAAACATGTTGGTAGAAGCCGGTTTTGAGGCCAGAGTGGTTTGGGAAACCACCACTATTTCGTTGGACAAGGTCAAGGACATTACTTTTAGACAATACATCCCGGAATTTGACCCGCCCATTTCCAACCGTAAAATGCGTAAATGGCATAAAGCTTTGGGCGTTACGGAAACAAACAGGAGCTTTGAAACCATTCCGGATTTTCAACAAAAAACGGAGGCATTGGCCAATGACCTATTGGGGCAGATCAAGGAAGAATATATCCGTGAGAAACCAACCGAACAAGGATTTGATGAAAAAGGCATTCCTTCGGTGGTCTTTTATGAAAACGAAGAAGAAAAATATGCGCACATATTTGACCCCGAAGTCCCCTTTGGCCAGCTGCACCCTACCAATGAAAATAAAGAGCTCAAAGACGCCAGAGAATTTAAGGAACCCAAGGAACAGGACATTACAGTTACCCTCTCTTGCAGGAACGTTATGGATAAATGGAACGAAACCACATTGGTTTCAGGAACTTGGAAATTATCAGAATTATTGGGCAATCAGCTACAGGTACAATTTCTGAACAATATGACGTTCGGGGACCAGGCCACAAAATCAGTTTCCCAAATATCCAATTTTACCCCGTGTTTGGCTCTTCAGGATATCCATAAAGATGTTAGCTATGTAGAGAAACGCTCCTTTTTGGGCGAGCCCATTACTTTGGAGGGCGAAAAAGTATTGGAACGCTACACACCGATCGTACCGTCCGAAGAGGAGTTGACGGTGGCCTTAAACAATATTCGTTCATTGGAAGGAAAGGTTTATCCGCAAGCTTTTCCAAAGGTGAGACTGGAGCTGGAACCAAAAGATGCCGAGGGAAATATTGTCGGGGGGCTTTCCATAGGCAATTTTGAGCTTGTGGACAATGGGCAACCCATTGTAGGTTGGATGAAACAAAACTCCATTTCACCAAAAATACTTTTGATGTACGATACCTCCGGTAGTATGCCTAAAGCATATCGGGGAGATGGCATCAAGGAGTTTTTGACACAAACCGAGGGGATGATACGGGAAGCTTACCCTTCGGCTCAAGTATTCCTACAAGAAACAGATTCAACACTCTATACCTCCTTATTAAATGGAAAGCAATTTGATGCTGATTTGATTCTTTATGCTACGGACGGAGAGAACAGTGATGAGTACGATACCTCATATGAGTCCATATATAATGCCGGACCACCAGCCATCCTGCTGAATGTATATAACAAAGAAATACATTATAAGCGTTTAAGAGAAAATATAGACTTTACGGAAATAGCTGCGGATGATCAGGAAACGACCATTGCAGAAATTAAAAAATACGTAGATCAGTTAAGTTTTCCCACTTATGTACTCACCTACAATTCTTTTGAAGAGGATAAAGATCACAAGCTCATCGTAAAAATCAAAGGGACCGAGCACCAAATTGAACTACCTTATAACTTCCCTATGAACGATAATGTTCTGGGAAACCGTATGATCGGGCTCTACCTGACCATCAAGGGAAAAGGTATGGGTACAATTAAAAGAGTGTTGGCCGGGTATGAACCCCATTTGGACCGCAACGGAGCCCACATAAAACCTAACCGTCAAATGATACATGAAGTGCACGAAACGTTGTTAGGCGGTCTAGTCATGTCCTTTGAACGGGAAGCTCCCACCCTTTCGCTCCAACTTACCGAATACTTACAAACCCTGTTGAGCAATCGGGAATGGTTTGAGGCATATCAGGACAACAACATACCCAAGGCACTGGAGGAATTGGGCAAGGGTACTTTAAGTTATCCTCAGATTCTATTGTCCATGATGCAGCCTTTACAAGATCAGGCCACAGAAAAAGCCATTACCTACCCCAAAGGATTTAGAACATGCATTATAAAGGCCATACCAGGCTATTACAATAAAAAAACTAGAATATCCTTCGATTATCTGCCCACCTCAGAATATCTCTCGGTAACACGGAGTGGAGAGGGAGGTTTTAGGGAAACCCTTAAAAAAACGGCACAACTGGCCATTTTGGAGGGTCATATGTTTGATGATAGTGCTTATTCCCATTTGAAAGGAAAACCCTTACTATTGAACATGGATAGCGGAAGTGATGAACAATTTGTAAAAAAGGCCTATAAGGAAAACTTTCTTCACTATTACTCTATTCTACTGGGCCGTTCGGAATTGAAATTTGTAGATACCACACTACAGACAAAATCTATTTGGAAGATAGACCGTACGAATGGAGAACTCTATGGTATATTGCCCGACGAAACGGGAGGGGGAGGCAGCACTACAGAAGAACAGCTGAAGGCGTTACAGGTCGTTGTACAGGAATATTCAAAATTGGTTGCCAGAATGAACCTTGGTATGACGATGACGGGAATTGGTACCATGCCCATTGGAATAGTTGCCACATATAGCATTACCCTTGTCAAGTTATATGCTTTGGCCTCACAAGCTATCATAATAATGGATGCGGGTGGTATGGATGAAAAAATAAACGAAGCCCTGGGAGCTTTAGCATGCGATGTTTACAAAGAAATCCTTTATTCCAGCATGGGGAGAATCGGCACTGCCATAAGTACTCTTGAAAATATCAATGCAGCTTCTCCGGGGAACAGCACCATTGAAAAACTTATCGCAGGATTTTCAGTTTCATGTTCCTGAATATTAAAAGTCCAATTCTAAAATTGATGTTGAACCTAATAATGAATAAATATTAACTTTTAAATAATATAACTATGAAAACACAGATGAAAACAATGATTTTTTTGATTCTATTGGTATGGGCTGTAAATCCAAATGCTAACGCCCAAACCAAACTTTCCAATGGAAAAGACGTATTGTTGGTAGTAGATAATTCCAATAAAAAATTGACGGACATTATACCTTTTGATAAAAGCAATGCTAAAAACTTAGCAAGGAAATATCCAAAAAGTACCTTTTATTCCGGTAAACTATATAAGAATGGCGCAAGATCAACAAGGAAGACAAAATCTTTACCGCTTAAAGGTGCACGGAGTTTTAATATAGACTTACAGAATGCCCTTATTACAGCCAATGTAAAAAAACCCTATCTTCCGGGAGATACATTCATTCCAGGTGATTCATTCCTTCCTGGTGATACATTCATTCCGGGAGATACATTCATTCCTGGTGATACATTCATTCCTGGTGATCAATTTGTTATAATGTTTGATAAAAAAAGCCAGCAAGTGGTATTAAAGTTAAAATAACCTACCCTTATACGGTCTATAATAATCTTAGTCATTACAAAAAAAAGCCCGATACGATAGGTGTCGGGCTTTCAAGGAAGGTGATGCATATAGTTTTACCTTGGTACGGTTATAAGCCATAGCCTCTGAAAACATCATCTTGATGTCAACAGAAAAAATGGACGAACAACTTACAGCTGCAATGCAACAACTTGCCTGTAATGTTTTAAAGGGAATTGCAGTTTCTACAACCGTGGAACCCGTATCAAAAAGTAATCGTGGAATTAAATTTCTAATCGCGACAATGGGTAACCTTCTGGAATTAACCCCTCAAAAAAAGGAAATAGCCTTTTGTCTCTATATACTTTATCACTGATCGGCATTGTAAATGTGATAAATTGATTGGGGTACTTACTTATATAATTTGTATCATAATGAAAAGTATAATCACCATCATTGGTTTCTGTTAAAACTCCTGCCAAAATGTTATTATAATAGATTTTAGCTTTTCTCATCATAACCTATATTTGAATTAAGTAAGCGCTCATCTACCAGAGTTAATACATACCCGAACATTTTTAATACTAAATTTACTTTTTCTAAATTTAAATCGTTTTTCCCTTGTTCTATTTTCCGAACAACCGTTAAGGCAACTCCTGCCCTTTCTGCAAACTCTTCTTGAGTCAAGTGAACTTCTTTCCTACGCTCTTTAACAAACTCTTGTAATGATTGATGTTGGCATTTGTAAAATTCATTTTAATTAAAGAAGCTGCAGAATGCCCCCACAATTCATACAGCCTCTTCTTGTTGATTTAGCTCACGAACTTTACTATTTTGATAAACTAGTGTTCGTGAATCGTTGATTTGATTTTTGTATTGCAAATGTGAGTGTGTTTTTTTGAACTATTTCGATATGTACTAGGTAGTAACGAAAAATATTTTTTACATATTTCAAGAGTATTAGTGTAGTTTTTAGAATAAAACAAGCATTATAAAGCTAACTCTAGCACTATAATTTCACCTAAAAACTACTATCGTAGTTACGTATGTATTACAAATAGCTATAAACTATCATCATAATCGAGTTTAGCTTGTAAACTCTGGACTAATTTGTTGAGAAATTTAGTTCTGTCTTTACTTCGATTCTTGATTTCTGAATAGGTTTTATAAAAATTACCCAATTCTACATTAAATAGTTCTGAAAGGACCTTAGAGATTTGATTGATATTTCCTACTCCGCCATCTATAGCTCCAGAAACTTTTAACGCATAAATTAATTCTATTAAATCGGTTTTAGATGCTGTCCAATTGATATTCCAATCTATAGATGATTCTGCTGAGGTATTGAAATGACCGCTTTCAATTTTCTTAAAGTTTAAAAGCTCTTTTTTGTAAAACTCTGTCAATAAATCATAACTCAACACCTTAGATGCTAAAAGACAATGACTCGTAAAAAACTCAGGATCTAAGGATGGGATTAGACTCACATTGAATAATTCTAGTTGCTCATTTCCTCTTAGAAAATAAATATGATCTAACACTGTCTCTTTTTGCTTGTAGTATTTATAGAAGACTATATTCTTCCTTTTATGAGATTCCAGCTTTTTCAATACAGACTTTACATATTGATTTTGAACACTTATTGATGAATTCGGTTTTAAAACCTCATACTCTAGTTGCTCTGAATAAAAAGTTAAATCTGCACAAATCTTTGGTTTTACATTTTTAAAAAAATGAACTTCATCTTTATCAGATTCAAAATGATTTTCACGTATAAAAAGCCTAAGTTCATACAGAAAAACCTTTGCTTTATGTATATGCTTTTTAAGTATTTCTACTTTAGAACCTACCTCTTGGGCAGTTCTTTTTTGTTGAGACTCATAGTTCTCAATTGAAGGGGACATCATTTCATAGTTTTTTAGCACCTCAATTTTGTAAAAAAACCGAAACACCAAATATAATACACTGAAAATGAATATATTATTTAAATAACATAGAATTAACCTATGATGATGGGATACCTGCGAATAGCACAATAAATTATAACACTCAAACTGACTATAACCAATTTATTGATGAAGATGTTACTTTTAGAAGTAAAGACATTGATGACTTAAAAATTATTTGGAAGCCTGAAAAAATAATTTATTCTGACAACTCAACATTAGAATAATATAATCAAATTTTAGAAGAATATTTTAATATTTGTTTGGTGTCATTAATTTGAGAACCTTTTTTAATTCATTTACCTACCTCAACAACTGGAATTATTTGATTAATGATATTAGTCATAAGATTCTAACCAGTAATTCAATAATTTTAGTTGTTAATTTTATGTTTTAATTATGGAAAATGAAAGTATCATTAGAATTAAATACCTCCTTATAGTATTTTTACTTTTTTCTGTTTTTAGTTTCAGTCAGCAGAGTAAGATTCAGCATGAACACTTCAAACTAAACGACAGAGTTCTAATCTGGCAAAAAATTTATGAGACTAACAAAACTAAAGAAGAGGTGCATGAGTATTTTAAAAAACAACCTCTTACTAAAAATATTGAATTAATTGATGGCTCTTTAATTGGTACAAGTACGCTTACAAAAGCTTCGCCAATCAAAAACTTTGCTTGGGCGTTTTCTGACTTTACTATGTTCATAACCATTGATTTTAAAGATAATAGGTATAGAGTTACCCTAAAAGATTTTAAATATAGATCAGTAGAAACATCTGTAAGTTCAGGTGGGCTCGGTATTTCAACACCAATTAGCACCACTTTGTCGGTATCATACGTTCGAACAAATCATAATGAGATCAGAAGAAATCAGATAGCTTAATTTGTATTAAATCATTCTTATTAAGCCTGAACTGTACAATAGATCCATATTTTAGGTCCAAAAAACTTTATGGCCAGTTCTACCAGGAACACTTTAAAAAGCCTTATGCCGGGAAACCGATTAAGAGATATTTGAGGTTAGTCAATATAATTAAAAAATAACATATAATAATATGAATTATTAAAATTAATATGGATCGCTACACATACATGGGTTTTCATGACAAGCTCCACAATAACCATTCCAATGTATTCTATCAATAATTTGATTGTAATATGTGGGATTTTTTTTGGAATATAATTCTTCCTGTAGCGATTTTAATTCTTTTTCAGAAACGTAGGAAAGGCCTGTTTCATTGTCAAACACCAATCCAAATTGATCAACATAGACATCGTATTTGGAAAAATTATCTTCAAAATAAGTCTGAAATTCTTGAACTGCGTTCCATCTTATCGACTTAGACCTTAAATCATATAAGAATATTGTATTACCATCTGCTGATACGGGTTTAGATCCCTGGTATTTTAGTAATTCATTATAAAAAGAGATAGTCATAAATTTGTCATTATTTTTTTTGATTTCACTTGTTATTATAGATAACGCCAAACCAAAATCTTCCGCATCTAAATCATCATATTTTTCAGCCTCCATACATTCGTCAATCAATTCTCTATAAGATTGATTATCTTCAGTTTTTGTTAGCCAAGAACATTGTTTTAAGTTAACTCTATCATAAAATATTTGGAATAAATCAACATCATAACTCGACTTAAATTCTAATATTTCTTCTTGTACTTTAGCAACTTTTTTAAGTGTATTTTTATAACTAAAATTTTTTCCAAGGTAATCAATTTTATGCTTTGAATTAACACTAAAAATAGAGAAAAGCTCTGAAACAGTTTTTCTATTAAGTAAGAAGTGGTCTACATTGTCAATACACCATCTAAGGTATGACGGGTCATTGTGAGCAACATAGTTTAAACTAAAGCCTTTATATTTTCCAAAGTATAATTTATCCTGTAACCCAACATCTATGATATTATACCTTGATTCAATTCTTTCACTCCTAAATCCTTCCTTATAAGAATCAGAATATTTCTTAATACATTGCAGACAGTCATATCCAGGAAAAAATTTTAATAAATTTAACCTATTTACTAATTCAGCTTTATCAGTAATAATTAGTCCTTTTGATTTAATATACTCCACTATTTCGTTCGAAAAACAATAATCAGAGTTTCGGAGAATTAAATTACTAAAGAAATCTTGCCAACCACTATAACTACCATTAGTGGTAATCTTATGAACAAATTGCTTTATTGATTGTTTTCTGAAATTTACTTCGTCTAATTTTTCCTCAAGGCTTACTAATTTAATCACAAAAACATTTATTAAATATTATACTCCACATCTTTTATCAATAATTACATTAGAATACATTAAAAATGTAAGCCGGCTAAAAGACTATCAAAATTAATGAAATAAATTCAAATATCTGAGATTAGTTTATTAGACTAAATGCAGTTAATTTGATAACCAATTTACTGATTATTATTTATTATCATTGATGCAAAATTGTACCTTATTTGAACCTTATAAAGGTAGCGTGCTGTTATTCATTGTTTATTACTTTTTGTATTGAAAACCAATAATAAAAAACACGATTTCACGTCCTAATTTGGTATTTGTGTTACAAATATGTTACAGCAACGGAAAAAGCACTTACATAATACATGTAAGTGCTTGATTATTAATGTGATCGCGACAGGATTCGAACCTGTGACCGTCTGCTTAGAAGGCAACTTATTGATATATTTAAAAAACTAATTATCAGTATTTTAAAATTATTATTATTTTATTTTGTACACTTTTAGTACACTATTTTATAAAAAAACTATTAAACAAAGTTACCAGTTTTTTAACTAATTTTGTGTTTTTATGAAATCAATTTACCAAAAAGAAACTAGAAATGCGTTTGAAGATTTCAAACATAACTTACTCAATTCTCATTTTGATGAATTAAATGAAGCTGTTATTAATGATTGTATCAAAATTCTAAAGGAAGAAATAAGCCAAAAAATTATAAAAAATTTAATGAAAGAAAATATTGAAATTGATTATCAATTAATAAAACAATATCAGGATTTAGCAGTTGAAATAGCTTTAAATTTTGTTAAAAAGCATAAAAAAACCACTCCTTAGAGTGGCTTAGCATAAAAGCAATGGAAGTATTTAGCACTTAATTTTTTATTTTAAAAAGGGCAAAGTCATAACCTATAAAAATACGTTCTTCAGTATCATAGCTAAATTTTAAGATGTTTCCTTTTGCATTTTGAAAGCCTACATTTGCTTTAAATAAAGGTTTGTTAAATAATAGATTATTTCCAATTTCGGCACCAGCTAATAGTCTAAATTTAACCTGTTTAGGGTGTATAGCTACTTTGCGCTGTTTTATTGTATATGTTGGTGTCAATTCTTTTACTTCTCCTTGTACAATACCTTTAATGGAAAGTTTTAAATGCTCATCTTCAAAGTTTGATGTAAAATTATTAAGTTGAATAACCTTTTTAAACAGCTCAGTTTTTAGACTATCGTTTTGCTCCTGGTATTCCTTTAAAAGGTTTTCATTTTCTTTAATGTAAATAGTTTCTTTTTTGGACAAAATTTGTCCTAAAGGTTTTTGAATTATTGGTAAGTGAATTGGTTGTGAACTTTCAAAACTGCCAACAATTTCAGGTATTTTTATAAATACTGGTTTCTGTGGCGTTTTTTTACCATCTTTTAAAAATAGTAAAACAAGCAATGCGGCTATTAATATATATGGAAATGATTTTTTTAGTTCCATTCTATCAGTAATAATTTTATTTGTTATGAATTTAATTGCATTTCACTTATAAGTTAATTAATTCCTATTTTACCTTTTATAATTAAAATAGCTTTGGTATAGTCATTTAATGCTTTATGGAATTTTTTTATAGTAGCTTCACTATTAGTAACGTCTAAATAATTATCTTTATTTATATCCATTGGATCTGTTCCTAAACTTATGCAACCGTTTAACTGCTTCCAATAGTTAGCTATATGGAATTTTGTTTCGCTTCGATTAGGTACTCCTTTAATTTCCCAAAGAAGCTTATTAAACTTTGGCGAATATTCTAATTCTAAATTATATATACCAATAGGTATGCAACTCACATTTTTTATATTATTACGCCAACCACGTTCTAAACTTAAACTTGTAAACATTGGTATATCATTATCTATCAATACTGTACACGTACCCAATGTTTGAGTTTCGTTTTGGTTTCTTCTAATAATTTCAACTACAGGCTTTCCCATTATCTATCCATTTTTTGTTCTATACGCTCTAACATAGTTTCCATATTCTTTAATCTACTATCTAACTCAACTCTTGGCACAAAAACTTCAATTTTTTTTTCAAATGGCATATGAAGATTTATATCGTTAGCGTGTAATTTTAACACATCAATGTCTTTTTCAATTTTAGTTTGAGAAACTCCTAAATTATACGCCAATGTTAGTAACACTAATAAATTAGCAAGTGTTAACCAATTATTTTTTAAGTAATTTTTTTGTTCTACAGTCATTTTTATTTAGTTTTTCTTGCTTTTATTAATTCTACTAAAATATCTATAGCACCTTGGGTACCTATGTACATCATAGCAATATTTACCCACTGTTCTGCCGATAATTTTTCAGCAAAAATTAAAAATGTTGCTATAATGAAAACACTTAACTTTTTACTAATTGTAAACGATAATATTTTATCTATAATTGGAGTCATATTTATTATTATTTTAATTTGTCGGCTATAAACAAAAATTTAACTTACAATTGCCCTATCTGTTACCCTTCTCCAATTTGTTCCGTCTGAAAAAGCTGGTACTGCGCCACCAGACTCATTTGTTACTAATGAAATACTTAAATATTGAGATGCTGATGGTAAGTCTGCTACAACACAAGGTCTAAAAGTAAACCCATCACCCCATTTATTAGTAAAAGTTCCAGATGTTATTAATGCACTTACACTTGCACTTGAGTAATTAGATAAATTTAAATCTGATATTATATATGTGGTTGTAAATGAAGCATCAACACTTCCTAAATGTGTAATATTTAACGCTTTTATATTTGAAATCCCACTTGTCGCATTTACAATTTTTGCTATATTTGTTAATGCAATATTTGATAAAAAAACATTTGCCAATAAAGTACCTGTGTATTTAATTACATCTGCATTAATTTTGGATGTCACATCTCTATGTACTAAATTATTAATATTTAAATATCTAACTTGCCCTGCTGATGAAATTTCAATAAGTGGTGAATTAAAATTACCACCACTTGAGTTTCTTCTAATATTATCTATATTAAACGTTTCAATAAGACCTTCTACAATTTTAATAAAAGGTGTTGAAAATGCAACATCTGGAATTTCTCTAATATTTGTAATATTTATGTGTGTAATGTTAGTGTTAGTGCCTGATATGTAAACATATGGAGCTGAAATAGAATAATCTTTTCTTACTATATTATTTATATTTAAATTTTGTAAAACGACATTATCTACATAAATATATGTATTTAAAGTATAATATGCATCGTCAAAAAGTTCAATATCAATATCATTAAAATATATACTTCCATAATCAGAAGTAGCCCCCATTCCTGAACCAGCCCAAAAAGCCCCCTGAATTAAACAAAATAAATCGCCTACATAACCTTTAAAATTATCGAATGTTAATCTATCAATTCTGCTTGTGTCAGATAAAATTCTTATTCCTCTTGTAGTTTCGTAAAAATAGAAGTTTTTAAAATATCCGTCAGTTATAGGTCCTGTATATCCTGGATAATAAGTAGCGATAGCATCTGCATTTATAGCAATCGCATCATCTGCCGTTCCTTTTATTCTAACGCCATCTGCTGAAATCCATCTTGCGTATCCATTAAAATGTATACCATCGTAATTAATATCATCCCTTGTTGAACTTAGACCAAAATCAATATCTAAATTTTTTATATGTAATTGTTCCACATTGCAAAAAGATGTTGCCCAATATCTACCAGCCCAAAGTTTAACGTTATTTAAATAAACTTCTTTTGCTCCTAAAAAATCAATAATTGGTATTCTTTTGGTTTGAGCTGAACCGTTTACCGCACTTCCGTTGTTGGCTGTGTCAAAAATAGCGTCACCACCAATGCCAGTATTATACCCATTACCGTTTATTATTAAATCTTCAATAACTATGTTTTCATCAATAATATTACTACCATAACCACCAGTAGCAGATGGTAAAACCCTATTTGAATTTTGGAAAACTGGAACATTTGACGCATTTCTCAATATTACACCGCTTCCACCACTTCCAATAATATGTGTATTTGAGTGGATTGTTAACCCAGTACAAGAATATTTGCCATCCCAAATAATTGTTATTGGTTTAGTTAATGCCTCATCTAATAAATTTTGTAATACAGTTGTATTATCTGTTCCAAAAGTTGTAGAACCTAAAGATATATCAGCATCAGAAATAGCTCCATAAGCTGTTGTTGAAAAAACATAAGGTGATATATTTTCACCAGATGTGCCACCCGCAAAAGCATCAAACTTATCTGCTATTTTCTGCAGCGTATTATCTGTTGGTGCTAAATTGTTATTAAATGTTGAAGCGTCTAATGCTGTAAGTGTTTTTAAATCATTTATTTGCTTTTGCAATTTTCCTATTGCTACTAAAATAGTATCAGTTGCTACTACTGCGGTGCCTGTTAAAAATGAAATTCCTGTTAAAACAGTTGCTAAAACTCTTGTAGCTGTAAAGTAAAGATTAGAACTGCCTTCAGGAAGTTCGTCGGTTGTAGTTGCGCCTGATCCGCTATTACCTATTACCCAACCATCTTCAATATCGTAATTATAATTTACTACTGGGTTGGCAGCTCCAGCATCTACCTGCGCATAGTCACCTGCATTTGCTGTTGGGTGTGCTGCTTGTAAATTAGCGAGTGATGTGTATTTACCTTTAAATCTATCGTTATATGCTGATGCGTCCAATTTTGCTGATAAACCACTATTAACAGCATCAACAGTTGGATATTTTGTTCCTGTGCCATCTACAGCTAAACTGTCTTGTTTATTAGATGAGTCTTCTTTATCAGTACCTAAATACGGTAAACTATTGTAAGCGGTAACGCCATCGCCTTCCTTTTTTTTGCCTGTGTCGGTTTCTTTTGCTACTTCTCCATTCAGCAAAACAGGGTTTTCAGCTGCCCAATTAGCAGCAGTGTCTAATCTATATTGTACAGGTAATATCTTTGTCATAATTATAAATTTTGGGCGTTTCCTCCTCCTATTTGTATTTTGTCAACTATAAATTCGGTACCATTCCAATATGCCATATCTCCTATAGCTGGGCTGGTGTAATCGGCTTCTATAAAGGTTTTATTATCATATAAATTAGTACCTTTATTAATTAAATCAGCTGTGGTTGTTGGTACTTTAACAATGCCATTATATTCTACCCCAGTTACCAAGGCTACATTATCAATTTTAAAAATATCATTACTTGTACGCTTAAATTTAAATTCAACTCTATCAAAAGTATTTTTAGTAAAAAAACCAGGGAATCTACTTAAACGTACTACTACTTTTTGAACATCTGTAGTATTGTAACCATCAAAGCCAAAGCCAAAATCAGAACCTACACGTAACCTATCTACAAATCGATCACTGGTGTCATACAAATACAAATCTATAGTTGTTCGTTTACTACTTTTCCATTCCCAAACAGTATCTAATTTAATATCAAATGTTAACAGTATTTCGCTACTTGTAAAAACACTCCCTGGCGCGCTAAACAAAATAGTAGTGTCTTGATCTGGACCATTACAATAAATACTTTGTGATCCTGATATTATATGCGTTGTATCTGCTAATACAACTTTTGCAGGGTCTGAGGTATTCACAAACCACTCTGCTGGTTCACCTTCAGCATATATAATTGTTTTGTTAACACCATCAGGCGTAGTTGCTCCAGCACTTATAGTTGCTGATGATATTTTTAACTGCGTTGAAGCATCTAATGTAGGTTCAATTGGTACTACACCTATTGGACCTTGCACTACTATTATATAGTAATTTCCAGCGCCATCAGTTTCAACCGCAAAAACATCTTTACGTTTCATTCCTGGATAAGTACCAGCATCTAAAGGAGCTAATGTTTTTTCAGCCGAAATAAATAAATCTTGATAAACACCATCAATTTTAAATTCCTCTACATACACGTAATACGTTAAACCACTTCCAGTCCAAATTGCATCTCCATCATACAAAGCGGTATCTGTATCTTGGGGTGTTTGTAATTTAATTTTATCAATATCGGTTTTTAAGCCTTCAAAATTATCATCAACTTCATCCCAAGTTAATTCACTTCCCTTATTTCTTCTTAGTGTTAATGCCATTATTTATTAATTTTATACCCAATAATCTTCTGTTACATAACCTTTAAAAGCATAGCTTTCTTTTTCTTCTGCATCAATAACTACAGGCGGCGCAATTACTGTATGTTGTTTTACCGAAAATCCAATTATATGTAAGGTGTTAGGTTTACTCATAATCGTTAATTTGTTTGTTTACACTTTCAATCATAATTACGCTCGACATTCCTATATCTAATTTTAATGTTACGTCTAAAGCATTGTAATTTTTTACAGCTAAATACCTAAACTGTAAAATATCTAAAGGAGTTACTAAGCCAAATACACTGCCTTCTATTTTAAACTTTAAAGCTTGTACTGTTGAATGATACATACGCGCCATTGCTTCTATATAACTTACATTCTCTGTATAGCCAACTCTTTTCCAAGAAGCACGCAAATAACTATCGTCTGTTTCTGTAATAGTAGTTTCTATTATTTTTACATATATTTCATCTTCTTGCAAAATTGGTTCTGCAGCATTGTATTGGGTTAATACATAACCACGCACATCATTATTATACAAGTAAAAATCTGTTAACAACTCAAAATTGCCTGTAGCCACACGTTTTACATAAATATTTTCTCGATTTTTATTTAAGTATTGGTAAGTAGCTTCTGAAATGTATAAAACAGTTTCCCATACTGTTTCAAGAAATACTCCAGAGGTAGTAAATGAATAATGTAAATAATTTTCAATTGCTATACCAACGGTTTGCGCTGGTATTGTATATTGATAACTTCCTAATGTTATAGCTGGATTTATTAATAGTTTATTTAATGTTAAATCACTGCGCTCACTTCCATATACAACATCTACTTCTTTAATAGTTGTAAAGTCAATATTTCTATTTTTTATAACTTCTGAAGCATTGCTATTAGCCGATTTATACTTTATCTCTAATTTTGTGTACACAATTCTATCAATTGCATAGGTGCCAGAATGAGCAACTTCAATAACAGGATGCAACTTTACATTTACATACCCGCTTTTATTAATAGGAAAATCTTTAATATTTAAACGGCCAGTAATACTTATATAATTATCTGTAGTTAATTCAAAATCAAACTCATCATTCACATCAAAAGATGCTTTATTACTAACTACAGTTTGATTATCAATTAAAATTTCATACAATATTTTTCCCTTATAATCATCAATAACAATATTATCACTAGCATTGTTTAAAATCCACACTGTAAATTCCATTGATACATCAATAGTACTTTCAATTCCTAAACCACCTTCTATATAATATCCATTATTTAAATACGCATAATTATTTTCTATTGAAGCCTCTAAAACTTCGCCAGTTAATGCTAAATAAAACGGATCTCTACTTGATGTTACTGGTGTACCCCAATTTGGGTATCCCCAAAAATATAAAGGCATAACACCACGCCAATACGATTTACTAGTTAATAAAATATCAAATTCAGGAATTGTACTTGCAACTTGCCAATAACGTGGAACATAATCAAAATAACCTTGATTTATAGGTAATTGATATACTACATCTGTAGGTAGAATAGTACTGCTACTGTTTTTTTTCCAATTAACACTTACCGTTTTAAATGGTGCAATTACACTTACTTGCGGTGTAGTTTCAAAAACTACACTTTTAATAGTACGCGTTAAAGTTGCAGTTGTATTTATAGGTTCTCCCAAAACATTATACAACTCCACATTTACTAAACTTGTATGTTTTCTATTCACACCTATAACATACCAATATCCACCATATTGAAATAAGTTATAACCTACCAATACATCTTCTAAAATTTGATATGCATTTTTCTTTTTATTATTTTCTAAAAATGAAGTGGTATCAATTTCTATATCAGAAAAAGTAATATCTTTTACAGCGCAAGTAATTGCTGGTGCAATAATAATGTTAAATTTATTTGCTGTTAACTCTAAACAAGCTGCAATAATTTTAGCAACTGATTTAATTTCAGTATAAAATGAAGCTGGTAAATATTTATTTTTTAAGCGACCGATACCATCTGTTGCTGTAAAATTTACAAATAAGGCTCCGTTTTCATATGGCTCACTGTATTGATCTGGCAATAAATGACCTTGCCAAAGTAAATTATTTGTACTAGCTTCTTCTAATTGTACCTGATAATGTGTTTCATTTCCTGTAAATAAATGTAAAAAAAAGCCATCAGCAGCATTGTTAACTAACATATTAAATGATAAAGTAGAAGCTATTAACGATTGAAACTCATCATCTCCACCCTTATATTGTAAGGTAGGCGCTTGAGCTTGCGTACGCTCTATATTTAAAACGGTTTCGCCTGTAGTAGTATCATTTATTAATATGTTTAAATTAAGTAGCGCCATTAACTTATACGGTTTTTTCGCTTAGCATATCTATCTAAAACTAACTGCATAGTTTCTCCACTTGCATCAAACTTACCAGTAACTTCTATAACACTATTATTACTTTGATCACCTATTAAACTTTTTAATTTATCTAAAGGCGCTACAATTTCAGGATTGTTAGTTGCGCCTGCGTATTCGCCAATTAAAGCTGTTGTAGGACTGTAAACAATACCGCCATTTGCAAAAGCTCTGGTATTACCACCGCTATCACCACTAAAATTGCTAGCAACACTTTTTATAAAAGCACCCATAGCAACTAAAGCAATACCTGCGGCAATAGCTGTAAAAGGATTGGTAAATGCTTGTTTTATTGCAAGCATACCTATACCTATTTTTATAGCAGCTTTTCCTAAATATGTAACTAAATCTGCTATAGTACCTAACAATAAAGCAAATACATCTCCCATACCAGCTGTTCCAGAAATAATACTACCTACAACTTCGCCAAAACCAACTGCAAAATTATTAGCTACATTTGTTAAAATTTCTGAAGAAGCTTCTTGAAACTCATTAAATTTTACTTTAGCACTTTCTAACTGGGTAGATATTTCATTATTTGCATTGGCTAATTTTTCAGGAATATTTAAAAATCCTTCATCAACGTCTAAACCAGCAGTAAAACCACTAGCATCTGTAACTATTTCAGTACCAACTACATTTGCAACTTTACTTCTACCATCTGCTGTAGGTACAATAATTTTTTGTTGATTTTTTAACTCATCTGCTAATTTTTTAGCAGCCAAAGCAGCTTCTTCTTGCTCTTTTTTAAATTTTGCAGTTTCTGCTGCCGCAGCCTCAGCAGCTTCTTCTTCTTCTTGCATTGCATTTGCTACATCTTGCATTTGATATACCATAAACTGCGCTTGATTACCACCACTTTTAATTAAATTAAAAAAAGTTTTAAGCTTACTTACAGCTGGAGTTATTTTTTGAATTAATACCGTAAACCCATAAACCAAAGAGCCTACAGCAGCAGCAACTAAAGCAATAGGATTTGCTAACATTGCTGTTGTTAAACTTTTAAAAGCAGTTGCAGTAGCTAAAGTAGCAGCTTTTAAAAAACCAAAAGCAGTAATTAAACCAGGTATAACGGTTGTCATTAAAAAACCTAATGTTACTAATAAAGGACCAATAGCAGCAGCTAAACCAGCAATAACTGCTATTATTTTTTTTGTAGGTTCTGGTAAATTTTTAAAAGCAATAGCCAATTCTTTTATTTTAGCAACAAAAGGCTTTAAAGCTTCATTAATTATTTTTCCAAAATCTTCAGTAATATCTCCTAAAATATTACCTAATTGCTTTAAGCTACCTGTACCAGCTTCTGCGGCAGCAGCAGCAGAACCACCATATTGTTTTTCTAACTCATTTAAAATTAATGTTTGAGCTTCAGCCAAACGGTTAGTTGTTGCTAAGGCATTAATAGTTTTCTTTTGATCTTCAGAAAATTGAATACCACTTCTACTTAATGCACTTAAATTAGCAACAGGATCATTTAAAGCTTTTCCTAATTGAATGGAAGCCGATTTTAAATCACCATTTAAACGTGTTGCTAAATCTAAAGCAGCTTGTTGTGTACGTGCAAACTGCTCACCAACAATATTGGTAAAAGTTAATAATTGTGCGGTAGCACCTTGCAATATTTCTTCATCACCAAACAGGGTATTATTTTGTAACTCTGTTGCCATTAGCTCTAACTGCGCAGTAGTATAACCTACTGCGCCGCCAGTACTTTTTAAACCAGCTTCAACCTGCGCTAAAGCCTGTGCCTGTTTATTATAACTTACTAAACTTACTGCTGTTAAGGCAGCTAAAGGTGCCGTTATATACGTAGTAAAGCCTTTTCCTACTTTTTGCATTTCTTTACCGTGCTGTTTTAATGCACGGTTTGCATTTTGCATTTGAGTAGAAAATTGTTTTAAATCTGCTGCAAACTTTATATTAATGGTCGCTAAACTACCTGCCATTATTCTTGTTTTTTAAACTTAATTTTATCCCACTTTTTAAAAGTGTTATACACTGCTTTTTTAGTTGGTTTAGGTAGTTTAGGTTGTGGGTTTTGTTCCCAAGTAAACTTCATAAATTCTAATAATTCTGGCGGTTTTTTATTCCACATTACAGAATGATATGCGTTTATCCTTGTTTGTTCCCAGCTTGTTTTTAATTTTTCATCTTCTTTTTTTCTATAGCCTATTAAAGTGTTTACAAATACTCTAGGCGTTAAACTGTAATAATAATTTAGCTCTAATTGCATTTCGCCCAACGCTATTTGCTCTAACTCATCAAATGTGGGATCGAAAATTATTTCTTTTTCCGATCCCTTTGTACGTTTGGGACTACATCATTTACAGGCTTTGGCAAGCTATTAATATAATGTTTGGTTAAATTTTGTATAACTTCTGGAGTGTCTAAAATAATAGTCATTAATTCTCTAGAGGTGTATTTAAAGTTTTCATTTACAGTGTTTATTGCTGTAAAAAACAAATCTTCTAAAACATCAATATCTTTAAAGTTAAGTTCTGATGCAGCTTTGCCTTTTTTTGGCACTGCTTTATTCATTACTGTAACTATTCTTTTTTCTACTTCACTAGGCTTTTCTACATTCCAAAGCTCTGCTAAAGCTCTAATAGTTGAATAATTAAATGCAACGTTATAATTTTTACTTTCTATTGTAATTGTTGGATATTTCATTTGGTTATTTTTTTAAAAGTTTCGCAAAAGGCTTTGATAATATTTTACCCAGTGCGAAACTTTAATTATTAATTATGGTCCTACTACTCCTAGAGATAAATCTCCGTTACCCACAAAAGAGAAAGAGCCTTTAGCTACATCATCATTTGTAGCATCTAAGTCAAATTGAGAAACAAATGCTTCGCCAGTAAATACCATATCTCCTGTTGCATCGGTTGTAAACTCAATATCAACAGGTACTTTAGCTACGTGTTTAGCATATAAAGTTGCCGCATCTTCTTGTGCTGCTAATATGGTATTACCTATTAATGATGAGCAACTAATATTCCAATCTAAATCGCCTGGAGTACGTTGTTTAGAAGTTAAATCTTTACTTGCTAACTCTTTAAAATCTAATGTTGAAGAAAGTTTGAAATCAGTTTCGTGAAAAATTGTTTTTCCACCAACTTTAATTCTAAATAACTTACCTTCGTAAAATGCTACTGCCATATTTTTTATTTTTTAAATGAATAATTACTTGATGTGTAGTAGATACCTTCTTCAGAAAATGCTGGTTTACTACCGTTATAGTTAAAAATTGGTGTAGGTGCTTGTATTAATGCCTGCTTAACAGCATCGGCAATTTTTAAGGTATTATCGTAAGAGTTAGACCAACTATCAATAGTTAGTATATAATTATGAACACCATCTTTAGTAAATGGTCCTTGTTCTTCTAAGGTATAATTTATAAAATCGAACTCTGTTTGTTGTGACGATACTACAGGAGAAATTTTAGTAATTAAAGCCATTAAAGGCGCATAACCTTTTAAAATTGACAATATTAATTTACTTGCTTCTTCCATTTTATTAGTTTGATAATCTGTTAATTTGTTTTTGTATATATTTTGTTATTTTTATTTCTGCATCGGCCGTTACTAAACCTTTTGTTTGTTCGTAAGCTCGCTGTATAAAATTATTTCCTTTAAAAAATTTAGTACCTCGTATTACCCACTGCCTTAAATAAAAACCATCTGCTTTTTTCCTACTTCTAGGCGAAACATATACAAGTGCATTATCTGTTCTTGTCATTGCTTTTTTTGCAATTGTTTTTTTACCATAACCAGGTGTATATGTTGTAGCAATTACCGTTTTACCAACTTGTCTTTTTTTTCGAGCAAATTTTTTACTTCCAATTTCAATACTTCCACTTCCTTTTGGCGTTAGTTGCTGTGCCGCTTTTAATGTTGGGTTAGCAACCTGACCTAATATTTTATTAATTTCTTTTTTTTTAACCTTGTCTGGTAATTGTTTTAATTTTAATTGTAATTGATCAAAACCTTTTATCTCGTATAAATCTTTTGCCATTATTCACGCTTTCTACATTTTAACAGTAAAAAATTTTTACGCCCAAGTTGTTGTACACTAGTAATATTATAGGTACCATCTTCATCTACTACCAACATTTCAACACCACTTATTACCACTTCTTTAATATACCTTATCACATATTTTCTAACATTTAATGCAATAATTTTCCCATCTGCATCTTCGCTTCCTGATAAATCGTCTAAACTTGCCCATACTTGTTTAAAATTTACCTCTAATGGTACATCTTCACCTGTATCAGATTCTGTAATACTAATTGTCTTTAGCATAACAGAACGGTTTAAACTTCCTATTTTAATTTTATCATTCATTAATATATTCGATATGGTTGCAATAACACTGTAGATGCTTTTGGTAATTTTTCTACACTATCTTGTCTATTTTCATAGAGCGATGTCATTATTAAATAAATAGCACTTCTAATATCTTCAGGTAATTCATCTGCTGCGCCATAACCTGTTGTAATATTAATTGTAACCGCATTGCTTACACCACTTATTACAGTTGGTAGTTCGTCAAAATTTTCAAAAAATAACTCTTGCTGATAGCGGTCTAATGGACGTAATTCATATAATGAATTATCTAAAGTTTGCACATCTCCAGCTTCATCTTTATAAGTAATACTTTCTATTGCTGAAATTGGACCACGTGTAAAAGCTAAATTATTAGTAAATTGATTGGTAGTTAGTTTAAATTTTGCTTGATTTATACTTAAACCAATATAATTTTCAGCGGCTTTTATTGCAGCTTGTATATATACTTCAACTAAACTTTTTTCGTTTAATTCATCAGCAACTTCCCAATCTTTTTCAAATTTTAGTTGCTTACCAGCATCTACCAACGAAATTAAAGTTGGTGATGGATGTGCTTGTTTAAATATATATACTGCCATTGCTTGCTATTTTACTTTAATTGCGTACTCGTCATCAATTAATTCTTTAGCCTTTAATTCAGGAAGTTCAGCAACTTCACCTTCATTGTATGCTAAATTATATTTACCTGTTGGCGACAATAAAAATTTAATTTTAAGTGTTTTACCTACGGATGATGCTTTTGATTTAACATCCTTTTTATTACCTGATATTCTTTCTGAATTTTTCATTTTTAAAAAATTAATATTTGATTTAAAAGGGTTGGCCACGTTAGCAACACAACCCTTTCTACCTAACCAAACTATTACTATGAAACAAATTTTACGCTGTTAACCAATCTTTTACAACTGCAAAAGATTTTGCACGTTTAACTAAAATGTCTATAAATTGATTTACTGTAATTTCAATAATTCCAGCTTTTTTACCTGTAATATTATCTACTACCATATCATAGAATCCCCATTCACCAATTAACAAGTCGGCAAAATTTCCAAAAATTGCAGCACTACATACACCTACTGATGTGCCTTTATCTAAATCAGATGGCACTAGTGTTGATACCCCAACTTTATAGCCATTAATTTCGTTTGCCGGTGTCATTAAATAACCTAAATCACCTGCTTCGTGTTTAGTAGTTTTTAATTTTCCTTTAGTTACAGGGTTTATTAAATAACCCATATTAGCAGCTTCTGCATTTACGTTGTAAATACCAGTTTCCATACCTACAACATTTGCCCAAGTTGGCGCAGCACCATCTGTTCCACCAACTACTGCAAAAGTACCTGGAGCATTTAAAATACCTAAAGGAACATTACCAACACCCGAACCATTGATACCTGCAATATCGATAGCTAACTGCGTAGCTAAACGAATATCTGAAGCTGTCATAGCTTCTAAATTTGGAGTTGATTGTATTAAATTTTGTAATGACACTTGTACGGTTGCAGACAAACGTTTTGGATCCATTGAAATTTTACCATACGCATTTTTAGTAGGCGCAACTGTATCTCTCTCACCTTCCCAAGTTGCTACAATACCACCGTCATTTGTAGGAAATTCTACTTTTCCTGTTAAGCCACGTAAATAGGTTGCCCCCATTTGTTCTAAAATTGGTTTTGGACGTAGCTGATCTATAATACCCATTGTTTGAGTACCAACTAAATTTGCACCATAAGCACCAGCATCTTGCGTTACTGTTTGCGCTGTATCTCTTTTTTCAGCTCCATTAGGTATCGCCACTCCTTGTATTGCTACACCAGCGGCTTTTGCTGCTGCTCTCATTTCCTGATCATACTCTGCCTCTACACCTTCTAACTTACCGCCTTGTAATTGTGAACGTAATGCTCTGTGTAAAGAGTAATCTTTTAACATTTTACGTTTTTCTTTTTGTTCAGATTCGCCAACGGTTTCGCCATTTGTTGCTGCCAATCTTAATTCTAAAGCTTCTGCTGCTTCAGCTCTTTTAATTTGAGCATCTAACGTTTTTAATTCTTCTTGAATAGCATCAAAACGTGTTTCTTCTTCAGGAGTAAATTCTCTTTTTTCTGATTTTGCTAAGGTTACAAATCCTTGTTGCTCCGTTACTAATGAAGCACGTTGTTCTTTTAATTGCTTACTTGTTTTCATTTTTATGAATTGTTTTTATTAATTAATACTTGTGCTTCATAAACACTAAGCTTTCTTTTTTCAGAATTGTTATTTGAGGTTTTGGCTACATAAGCATCGTGACTACGCTTTGCTACTGTAGTATCTTGATAGGCTGGGTAGGTTACTGGAGATACATCGTATAATTTTTCAACTTTTACTATTTGGCGTAAATCCATTTCTTCTGATAATTCTCTCCATACAACTTCCTTTGCTTTAAATGCAAATGAAGATTGTGATACATTGCCTAAGCGTATATTTTCTGCTAAATCATTTGCATAGCTTACGTTAGGTGTTTCATATCTATATTTTAACCCTTCATTATCTACGGTTAATGTTAGTGTACCTTCGCCATTTACAGATCTGGCTAATACATAATTTGGATTGTGATTGAATAAGCATCGAACATCGTCTTTTAATACATCATCAAAAGCACCTGGTAAAATTTCTTCTTCAAACCAATTACCTATTTTGGTTCTAGAATTAAATCGCGCTGCAATACCCTCAATTACTGCTGGTTTATTTTCATCGCCTTCTTCTCTTTTTTCTATTGTTACTGGAGCAACAAAAAATCTACGTTCTGCATCTTCAGAAATTATTTTTATGTAATCTTCTTTTTTACTCATTACTCGTATTTTTTAATAATTTTAATTGTAGCTCTATTTGCTCCATTAACTGTGTATTTACTGGCGTTAATGGTTCATCTAAACCATCTAATTGATTCATTTCTAATAAGCCTCTAACCTCATTACGCGTATATACACCAGCATATATTAGTTTGCTCCAAAATTCTGATTGCGTTTTTTTATCCGCACGCAATAAGGCAGCTTCGTTAAATTTTACGTAATACCCATTTTTTAACTCTAATGATGTAAATAGTTTAGCTTTATATTCAGCTTCCATTTTTAAAGCCCAAGGCACAATAGAATCTGCCACGTGAGCTATTTCTAATTGTTCTGTAATAGAATTATTAATGTTTTCGGTAGATTTTAATTTGTGTAAAGGCACATTTAACCATCTTGCAACATCCTCAATACCAAATTTATTGGTAGCTAAAAATTCAGCTTCTTGTGGAGAAATTCTTAAATGTGTAAAACCTTTTGCTTCATCTGCTACTGCAACTTTAAAGCTAGAACCGTTAGAGGAAAGTGCCTCACCCATTGCTTTACCATATCTAATTTTAGCATCAGGGTCCATAGGTTGTGCAGCGGTAACTACACCCATTCCTATACCTTTGTTTACATAATATTCAGTTCCAAATTCTTGCGAAGAAAGTGCAATACCTAAACTTTGAGCTGCGTGTGTAATTACACTTATACCTGTGATGCCATTAAATGAAAAACCAGGTAAATGCAACATATTATCTGCTGGCACCACTTTATTATTAAACTTGTAAAATAATTTATCATTAAATTTTACAACTTCTACTGGCGTTTTATCTTGGTCTATTAACTGAATAGCACTTGGTTGTGAGGTATAATTATTTCTAATTATTTCTGCATATCCATTCCCTTTTAGTAAAGCGTGCTGTAGAATAGTTTTATGAAACATTATTGCAGTCATATACTGATTTGGTTTAGTACCAATTAAGTATTGAACTGGATGATCTGTTTTTTTAATACGGTTTTTATCTTGCTTTTGAAATACTGCTTTTGGTAGTTTTGCAAAATCGTTTGTAATAATTTCTATTCCATTATAAAATGCAGACAATGTTAGCGCTGAATTTGTATTTATAGGAATTCCATTTTTAGAAGTAGCACCAAACAACCCACTAAACCAACTACTTGATAATGTAGTTGGTTGCGAGCTACGCAAATTGAATAATGGTTGAAATGTTGTTGCTAAATCCACACTAAAAACTTTATTTTAGTGTAAAATTGATGCTATTGTGAAGATAAATTTGCCAACAATGTTGGCATAGTTTTAATTTATTTATGCAGCTATTAAATAATTATATAATTTTTGAACTGAAGATTTTGTTAAATTATTATTACTTACTGTACCAATTAATGAAGTTATTTTTTTTAGTTTTTGAAGTGTATAAAATTTGCCATTTAAGGTGTAACCTACAGAATAATTTTTAACTCTTTTTTTACTAAATCTATTAGTTTTATAGTTAAATAACTTTTTATCTACAGTAAAAGCATAATTAGGAAAGCCCTTTATTTTCCATTTAGGAATATAAACATAGGTATAATCTTTCATTTTGGTTTGGCACTATTATAGTTTGATTATTAGATAGTTAATTTATTTTAGGTTTGGGTTATACATAGTTATAAGTCATTTGGCGGATGCTTGGCGTTGCGAAATTGTTGTGGAAACGCCAAACATCGTATAACTAATCATATAAATTATTAAAGCAGTATTTTATACTTATCATAATTTATCCAATATCCTTTATGCTCAAAACAAAGCCTATCATACAAGCCTATCCTTGTAAGTGCTTTTATTTGAGCTTGTGTAGGTTTCTTTTTTATTATAGCCGAACCATATACACTACTACCAATTAAAATCCACCCTAAATTCATTACAACATCGTCTGGTTTTCTTGGGTATTTTATATTTTGGAATAAATTATTAGCTATTTCATAGTGCATACTAACAACCTCCTTAAACATACAACCTTTATATTTGTGTATATTTCCTCGTCTATCAATAAAAAACTGTACGTCAATTCTATCTTTGTTTTTTTTGTAGTTCATTTTTGCATCCATAACTAATAATATTTAACAATTCATATAATTTTCCGTTGTGTCGCAATTGCAAAAAGCCGATGCTTAATTAAAGATAGCGAACGCTCGTTTATCTGGAGCGGAGCCAGAAGCTAATTTTTTTGCAACGGACGCACAACTATGTATAACAGTAATAACTACTTACTGTTTTTTAAAACAAGGTCGTATTCTTCACCCATTTGTACTAAGGGTTGGTCTTTACTCAACATAGCACAATACACCTGCAACATATCGCTTTGTTCTTTCGTTAATCCTATTTGCCTTATACGTCCATCTTTCGTTTCTTGTACAAGTGCTAGGTTTCCTATTTTAGTTCGTTCAAATTTTGCCATATTTATTAAGTTTATTTTTAATTTTTCCGTTACTACTGTTATACTTTCCGTTGGCGGTAATGTTAAGACCATCTTTCAACGTCAATGCTTGGTCGCCACTTTAAGGATATTTGACCACTTTCTTTCAATTTATTAAAAGTATCTTTCCTTATAGTTTTGGTATCACCTGTACTTTCAACTAAAGTGTAAGTGTATTTTCCATTTTCAAAATCTACTTGAATTTCCGCACCATAATTTTTACAAAGACCAAGTATTATTAATTGAGTTCGAGAAAAAACACTACCGCCAACTCCGTTTAAAATTAATTTAACTTTTTCATTCTCTTTTTCTTCTAAATAAAGTCCTGTAATATGAAAAGCTGATGTAAAATCTATTTTTTCATCCCACCACATTAAAAAATCTATTAAGTTATTTTCTTTATCCATAATTATTTTTGTATTTAATTAAACTAATTTTAAACATTTCAGTTAGTGGCAATGTTAGAACGACCTCCGAAAATAGATGTCCTCCGAATTATTATAGCTTAATCTCGTTCCAATCGGATTACCGCAATCAATTAAGCCCCAACTTTGTTTTTGGAATATTAAATGCTTTTTGAAAACGTTAATAAATCGCTTAAATGATTGAACCACTTTTAAATCTTGACCTTTGATATATCTATATGTTGGTTCTTTTTCTCCCTTTTCAAAAAGATTCCAAATATTTTCACCAGTAAGGCTTGATTTGATGTAATACTCCTTGCCTTGATAAATAACAAGATCGTAAGTTGTTGGCTTAAATGATTGTTTAAAAGCCCAAAAAATTTGTCTGATTTTTACTTCTATTTTTCGCATTGTATTGAAATTTGTGAGAAACACTGCCACTAACAGCGTGTATAAAAAATGGCGGGTTTCTCGATTAATTTAAAGTTTTTTAAATCTAATTAAGTTCTGCGTTTGCTGAAAGTTTTGGTGTTCTAATCCGCCACTTCTTATACACGCAAAACGTTAGGGTGCATTAGTTCCAAGCTATCATTTTTGCTAGGTCTGGCATTTGGTCTTTAATGAAGTCTTTAAAAGCATCTTTTCTAATTCCTAGATTGTATTCAAGGTTTACCATTTTTACAAACGAGTTGGCTTTTAAGTTTTGTTCGTTCATTATTGCAATCATAGCAGAATCACTTTTGGCTTTTCTTGCTAACTGTATTGTTTTAACTTCATTAAAGAAATCCATCAAACTAGAAACAACGCAATAGTATTTGTGGTCTAATTCACTATCCATTTCGTTTGGTTCTTTTAGTTTCTCTTTGTATTTTTTAAAGTATTCTATTGCTTTCATATTATCAAGTAACGCACCCTAACAAAGTATAAAAACAAAAGCCTGTTAAGGTGCTTAATTTTAAAGCTTTTGTCTGTTTAATATTTAGTTTTTAATTCAAAGTTTCTCTATTGTTTTAAGGCTTCAATTTTTATACGGAGCCGTTCATACACAATTGCCTTCGGGCGTAATCAATCGCTTTTATCAAAGCTCCTTTGATTACTCAAACTCTAACCATTGCTTTTAGAAACAACTGAATAAAACATACCATTCACCTCTTTATGCTCAAAATCAAAATTCATAGATTCAAACATATCAATTATCTGATCTGTAAATTCATAATCATAACTAGCTATAACGCTTCCATTTTTTTTATAAATAGCCTCAAGTCTTATAATTTCATTAAAAACATTTTCTTCGTTTTTAAACCTTTCTGAATTTGTCATATTTTTTATTTTTTTAATATCTTAAATTCACTTTTTCTCGGCGTCTGTAATTATATATTTCCTCAATTAAAGAAACATACTGATTTGACGTTGAGCAATCAACTAATGCCGTAGGCTGTAATTTTAGTTTTTGCAAAAACTCTGTAAATTCAAAATTTTCATTTTTTAACAAACCTAACATTGCTAAAAAAAATGAACGCCTTTTCCAACCATCATAATAACTAGATACAAGCATTATCTTTTCTACAATTTTACAAGCTTCACTATATGATTTAATTTTAAATTTTCCACTAAAAAAAACTTCTGTTGGTTTATTTAATTGAGCACCATTTAATAACCACATAGACTCATAATGGCCTATACCATAAGTGTCTTTAAAATCTCTATACTTAATATAGTCTGGATAACCTAATTTACAATAACCATCTAAATAATCATCAGAAGTCCAAGTTTTAGAATTTTGATTAAGTATATGCACTTCATTCAAACCATATCCTTTGCAAACAACATAATTTAATGGCAACTTTAATTCTTTAATAACCTCAAATCGATGCTGACCATCAATTATTTCATAATGCTCATTCACAATAATTATATTAAACAAATAATTTTTTTCTATAGATTTTTTTAATCTATTTGTGTGCAATAGATTTTTATTCCTATTACCTTCAATATGCTTAAATAGCATATAATCTTTGGTAGTGTAAACTTGACTATTAGTCATTGGTTTTAAACTTTTTTCCATTTTTAAAAATTATTAATTATTAATATTTAGCTTTCTACGGCAGCCATTTACCCACGCTTTTTTTGTTTTTATTTTAAAATGTGCTTTTGTTAGAAAAAACCTGTTATTCATCACCCAACAGGTGTTTATAAAAATTCAATTACCTTTCTATTTGATACCTAATTTCAATTCCAATGTTTTCTTTTAATTTTGAGGACCCATACATTGCTTTTAAATCTAACCGATTTACTAAACTTCCTTTTAAACGAATTTCAAATTTTGTAAAAGGAGAATATCCAATAGTTAAGTTTGCTCCTGGTGATAGTTTTGGATTTATTTTTTGTTGATTTAAAAATCTGCCACGGCTTATTAAATGAAGCTCTGGACCAAAGGAAAGCGACCAATTTTTATGATAGCTTGTAAGTACATAATTTATATAGTAGGTTGTTGCAAAGTAGTGAGGCTTTAATTTTGCATACTCGGCACCTATTGCAACTTCTATATTATTAGATAATTTGGTTCCAACATTAAAGTAAATATCTACTACTGGAGTTGCATCATTTTTATAAGCGCCTTTTATTGCTAATTTTGGGTCAAATCCAATAGTAGCAAAATAGGTTTCTTGTGATTTTGCTAGCGTTGTTAATAGTAATATTAGGTAAAGTAATTTTTTCATAGTTTTTTTGAATTAAATTGTTGATATAACAAAAAAAATAAAGCTACTATTTGACTAATAATAAATAAGTAAACAATAACAATTCTAGCTATTTGTTTTTTTACAAATGGTATATCTAACAACATAGTTGTTAAAAATGGAAGCAAAAAAAGTAATATGTAAAGTATTATAATTTTTGTGTTTTTATGTTTGGATTGAAAAGACATTGTTCTGCGTTTGGATTTGTAATTATTATTTTATATTTATTATTAGATAGGTAGTATTTACATTGCAATTTTAATTTGCAATTAAACTTTTCACATCTCATTTTTTCTTAATTTTCTGTTTACATTTTGAAATGCTTTATAACTACTATAGCGTTGTACACCTACTAGTTGATAATAGGTTTCATTTAAATAATCAAATGCTTCTTCTCTAGTTTTAAATTTTGGTAAACTATTAAACCACTCGTTATGAAATCCTTTTACGGTTACTAATTTTTTTAATAAATTAAACTCTGTTGCTAATTTTAAATACTCTTTATCATTAGCTTTTTGTAACGGTGTTTTTTGCATTTTAAATTAATTTTCTATTCCAAAAGAAATTTCTTTATTTGGATTGTTATAAACACTTTGTTTAGTTTCTTCTTCAGGTGTTAATGAACCTCCTAAAGCTATAATTGCAGCTATAATTGGATCAATTCTTTTAATACCTGAGTGGCTGCGCCCTTTATGAACTTTTATATTTGAATTTGGATCTTCAATAATTACACAACCACTTAATGCCCATTCCATAATTGGATGCCCATTATGTTTTATCAATCCAGCATAAATCAATATTTCAAATTGCTTTGTTGGATAACTAATTATACCTATAGACTGACTAAATGTTGAAACATTAGTAACACCATCTTCTTCTAATTCAGCGAATAAAGAATCTGCACCCCACGGATCAAATTCATTTGTATGTATGTTAAATTGCTTATTATTTATTTGAAGTGTATGTTTAAAATCTTTTAAATCTATTCTATTACCTGGTGTTGCAATTAAAAATCCATTATCAGCCCAATATCTGTACGGCACTCTATCTTCTTTACTTCTAACATCAATTGTATCTTTAGGACAAAATATAAATGGTAATAAATATCTAATACCTTCTTCATCAGGTTCTGTTAATAATACGTGCGCACTTAAATCTGTTCTTGTACTTAAATCATTTCCAGAAAAACAACCAAATTTTTGTGCTTTTTTTATAAATAATTTTAAATAATCTTCTTCAGATAAATTAACATTGTTTTTGCGCCATATTTCAGTAGGTATCCAAATTTCAGGAGCATCTACCCACATATTTAAATGTTTGGTTTTAAAATTTGGTGCCTTACTAGGTTGGTTTTTTGCTTTTTGAAATTCTTTTCTTAAAAAATCTAAAGTTACTGTTACTCCTAAATTTGGATTTGCTTTTACCCAGTTATTTTCATCTTCCCAATCATCGCCTTCATCCAAATCGTGAATCATTATAAATGCGTGATCGTCATTTGCAATACCATCTAAAATAGCAATCATACTATCTTCAAAGTTTTTGCAAACTCCTGCCACATTTACACCTGCTGTTGTTATGTGATAAATTAATGGTTGCTTACGTGATGCCGAAGAACTTTCTAAATTTTCTTTTACTGCATCCGTTGGGTGTGCGTGATATTCATCAATTATTGAAAGAGAACTATTAATACCATCTTGTGTTTTACTATCGCCACCCAAAGGTTTACAAAATGAATTGGTTGGTAAAAATTTAATTTCTTTTTGAAGAACTCTAAATCCTAATTTTTGCAATAAACTTGAAGCTTTGATAAATTCTGCTGCTTGATTAAAACATAATTTTGCTTGTTCTTCTTTGGTTGCTCCAACATAACACTCTGCACCTTCTTCAAAATCAAAACCTAAATGAAATAAATTTACCCCAGCCATTAATGCTGTTTTACCATTTTTTTTTGCTTGTTTATCGTAAACTACATTTATTCTTCTAATTGCCCCTGTAGGTTTATATTCCATCCATCCAAATAGATTATACAATGTAAATTGTTGAAAGGGTGATAATAAAAATGGTTCGCCTGCTGTTTTACCTTTAGTATGTGTTAAAAATTTTTCAAAGAAATTAATTACCATCATTCCTTTTTGATGATCTAAATAAAATTTATCCTCTAAAGCATCTTCAATCCAATCAAAAAAACGATTAACCGCTTGCTTAACTCTTTTACCAACAACAATATTTCCTTCCAATACATCATAAGCATATTGAAATGGAATAGAGTTTTTTTGTTGTTTGGTTATTTTCATTTTATTGCGCTGGCTTTAATTGCTCTAGTACTTTATCCCATAGTGATAATTGCCCATTATCGGCTTCTGTTACTTTTAATTTTTGACGGTCTTTTATTGATAAACCAAAATGCGCTGAAACCTTATCTAGTTCTTCTGTGGCTTGTTTATATACTGTTGAATACCCAGTAACATTATTTGTTTTATTTTCAAAAACTTGCACCCATCCAGCAACACCATCTTCCTTATCTAATAAATTCAGTTTATTTATTTTAGCTATAATCTTAGATCTTTTATCCATACTAACAGCGGCTGTTTGTAGATGCATTAAATCTAATTGAGTAAATTGTTTTGTAGTTAAAAATTGTTTTCCAAACCAATACCACCATTTACGTTGGTCCTTAGTTAAGTTCATCTCATTTTTTGGAGATGGAAGTTTCTCTAAAATTTCATACAATTGTTTCTCTTCTAGAGTAGCATCTTTTTTAACACTTCCTGAAGAACTGTGTACTATTTCCATTTTACTATCTTTCATAACTTCAATTGTTTACCCCCCCTATCTAAATATTTACTATGAGTAAAATTCTAACTAGCAGACGATGTAGGGAGATACACCTATCTACGGATTTTACCCCATACCCCTATTTTCCTTTATAACCGTGACCTTGCTTACCTGATCTACTGTTATGACATTTATCACAACCTGCTTGAAAATATTCTTCTTTTAAATCATTTAAATCCCAGCCAGGTACATTTTTACCATATTGATATAAATGGTCTGTTACAGTTGATGCTGTAATTATCCCATCTTCTTTACATTTCATCTCACATAGTGGATGCTTCTTCTTAAACCAACTACTAAACTTACGCCACTTCCAATTGTTATAAAACCAACTGTTATCCTGCTCTCGTTCAAATGGTTTACGTTCTGATACCCATGGTCTTTTACGTTTCTTTGGTGCTGTTGGCATTATATAAAATGTTCTTTAGTTTCTACTTGATCAAACTTATCTTCTACATCCATAAACTTTGTTTTATCTCCTTGCCAATACAAACCTTTAGTTGCCAAACTCCCTGCTCTGTACTTTGCAAAATTAATTTCGGTGTTTGCACCTGATTGCATCAAGTGTTCCTCTAATTCAAATCCATAATATTCAGGTCTATATATAAATATTACAGTATCAGCATCTTGTTCTAATGAGCCACTCTCTCTTAAATCTGATAACATTGGGCGCTTATTACCACCTCTTGTTTCAACTGCTCTACTTAGCTGTGATAGTGCTATTACAGGTATTTTTAATTCTTTTGCAGTTGTCTTTAATTTTCTACTAATAGTAGATATTTCTTGCTCTCTATTTCCATTTTTACCATCACCACTCATTAATTGAATATAATCAACAAATAATGCCTTTATGTCATATTTTCGTTTCCAAAGCCTTGCTTTCATTTGCATTTGATGAATATCCATACCTGCTGTATCATCAATGTAAATAGGTAAATTATTCATTTCATTTTGTACTAGATGCAACGTTTGAAAGTATCGATCGTGTTCAAAACCTTTTTTAATTAATTGTGATAAATGAAACTCACTATTTATTGCGACTAAACGAGCTGTTAATTGTTCAATACTCATTTCTAAACTAAACATTCCAACTGCTTCATTGTTAAATGCTATTTCACTTAAATTTTTAAGTATTAAACTTGTTTTTCCCATTCCTGGGCGTGCTGCAATTATAACTAAATCACCTGCTTGCCAACCGCCTGTAAACTTATCTAATGTTTTAAAACCTGTTGTTACCCCTGCTAATTCATTATCTTTTTGATTACTCAACATTTCAACTCTATTAACAACCTTTTGTAACGCAGCACTAAAACTTATTTGATCACTTCCAGTGCTTAACATTTCTGTTACTTTATCCAAGCCTTTTTCAGCTTCTTCTAGCAAATCAAAAATATCAACTGTTTCTGCAAAAGAGCTGTTTATTTGAGTGCGAGAATTATCAATAATTTCTCGCCTTACCCATTTTTCTAATACAATTCTACAATGATATTCTATATGCGCTGTAGATGATATTTTACCCATTATTTGAGTTAGTATTAAATCACCACCTACAATGCTCATTGTATCATTTTTTATCAATCTGTTACTTACAGTTAATAAATCAACTCCAATGTTTTCTCTTACTAAATCTAAAATAGCTTCATAAATAACTTTTGCTGTTTTATTATAAAATACTTCACTTGTTTTTATTAGCATTATTACTTCATCTACAGCACGTTTATCAAGCAACATTGCCCCAACAATTGCTAACTCTATTTCATTATCTTGAGGCAGTAACAAATTAGCATCAATTGTTTTTTTATTATATTTTGGTTTGGTTTTAGCCATATTATGCTGAATAGTTTTTTAAGTAGGTAGGTTTTACTTCGTTTTTAATGACTTTTAAATTATTATTTAAAACACTACAATTTTTAAAAAGCACACTCCAATCTTGCTGATCCCATTCATAACAAAAACTTTCAAAACGATGTATTTTTTCTTTTGATTCAGCTTTATATTTTTTGTAAGCTTCAAATTGTATTTTAAATTCTGTAAGATTTATTGATTTTAAAAACCCATAAACTTTCATTTGCTGGACTTCTGAAGTTTTCCCAAAATAGCTACCAACCTTCTTTGCATAATCTTTTAAATTTTCTTCACACACGCCCTTTTTGTGTTTATCATTAGTAGTATTATTATTATACGTCGGATTTATTTCCGACCCTTGTTCAGCAACATACTTATAATCAGGTTTTAAGCTTTGATTTTGAGGTTCGGATTTATTTCCGACCCTACTCGGATTTATTTCCGACCCTTGTTTAGGTTCGGATTTATTTCCGACCCTAAAATATAATTTTCCTTTAGGTGTTAATCGAACATAATTTTTATTACTTCTACCTATTTTTTTCACTTCAATCAACCCTATTTTTTTTAAAATTAAAACAGATCGGTACACTGTATCTTTCACCTTAAAAATCAATGGTAATTCAGCAATAATTTTAGAATAAGATAAATTATAGTATACTTTATTAGCAATAATTTCACTATCTGCCCAAGTATTTAATTGTCCAATTAGATCCATTAACGCACCTTGTTTTTCATTTAAACCATACTTTACACATTGTAGCTGATTTATTATTATATTATACCTCATTACGCCACCGATTTTTTTAAGTTTTTTAGCTTCATTTCTTGCTTATACTCTATATACAATTTGTACACTTTTAAATTAAATTTTTTATCAATTTGCGAGCGCATAAACACTTCTTTGGCATAGGTCATAATTTCATCTTCAGTTAACTCGTAAACATCCGTTAACAAGCCAATAATATCACGTTTAGAGCCACTAATACTTACTATTGCTAAATAAATTAATACATTAAATGCTTTAGGCGTAAGTTTAGTTATTGTAGCTACGTTGTAATGTTTTTTTACCACTTTTTCTATAGCAGCAATTTTTGGATCAATAATTAAATTCAATAATTTTTGCTCATTTAATTCAATAGTAGAAGCATTATTAGTTACTTGCATAATTTGGTATATTAGGTTAATAAAGTATTTAATTGAATAGGAAATTGTTGTTGTGCTTTTTCAGGATTTTGCACATACATTTGGGTAATTTGGTTTATTATAGTTAAATCAACTACATTTAATTTTGAAAGTTTTTGAATTAAATTATCAATCTCATTAAACAAATTAGTAGTTAATTCAGGATCTTCTTTATACACTTCAAAAACTTGCTTTTTTAACATTGGAGTTAAAATATTACACACTGTATTAGCGTGCTGTTTAAGTTTTCCATTATAAAGGTTAGTTGCTCTAACATCATCAATAGCTTCTACAAGTAATTGAGCTAGCAATACTACTTTTAAACTATTTAATCTTATATCATCAGTCATTTTACAATACTTTAAAGCCTCCGCAGGTGAAACCCCTAACACCCACAGCGGCAGATAAAAAGAAACATTTAAACTTGAAAGTTTTTAAATTGGTTATATTCAGTACTAACCAAACTTACTACACTGGTAAATTTTGATTTTCTAACGGTATTATTTTCAACAAAACCTGTTATTGGATGCACGTTATTTTTATAAAATACAGCTCGTTTATTTTTTAAATTATCACTAATTGGCGGTTTTTGATCTTCAGTATAAATCATATCAACAAATTTTTTTACATATTTTACATTGTTCTAATTTTTCAAAAAAAGCTGTAGGCTTACATAATTTACCAGTAATACAACTTTTACTATAGGTTTTAGCAACCTTGCCAAACACTTGTTTTTTTAATTCCACGACCATAATAGCAACATAACTAGTACTACATACCCAATTAAAAAATTAATAAATTTTGATCGTTGTTTTAAAGTTGGTTTAGCTTTATATGCTTCAAATTGCTTTAAAAAAATAACAGCCATTAACAAGCCAATTAATATGTGAGGTATCAATTTCATTTAATCTAAATTTTGAAGGTTTCTAATAATTTCAATTACAGTTCTAGTAACCATTTTAACACCGTCTTTACCTTTATACAAATGCTCTGGATAATTTCTTTTAATAAAGCCAGTTAAACCGTGAACTACTTTGTATTTAGTAAGTTTATATTTAATAACCTCACTAGGCTTTAATGCAGGTTGTTTTAATAGTTTTTTTTGCACTTTTTCAAGTGCTCGTTCGGCAATTAAATCTTTAATACGCAGATCATCTTTATGGATAATTACCAATTGATTATCTTTTAAGTGATTCATAAAATCGTTAACATCAACTACAGCTTGTACCATTATTTTTTAGTTTTTATTGTACGAGAAATTTTTGCACGCGTTCTAATACGCGGCGGTCTACGTAAATCAATATCTGTTACGTTCAATACCATATGTAGCTGAATTGCTAAAAACAATACAGCTTTTAAAACATCACTTGCCTTAGGCAAGCTTAAAATGTACATACGCGTTATATCTGCTATATTTTTAGCTCCAATTTTTGCACGTATATTACGTGAGTGCGTATGTACAGTAAGTTGACTAATAAATAATTTATCAGCTATTTCTTTTTCTATACAACCTTGCGCAATTAAATGCGCAATACGGTTTTCTTGTTTGGTTAAAGGTTTCATAACTTGGGTTTTTTAGTACTACTTTTATTGTATTTTAAATTGCTTTTTTGCATAACTTTACACAATGTTATACATTTGTTATAGCAAATAAATATTTAAACATCAATAAGTATAACAAAAGTATAACTTTATTTATATTTTACAAATTAATATATATCTTTTTTTATATTTTATAAATATAAATCTCTTATAGTATGGATAATCAAGGAGTTAGACTTAAAAGACTTTTAAAATTAAAAGGTATAACAAATAAAGAATTGGCTGAAAAAATGAAATTAAGTAGAAATTATATATCTATTTTAATAAAAAACCCTGAAAAAATAAATAATAAATTTATATATAGTATAAAAAAAGTTATACCTGATTTAAATGAGAATTGGTTAATAAATGGAGAAGGGAAACCTTTAATTTCAAATAATTTTGAAGAAGAAGGTCTAATTTATAAAAAAAATAAACAAAATATTGCAACACATCAAAACACCTTATTAGCTAAAGTTAATAGGTATATAAAAAAATTAGAAGCTATAGAAGAACCTGATTTAATAGACTTACAACAACTTGATGAGGCCCTCGATTTAAAAAAGAAAATTCAAAAAGAACTTGATTTATTACAATAATTTTTACGCTGTTTTTTTAATTTTTTAAATTTATTTTTATATAAATACAATAAATAAGCGTTATACATTTGTTTAGTAGGGTTAGTTTTTTTCATTACTTTATAATTAAAAAATTAAATATACTATCATTTTATAACCTATATCCTGATAATTTTTAGCAAAAAAATAGTACATTTACAAGTATTTATAAAATTTTAACTATGAAAAGGCTATTATTTATTTTTATAACATCTTTTACAATTATCAATTGCGGATCATTAGTCGCTACAAAAGTGCCAGCAGAAGAGTTTTCACAAGAAAAAATTATTGAAAATTTAAATTTAAAAAAAGATAAACTCTATGTTATATCTAACGATTGGATGGTTGATACTTTTAATGATGCAGAAAGCGTTATTCAATTTACCGATAAAGAAGAAGGTATTGTTATAGGTAAATATTTATTACAAGGCGAACTTATAATTGCTGATATTATTACAAATGATACTCGTATTTTTGCCAAAATTAAAATTGAAGTAAAAGATAATAAAGCAAAAATTAACATAACACCAACAACAGCTATTAATATTTTTAAAGAGCAACACAAATTAACTATTAAAGATAAAATTAATAATTTAATTATAAGTTTTGAAAATAAAATAAGCTCTATAAATTCAAACTCTTGGTAACCCCTGCTTTATCTGTAATAAGTTGATGTTGCACGTCAATAATAGCAGTTGGCAAACTATTTTGATAATTAAAAGTTATTTGTTTAGGTTTATGGCCCTGAAGCTGCATTATAACTAAATCATTTAACAATAATTCTCCACCATAACTTCTAAAAATATATCTAGTACTTTTACTTGTAATTACTGTAGTTAATTTTAAATGCTTACTAACTGCCTTTAAACTACGATTGTAATTATTACGATAAGTAGTATATTGCGTTTCATTTTTAGGGTTTGTTATAAAACTAAATATACGCTCATTATCTTTAGTTCCATAAGTGTCAATTACCCATTTTGCAAATGGCATAACTACATTATTTACCATAACACCACCGCCAGGTTTATTTCTATTTTTATATCGCTTAAATTGCAAACGTCCATTTTTATAATTTTGCCACTTCAACAGTGCTATATCAATAAAATCGTGGCCACCAATTACAAATTGAAATAACCATAAATTAACCACTCTGGTATTATAAAAAAGAATAGATTTTGGAGTAAACTTATGAGGTTTAAAATGCAGTAATTTTATAAAATCATCGGTTGTAAACTCTATTATTTTATTAGAATCTATGGTTTTAATTATTCCTAAAAATGGATTTTCATTTTTAATATTCAATAAAGGTCTGCGTTGAGCTTCTTTGTAAACAGCACGCAATGTGCGTAAATAAGCCATTATACCAGAATCTCCAGTGCCTTGCTTTTTTTTATATAAAATAAAATTATGCATCCAAGTATAATCTATTAAATTTAACGGCGTATCTTCACTTAAAAATTGTTTAAATTGATCTTTAGTTTTTATATAAAAACGAGTGCTTTCACCCTTTTTAATTTTTTCATCTATAATAACATCAAAAAATTCTAAAACACCCACATTAGATTCATTTAATAATTCATTCATTCGTTTTTTTAAATCTAATAATTCAACGTTTTTATCTTTATTAAATAAAGCTAAATAAACACTTAAATTAGTTTCAGACTTAAAAATTAAATGCTTAATTTTATGATTATAATTCAATAATTGCGGATAAACAAAATTAAAATTTGGTGCATCTGGGAAAGGCTCTTCTTTTTCAAAATTCCATTGGTGCTTAAAAAAATACCAACCTAAAGCAATACGTTTTCTTATCTTTTTATAGCTAAAATAAAATACAACTGGGTACCCATTTTTATTTTTTTTATTGGTATATAAAATTATTTTAGCAACCATTTTGTAGTGTTTTGTTTTACAAATATAGTACAAAAGGTAGTAATATTTGTACACTTTTCGTACACTTTTGTGCTAAAATTGTTGCTTTTTGTACACTTTTAAGCACTTTTAGCAACTAAACTAAAAAATATAAAACAATAAAAAAGCCTTACAAACTCAATGTTTATAAGGCTTTATAAAGAAGTGATCGCGACAGGATTCGAACCTGTGACCGTCTGCTTAGAAGGCAGATGCTCTATCCAGCTGAGCTACGCGACCATCAGAATTAGTTAAATTCTTAAATATTAAAATTTAAAGTAGTCGGGGTGGCAGGATTCGAACCTGCGACCTCCGCGTCCCAAACGCGGCGCGATAACCGGGCTACGCTACACCCCGAAGTATTTCTTTAAATTTTTGCGGAGAGACAGGGATTCGAACCCTGGCAACACTTACGCGTTGACAGATTAGCAATCTGCTCCATTACCACTCTGGCACCTCTCCTAAAATATGTGTATGAACTTATTTTTGCGAGTGCAAATGTAACATTACAATTACATTTAAACAACATTTTTTTACTTTTTTTACATAAATTTTATACAATTTTATTCAGGATATTCAATTCGTAAATGATAAATATTCTTTAACTTCTTCTTTAACACCTTTTTAATTATTTGTAGTTCCTTAAATGTAATATCTGCATTCATAAATTGCCCATCTTCCATTTGTTTATTTACAATTTTTTCCACTAAAGCATCAAATGCTTGTGCTGTTGGCTCTTTAATGCTTTTAGAAGCGGCTTCTACAGCATCACACATCATTAAAATAGCTGTTTCCTTTGAAAAAGGAATTGGACCTGGATATTGAAAATAAGATTCATCTACATCTTCTCCAGTATATTCTTCTTCCTTTTTATAAAAATAATAAACTAACGAGGTTCCATGGTGAGTTCTAATAAAGTCAATAATTCTATCTGGTAAATGATGTTTTTTAGCTAATTCAACTCCCTTTATAATATGGTTTATAATTATATGAGCACTGTCTCTAGGCGTTAGTTCATTATGAGGATTTACATTAGTAGATTGATTTTCTGTAAAGTACATAGGATTATCCATTTTTCCTATGTCATGATATAAGGCTCCTGTTCTAACCAACATGGCATTGGCATGGATCTCATTTGCGGATGCTTCAGCTAAATTGGCAACTTGTAATGAATGTTGAAATGTTCCAGGAGCTTTTTCTGCCAATTCTCTTAATAATTTAGAATTGGTATTTGATAACTCTTTTAATGATTCATCAGAAATTAATCCAAATAATCTTTCAAATATATAAATTAAAGGTAAAACAAATAAAGTAGCAGCACCATTTAAAGCAAAGTATAAAAATTTCTCCCAATTTAAATTACTTGCATTACCTTCTTGAATTATAGAAAAAGCAAAATAAGCTATAAAATACACAAAGGTAATTTGTAATACCGAAATAAATAAATTAGCTCTTTTGTACAATTCTGAAATGGTTAAAATGGTTACAATACCAGCTATAATTTGAAGAAAAATAAATTCAAAACTATTAGGTACAATAAACCCAAGCAAAAGCACGGTTAAAACATGTGAAAACAGTCCTAAACGGGCATCAAAAAAAGCTTTTAAAACTAGCGGTAATATCACAATTGGAGCTACATATACGTATTGTGCATCATATTTTACAATAATGGTTATTAAAAGAACTATTAAAATAATATTGAAAAAAATAAAAGTCACTTTATTATTATTTTCAAAAATATCTAACCTATATTTTCTTAAAAATAAGAATAACATTAAAAATGCGAGAGCAACTAAAATAGTGTATCCAAAAACAATCCAGTTGTAATTAGATTTACTCCATATTTGAGATTCAAATTCATTTTTTATTGAATTTAATACTCTTAAATTTTCACCCTCTACAATATCCCCTTTTAAAATAATTCGTTCATTTTCTGAAACCAAACCTTTAGTATATGAAATTTTATTTAAATTTTCTTCGAGTGTTTTTTGCGTAAAAACTTCATCAAAACTTACATTTGGCTTTATAGCATCATATAAAATATTGAGAAGCTGGTTTTGCACTTCAGTATAGGGTTGAGTTCCAATTTTAGAATTCAGAAAATTTAATATTTGTGAGGAAGTAAAAAGTTTATATGGCTGAATTTCCTCAATTTTATTTCCTTTGCGTAAGGTAATTGCTGCTTTCTCTATTTTCGATTCACTTGAAGCTTCTATATAGCCATATTGGTATATTGTTGCAAGTATTGTTGCTATTCTAGTGTTTAAATCAAGTTTTTCTTCTTGTGATAATTCTGAGTTTTGAAAAACTTCGGTTGATTTTTGGGTGACTTCATTTTTTACACGTTCAACAATTTCTTCGTTATATTCAAAAAAATGTTTTGAATTTTGAGTGATTTGCTGCTTTTCATTCTCTATTTCAGTCTCCGTTTTTTGGATTGCAAAATCAAAAGGTGCATAGTAATTTTCATACTGCCAAGGTTTTCCTTTTTGAAATTCATATTTAAACTGACCTCCTTTAGGAAATAAGTAAACTACCAGTATGATAGTTGCTATGTATAAAAACAACTTATAAATTAAGGAATGATTTACAAGTAATTTATTGATGAGTTTTTTCACGAAGTTGTTATTTGCAATTCAAAAATAACAATATTATTTTATAAGTGTTTGCAAGAATAAGTATTTTTTAAAGTTTCTTCCAACCTAATAGGTATATTTTTTTTAACCCAATCTTTATAAGTAGTATATCTTTGAGCTTTGTGTATTTGAGAGGTTTTGTTTAAAATTTGTTGAATAATTGATTTTGGTTGAATTTTAAAGTCATTAACTTCTAATACAATAGAGGCTAGTTGTTCTTTCACCTTTGCCTTTATTTGATTGTTATGATTTATCAACCACTCTTCAAATTTATCTTCTGTTAAGTGTTTGTCTATAATTACTTCCGTCATATGCTTTCCATGTAGTTTAGATTCTTGTATATTTCCTCTACCAGTTACTGCGTTTCCTATGGCAAATACATTATCAAATTCTGCTACATGGTAATCTCCGTTTCCCTTCATTTTTAATGAAGAATACTCGTACTCTAACCCACTTATCTGCTCTGGAATACTTCCTATTGATGAAATTAACAAATTGGTTTTTATTTCAAAAAAATTATTTTCAATTGGGACAATTTTATGATTATTAAGCTTCACTTTTTGAAAAATTACACCTGTTAATTTATCATTTTCTTCAGTAAAACCATAAGGAATACTTAATGGAATAAACTCAAATAAATATTTTTCAACATATTTGTTAAGCAACTTTTCTGATACTTTTTTAGCCGCCTCTATACTTTCTAAACTATCACTATTTGACGATTTTAAAGGCATTTCCCTTGCCGTTCTTCTGTATACTAATTTGGCTTTACCAATATTGAGTTCCTCAAAGTCAATATTATATTCTTTTAAAACACTATCAATTCCTTTTTTTTCTATGGTAAATAAATCAACATCAATTCCTTTTTTCAGGTATAATTGTTTTTTTACCAATTCAATCATTACAATTTTAACTACATCTAATGAAGCTAAGCCTCCACCGACAACCACTGTATTATTTTTTATGAAATAATTTTTCCCTAAATAGTTTCTCTCGTGTTTATGGTTAAACCAATTAACCAATGAATTTTGATAAATTAGTTCTCTATCTCTAAATCTCTCCATATTTTTAACAGGAAATTTCCTATCTACCCAAGCACCATTTGCTAAAATTATTGCAGAAAAACCCCAGTTGTTTACCAAATCTAAAAAATCAATATCATCTCCAATTTTTGTATTTGGAACAAACCTAATGTTTGGGTGGTTAAGTTTCTTATCAATTTCTTCAATTTGCCTATCTCTTAACTTAAAATGCCAATTTGGCAAACCATCTTCAATTTTACCATACGGTAATTTATTCATTTCAAAAACAACCACTCTAAACCCATTTTTAGCCAACAAACTTGCTGCTTCAGAACCAGAAATTGACCCTCCAATAACTGCTATATAATGTTTTTTAAATGTGCCATTTTCAATCATAATAATCAGATTTTGAATAGTTCATGAAAATTATAAAACCTTTAGCTTTTGAAAGTAATAATTATTACAAATAATAAACTCTATTTTAAAAACTAAAAAATTGTCTAAAAATGCCTAAATTCGCATTTGAAAAAACAGTTTATAAAATTATGAAAGAAGTTGTCATTGTTTCTGTAGCAAGAACACCTATAGGAAGTTTTTTAGGAAGTTTATCCAATATTTCGGCTCCAAAATTAGGAGCAATAGCTATAAAGGGCGCGTTAGATAAAATAAACTTAGACACAAAACTTGTTGATGAAGTATTTATGGGAAATGTTGTTTCTGCTGGTTTAGGTCAAGCACCTGCTCGACAAGCTGCAATTTTTGCTGGAATTCCTAAAACGGTTCCATGTACAACTATCAACAAAGTTTGTTCTTCGGGAATGAAAGCTATTATGTTTGCAGCTCAAGCGATTAAAAGTGGTGATGCTGAAATTGTTGTTGCTGGCGGTATGGAAAACATGAGTAGTATTCCACACTATATTGCTGGAAGAAAAGCAACCAAATTTGGAAACATTAATGTTGTTGATGGTTTATTAATTGATGGCTTAACAGATGCATACGACAAAAAACATATGGGAACTTGTGGTGATTTATGTGCTTCTGAGTACAATTTCACTAGAGAAGATCAAGATAAATTTGCAATTGAATCTTACACACGGTCAGCTAATGCTTGGGCAAAAGGAAACTTTAATAACGAAGTCGTACCCGTAGAAATCCCTCAAAGAAAAGGAGATCCAATAATCTTTTCTGAAGATGAAGAATATAAAAATGTAATTTTAGAAAAAATTCCTACTTTACGTCCAGCCTTTAATAAAGAAGGTACTGTAACAGCTGCAAATGCTTCTACTTTGAACGATGGAGCTGCAGCATTAGTACTTATGAGCTTAGAAAAAGCAAACGAATTAAATTTAAAACCATTAGCTAAAATTAAAGGATATGCAGATGCTGCTCAAGAACCTGAATGGTTTACAACGGCACCTGCTAAGGCATTACCAAAAGCATTAGCTAAAGCTGGAATCTCACAAAATGAAGTGGATTATTTTGAATTAAATGAAGCTTTTTCTGTAGTAGGATTAGCGAATATTAAAATCTTAGGATTGAACCCTGAAAAAGTAAATGTTAATGGAGGAGCCGTATCATTAGGTCATCCTTTAGGAATGTCTGGTGCAAGAATTGTAATTGCTTTAACTTCAATTTTAGAACAAAATAATGCTAAATATGGTGCTGCTGGTATTTGTAATGGTGGCGGTGGAGCAAGTGCTATTGTGATTGAACGAATTTCATAATTTTAATACATTTTAAATGAATTACGGAATTTGTAATTTAAGTATTGTGCCTCTTAGAATAGACCCCGACGATACAAGTGAAATGATTTCACAGGTTTTATTTGGTGATTATTTTAAAATTTTAGAAATACGTAAACATTGGAGTAAAATACGTCTTACTTTTGATAAATATGAAGGATGGATTGATCATAAACAATATCAAGAAATTTCTGAAGAAACATTTAATAATATAGTAAAAGAACCTACTGTTTTAGCTGGTGAATTAATTGATTTTGCAACAGATGAAAACCATCATTTTTCCACAGTAATTTTAGGATCTAACCTACCTTTTTACTCTAATCAAAAATTACAAATTAATCAATCTAATTTTATTTATGAAGGTTGCGTTTATTCTAAGAAAAAAGCCAAAGAAAACATTGTTAAATTTGCCCAAAAATATTTAAATACCCCTTATTTATGGGGTGGTAAAACTCCTTTTGGAATTGATTGCTCCGGGTTTACACAAATGGTTTATAAACTTTGTGGATATAAATTACTACGTGAAGCATCGCAACAAGCTACTCAAGGCGAAGTTTTAAGCTTTATTGAAGAAAGTGAACCAGGTGATTTAGCTTTTTTTGATAACAATGAAGGTATTATAACTCATGTTGGAATTATTATGAAAGATAATTATATCATTCATGCATATGGAAAAGTTCGAATTGATAGAATAGATCATAGCGGCATTTTTAATATTGACACAAAAAGACATACTCATAAATTAAGAGTTATAAAAAAGATTATATAATAAAAAAGCTCACTTAAAAGTGAGCTTTTTATATAACAATAATTTTAAGTTTTATTGTTTTAATTCTTCATAAACTGGTCTAATTTCATTTAGTTTATCCGTCATTTCAAGGTTTTCATATAAACCCATTAATGTTGTAACAACTCCAATATTAGTTTTATTCAATTCAAAAGCTTTTTCATAATAAGGAACTGCCTTCTTATATATCTCTAATTGCTCTGCTTGTAATTTATCATATTTAGCAAAGTCTGATAAACTTTTATTCATTTCTTCTATAATTGGGTTAGCTTTATCAATAATAGCTGCTCCAATATTATTGTAAGCATCAGCATAATCAGGTTTTAATTCAATTGCTTTTTCAAAATATTTAATCGCCTCATCTACTTTTTTCTGATTCATATTCATTACACCAACGTTGTAATATAATGTAGGTTCAGTTGGGTTTAGCTCAATAGCTTCCTCTAAACGTTGCTTAAACATTTCTTCATCTCCTTTTTGATAATGAATGTTAGCTTCATCAATTAATAAAGAGTAACTACTTGGAAATTCTTCTCTTCCTTTGGCAATAATTTCAAGAGCTTTGTCTGTGTCTCCTAATTTCACATAATTTTGAGATAAATATTTAAACATCATATCTCTTTTAGATTCTTTTTTCTCCTCTCTTGGATTTTCAGCTAAACCTAATTTTACTTGCAAATCCATTGCTTTTTTATCTGCATATGTAACGTCTTTACCATCAGACTTGTTAGTTGCAATATACTCTGTAGCAATACCTGTGTAATTTAAATCTAAAAGTTTTTGATACGATTTTATAGAAGTATCATAATCTTCCCCAAAATAGTAAAGTAGTGCCGCGTTATCTAAAAATACGGTATCATTTGGACTTAATGCATATACTTGAGCAAATCCTTTTGCAGCTTTTAAATAGTCTTCAGGAGCCTTGGTAGTAACAGCGTTTTGATAATCTGACGATGCTGCTGTAGCAATATTAGATGTTAAGGTATTGATTAAACCAGCAACTTCGTTGGTATATTTTGCTTTGTTAATTTCTTTTTCATAACTAATTAACTTATTAAAAGCAGCTCCTACTTTTTCATAATCAGCTTGATTTGAACCATTTTGGTACAATGCTAAACCTCTTAAATAATAGTATTTTGCTTTAGTTTTTTCATCAGCATTGGCAATCAACCCTTCAGCTTGATTTATAGCCGACATAGCAGCAGTAAAGTCATTTGATTTAATTGCCTTTTCTGCAGTTTTAAGTTCATTCTTTTGTCCGAAAACAGTCATACTTAATAAAAAAGCAGACAGTATTAATATTTGTTTCTTCATTTTATTTATTTTATTCTTGATTTGTATTCTCTTCATTATTATTTTCAATTTCCGTGCCATTTTCAGTTTCATCAAATTCTTCTTCGTCTTCGTGCATTACTTTTGCTACAGCTGCAATAGAATCATTATCTTTTATATTAATAAGTTTAACTCCTTGAGTTGCTCTTCCCATAATACGTAAATCTGACACAGCCAATCTAATTGCAATTCCAGATTTGTTTATAATCATTAAATCGTCATCATCTGTAACATTTTTTATAGCAACTAAATCACCTGTTTTTTCAGTAATATTAATTGTTTTTACTCCTTTACCACCTCTATTTGTAATTCTATAATCCTCTAGGCTTGAACGCTTTCCATACCCATTTTCAGAAACTACCAAAATATTACTTTCATTATCATCAACAGCAATCATTCCAATTACTTCATCTTTCTCACTTCCTAAGGTAATACCTCTTACACCTGAAGCATTTCTTCCCATAGGTCTAGTTTTGCTTTCTTCAAATCGAATTGCTTTACCAGATTTTAGTGCTAACATTACTTGACTATTTCCTGTTGTTAATTTGGCCTCAAGTAATTCATCATTATCTTTAATAGTAATTGCATTAATACCATTTGTTCTAGGACGAGAATATTGTTCTAAAGAAGTTTTTTTAACTTGACCTCCTTTAGTTGCCATAATAATATAATGGTTATTTATATAGTCTTCATCTTTCAAATCTTCAGTAACTAAGAAAGCTTTTACTTTATCATCTTGTTCTATATTGATAAGGTTTTGAATGGCTCTTCCTTTAGAATTTTTACCTCCTTCAGGAATTTCATAAACACGCATCCAAAACACTTTTCCTTTCTGAGTAAAGAATAACATATATTGATGGTTGGTTCCAACAAATAAATGTTCTAGAAAATCTTCATTTCTAGTGGTAGCTCCTTTTTGACCTCTACCTCCTCTATTTTGAACTTTATATTCATCTAAGTTGGTACGTTTAACATATCCAGCATGTGAAATGGTAACTACTACTTGAGAGTTAGGAATCATATCTTCAATAGATAAATCTCCACCTGCGTATTCTATAACAGATCTTCTTTCATCACCATACTTATCTTTAATTGCAATTAATTCATCTTTAATAATTTGATAACGTCTTGATTCATCACCTAGGATATCTTTTAAATCGGCTATTAATTTTATGATTTCATCGTATTCAGCTCTTAATTTGTCTTGCTCTAATCCTGTTAACTGACGCAAACGCATTTCTACAATTGCTTTTGCCTGAATTTCAGTTAATTCAAAACGAGTTATTAAACTATCTCTTGCTTCATCAGCATTGGAAGATGCTCTGATAATTTTAATTACTTCATCAATATTGTCACTTGCAATTATTAATCCTTCTAAAATATGTGCTCTTGCTTCTGCTTTTTTAAGCTCAAATTCAGTTCTTCTTACAATTACTTCATGTCTGTGTTCAACAAAGTAATGAATTAGTTGTTTTAGGTTTAATTGTTGTGGACGACCATTAACTAAAGCAATATTATTAACACTAAAAGAGGTTTGTAGTGCTGTGTATTTGTATAATTTATTTAAAACAATATTAGGTATGGCGTCACGCTTAAGTACATATACAACACGCATTCCATTTCTATCCGATTCATCTCTAATATTGGCAATGCCTTCTAATTTTTTTTCATTTACAAGTTCAGCAGTTTTTTTAATCATTTCTGCTTTGTTAACTTGGTATGGAATTTCGGTTACAATAATACACTCGCGCCCATTTACTTCCTCAATGGTCGCTTTAGCTCTCATCACTATTCGACCTCTACCTGTTTCAAAGGCTTCTTTTACTCCATCATAGCCATAAATGATTCCTCCTGTTGGAAAATCTGGGGCTTTGATGTACTGCATTAATTCAGAAATTTCAATTTCTTTATTATCAATATAGGCTAAAGTTCCATTTATAACTTCAGTTAAATTATGGGGAGCCATATTTGTAGCCATTCCAACTGCAATACCTGAAGCTCCGTTTACTAATAAGTTAGGAATTCTTGTTGGTAAAACAGTAGGTTCATTTAAGGTATCGTCAAAATTTAATTTATGATCTACGGTATCCTTTTCAATATCAGATAACATTTCTTCTGATATTTTTTGCATACGTACCTCTGTATAACGCATTGCTGCAGGGCTATCACCATCAACAGAACCAAAGTTTCCTTGACCATCTACCATCATATAGCGTACGCTCCAATCCTGAGCCATTCGTACCATAGAATCATATACTGAAGTATCACCATGTGGGTGGTACTTACCTAAAACTTCCCCAACTACTCTAGCCGATTTTTTATAAGATCCTGTTGCTTTTATTCCTAATTCATGCATTCCATATAATACTCTTCTATGTACTGGTTTTAAACCATCACGTACATCTGGTAATGCTCTTGAAACAATTACTGACATTGAATAATCAATGTATGCAGATTTCATTTCATCTTCAATGTTAATTGGTATCAGTTTTTCTCCGTCTGCCATATGTTTTTTAATTTATTTTAGTTGTCTTTTTTTAACAAAGCAATATACAATTTTTCACTTTTTTACAACCTATTTGTCAGGTAGTTTTTATATTTTTTATTAACAATAATACACACACACCAAACAACTGTAAATGACTGGTATTCAATAATTTTAAGCTATCATATATGACAATTTTACTGATTTATAAAAAAGTGGTCTTGTTTTTGTGCATCAAAAAGAAAAAAATCAGTTAAATTTACATATTAAACTCATAGAAATGGACGATAATTTTTCACCAAAAGTTAAAGATGTAATAGCCTATAGTAAAGAAGAAGCTTTACGTTTAGGACATGATTTTATTGGTACGGAACACCTCATGTTGGGGTTGTTGCGTAAAGGAGATGGAAAAGCTATAGAAATTTTAAATTCATTAGATATAAATCTTGATCATTTACGCAAAAAAATTGAAGGTTTAAGTCCTTTAAACTCTGCTACTTTTTTTACCAATGAAAAGAAAAATTTACATTTAACAAGACAAGCCGAAAAAGCTTTGAAAACTACTTTTTTAGAAGCTAAATTATATAGAAGTGCATCTGTAAATACAGCACATTTACTTTTATGTATTTTACGTAATGAAAATGATCCTACAACTAAGTTGCTTAATAATTTTGATGCAACTTATGAAAATGTTAAAGCTGAATTTAAATTATTATTTATGGATGAAGAAATTGATTTACCAAAAGCTGAAAACACATCGGATGACGATTTTGATACATCAAAGCCAAATCCTTTTGAACAACCTAAGTCAGGTCAAACACCCCCTAAGAAGTCTAAAACACCTGTTTTAGATAATTTTGGAAGAGATTTAACACGCTTAGCTGAAGAAGGTAAGTTAGACCCTGTTGTAGGAAGAAAAAAAGAAATAGAACGCGTTTCACAAATTTTAAGTCGAAGAAAAAAGAATAATCCAATTTTAATTGGTGAACCTGGAGTTGGAAAGTCTGCTATTGCAGAAGGTTTAGCTTTAAGAATAAATCAACGTAAAGTATCCAGAATTTTATTCAACAAACGAATTGTTTCTTTAGATTTAGCAAGTTTAGTTGCAGGAACTAAATACCGAGGACAATTTGAAGAACGCATGAAAGCCTTGGTAAATGAACTTGAAAAAAATGATGATATCATTCTTTTTATTGATGAAATTCATACCATTGTTGGAGCTGGAGGAGCAACAGGTTCTTTAGATGCTTCAAACATGTTAAAACCAGCATTAGCACGTGGTGAAATTCAATGTATTGGAGCTACAACTCTAGATGAGTTTAGAACCAATATTGAAAAAGACGGTGCTTTAGAACGTCGTTTTCAAAAGGTAATTGTAGAACCAACCTCTGTTGAAGAAACTATTCAAATATTAAATAATATAAAAGAAAAATACGAAGAACATCATAACGTTGATTTTACAGATGAAGCCATTGAAGCTTGTGTTAAATTAACCAACAGATACATGACAGACCGCTATTTACCAGATAAAGCAATTGATGCTTTAGACGAAGCTGGTTCTCGTATTCATATCACAAATATTGTAGTTCCTAAAGAAGTTTTACAGTTAGAAGCTCAACTTGAAAAAATTAAAGAAGATAAAACTGCTGCTGTAAACGGTCAAAAATATGAAGAAGCCGCACGCTTAAGAGACGATGAAAAACGTGTTGAAGGATTGCTTTTAGCAGAACAAATAAAATGGGAAGAGGCTTCAAAATTACACCGTGAAATTGTTACAGAAGATAATGTTGCTGAAGTAGTTTCAATGATGACTGGCATCCCTGTAAACAGAGTTGCTGAAGCTGAAAGCCATAGATTACATGAACTTCCAAATTTAATTAAAGGAAAAGTAATTGGGCAAGATGAAGCTGTATCTAAAGTTGTCAAAGCCATTCAACGCAATAGAGTTGGACTTAAAGATCCTAACAAACCTATTGGCTCATTTATCTTTTTAGGTCAAACAGGTGTTGGTAAAACACAACTAGCCAAGGTGTTAGCTACCGAACTTTTTGACAGTGAAGATGCTTTGATTAGAATAGATATGAGTGAATATATGGAAAAATTTGCGGTATCTCGTTTAATTGGAGCGCCTCCTGGTTATGTTGGTTATGAAGAAGGAGGGCAACTTACTGAAAAAATTAGACGTAAACCATACGCAGTGGTATTGTTTGATGAAATTGAAAAAGCACACCCTGATGTTTTTAATATGCTACTTCAAATTTTAGATGATGGTCATATTACTGATAGTCTTGGAAGAAGAATTGACTTTAGAAATACCATAATTATTATGACTTCTAATATTGGTTCTCGTCAATTAAAAGATTTTGGTGCAGGTGTAGGTTTTGGTACAGCTGCAAAAGTTGCACAAGCTGATGCAAATGCCAAAAGTGTTATTGAAAATGCCTTAAAAAAATCTTTTGCACCAGAGTTTTTAAATAGGATTGATGATGTTATTGTATTTAACGCTTTAGAGAGAGAAGATATTCATTCTATTATTGATATTGAATTAAGCAAATTAATTAAGCGAATTGAAGATTTAGGCTACCAACTTAATTTAACAGAAGAAGCTAAAGATTATATTGCAGATAAAGGTTTTGATAAACAATATGGTGCAAGACCCCTAAAACGTGCAATTCAAAAATATATTGAAGATGCTTTGGCCGAAGAAATTGTAAATTCTAAATTAAATGAAGGCGATACAATTTTTATGGATTTAAACAAAAAAACCAATGAATTAACCATAAAAATTACCAAAGGAAAAGGAAAAGACAAAGTAGAATAACGTATATTAACTCATAAAAAAAATCCAGAATTTGTTAAATAAATTCTGGATTTTTTTTGCTTTAAATATTATACCTTTAAAAAGGTACATCTATAAATTCATCATCATGAAATTTTCTACAAAATTTTGGCTCACAATTTTCACTTTTTTACCTATTGTTTTCATCATTTTAATTTTTATTTTTTTCTTTTCCTCTTTTCTTGAAAACATAATAGCATTAGAAACTCATCAAAAAGAATTTCCTATAGAATTAATTCAATCTTTTATCGGATTCTTTATTTTAATTATTTTAACAGCTTTAGTAAGTATAGGTTTTAAAATATATTATATTGTTCACACTAATAACAATCCAACAAATGATACCAATAAAAAAATCATGTGGACTTTAATTCTTATTTTTGGTGGAACAGTAGCTTCAATTGTATATTATTTTATTGAAATTACACCTTTAAAAACTATTAAATAAACCCTTAACAATATTTAAAATGAATATCAAATCAATCACAATTTTAACCCTAACCATCCTTTTTTTTAATATAACATCAGCACAAGAAAAACCAGAACCTGCTAAAGAAGTTTTATCTAATGCTTTTGACCAAGCTAAAAAAACAAACAAAAATGTTTTTGTTATGTTTAAAGCATCTTGGTGTGGTTGGTGTAAAAAAATGGATGCCTCTATAAAAGATGAAACAACAAAAAATTTATTTAATAAAAACTATGTTATTGAACAGCTAGTTGTAAAAGAAGCCACAAATAAAAAGAATCTTGAAAATCTAGGAGCAGATGAAATTTTATCAAAATATGGAGGCGATAAAAGTGGTATTCCCTATTGGCTAATTTTTGATCCTAATGGAAATCTTTTAGCCGATTCTAAAATGGTTGAAGGCGAACTTGTTTTAAAAGAAAAAGGAAATAATATTGGTTGCCCAGGTACACAAGAAGAAGTTGATGCTTTTATATACAAATTAAAAGAAACTTCGACATTAACAAATGAAGAACTTAAAATTATTTCTAAAAGATTTAGACAAAATAGCTCTCATTAATTTTTAAAAAGCTGCCCTTTTAAAAAGCCTAGTCCGTAGCCTAAAAATTGTATTAAAGTTGTTAGTACACTTGTAAAAGCTACGGATATTTTTTTGTTTTTTATAAATGAATCAAAAAATAAAATAACAAAATAGATGCCAAAAAATACTACAAATATCCAAATTTTTAAAAATAAAAATACAATTGATAAACCTAATAACATTATAAATAATGTTGGAAACCAATAGGTAATTTTTGCAGTTTCAGGATATTTTTTATTTAAAAAAGGTCGTCCTTTTCCAAAAGCAAAAGTTTGTTTAAAAAATTGTAAAAAGGTGGCTCTTCTTTTATGGTATACAAAAGCATTTTCAATAAATTGTGTTTCAAAATTACACGCCCAAAGTCTAAATGTTAAATCTATATCTTCTCCAATTTTCATTTTACTAAAACCTTTAGTTATTTCAAAAGCCTTTTTTGAAATCCCCAAATTGAAACTTCTTGGTTGAAACTTCCCTACAGATTTTTTATTACCCCGAATTCCTCCTGTTGTAAAAAAAGAAGTCATACTGTAATTTATTGCTTTTTGAATGGTTGAAAACGATTGATGTGCAGCATCTGCTCCTCCATAAGCATCTGTATAATTTTTACGCAAAGCTTTTTCAACTTCAACTAAATAATTTGGCGGAATTATACAATCTGAATCAAAAATAATAAAGTAATTACCTAAAGCTTTTCTCATTCCAAAATTCCTGCTATCTCCTGCTCCACTGTTGGTTTTATAAAAATATGTTACGTCTAATTTTTCACAAAACTTCTTTACAACTTCATCAGCTTTTAAACTGGAACCATCTTCAATTACAAGTACTTCAAAGCTTTTGTTATATGTTTGTTTTGTTAGGCTATAAAATAATTCTTCAATTTCTTGAGGACGGTTATACACTGGAACAATGATTGAAAATTGCAATTCCACAAATTAATTTTTTAGGAATTCAAATTTAGTGTTTTTTAAAAGAAACTATAAATTATGGCACAAAAAAAGCCCACTTTTAAGTTTAAAAGTAGGCTTGCTTTTAATTATTAAAAGCAATTAAACTTGAGGTTCTAATAATTCAGTTGGCACTAACTTGTATAAATCTAAATTTTCAATATTAAAATTATTGATATAATCAAACTTCTCTTTATTTTCTGAACTAACCAAATTGATAAATAATTTAGCTGATTTATTAAATTTTTCATCTCTCTGACTATTCAATAACAATAAATATCCCATAATTATATTACCAGCCATTTCAACCAATCTTCTTGAATGAAAATCTAATAATTCTGTATGATGAGTATCAATTACTTGTTGAGTAATTTCTTCAAATGAAACAGTCATTTCTTGAAGTTTCGTTTTTAAAGTTACATTTTCTTCAAAAACTTTTGCTTCGTAATTTTTAATTTGTTCTAAAAATACTCCAGTTGTTACACCTTTAATTGCAGCCACTGCTTGCAATTGAGTTGTTCCTTCATAAATTGAAGTAATTCTGGCATCTCTATAAATGCGTTCAATTGGAAAATCTTTCATAAATCCAGTTCCACCATGAATTTGTAATGAGTCATAAGCAATAACATTGCATGCTTCACTAGCCATTAATTTTAGAAGAGGTGTAAAAACATTGGCTAATTTGGCATAACCCTTCATCTCCATACGCTCCTCTTTTTCCAAAGGTCTTTCTTGCATTACATCTTCATAAACTTTGGTGACATCAACAAATCGTGTAGTTTCATATAACAATGATCGTAAAGCATCAATGCGTACTTTCATATTTGTAATCATTTCATAAACAGCAGGGAAATTAATAATTACTTTTCCAAATTGTGCTCTTTCTTCTGCGTATTTCAATGCCTCTCTGTAAGCTGCATCAGCAATACCAACAGATTGTGCTCCAACTCCTAAACGTGCAGAATTCATTAAAGCCATTACATACTTAATCAATCCAAATCGTTCTTTACCCACTAATTCTGCAGGAGCATTTTTAAATACTAATTCGCAAGTAGGAGAACCTTTAATGCCTAGTTTTTTTTCTAAATGACGAACTTGGACAGCGTGATCATTTCTATCATATATAAACATAGATAATCCACGAGCATCCGTAGTTCCTTCTTCTGAACGTGCTAAAACCAATGAAATATCGGCATCACCGTTGGTTATAAAACGTTTAACCCCATTCAAATACCACTTTTTATCTTCTTCATTAAAGGTTGCTTTTAGTTTTACTGATTGTAAATCTGACCCCGCATCTGGTTCCGTTAAAACCATTGCTGCTGTTGCCCCATCTCTATTAAACCTTGGCAAGTATTTTTCACGTTGCTCTTCGGAACCAAATTCATAGATGGTTTCTGCACAATCTTGCAACCCCCAAATGTTAGCAAAACCAGCGTCGGCTCTCGCCACCATTTCGGCTGCCATTACATAAGGCAATAACGGGAAGTTTAATCCTTCATATTTTCTAGGCAAAGACATACCTATTAAACCTGCTTCATACAATGCTTTGTAATCTGCTGTAGTACCTTTTGCATAAACTACTTTGTTATTTTCAATATGAGGTCCTTCAACATCGACTCCTTCAGCATTTTTCGAAATGGTATCTGCACAAATTTCCCCAACAATTTCTAATATCTTTTCATAAGTATCAATAGCATCTTCATGATTAATTGGAGCATAATCATATTTTTCTGATTCTGAAAAATTGCGTTCTTTTAAAGCAACTATCTTTTTCATGATAGGGTGCTCTAAATGAAATTTAAAATCTGGAGTATCTTTAAAAAAATTATCCATTTTTATACATTTTTATAGTTTGAGTTTTATAACTCTTTAATATTATTGCTTATTATTTTGCATTTTGTTTGTAGTACTTAATCATTTTAGGAACAACTACTCCTAAATCTCCATGTATTACGTAATCTGCTAATTTATTTATAGGTGCTTCTGGATCATTATTTATAGAAATAATCATGGAGGCATCTTGCATTCCTGCTGTATGTTGAATGGCTCCTGAAATACCCGCTGCGATATACAATTTAGGACGAACAGTTGTTCCTGTTTGGCCAATTTGACGATCGTGCTCAATAAAACCTGCATCAACAGCTGCTCTTGAACCACCAACTTCTCCACCCAACAATTCTGCTAATTCTTTTAAATAATCAAAATTTTCTTTAGAGCCTACTCCGTACCCTCCTGCTACAATAATTGGTGCTTCTTTTAAATTGACACCAGATTCTTTAATTTGACGATCTATAATTTCAACTACAAAATCTTCTTCATTTACAATTGAATGCACATCTACTTCAACAATTTCTGTGTTGTAATGTTCATCAAAAATTTCCTTTTTCATAACACCTTCCCTCACAGTTGCCATTTGAGGATGCATATCCCAATTGATAATATTAGCCATAATACTACCTCCAAAAGCTGGGCGAATTGCGTATAATAAATCTTTATATTCTTTCTTTTCCTTTTTTACAAAATGATCTCCAATATCTAATATTGTACAATCAGCTGTAAGTCCGCAGTTTAATTTTGAAGCTAGCCTTGGAGCTAAATCTCTTCCAACTGAAGTGGCTCCAAACAATACAATTTGCGGATCTTCTTCCTTTAATATATGTGCAGCTAACGCAGCATGAGGTAAAGTTCTATAAGGTTCTAGCCTCAAACTATTTCCAATAAATAATCTATCTACACCAAAAGGAGCAATTTGACTTTCAATTCCATGTAAATCAGAACCAAAAATCATAGCTTCTAAAGGGCTTCCTAATTTTTCCGCTAATCGTTTACCTGCTGATAATAACTCTTGACTTATATCTGCTACTTTTTGATTTTCAACTTCACAATAGACTAAGACACTTTTTATTTTTTCCATTTTAAAAGTTTTAAATTACCCTATGGTATGATGTTCTATTAATTCTTTTATCATCATTTCAATATCAGCATCAGATTCTGTTAAAAATTTAGCTTCATTTGCTGTTAAAACAATGTTTTCTACACTTTTTACCTTTGTTGGTGAGCCATTTAACCCAATTTTTTCCACATTTGCTTCAATGTCTTCAACACTCCACTCTGGAATTGTTAAATAGGGTCTTTTTTGATGTAATGAAAGTAACATTTCATCTGCTGAACGCAACTCTGTTTTGGTGCGAGCATATTTGTATTGCATCACTTTTTTTGCATGTCTTGATCTACAAGTTGGAGATGAGCCATGAACCGTCATTAAACAAGGGAATGGAGAAGAAACTGTTTCAACTCCTTTAGACAAACGTCTTCTAACAATAATTTTATCATTTGTTATTTGTACCACCTCTTCAACATAAGTTACTTGAGGAATATTTAACTTATCTGCACATTGTGGTCCTACTTGAGCTGTATCTCCATCTATGGCTTGTCTTCCACTTAAAACTAAATCATAAGGAGCTAACTTTTTTATTCCTTTCACTAAAGTATAGCTTGTCGCCAAGGTGTCAGCACCTCCAAATCTTCTGTCTGAAATCATTACACCAAAATCAGCACCTCTATAATATCCTTCTCGAATGATATCAGCCGCTTTTGGTGGTCCCATTGTTAATAAAGTAACAGTTGTTCCTGGAATTCTATCTTTGATATTTAATGCCAACTCTAACGCATGTAAATCGTCTGGGTTAAATACAGTGGAAAGTTTACCTCTATTTACAGTACCATCTGGTTTCATAGCATCCGGTCCTACGTGTCTCGTATCTGGAACTTGTTTAGCTAGTACTACAATTTTAAGTGGTCTCATAGTATTATTTTAAAAATTTATGTTTATTTCTCTCAAAATTAAAGTTTTTAATTGGGGAAAAACGTGATAATACTCATACTTCACATATTTTTAGATATCGATACTATTTCTGTAAAAACACAAAAAAAGCGATGATTTAAAAATCATCGCTTTTTTTGTGTTTAATAAACTCTAAACTTATTTTTATTTTATTCTTTTGATACTACTTGTTCTTCAGACTGGTTGTCTTTCATAAACTCTTCCATTATAGCAGTGCTAACTCCCATATTAGAAAAACCTCCATCATGATATAAATTTTGCAGTGTTACTTTTTTTGTAAGATCTGAAAATAGACTGATTGTATAGTCAGCACATTCTAACGCTGTTGCATTCCCTAAAGGAGACATTTTTTCAGCATAAGCAATAAAACCATCAAAACCTTTTACACCGCTACCAGCAGTTGTTGGTGTTGGAGATTGAGAAATTGTATTTACTCTAACTTTTTTATCACGTCCAAAGAAGTAACCAAAACTACGCGCAACAGATTCTAAATAAGCTTTGTTATCAGCCATATCATTATAATCTGGAAAAACACGTTGAGCAGCCATATATGATAGTGCTACTATACTTCCCCATTCATTCATTGCGTCTTTTTTGTATAACATACTCATTACTCTATGAAATGAAAGTGCTGACACATCAAAACCAGTTTTTGTAAAATTATAATCTTGATTGGTATAATGATTTCCTCTTCTTACATTAACCGACATTCCAATTGAGTGTAATACGAAATCTATTTTACCCCCTAAAATTTCCATTGATTTATCAATCAAATCTTCTAAATCCATCATGGAAGTTGCATCAGCAGGTATTACTTGCGACCCTGTTTTTTCAGCTAGTTCTGAAATAGTTCCTAAACGCAATGCAACTGGAGCATTGGTTAAAACAAATGTTGCTCCTTCTTCATGTGCTCTTTCAGCTACTTTCCAAGCTATTGATTTTGAATCTAATGCTCCAAAAATAATACCTCTTTTACCTTTTAATAAATTATGCATAGTTCTAATTTTGTTTTCGATTTTAGTGTAATTGGCTGCAAATATAGTAAATTCTTAATTTAACAGCTGTTTTGCATGTTCAATGGCTGTTTCTGAAAAGTTTTTACCGCTGAGCATTTCTGCAATTTCATTAACTCGTTCATGTTCATTTAACTGCATTAATTTTGTAACTATATTGTTATCTAAATCTTGTTTATAAACTTTATAATGCTGTTTGCCTTTAGCGGCAATCTGCGGTAAGTGAGTAATCGTAATTACTTGCATATTAGCACTCATTTGTTGCATAATGTCTGCTATTTTTTGTGAAACATCACCAGAAACCCCTGTATCAATTTCATCAAAAATAATGGTTGGTAAATTGGAATACTCAGATAAAATAGCTTTTACAGCTAACATTATTCTAGACATTTCTCCACCTGATGCTGTTTTTTTTAACGTTCCAAAATTAGCTCCTTTATTTGCTGAAATAAGTAAGCTCAATTCATCTTTACCGTTTGTAAAATAACTTGTACTATGAGTAATTTCAAACTTAAATCGGGTATTTTCCATTCCTAAATTAGTAAGTACCGTTTCTAATTTTTGAATTAAAATAGGAATTGCATTTTTTCTTTCGTTATATATAGTGAATGCTAATTTGTCTATTTTTTCAGCAACTACTTTTATTTCCTTCTCTTTTTCATTGATCAAAGTTGCAGAATTTTCAACAGCTTCTACTTTAATAGAAAGATTTTCTTTGATACTTATCAATTCTGAAATTGAATTTACAGCATGTTTTTTTTGCAAATTATAAATGAGTTGCAATCTATCATTAAGTTTTTCCAATTCTAAAGGGTCAAACTCTATAGTTTCATTTAAGTTTTCTAATTCATTAGTTATGTCATCTAACTCAATTTTTAAACTTAAAGACCTTTCATACAACTCTTTATACTCTAGAGCATAAGATTTAATTTTATTTAAATTAGATGTAAAAGAACTCAACAATGCCTGTATCCCAATTTCTTCATTGAGCGCCAAAGCTTGTGCTTCTGTTAAATTTAATTTAATTTCTTCTATGTTATTTTCTTTATCTAATTGTTGCTCTAAAATAGCTTGCTCATCAGGTTTTAAATTGGCTTTTTCTAATTCTTCAAACAAATGTAAATTATATTCATATTGTTCATTTGCAACTGCCTGATGTTCTTTTATTTTTTTTAGCTCTTTAGTTAATTTATTAAAAACTAATAATCCTCTTTTATAAGATTCAATTTTAGCTGAATTGTTAGCCAAACTATCAATAATTTCAAATTGAAAATTAACGTCAGATAACTGTAAGGTTTGGTATTGAGAATGAATATCAATCAATTTTTCACTTAATAGCTGTAAAACTTGTAATGTTGTTGGGGTATCATTTATAAATGCACGTGATTTTCCACTTGGTAAAATTTCTCTACGAATAATCGTTTCTTGATCAAAATCTATATCATTTTCTTCAAAAAAAGGTTCTAATCTATAATTTTTAATTGAAAACTGAGCTTCAATTATGCATTTACTTGTTGTATCTTTTAGCGTTGAAGAGTCTGCTCTTTTCCCTAAAACCAAGCCTAAGGCACCCAATAAAATAGATTTTCCAGCACCTGTTTCACCTGTAATTATTGATAAATTATCTTTAAAACTAACCTTTAATTGTTCTATTAAAGCATAATTTTTTATGGAAAGATTTGTAAGCATTCTAATTAATTAGGATTAAGAATATTACTTTATTTTATTCCATTTCGCCGCATTAATTGGAGAAATTTTCAGTAAATCTTCTTTTAATTTAAACGTATCATAACGTGGTCCATCTGAAAATATGGAAACTATTTCATCAGCTTTTGAATCCATAAATACACGTAATAAAAATGCATTGGGTCTAGAATCATAAATTGATTTAAGTTTTAAAATAGTTTCTGCAATGCTCTTTTTCCCATTTTTACTATTGGTACTCATTACATCTAAACCTTTTAAATGATATTCATACAATGAAGTACGAAACATAGTGTAGGTTGGCGATAAAAGATTGTCTATTAATGTAAATCTAGATTTTGTACCGTCGTTTTGGTTCCAGCCTTTGTAACCACTTTGTTGCGCCAGTACTAAAACATTTTGTGCTTGTGTGTAAAACGGTGATCCACCTTCTAAAGCAAAAGTATCTGCATCCATTCCTAAAATAGTATACACATAAAATGTTACTACAGATACTAGATTAGACTCAAAAGTATTCTCATTATATTGCAAAGGTTCAAACTCAGTATATTGAAATGAAAAATTATCATCTTTAAAATTAAAAACTGGTGTTAAATAGGTAGAATTGAATACTGGGCGAGACGATTGTATTTGAATATGACCTTTAAAGTCGTTTCCTGTTTGCTCTAAAATAGTTAATGTTAAATTACAACTTATTCGTTCTTGTGCTTTATAATTAAAATTTGTCCAACGCTTTTGGTTTACAAATTCATTTAAGGAACTTTCTAAGGTTGAAAAAACTTGCTTGTTAGAACCAGGAATTTTGTCTGCATTTACTGTAATTGTACAATCTAACTCTTGAGCACTTAATTGAGTTATAAATGTTAACAAAAAAAATATTCTAATTATTTTATACATAAATTCTGTTCAAAATTTCTTTAAAAATATCCTCAGCTACTTCAGCCTTAGATTTTAGACTAAATTCTGAAATTTTTTCGAATTTATCAATGATTGTTACTTTATTTGTTTCATTTTTAAAACCTGCGCCTTTATCTTGTAAAGAATTTAACACAATTAAGTCTAGGTTTTTCTTTTGAAGTTTTATGGTCGCATTTTCAATTTCATTATTGGTTTCAAGAGCAAAACCTACTAAAAATTGATTTTCTTTTTGTTTTCCTAATGAAGCTAAAATATCTTTTGTTTGCACCATTTCAATTGTCATACAATCAGAAGATTTTTTGATTTTTGTTGCAGAAATTTCTTTAGGTTTATAGTCTGCAACAGCTGCAGATAGTATTGCAATATCAACAGATTGATAATGTTTGTGAACTTCTTGATACATTTCTTCAGCACTTACAACATTATATCTATACACTAAAGAATGTGTAATTTTTTCATTAGAAGGTCCTGAAATTAAATACACCGTAGCTCCTAAGTTGGCTGCTGATTTAGCTAATTCAAAACCCATTTTTCCTGAAGAATGATTTCCAATAAATCTAACTGGATCAATTGCTTCATAAGTTGGTCCAGCTGTAATTAGTACTTTTTTATTGTATAATGGTAATTTTGTAACAATATCATTCTCAATAAAAGATACAATATTTTCTGGTTCTTCCATTCTGCCTTCACCTTCTAATCCACTTGCTAAAAATCCTGTAGATGGAGGAATAAAAATATTTCCGTAGCTCTGTAATTTTTCAATGCTTTTTTTTGTTGTTGGATGTTTATACATATCCAAATCCATTGCTGGAGCAAAAAAGACTTTACACTTGGCGGATAAATACACGGCTAACAACAGATTGTCGCAAACACCGTTTGCCATTTTAGACAAGGTATTTGCTGTAGCAGGAGCTATTATCATATAGTCTGCCCAAAGACCTAAATCTACATGGCTGTTCCATTCTTCCGTTTCTTCTTCTCCTTTATCATAAAAAGAAGTATAAACTGGATTTTGTGAAAGGGTTGAAAGGGTTAATGGGGTTACAAAATCAACTGAAGCAGGAGTCATAACAACTTTAACTTCTGCTCCCGATTTTATAAAAAGTCGCACTAAATGTGCCGTTTTATAAGCAGCAATACCGGCTGTAACACCTAAAAGAATTTTTTTACCGCTTAAAATAGACATGTGTTATTTAGTTTCTTCTGGGTTTCTGTAATAAATTTTACCTTCTAACCATTCTTCTACTGCAATTGCAGTTGGTTTTGGTAATTTTTCATAAAATTTAGAAACTTCTATTTGTTCCTTATTTTCAAAAACCTCGTCTAAACTATCAGTATAAGTTGCAAATTCTTCTAACTTTTCAATTAGTTCGTTTTTTAAATCTCCGTTAACTTGCTGTGCTCTTTTTGCTATTATTGTAATAGCTTCGTAAATGTTATTGGTTGGCTCTTCTATTTTAGTTTTATCATACGTTACAGTAGTAGAAGCTGCCTTTGTGTTTTTATAATCCATCAGTTTTCAGTTTTTAGTGCTAATAAAGAGTTTAATTCTTCAGTTAAGTTGTTTACTAATTTTTCAGTTTCATTTAAATAATCTGACTTTGGGTAATTACGCTTAAATCTTTCATGCGATTTTAAAGCATCTTTAATTCTATCTTCTTTTTTAGCAATAAAACTATTAATACCTAATTCGTAAGCCGATTTAAATTTGTAATACATCGCTTCTTCTCTAAAAGAAGTTCCTAAATAATCTGACAATAAATTGTCAAAAGCTACTATAGCCGCTATATAATCAGTTGTATGATAATACTGCTTAGCTATTTCAAAAGATTTTTTTTCTAATTTAAAAGTAAGCTCTTTAATATTTTTATTTGCTTCAATTACTTTGTCAGACTCTGGATATTTAAATATAAAATTTTGCAAAGCTGTTATGGCTTCTTGAGTATCTTTTTGATCTAAACTATATACTGGAGAAGCTAAATAGTAACTATGAGCTGATAAATATGCTGCTTCTTCTACTTTAGAACTTTTAGGGTAATTTTTAACAAACTTATCAAAATAATAGGCTGCTAAGCTATATAGTTTTGTATTGTAGTGAGATTGTGCGACCATATATTGAATGCGTTCCATTTGAGGTTTTCCTCGGTAACTTGGTGTAATTTTCTCAAACAATTGTATGGCTTTATTATACTTTTGTTCTTCATACACTTTGGTAGCCATTTGATACTGTTCTTGAACGGTACCTTTATTCAATACTTTTTGATATTCACCACAAGATGAAACACCAATACTTATCAATAAAATGAATATGTATATTTTATTTTTTTGCATTTGGCAAAATTAGTTATTTATTATGGATTATTAAAATGATTTTTTTTAGTATGTTCTACCACAAAAATAACTAGCTTTTACAATAAATATTGCTTAACAATCTTAATTGTTTGTTAATTATTGAGCAGGTGGAGGAGCTACTGAACTAACTACTGAAAGCTGTTTAATGTCATTATCAAATAAGTATAAGCCTCCTTTATCGTCACCAATTAAATTAATTTTATCTAAAATTGTTCGAGCTTGAGCTTCTTCTTCAATTTGTTCAGCCACATACCATTGTAAGAAATTATGTGTCGCATAATCTTTTTCTTCTAATGAAATATGAACCAATTCATTTATACTTTGTGAAACAAAAACCTCATGTTTAAATAACGTTTCAAACATTTCTTTAATAGAACCAAACTCGACAGCTGGGGCACTTAATTCAGAAACAATTGCATGACCTCCACGTTCATTAATATATTTAAAGAATTTTAACATGTGTTGGCGTTCTTCATCAGACTGATTGTACATAAATTCAGAAACTCCTTCTAAACCTTTTACTTCAGCCCAAGAAGCCATTGCTAAATATATTTGTGAAGATTCAGCTTCAATTCTAATTTGATTATTTAAAGCTGTTTGCATTTTTTCTGATAACATAATCTTATTTTTTATTTATTCTACTTGAAATTTAGAACTGTAAAAATACTAATAATTATCTATAAAATTTGCTAATTTTTGGTGTAATTTTGAAGTTGCATTTACTAAAGGTAAACGCACATTTTCTGAACAAATTGAAATTTTTTGCAATAATGCCTTTATACCAGCCGGGTTTCCTTCTTCAAAAATATAATCTATACTATCCATAATTTTATAGTGCAATTTATTAGCTTCACCTACATTTCCCTGTAAACCAAGCTGTATCATTTCTGAAAAATCTTTTGGAAGCCCTTGTCCAATGACTGAAATAACACCTGATCCTCCAGCTAAAGTCATAGGTAAAGCAATCATATCATCTCCTGAAATCACCATAAATTCTTTTGGTTTATGTTGAATTAAACGCATTGCTTGAACGATATCTCCTGCAGCTTCTTTAACAGCTACTATATTTTCAAAGTCATTTGCCAGTCTAATAATTGTAGCTGGTTCAACATTTTTACCTGTTCTACTAGGCACATTATATAAAATAATTGGTAATGGACTAGCCTCAGATATTGCTTTAAAGTGCTGGTAAACACCTTCTTGTGTTGGTTTATTATAATATGGAGAAACTGAGAGTATTGCTGAAAATGCAGTTAAATCTGTTGTTTTAATTTCATTAGCAACAGCCAGTGTGTTATTTCCTCCAATGCCTAATACTAATGGCAGTCTTCCATTATTAACTCTAATAATAGTATTTTTAACTTGTTCCTTTTCTTCAGCTGTTAAAGTTGCTGGCTCACCTGTAGTTCCTAAAACAACTAAATAATTAATACCATTGTCAATCTGATGGTTTACTAAACGCTCTAACGCTACATAATCTACCGATTTATCTTCATTAAATGGTGTTACTAATGCTACTCCAGTCCCTAACAATTCTTTCATTATATTTTATTTAAAATCTCTAAATACTTCTTTAACTCTTTATTAAATAAGGTAATTTCAGTTGGTTCGCATTTAATTATTAAATCGTAAAATCTATTATCTAGATGTGCAAAACCAACTTTAAATATTACTTTACAATGCAATAATAATAAGTTGGTATATAAGTTTTCAACTTTACTATAGTTTATTAACAAATCGTATTTTTTTGTTAAAATTTCTTTTAGCCATTCGGTTTTAATTTTTCCATACCAGCCAAAATCTTTTGGGGATATACTATTTTCTACAACTTCATTTTTAGCCCTTTTTGATTTAACAACAAGTATTTCAATACTATCTTTTGAAATAGAAAAAAGTTGTGACAATTCATTTACAACGGCATCTTTCAAAGAAGAATCATCAATAACAACCATAATATTTTTTACTTTATTTGAAGTTGTTTTAGTTGAATTTTCTGTTAATTCTGCTATTCTTTTGTTGAAAAATATTTGATTGGTTTTTCGTTTGAATCCTGTAAAAATCATCTATATTTACGGTTGATTCACAAAATTAATTAAAATCATTAGTATTTCAACAATGAAAAAATTTATTATTTCATTTTTTACACTTTTACTTGTAATTAGCTGTAAAAATGAACCTCAACATTTGGTTAAAATTGAAGGAAAATTACTTCCTGTTAATGAAAAATTAGAATCTGTTAAAGAAATTGAAGATTTTATTCAACCTCATAAAGAGAAAGTCGAAAAAGAAATGAATACTGTTCTTTCCTATACTAAAACAGATTTAGTTAGAACAGATAGTCAACTAGAAAGCAGCTTAGGAAATTTAATGGCAGATTTATGCTTTGAAAGAGCCAACCCCGTTTTTAACTCAAGAACTGGAAAAAATATCGATTTTGCTATGTTTAACTATGGTGGAATTAGAGCAGGAATTACTAAAGGAAATATAACTACCGAAAATGCTTTTAATTTAATGCCTTTTGAAAACAGTTTAGTTGTTACTGAATTAACTTATGAGAAAATAAATGAATTAGCTCAATATTTAATCAATGGTAAAAGAGCGCATCCAATTTCAAAACAAGTTAATTTAGTAGTTACCAAAGATGGTTTTGATTTAAAAATCAATCATAAAACAATTGAAAAAAATAAAACTTACTTTGTGTTAACATCAGATTATTTACAAAACGGTGGAGACAATATGGTTTTCTTTAAAGAACCTGTTACACTTCATAAATTAGATTACAAAGTAAGAAATGCAATTATTGATTATTTTAAAGAAATTGATACTGTAAAAGTTAAATTAGACGGAAGATTTAGAAAAGAGATTTAAAAATTATGGAAAGAAGAAATTTTATAAAACAATCAACGGCTGCTACAGCTTTTGTAACATTAGGTGGTTTATCCCTTCAATCATTTGCAAAAGAGAATAAAAAACATATTACTATTTTACATACAAACGACACGCATAGTCATATTGAACCATTTCCTAATGATCATTATAAAAGTCCAAATCAAGGGGGTGTTGCAAGACGTGCTACTTTAATTGATAGTATAAGACAAGAAAATCCTAACACATTATTATTAGATGCTGGTGATATCTTTCAAGGAACACCATATTTTAATTTTTATGGAGGCGAATTGGAATTCAAGCTTATGAGCATGCTTAAATATGATGCTGCAACTATTGGCAATCACGATTTTGATAATAGTATAGATGGATTATACAAGCAACTACCAAACGCTAAATTTGATTTTTTAATAGCTAATTACGATTTTAAAAACACTATTTTAAACACCCATGTGAAACCTTATAAAGTTTTTAAAAAAGATGGTATTAAAATTGGTGTATTTGGTTTAGGTATAGAATTGGAAGGATTAGTTGACCCAAGAATGTACAAAGAAACTGTGTATCTAAACCCTATTGAAATTGCTCAAGATATGAGTCGAATTTTAAAAGAAGATAAAAAATGTGATTTAGTAATTTGTTTATCACATTTAGGATATCACTACAAAAACGAAGCAAAAATTAGCGATTTAGTTTTGGCTTCCAAAACAAAAGATATCGATTTAATTATTGGGGGTCACACACACACTTTTCTACCTAAACCTACCATTACAAAAAATAGTATTGGAGAAAATGTATTGGTAAATCAAGTAGGTTGCTATGGTTTAAATGTGGGTAGAATTGATTTTTATTTTGACGCCGATCAAAATAAAGCAAGTAAAGGAAAAAGCATCATTGTATAACTCAAATTATTAAAATGCGTATAGAATCAGATTTAAAATTAGGCTTTAAAGATGTAATGATTCGTCCAAAAAGATCTACATTAAACTCAAGAGCACAAGTAACCTTAGAAAGAAATTTTACATTTTTACATAGTAATTACCAATGGAAAGGTGTACCAATTATGGCAGCAAATATGGATACCGTTGGTACTTTTGAAATGGTTAAGGCATTAGCCAAACATAAAATATTTACTGCAATACATAAACATTATACGTTAGATGAATGGAAACACTTTATGAATAGTGTTCCTGATGAAATGATTGATTATTTTGCTGTAAGTACTGGAACTGGCACAGCAGACTCAAAAAAATTAACCAACATATTTAGTCAGCATCCACAAATTAAATTTATTTGTATTGATGTGGCTAATGGCTATTCTGAACACTTTGTAAACTTTGTAAAAAAAACAAGAAAACAATATCCTGATAAAGTTATCATGGCTGGAAATGTAGTTACTGGTGAAATGGTAGAAGAATTATTACTTGCTGGAGCCGACATTATTAAAGTAGGTATTGGTCCTGGATCTGTATGTACAACTCGTGTTAAAACCGGCGTTGGCTATCCACAATTATCTGCAATTATTGAATGTGCAGATGCAGCACACGGGTTAGGTGGTCAAATTGTATCTGATGGCGGATGTAAAATACCTGGTGATATTGCCAAAGCTTTTGGTGGCGGTGCTGATTTTGTAATGTTAGGAGGCATGTTAGCTGGACATACTGAAAGTGGTGGTAAGACTATTGAAATTGATGGAACAAAGTATAAACAGTTTTATGGTATGAGTTCTGAAACCGCTATGAAAAAACATGCAGGTAGCGTAGCCAACTATAGAGCTTCTGAAGGAAAAACAGTAGAAATTCCTTATAGAGGAACCGTTGAAAATACTGTTCAAGATTTTTTAGGTGGTTTACGCTCTACTTGCACTTATGTTGGAGCTAGTAAGTTAAAAGAACTCACTAAAAGAACTACTTTTATAAAAGTACAAGAACAGCATAACGAAGTTTTTTCTAAATAAAAAGAAAGCTTTATTGTAATTATTTAAAACTTTTTCGTCTAAACGAGAAAGTTTTTTATGATGAAAAAATACTTATTAGTTACCATAAGACTTATAATTGCTGTTATTTTAATCCAAACTCTTCGCTTTAAATTTACTGCACATCCCGATAGTGTTTATATTTTTTCAAAGGCAGGTATGGAACCTTATGGAAGAATAGGTATAGGTATTTTAGAATTAATAGGAGCCATACTCATTTTAATCCCAAAAACTGTTTGGGTTGGAGCAATATTAATCTTAAGTGTTATCAGTGGTGCAATATTTATACACTTTACCCTACTTGGAATTGAAGTTAATAATGATGGAGGCACCCTCTTTTTTATGGCTATAAGTACCTTTATATTAAGTAGTATTGTTTTATGGAATGAACGTAAAAATTTGCCATTAATTGGCAAAACTTTTTAGTTCAGCCTCCTCTACCTGTTCGCAAACCATTGATTTATAAATTAAATATTGTGCCGAAACATACGTAATCATTACAATTATTTCAAAAAATAATGAAGATTCATAAAATTTATTGATGGCTAATATAGAGTCAGAAATCATAAAAACAATAGCTCCAAATAACATCCATAAAGATTCTTTCGTTTTTTTAGTACTATAGTCTAAGAGAGATACCATTCCAAAAATTGAAATAGTTATTCCATAAATTACAACGGGAACTAACAATTCATTTAAAGCATTTTTAATTAAAAAAATTAAGCCTGTTAACACAATAAAAAATGGAATAGCAGCTAGTAAAGCTTTTAAAAAAGACGCTTTTTGTATTCTTTTAATAACAATACTTATAAATAATATATGTGCAACTAAAAATGAAATTAAACCTGCTTTAAAAGTAAAATCTCCTGAATAAATTAAAAACACATCTCCAAAAAAAGAAAAAACTAACGCAGTTGAATACCATTTGTTTCTATCTACCACAGAATTTGAATATAAAAACAATAGAGATAAAAGTATCAAAGGTTTAAATAAGTAAATTAAACTTTCTATTTTAAAAGCGATTCCAATAATATCTAAAATTGAAACTAGCAGAAATCCAATTAGAGCTATTTTTTTAATCATAATCTAAAGCAATTATTACCATGTTGGCAATATACAACTTTTATCTAATTTTTTCAATAATGGCTGAATACCAGTAATTAAACTTTGTTTCATCTCCTTAGAGTCTTCTTTATGACATTGTAAACAAGCTCCAACTAACAACAATTCTTGTTGCTCTTTTACAGTAAATGGTCTAAAATCTGTTCTAGTAGAATTAACTACATTTTTATCCACTTCTTTTAAAAAAGGAATCCAAGCATCTTCAGGTAAACCATCATTTGGATTTAATTCATAGGCTGGAGTAAAACTCCATGTTCCAACACCTTCACTAATTTCATAAATTAATTCACCCTTACCATAACCTAAAGTAGCTGGGTTGGTATGACAACTTTTACAATCTCTAACTTTAGCAGTAGTTGTATGAGGCGAGTTTGGTGCATATAATCTATGAAAAGAAACATCTTCTCCTAACTCTTTTCCAGAATAACTACCCTTATCAATCGTTAAAATCATTCCAGGAACGGCAGGTTCAATATGTGTGCCTTCCGAATTTTCTCGAACTCCCATAGCTGGTAATGATGATGAAAACTCTGCTACAAATTCTTTCCATTGTCCTTTGCCATACTTTCTATCTAACAAGTCAAAAGCTCGTGGTTCGTTTTGATCATATTCATTATGGCAGCCTATACAACGTGTAGTCCAAGAAGAATGGCAAGTTGCACAACTTACATTTTTATGTGCATTATCTCTTGAACAAACCTCTGATTGTGGATTTAAAGGGTGCAACTCTCCATCTCTCTTTCCAATTAAAAAAGCATTTCCAAGCGAATCAACAAATGTATTTACTAATGGGTGCCCTCCTTTTTTAACTGCAATTATCTCTTTATCTGAATGTTTATAATCTCTGTGTAAAAAAACCAATAAACTTTCCGCATCTAAAGAATCATAAGGTACAGTATTGGGTTGCTCTTTAAAATGACAATCTGAGCATTGTACTTTAACAGCTTGTTCTTCATGAATATAACGCTTACCATCGCCCATTACTTCATGTGAAGAATGACAATCTATGCATAACATTCCTTTTGTATGGTGTACATCTTCTCCAATATATTTATAAACTCTTTTATCTTCTATTACCTTAAATCCATCTTTAGCTATCACTTCACTTTCATCTAGCAGTGTTTCTTGAAATCCTTCATAATTTGTTGAAATTCTACTAGATCGACTATGGCAACCAAAACAATGTTCATTGGTTACAAAAATATCAGTTGCTGGGTGAAATTGAGGTAATTCCTTTTTATTTGAAGTTAAATAAGTCTTTAAATCTTTTATTGCTTCATCAGAATAATTTAAATGACAAGCATTACAACCTCCACCTCTACTCAACTGTGTTATTGGTCCAAATTCTTCTTTTTGTGCTCCTAAGTGACAATTTGCACATAAATCTCTTAAATGTTTATCTGAAGCTGAGTTTTCAATTAATTGAATGTGGTATCTACCATTTGGGCTATCAGCTTCTCCAAAAATATATTTATCTACAGCCACCAAACCACTATTAGTGGTCATTAAAGAGTTTTCAATCTTGTTTAATTCATTTGGATGGCAAACTCCACAAGTTGCTTTAGCATCTTTTAAATTCCCTGGAATTAGAACCATTCCTTTATGAGAATCATCCTTATCCATAGTGTTTGGATTTCCTAAATGACAACTTATACAACCTATTAATTCTGGATTATGGTAATTAGAATATCCCTTAGTATTTTGATGACACTCTAAACAAGTCTCCTTTTCAATAGTTTCAATTTTAACATAATTATCTTCTTTTATTATTTCTTGTTGAAGCTTAAAATTTTTAACAAAAAATAGAGCTACAATTAAAATTGTAACTACCAAAAAAAACCAAAATTTAGAGTATTTTAATTTCATAAATAGAGCGTTTGTACAAATTTACAACAATTTAAAATGTTAGCTTTTTTTACTAAAAAATGTAATTAACTGATAACCAATCAAGGAGTTTAGTTATGCTACTTTTGTTACATATAAATATATGATTTTCAAGCTATTAATGTAACCATTGTTACTATTTTACGCCATTTTTAATGACATTTATCATACTATAAAAATACATCTGTAAATACCTTTACACAAGAAATAAATAATTAAACTTATGACTACTTCAAGAAGAAAATTTATTAAAATTTCTGCATTAGGTTTGGGTGGTGTAGCAGCTACTACAAGTGCACTAAATATGTTTGGTGCAAACTCATATTTAGATGAGCTTGTAAAACAAAATGTTACCAAAAAATTTAAGAGAACTCCTACTTATTGCGAAGTTTGTTTTTGGAAATGTGCTGCTTGGACTTATACCGATGAAGAAGGTAATATTCAAAAAATTATTGGTAATGAAAATGACTCACATTGCTACGGACGTTTATGTCCAAGAGGAACTGGTGGTGTTGGAATGTATAATGATGAAGATCGATTAAAAACTCCTTTAATTAGAACAACTATTAATGGAGAAGAAACGTTTAGAGAAGCCAGTTGGGAAGAAGCTCTTGATTTAATTGCTTCAAAATTTAGCAATATTAAAGAAAAATATGGCCCAGAAGCTATTGCCTTATTAAAACATGGGTCACCTGGAAAACATTTAGAACATTTATTTAAAGCTTTTGGATCAGACACCATCGCAGAACCAGCTTATGCACAATGTAGAGGTGCTCGTGAAGCAGGTTTTGCATTAACCTATGGATCTTGGGTTGGTTCACCTGAACCAACTGACATTAGAGACACCAAATGCTTAGTGTTAATTGGATCTCATATTGGTGAAAACATGCACAATTCTCAAGTGCAAGAAATGTCAGATGCAATTGATAATGGTGCTACAATCATTACAGTAGATCCACGCTTTTCAACAGCAGCTAGCAAATCAAAACATTGGTTAGCTATCAAACCTGCTACAGATATAGCTTTAATGCTTGCTTGGATGAATGTAATTATTGAGGAAGGTTTATATGATAAAGAATATGTTGAAAAATACACTACTGGATTTAATCAATTAAAAGACCATGTAAGTACTTTTACTCCTGAATGGGCTTATGGAATAACCACCATAAAACCTGAAGAAATTAGAAAAACTGCTAGAGCAATGGCAAGTGCTTCTCCATCAGTTATTATACATCCAGGACGCCATGTAAGTTGGTATGGAGATGATACTCAAAGAGCTCGTTCAATAGCTATTTTAAATGCTTTATTAGGTTCTTGGGGTCGTAGAGGTGGTTTCTACTTTAAAGAAAGTATTAAAGTTCCTAAATACCCTTCACCAAAATACCCTCATCCTAAGTGGGATTGGAAAAATATTGGAGAGAAATATCCTGTAGCTCAAATGGGTATTACAAGTGAAGTTATTAAATGTTCAATCCCTAGTAAAGATAATAAATATCCTATAAAAGCTTGGATGGTTGCCGGTACTAATATTACCAAATCTATTCCAGAAAAAGAAATGCTTGAAAAAGCAATGGATGAATTAGAATTTATGGTTGTAATGGATACCATGCCGATGGATGTTACTGGATATGCAGATGTAGTTTTACCTGAATGTACTTATTTAGAACGTTATGATGATATAAGATCTGCAACTAATAGAGAGCCTTCAATTGCTGTTCGAGTACCAGCTGTTAAACCAAAATACGATTCTAAACCGGGATGGTGGGTAGCAAAACAAATTGGAGAACGTTTAGGTTTAGGTGACTATTTTAATTATGATGATTATGAAGAAGTAATTGAATGGCAGTTACAACAAATGGGAACCTCATTAGACGAAATGAATAAAATTGGAGTGAAAAACTTTTCAAGAACATCGGGACCATTATACTTAAATGAAAATGAAGCCTATCATTTTCCAACAGCTAGTGGTAAAATTGAATTGTATTCTCAAGAATTAAAAAATTTAGGTTTTGATCCATTGCCTAATTATATAAAACACCCAGAACCTCCACAAGGTTTTTACCGATTAAATTATGGTAGAGCTCCAATGCATACATTTAGTAGAACAGCTAACAACCCAAATCTAAACGATTTAAAAAGTGAAAATAATTTATGGGTGAACCCAAAAGTTGCTAGAATTTTAGGCTTAAAAACAGGGCAGGAAGTTTGGCTGAAAAATCAGGATGAAATAACTTCTAATTTCCCAATTAAAGTTAGAGTTACGGAAAGAGTTCGTTGGGATTCTGTTTATATGGTTCATGGTTTTGGACACACCAATAAAAAATTAAGTCGCGCCTTTGGAAAAGGTATTAACGATACTCAACTAATTTCAAAAGTAGCTATCGACCCAATTATGGGTGGGACTGGTATGAGAGGAAATTTTGTATCAATTTTAACTGAAAATCCACATAAAAATATTGAGTTATGAGATATGCAATGGTAATTGACACCTTAAAATGTGTTGGATGTAGCGATTGTGTAGTTGCTTGTCAAACCGAAAATAATGTTCCTATTGGATACTGTAGAGATTGGATAACCGAAACTGTTAACGGTGCTTATCCAAGTATAGAATTAGAATTAAAATCTGAAAGATGTAATCATTGCGATAATGCTCCTTGTGTAAGATGCTGTCCAACAGGTGCTAGTCATCAATTAGACAATGGCATTGTATTAGTTACGGCTGATGAATGTATTGGATGTGGTGCTTGTATAGAGTCTTGTCCATACGATGCCCGTTACCAACACCCTGATGGTTATGTAGACAAATGTACATTCTGCCATCATAGATTAGAAAAAGGACAACTTCCAGCTTGTGTCTCTGTTTGCCCAACTAAATGTATGTATTTCGGGGATTTAGATGATCCAAATAGTGAAGTTTCGCAATTGTTAAAAAATAGAAAACATAAAACATTGGCTCCTGAAGCAGGAACTAAGCCTCAAGTTTATTATTTAATATAAATTAAAAATTATGCAAGAAGAATTATTTACAAGTGGAAGAAATATTCCAAATATAGATCCTTCATTACAAATATGGCACTGGCCAATATCTGTATACTTATTTTTAGGAGGCTTGGCTGCTGGATTACTGTTTTTTGCAGCATTAATTACTGTTTTAAAAAAGGACAAAGAATATCCTGCAGCGGTTAAGTTTGCATCAATTGTATCTCCAATTGCTTTAACATTAGGTTTATTGGCATTATTTTATGATTTAACTCACAAATTATATTTTTGGAGATTATACACAACTATCAGAATTGAATCTCCTATGAGTTGGGGTGCTTGGGTATTATTAATCATTACCCCTATTTCATTTTTATGGGTATTTAGTTATTATACTGAATTATTTCCTAAATGGAAATTGAAGTTTAATTTTTTAAACACGTTCGAAAAATTCCTTCAAGAAAATAGAATGAATATGGCGATAGCTTTAATTCCATTATCAATTGTACTAGGTATTTATACAGGAATATTATTATCAGCTTTTAATGCCAGACCTTTGTGGAATAATGCAATACTAGGTCCATTATTTTTAACATCTGGTTTATCAACAGGAGCAGCAACCATTATTTTATTAGCTAAAAACACTAAAGAAAGACATCTTTTCAGCAAAATTGATTTAGCCCTTATTGTTATTGAGTTAGGGTTGATAATCCATATGCTGATGGGAATGTACGCTGGTTCTGAAGTACAATTAGAGGCCATGCAACTATTAGTTGGAGGTGAGTTTACTCTTATGTTTTTTGGCTTTGTAATTATTTTAGGACTTATAGTTCCCGCTATTTTAGAACTAACAGAATTAATTGGGTACAAAGTACCAGTTGCTGTGCCAGCAATCTTAATTTTAATAGGTGGTTTAGTTTTTAGATTTGTAATGGTAGAAGCTGGACAAATAACTAGATACTTATATTAAAACAAATATTATGAATATTCAAAAAAATAAACATACATACTGGAATCCATACTTTGGTGGTTTTCTTCTAGGAATACTTATTCTTTTCACTTTTTATATGACAGGAAGAGGACTAGGTGCAAGTGGCGCTATGAAAAGTGGTGTAGTAACTATTGTTGATGCATTGGCTTCAAACCATGCTGAAAACAATGCCTACTACAGTAAATTTGTAAAAGATGAAAAATCTCCCTTAAACTCTTGGTTAGTTTTTGAAGCTTTAGGCGTTTTAATTGGAGCTTTTATTTCGGGTGGATTGGCCGGTAGAATTGGCTGGAGAACTCAACATTCACCTAAAATAACTAAAAACAGAAGATTGCTATTTGCTTTAGGTGGTGGAATATTATTTGGTATTGGTGCACAAGTTGCTCGTGGTTGTACAAGCGGTGCTGCTTTAAGTGGTATGGCGGTATTATCAACAGGTGGTTTTATAACTATGCTTGCTATTTTTGGAACAGGATTCTTAGTAGCATATTTCTTTAGAAAAAATTGGATTTAATAATTAAAAAATAAAAAAATATATGGGACCTTTAATTCCTAATGGAGTCATACCTTATGAGTGGAACAACATAATAGCAATTATCATTGGAATTGTTTTCGGATTTGTTTTAGAAGCATCAGGGTTTTCTTCTTCACGAAAATTAGCAGGAGTATTTTACGGATACGATTTTGCAGTGCTTAAAGTGTTTTTTACTGCTGCATTAGTATCACTTATTGGTATTTTATATATGGATTACCTTGGTTATATAAATATGGAGCAACTATATGTTCACCCAACCTATTTATGGGGAGCAATAATTGGAGGCGTTATCATGGGAGTAGGTTTTGTTTCAGCTGGTTTTTGCCCTGGAACAAGCTTATGTGCTGTTGCCATTGGAAAAATTGACGCTATAGTTTATGTAATTGGTATTATGGTAGGAATATTTATTTTTTCTGAATTATATACCGTATTTCAACCACTCTATGAAGGTTATTTTTATGGTAATATAACTTTAATGGATTCCTTTGGTATCAATCGTTATTGGTTTGTATTTGTTTTTACTATAATTGCAATCCTTGCCTTTGTAATTTCAGATTTAATCAGAAAAAGAAGAAAAAAAATATTTTATTAATTTAAAAAAATTAGAATGGTTAATAGAAAAGTAGCAAAAGTTTTAACTTTTAGATATAAAATACTCGCTGGCATATTTTTATTACTAGCTGCAGGTTTAGTACTACTTCCAAAGTACGAAAAACATGAAGGAATAAAGCCTGAAGAATTATTGAGTAATGCTATAAGTCCAGAAAGATATATTTCAACTGATGAATTAGCAAATAAAATTATAAATCAAGATCCATCATTTATAATGATTGATGTTAGAAATGAGACCGAATTTAATAAATACTCAATCCCTAATTCAATAAATATTCCATTAAAAAAATTATTAGATGAAGATGCTATTGGATATCTTAATCAAAATCAGTATGATGTTATATTTATTTCAAATGATCACTTTTACGCAGATCAAGCTTGGGTATTGTGTAATAGATTAGATTATAAAAATTTAAGAGTTCTAAAAGGTGGGATCAATAATTGGTATTTAACAATTATAAATCCTACAAAACCTACTGAAAATATGCCAGCAGAAGATTTTGAACTATATTCATTTAGAAAATCTGCGAGTATGTTTTTTGGCGTAGTTTATCCAGAACAGCTTAAAATAGAAAAAAAACCTGAAGTAAAAAAAGTAACTCCAAAAAAGGTAATTCCAATTAAAAAGAAAAAGAAAATGCCTGTTGAAGGAGGTTGTTAATTGTTAAATATCTATTATATGAAAGAATTAGAAAAAACTAAACGAATATCTATAGCTTCAGTACTTTTTATACTTGTAGTACTTATTGGACTTTTAACGTATAAAAGACCAAAACATATGTATGCAGTAAATTCTAAAACTACTTTAGAAAATATCACCACTGAAAATTATTTAATTTCCCTAAATGAAATTGAAAACTCAGATGTTATTTTAATAGACATTAGAAATCAATATGAATTTGAAAAAGGACATTTAAACAATGCCCTAAATATGTATGCTCCTGAAATTTTAAATGAAGAAAATACAGGTATTTTAGAAGAGTTAAAAAGCACAAATAAAACCATTATAATGTATGGAAATACTCCTGAAGAAGTAGTGGTTCCATTTATGATTTTACATCAATTAGGATATCAAAACCTAAAAATTGCAACTATAAAAAACAGTTACAGTCAAAACAAATTAATCACACAAAATATAGTTGTTGAAAAATCGGAAGCCGATATAAACGCATTTATAAGCGAATCCATTAAAAAAGCTGCTTTACAACCAAAACCAACACCTAAAGTTATTAAAACTCCTAAAAAAATTATTCCAATTAAAAAGAAAAAGAAAATGCCTGTTGAAGGCGGTTGTTAGTTTTTAATTATTGAAAAGCTGTTTTTTAAAAAACAGCTTTTTTTTTAAACTTACTTAAAAAAATTCCATCGTTTTGTTATTCAAAACCTATCAAAATAATACTTCCAAAAACAAAGTCATTCCCACTTTCAAAAAAAATAAAAAAATCATACTTAACTTTTTAGTTATCAGATAGTTAATTATGTTACTAAAGTTACTGTAGAGAATAAATATATATAACTTAAAAATGACAATTATCATAAAAACACATGTCATTGGTACTTAATTTTATAGTATAAAACAAACATTAATTACTGAATTAAAATTAATACACGATGAAAAAATTAACATCATATTTAGTACTACTTTTTATAACAGCTACCTTATTTAGTAGTTTTAAAAGTAATCAACAACAAGAAAATAACCCTCCAACAGAATTTGAACTTTTAGTTCAACATTTAGAGGCAAATGGAAACTTTATAAACAGTAATCATGCACCTGCAATTGTATTAGCTGATGAAATTAAAGAGAACCTAAAAAATAAAGAATATTTAGTATTAGATATTAGAAGTGAAAGCTGGTTCGATTATGGTCATATAAAAAATGCCAAAAATGTAAAAGGTCCTGAATTACTTAATTATTTTGAAAACGAAATTACACCTTCTGATTACAAAAAAATAACTATCGTATGCTATTCAGGACAATCTGCAGCTTATTATGCAAGCCTTTTAAGACTTTATGGTTTTGATAATGTATATAGTTTAAAATGGGGTATGAGTTCTTGGGCTGAAGAATTTGCTCAAAATATTTGGGTAAAAAATTCTAAAAATGATTTTGCTGATCAAGTTGAGAAAACTGCCAATCCAATGCCAGAAAAAGGTGAATATCCTACATTAAATACAGGTAAAACAGAAGCTTCTGAAATTTTAAAAGAAAGAATTAGAAAAGCCTTTGAAACACCTTACAAAGAGTTTATTACAAAAGTAGAAGATGTTTTTGCAGCTCCTGAAAATTTCTACATAATAAATTATGTGAATGAAGAAAAATATAATTTCGGACACGTTCCTGGCGCTATCAAGTATGAACCAAGAACATCTCTTTCATCAACAACTAATCTATATACTTTACCTACAAATAAAAAAGTACTAGTTAGCTGTGATACTGGACAAACAGCAGCTTATGTAGTAGCTTATTTAAATGTTTTAGGATACGATGTTGCTAATTTAGCGTATGGCGCTAATAGCTATATGAATAAAAATCTAGTAGAAAAAAACTGGAATGGCTTTAGCAGCAGTGAGATAAAAAACTTCCCTGTAGTAGAATAAACAACGCTTTTAAGCAATCAATTATACAAATCAAAACAAACAAATCATGAAAAAACTATCATTATTTTTAATAGGATTATTCTTAATTCCATCACTTTTTTTAACCTCCTGTGATAAAGGAGATGATCTAAATGTGGTATCAGCTCCTGCTTTTACACTTATGAAAGATTATTTGATTACAAATAATATGGATATTAATCAAATTATTACAAATACAGACGGTGAAAAATTTGTAACTGCCCCTCCTGCAACAGCTGCAGATGTTCCTGCATTTATCGCAAAATATACTATTCTAGATATTAGAAGCGCTGATGCATTTGCTGCTGGTCATATAGAAGGTGCAAAAAACATAGCATTTAAAGATATATTAACTGAAGGAGCTGCTGCTAGCAAACCTGTTCTAATGGTATGTTATACTGGACAAACTGCTTGCTATGCAACAGCTTTAATGCGTATGTATGGATTTTCACATACCCAAGCTTTAAAATGGGGAATGTCTGGTTGGAATGCAACTACTGCAGGACCTTGGAATGGAAAAATTGGGGTTGAAGAAGCTAAAGGACACTCAAATTGGTCTTATGGTGGAGCTCCAACAAATAATGTGTTTAGTGACCCTTCATTTACATCTTTATCAACTGATGGTGGAACAATTCTTAGAAAAAGAGTGGAAGATGCTGTAGAAGCTGGTTTTAAAACAGTTACTGGAACAGATGTTTTAAACAATCCAACTAATTATTATATCAACAACTACTTTTCTGAAGCAGACTACTCAGGATTTGGACATATTGATGGTGCTTACAGAATTTTACCTTTAACCTTAGCTGATAATAGCTATAAAGGCTTAGATCCTGCAACCAATGCAAAAGTGGTAACCTACTGTTATACAGGGCAAACCTCAGCTGTGGTTACCGCCTGCTTAAGAGTTTTAGGATATGACGCTTATAGCTTAACCTTTGGTATGAATGGTTTATACAATACAAATTCTGCATTTAGCTCAAACCAATGGGGAGCTGATAGCAAGCCTAAAGATTTACCATTAGTTCAATAAATAATCTAAAAATTAAAAATTTAAAGCCCTAAAATCTAATTCATAAATATAATTATTTGCATTCTTTAGCAAATACTAAGTAACCTACTTTTTAGGGCTTTTAAAAAACTAAACAATATGAAAACAAGAATTTTATTAATATTCATCGCACTATTTGCTTTTACAACTAATAGCTCTTTTGCACAAGGTTGCGAAGACGATGCTCCAGCCTCTAGTACTTCAGGGGTACCATCAACAAGTAATATGACTTTCTTCGGTTATATACAACCAATGTTTGAATCTCATTTTACTGATGCAAACGAAAATACCTTCAAATTTAAAAGAGCTAGATTAGGAGTACGTGGTAGAGTTAATCGTTCTTTCTCTTACTATGTTGCCCTAGAAACTAGTGACTTTGTATCATCAGATGGCAATGTTTATTTATTAGATGCCTTTATTACTTATGATAAACATGAGTGGACAAAATTTTCAATGGGATCATTTAAACAGCCTTTTGGTTTAGAAGTTACTACTGCTTGTCATGCCTTAACAACTATTGATAGAGCTATTGTTTCAGATCAATTAGTAGCACCTCAAAGAGATTTAGGGGTAATGATGTTAGGTGGAACTAGCAAAACAAAATTTCGCTACTCTTTAGCTTTAATGAATGGTAGAGGTTTAGGTGTTAAAGACAACAACACTAAGAAAGATGTAATTGGTAGAGCTTCTTATAAATTATTCGATTTTTTAACTGTTGGTGGTAGCTTTAGATATGGATACCCAAATAATAATGATTTAGACAGAACCACCTATGGAGCTGAATTTTTAGTAAACTATAAAGATTTTGCTTTACAAGGTGAGTATATTTATGATGAAGGTGATTATAACAGAGCTGCTGATGGTGGTTGTGGATCTACTCCATTAGAATTAGGTGAAAAAAGAGCAGGTGCTTATGTAATGGCAACTTATAATGTAAATGAAAAATTACAACCTGTTTTTAAATATGAATACTTTGATCAAGATTTAGATATTAAAAAAGTTGGATACCAAGAAATGATGACTTTAGGTGTAAACTATTTTATAAATGCTAAAACAAGATTACAAGTTAACTACCAAAACAAAATTGAAACTGGATTAAGCATTGATAATGATGCTTTATTAATGCAACTTCAAGTAAGGTTTTAATTAATTAAGTAATTATTTGAGGAAAAGCTCCTAACAATTATGTTAGGAGTTTTTTATGTTTTTTTTCGTATTTTTGCTAAATGGAATATTCTCCATTTAAATATAAAATATGACAACAGATAAAGATATTTTAAGAAGTAAATTGAACGATTATTATTCATCAATTTTTGAAAAAGAATTGATTGATGAAATTGTTGAAAATGGTATTTTTAGAACCATTAGTAATGGGGAAATGTTAATTGATATTGATGATAAAATGACCCATGTTCCTTTGATACTTAGTGGAGCTGTTAAAATTATTAGAGAAGATAAAAATGGAGATGAAATAGCACTTTATTTTTTAGAAAAAGGTGATACATGCGCTATTTCATTTATAAATTGTATCAACCGTAGTAAAAGTATGTTTAGAGGTCTTGCAGAAAAAGAAACTGAAGGCATCTTTATTCCTGTCAGTTTAGTTGATGAATGGCTAAAAAAATACAAAACTTGGCGTTATTTTATTGTAGATAGTTATCATATGCGACTTATTGAGATGGTAGAATCTATTGATAGTTTAGCTTTTATGAAGTTAGATAATAGATTATTAAAATATTTAACAGACAAGGTTAAAATAATGAAAGAAAACACTTTAATTATTACTCACCAAGAAATAGCAGATGATATTAACACCTCTAGAGTAGTAGTTTCAAGATTGTTAAAACAGTTAGAAAACGAAGGTAAAATTAAAATTAGACGTAATAGAATTATAATTGATAATATCTAAACCTTAAATTCTATTTTAACATATTTAAATAATCACTTTCTGAAATAACTGGTATATTTAAATTTTCAGCTTTTGTTTTTTTGCTAGGTCCCATATTATCTCCAGCAATTACATAATCTGTTTTTTTAGAGATTGATGTTGCCACTTTACCACCATTATCCTCAATAGATTTTTTTAAGTCATTTCTATTAAATATGGTAAACACTCCTGAAACAACAAATGTTTTACCTTCTAAAATTGTAGTAGTGTTAGCTAGTGACTCAGCCGAAAGCTCTAACTGAACTCCATAAGATTTTAACCGCTCTACCAATTGAATATTTAGTAAATTTTTTGAAAAATCAATCACGCTTTGTGCTATCCGTTCTCCAATTTCATCCACAGCAATTAATTCTTCAAAACTTGCATTCATCAAATTATCAATTGATTTAAAATGTTTGGCTAATTTTTTAGCTACAGTTTCTCCAACAAATCTAATTCCTAAGGCAAAAAGCACTTTTTCAAAAGGTATTTGTTTAGAATTTTCAATTCCAATAATCATATTTTGAGCTGATTTTTCAGCCATACGCTCTAAAGGAATAATTTGTTCAACTTTTAAATCATATAAATCGGCATAATTATTTATCAAGCCTTCTTTAAACAACAATTCAATTGTTTCTGCACCAATACCATCAATATCCATTGCTTTTCTACTAATAAAATGTTGAATACGACCTGTTATTTGAGTTGGGCAGCCATATTCATTTGGACAATAGTGCTTTGCGTCACCCTCTTTTCTAATTAAATTTGTATTACAATCTGGGCAATGCGTTATGTATTTTGTGGGCTCAGAATTTGAAGGTCTTTTACTTAAATCTACACCAACTATTTTAGGAATAATTTCACCTCCTTTTTCTACAAACACAGTATCCCCCACTCTAATGTCTAACTTCTCAATTTGATCTGCATTGTGTAAAGAAGCTCTTTTAACTATAGTTCCTGCTAATTGCACAGGTTCTAAATTAGCGACAGGAGTTATAGCTCCTGTTCTACCAACTTGGTAAGTAATTTCTTTTAAAACACTGCTTTCTTGAGCGGTTTTAAATTTATAAGCTATGGCCCAACGCGGAGCTTTAGCAGTATATCCTAATTCTTCTTGTTGGTCTAATGAATTAACTTTAACCACCACTCCATCTGTTTCATAAGGTAAATTAAAACGCTCTAAATCCCATTTTTCAATAAATGTAAAAACTTCATCAATAGAAGTGCATAATTTTATTGTGCTAGGGACTTTAAAACCTACTTCTCTAGCCTTTTTTAATATCTCATAATGGGTTTTTACAGGATTATTATTGGTTACTATATGATACAATAAACAATCTAACGGACGTTTGGCTACTTCTGCACTATCTTGAAGTTTTAAACTACCACTTGCAGTATTTCTAGGATTTCTATAAGGTTCTTCTCCAATATCAATTCTTTCTTCATTCATTTTATTAAACCCCTCAAAAGGTAAAATAATTTCACCTCTAATCTCAAAACTTTCCACAAAGGGCCTTTTTAAAACCAAGGGTATAGATCTTATGGTTTTTATATTAGTGGTTACTTCATCTCCTTGGAAACCATCTCCTCTAGTTACAGCGCTAACCAATGTTCCATTTTCATAAAATAAATTAATTGAAGCACCATCATATTTCAATTCACAAGTATAGGAAACCTCATCAACACCTAACATTTTTTTTATTTTTTTTTCCCAGTCTAATAAATCTTCTTTAGAATATGAATTATCTAGAGAGTACATTCTATTTTTATGAACAACAGTTTCAAAACTTTTAGTTACCTCACCTCCCACTCTCTGAGTCGGAGAATTTGAATCAAAAAATTGAGGATGCTCGATTTCTAGTTTCTCTAATTCCTTCAATTTTAAATCAAACTCATAATCTGAAATTGTAGGATTATCTAATACATAATAGTTGTAATTATGTTCATTTAACTCTGTTCTTAACCTTTGTATTTTTTGCTCAATTGTTAGCTTCATATTCAAAAATTCTTGGCTAAAAGTAATCATATTTTTTAACTTATATCAGACATTTTTTTAACGTTTTTTGCTTATATTTAAGCATATTATGTAACTAATGTAACAGTGTAGACTGATTTTTATCATAAATCACATTATGCTACTTAAGTAACTTTACAGTGTAATAAAAATTACATAAACAAGTCTTAAAAAAATATTAAACTACTAAAAATGAAAAACTTATTAATTCTTGGTGCTGGTACTTCAGGTACAATGATGGCAAATCATTTAAGACCTAAGTTAAATAAAAAAGAGTGGAAGATAACTATTGTAGATCAATATAAAACACATTACTATCAACCTGGTTTTTTGTTTTTACCATTTGATATTTATACAGAAAATCAAGTTAAAAAAGTTGGCGAAAAATTTATTCCTAAAGAAGTCAACTATATTCAGAAAAAAATTGAACAAATTTTACCTAATGAAAACAAAGTGCAATTAGAAGATCAAATTCTTAGTTATGATCTTTTAATTATAGCTACTGGGTCAAAAATTGCTCCAGATGAAGTAGAAGGTATGAAAGGTAAAAATTGGCATAAAAATGTATTTGATTTTTATACGTACGAAGGTGCTTTAGCATTACGTAACAAATTAAGAACATGGCAAGGTGGAAAATTAGTAGTACATATTACTGAAATGCCTATAAAATGCCCTGTAGCTCCATTAGAATTTGCATTTTTAGCTGATTCATATTTTACAAAAAAAGGAATGAGAGACAAGGTTGACATCACTTACGTTACCCCACTTTCAGGTGCTTTCACTAAACAAACTTGTTCAAATTCATTAAGCTATCTTTTAAAAGAAAAAAATATAAAATTAGAAACTGATTTTGCCATTGAACATGTAGATAATGAAAATAACAAAATAGTGGACTATGCTGAAAAAGAGATTGATTATGATTTGTTAGTAACTGTTCCAACCAATATGGGAGATGAAGTTATTGAGCGTTCGGGAATGGGAGATGAACTAAACTTTGTACCTACACACCCAAACACCTTACAATCTAAAGAGCACCAAAACATTTTTGTGATTGGTGATGCTACCAATGTTCCTGCTTCAAAAGCTGGATCAGTAGCGCATTTTGAGGCTGAAACACTAACAGATAACATATTATTATTTATAAATAACAAACCTTTAAAAGAAGAATTTGATGGTCATGCAAACTGTTTTATTGAAACAGGACACAATAAAGCATTATTAATTGACTTTAACTATGAACAAGAACCCGTAGAAGGAACTTTCCCTTTTGCAGGCTTTGGACCTCTAAAACTATTAAAAGAAAGTATTTTTAACCATTGGGGGAAATTAGCATTTAGATGGATATATTGGAATATGTTATTAAAAGGAATAGCAATTCCATTTGTAAGTAGAAATATGAGTACTAAAGGAAAAAAAATATAATAAAAACTATAAAAATTAACAATTATGGAAGCAGTATTAGCAGGAATAAAAGTAATAGTAACTGAAGATGGCTACTTAGAAGATTTTTCTAATTGGAATAAAGAAATTGGAAATGAAATCGCTAAAAACGAAGGAATTGAAATGACTGACCGTCATTGGGAAGTAATCAATTGGATACAAGAACAAGTTAAAGCTGGCACGGCTTTATCAGTAAGAGGAGTTAAAAAAAGTGGAGTTGTTGATATTAAAGAATTTTATGCTCTGTTCCCTGGAGGACCTCTTAAAGTATCTACAAAAATAGCAGGTGTACCAAAACCTAAAAGCTGTATTTAAAATTTAAAATATCTGTCATGAGCAAAACAAAAGTTAAAAAAATGATGTTCATCTTATCAAAGGCAACAATCGAAAATGTATATGCTGCTTTTGTAATGGCGAACGGAGCTAGAATGGAAGGAATTGAAGCCGAAATATTTTTTACATTCTTTGGTTTAGAAGCAATTCAAAAGAAAAAATTAAATCATTTACACGTTGCAACAGTAGGAAACCCAGCAATGCATATCCCTACAATGCTAGGTGGATTACCTGGTATGGAAGCACTTGCAACTAAAATGATGAAAAAAGAAATGGAAAAACTAGATATGCCTCCTGTTGATGAATTTTTAGAAATTCTATCAGCTTCTGGTGTAAAAATGTGGGGTTGTAAACTAGCCGTGGACATGTTCCATTTAAAAGAAGAAGATTTAATTGATGATCTTGATGGAATCTTAACTATTGGAGATTTTTATAGTAAAGCAGATGTAGAAGGAACTCAAATATTATTCATCTAAAACAAGTGAAAATTTTATTTTTACTTGACTAATAAAAAAAAGCCTCAACAAATGTAGAGGCTTTTTGTTTAACATTTCATATACATTCTTTATTTTCATTTTTATTAGCTTTGTTAAAATTAAATTTTAATGGAGTTAACAATGACACTACAATATATTTCAGTTTTTAACTTTTTATTAATTGCTGCTTTAATTTTTTTAATGAAACGAAAAGTTAAAGTTCCAGTAATTATTTTTTCATTTTTTTTAGCTGGAAAAGGTATTACACTATTAAGTAATATACTTTTATCAGAAATAACTGAGGTTTCTACAGAAGTTCTGTTTGGTGTATTATTGAATTCATTTCTATTTTTTTATGCTCCATTTTTATACTTTTTCGCAAAAGCTATAACGAGTCTTCAATTTAATTTCAAAAGAAATTACTTACATTTTATACCTTTCATTATTTATGCTATTTTTAATATAACTCAAGTATTTTTATTCAAGTTAAATATTAAGAGTAATACATTTAGCTCTTTTGCTTTAATCTTTAATGAAATTGTGGCTTATGCATATTATATACAGGTTTTTAGTTATACTTTTTTTGCTCTTAAGACTATTAAAAATTTAAATTTTGAATACAACCACCAATATAAAACAGTTCAATTCTTAAAAAGCATCTTATTGCTATTTATAATTATTTGGTTTGTATTTTTTATTCATTTTGCAATAAACAACTACTTCCAAAATCCTAATTTGTCAAACAACTTTAAATTTATTGGAATCCTTTTATTACTTATTTTATCGAACCTAACTTTAGTATTTATGGTAAAAAATCCTGAAGTATTTTTTTTACAAGAGGCATTTGAAACTAAAAAAAATAAAACTCAAAATAAGTTCATAAATGAAGCTAATTATAAAAAAATATGCGATTTAATGTTTGAAAAAGAATTGTATAAAAACCCAAATTTCAAAGTAGTAGAACTATCAGAATTAACAGGAATTTCTAGTAGAAATACTTCAGCTATTATCAAATCTTTTCACGGCACAAACTTTTATGATTTTGTTAATTCTTATCGAATTGAGGAAGCAAAAAAACTACTTAAAACTAATAATGAGGAGTTAACTATTTTAAAAATTTTATACGATGCTGGCTTCAATAGCAAATCTGTTTTTAATGCTGCTTTTAAAAAGAAAGAAGGTGTTACCCCTTCTGAATTTAAAAAAAACATGCTCCATTTTTGAATTAAAATTACTTCTTAAAATCTTCTAAAAAATTAATTTTTACTGTTAAAAAAAGTTAAAAATAGGTTCTAATAATTGCGAATACACAAATTAGGTCGCCTAAAACCATCAGTTCATATAGATTTGTCGCTATTGATTCACTAATTTAAAATTTTCAAAGACAATCATTATGAAAAAAAATACCTTACTATTATTATTTTGTGTTTTTACAATAAACCTCACAGCGCAATTTCATACGCTTAATATCCCTAAAAGAAGTCAGCCTGTTGTTGAAAAACAACGATTAGGAGTTACAGATATTACTATTACATACAGTTCACCAAAATTAAGAGATAGAGATGTATGGAACAATACAAATGTAATTCCTCAACAAGGAAAACCTATTGCTTGGCGCGCTGGCGCAGACATGAATACAACCATTTCTTTTTCAACTGATGTAACTTTAGAAGGACAAACTTTGGCTGCTGGTAAATACGGTTTTCATATTATTCCCGAAAATGATTCATACACTTTACTATTTGCTCATAAAAATAACCAATGGGGTAGTTATTACTTAGATATTGAAAAAGATGTAACACTACGAGTAAAAGTAAACCCTGAGACTTGTACAAAATCAGAACAATTAGATTTTGAGTTTCTAAATAGAACAGATAATTCACTGGTTATCGGGCTGGAATGGGGAGAAAAACGCATTCCTTTTAAAGTAGAAGTAGATTTAAACAAAACAGTAATAGAAAGCTTTAGAAATGAACTTCGTGGAATTAACACCTATCACTGGCAAGCTTGGAATGATGCTGCAAACTGGTGCTTAAATCATAATACCAATCTTGATGAAGCTTTAAAATGGATTAATCGTTCCATTAATGGTGGTTATAATGGGTTTGCAGCCAATAAAAACTTAACCAATTTATCCACAAAAATTAGTATACTTAAAAAGTTAAATAAAAATAATGAAATTGAAAAGGTAAAAAAAGAAGCTAAAGAGTTACATACTACTGCTAATGAAGCTAATAGCTTTGGTATTTTCTTGTTAAGAAATGGATTCTATAATGATGCTTTTGAATATAATAACAAAAAATTTAAACAATTTCCAGATTCGTGGTTTTTATTATTAAACAGAGGTTTAAGCAACTATTTTTTAAATAACACTAAAGATGCCTTAAAAGATGTAAAGCAAGTGATAAAAGTAGCTCCAGAGCATTTTCATAACCGCTTAAATGAAATTATCTTAGAAATTAAGTCAGGAACTTACAAACTTTAAAATAAAAATAATGAAATTACTTAAAACTATATTGGTTGTTATAGCTTTCACATTAGTGCAAACTTCTGTAGAAAGTCAAACACTTAAACGCAAAGGGATGTTGGGAATAATGATGCAAAACTTAACAGATAGTATTGCTTCTCAAAATAAATTAACTATCAAAAATGGGGTGTATATTAACACTGTAATGCCAAATTCTACTTTTTCAAACTTGGGTATAAAACAAGGTGATGTACTAACCAAACTAAATGGAATTTCAGTAAATACTATTCAAGATGTACTAACTATTACAAGTGAACTCTTTGAAGGTGATAGTATTGAAGCTGAGTTTTATTCAAAAAACAAAAAACAACTTAAAAAAACTGAATTACTAGGAAGACCTATTGAAAAATTTAATAACGGAAATGTTTTTTATGGAGAAGTGGCTTATAAAGACAATTTATTACGTTCAATTTTGGTAACTCCTAAAAATATTAAGAATCCGCCTGTTGTTTATTTTCTACAAGGTTACACTTGTGGTTCAGTTGAAACTGCCTCTGACCACAATCCAAGTAAAAAATTATTTAATGATTGGGTAAATGCTGGATTTGCAGTATTTAGAGTTGAAAAACCTGGTGTGGGTGATAGTAAGTGTAAAGTGAATTGTTTGGAGATTGGTTTTACTGAAGAACTACAGGCTTTTAAGGAAGGATATAAATATTTGTTACAACAGCAAAGTATTGACTCAACAAATATTTTTTTATTCGGGCATTCAATGGGAGGCGTAATTGCACCACTGTTAAATAAATACTATAGACCAAAAGGAATAATTACTTACGGAACTGTAGCAAAATCTTGGTACGATTATATGGTTGATTTGTACACCATTCAACCAAAACATTTTGGCACATCAGATGCTGAAATTAAAGAAAATAATAAAGTTAATTTAAAATTCAATAACGATTTGTTAATCAATAAATTATCAGGTGAAGAAATGTTAAAAAACAAAGACTATGCCGAATTTTTTAACGTTAACGATTTTAAAAGGAATCAATACATTGGTCGTCATTTTAAATTTTGGCAATCTTTAGCCGATATCAACATCCCTAAAGCTTGGACTAAAGTAAAAACCAATGTATTGGCACTTCACGGAGAATTTGATATTCAAGCTATAAATTCCGATGGAGCTCAAGAACTGATTAACATAGTAAACAAAAATGGAGGAAATGGAACTTTTATTTTAGTTAAAAATGCTGATCACGGATTTATCAATTTTAACTCCATGCAACACAATGTTGAAACATTGGGTAATGGTACTTATATGAATTATGCCAGAGATAATTTTAATAAAAAAATTGGCGAAGAAAGTATAAATTGGATGAAATCAATCATAAAATAAGATGAAACTAAAACTAATATTATTTTTAAATTTTATATTCATTTCATTTACTAGTTGCTCACAAGAAGTGAATTTATTAATAAGTGACAAACAATGGAAGGAGGATTTGATTTTTTTAAAAGAAAAAGTTGAAAAGACGTTTCCTTCTTTTCAAAACTCAATACATAAAAATGAATTTGAACGTATTTTTAATGAAACGCTGAGCTCTGACATACAAACTATTGAAAAAAGAGTTTACGCTTTACAACGAGTTTTAAATACATTAAACGATGAAGGTTGTAATATTCCTTTATTCCAAGAGGGGCTTGACCTTCAGGTTTTACCAATAAAGCCCTACTGGTTTAATGATGGAATGTACATCTTAGACGCTTCAACTGATTACAGAGAGTTCATAGGAAAAAAAATTACAAAAATTAATGGTTTTTCACTTGAAGAAGTATTTGAAAAAACTAACAACTATTTAAATGCTGATAACGATTACTATCGCAGCTATCTATTTCAAGTATATGGCTTTATGCCTTCACTTTTAAAAACAATAGGGTTAAGTGAATTTACCGACCAAGTTGTATTAGAACTCAATTCAGAAGAACAGATAACAATGAAGGCTGCTTCAATTTCTGAATATTCAAAATTAGATAGAAAACTACCAAATGATGGGTATTTTAATGTTAAAAATAAAAGCTACAAAGGAAAAAACTATTGGTTTGAACTTATCCCAAACACTAAAACTTTATTTGTTCAACTACAACAAATCGTTAATGATAAAAAAGATAATTCATTTTCCAAATTTGTTGATACTATTGAAAAATTGATAAATACAAATAAAGCTGAAAAACTAATTATCGACATTCGTTATGGAGGTGGCGGAAATGGTTTTAAGTTAAAAGGGTTTACCGATTTATTGAAAAGTTCAAAAAACATCAACCAAAAAGGGAAACTATTTGTTTTAACTAGCAAAGCTACAAGAGGAACTTTATTAGAGTTAGCTTCAATTTTAAATCAAAATACTAAAGCTATTTTGGTTGGGGAACCTACAGCTGAAGGTGTAAATACTGTTGGAGATATTACATATATAACTTTACCAAATTCAGGATTAAAAGCATCATTAACACATACTTTTTGGGCAACAAGTTGGAAGCAAGATAACAGTACTTATTTAAATCCAGAAATAAAAGTTAACTATCAATACTCTGATTATAAAGAAAATATAGACACTTGGTTAACAGCAGTTGAAAACTGTAAACTTAATTCAGATCAACAACAAATCCCGAAAGAAATCGCAAAACAACTTGAGGGTACTTATAAAATAAATGGAAGAAAAATTGCTATTAATACTCAAGGAGAACAGCTATTTTTAACAATGAATAGAAAAATGAAAAGTTTTTTTGAAATCAAAACAGAACTTTATTTTCAATCGGAAGGAATTATTTCAACAGACATAAAGAATGTTTACTTAAAATACATAAATAACAATGGAAAAATTAATTTAAACTCTTTAGTATGGAAAAAATTAGAATTAGAAATTCAATAATTCACTTTTTAGCTTTAACCTTTGTTATAATTAGTAGTTGCTCTAATAAAACTGATAATTTTCGGCTGTATGCAAATACAAAAACACCTGTAAAATTAGGTGAGGAAACATTATAGAGAGACTCTGTATGGATTGGAATATTTGGAAATCAAAAAGAATAAACGGTGAATGGCAAAAACCTATGCCTTTTTTTGAAAAAAATATAGAAGGAAATCGATTTTATCCGTATTTAACAAATAGTGGAAATCTCTATTTTTCAATAACACCTCACGGCTCGGGAAATAGTGACTTATACGTTTCTAAATATAAAAATGGGAACTATCAAAAACCTTCACCACTTATAAATATTAATTCAGAAAAATTAGAAGGTGATGCCTTTTTATCTCCAGATGAAAGTTATTTAATATTTGCTGGTTTTGGAAGAGGTCAAAATCTTGGTAAATCAGATTTATACATAAGCTTTAATGAAAATGGTACATGGTCAGTACCAGTTTGGATGGGTAAAGAAATTAATTCTCAAGGATATGATGGAAGTCCGTTTGTAACTAAAGATAGAAAATATTTAATTTTTACAAGTAGTAGAGGAAGTACTGATGAAAATACCTTTTTTAATCACTATATAATTCGTTTTAATTCTGAAAAATACAACCAAAAGTTAATATGAAACTAAAACCTATACTAATATTTTTATATATAACCCAACTCTCTGTTGCCCAAAATAGTTTTAACCAGTTACAAAAACTGTTTGTAAAAGAATATACTGCGTTAGAAATTCCAAATCTTCAAATAAATTATGTTCAAAATTTAAACTCCATTAAAAATAAAATGGATATCGAAAAACAAGAAAAATTCTTCTTGAAAATTAAAAAAAATTTAAAACAGGTTCCATTCCAGAATTTAACGGAGTATGAAAAGTTAGATTATCAAATAATGAAGTATGAAACAGTATTAAATTTAGAACGGATAGCTCTCGAAAAACAATGGGATACCTCAATCAAATTAGATGATAATAAAAGTATTTATACAATTAAAAACGGCAAAAAGTGGTATGCTTATTTATTAAAACGTTGGGTAAATGCTAACGTAAATCCTGATGATATTTTTCAATTTGGTTTACGAGAAATTGAATTTGTAAAAACTCAAATGACTCAACTTCAAAAAAAATCAGGGCACCATAAAATTAATTTTGATAAGTTCTTAAAGGATTCTTCATTCTTCTATTTTAAAGTAAGTGATATTCAAAAAGCATTTGAAAAAACCAAACTCTTGGTAAACAAAAAGGCTGATACATTGTTTCCGTACATTAATAAAGTTCAAGATGTAAAAATTAAAAAAGGTAACAACCCTTCTTTAGCACAAGTACCTGCATATTATAACAATGGAACATTTTTCTATAATTATTTTGATAAGCCATTCAACAAGCGTCAAATTGATTGGATTTATATTCATGAAGCAATTCCAGGGCATCATTACCAGTTTATGATAAACAATCTAATTCATAGAACAGAAATTCAAGCATTATTTTGGTATCCAGGTTTTGCTGAAGGTTGGGGAGCTTATGTTGAGTTTTTAGGAAAAGAATTAGGTGCATACAAAACCATTTATGATGAGTATGGGAAATGGGAATGGGATCTAATCCGTTCAGTACGGGTTGCTTTAGATGTAGGTATAAACTATTATGGTTGGTCTGACATAAAAGCACAAAATTTTTGGAAAAAATATATCATAAATAAAGACGACATTGGTTTACGAGAAATTGAACGAATGAAACGTTGGCCTGCACAAGTTGTAACATATAAATATGGCGCTAACATATTTTTAAATAAGTTGGATAAAGCAAAAAAAGAAAATGAATTTTCATATAAGAGTTTTCATAAACATCTATTAAAATATGGTGATATTCCATTAGAGTTATTATAAAAAAACCTCAACAAATGTTGAGGCTTTTTTGTATAAAATAGTGTAAATATAAAGTAACAATATACTAATAGTACGTAAATCTTCGTACTTGTGAAATATACCTTGCCAACCTTATTACTTGATGACTATATCCGTATTCATTATCGTACCAGACATATAGAATTACGTTTTTTCCATCATTATTAGAAATGGTTGCATTGCTATCAAATATTGCTGGTGCAGAAGTTCCAACAATATCTGAAGAAACCAATTCATTGCTTAAAGAATATTTAATTTGCTCAACCAAATCACCTTCTAAAGCATACTTTTTCATTACTGAATTAATTGTTTCTTTACTTGCAGCATTTTCCAGTCTTAAATTTAAAATTGCTAAACTTCCGTTAGGCACAGGAACTCTAATAGCATTTGATGTTAACTTACCTTCAAATGAAGGCAATGCTTTAGAAACAGCACTACCAGCACCAGTTTCAGTAATTACCATATTTAAAGCTGCTGCTCTTCCTCTTCGATATTTTTTATGCATATTATCCACTAAATTTTGATCATTTGTATATGCATGAATCGTTTCTAAATGTCCGTTTATTACACCAAAACTATCTTCCATAACTTTTAAAACAGGTGTAATTGCATTAGTAGTACAAGAAGCTGCTGAAAAAACATCAACTTTAGTAGGTTCATATTCTAAATGATTAACACCGTGAACTATGTTTGGAACTCCTTTACCTGGCGCAGTAAGTAAAACTTTAGACACGCCTTTAGATGCTAAATGCCTGCTTAAAGCTTCTTTATCTCTAAAAGCTCCCGTATTGTCAATTACTAAAGCATCAAAAATACCATAAGAAGTATAATCAATTTCTTCAGGTGAATTTGCTGAAATTATATTTACTGTAGTTCCATTTATGATCAAAGCTTGTTTTTCTATATCAGCACTTACAGTTCCAGGAAAATCACCATGTACGGAATCATTTCTTAATAATGCTGCTCTTTTTTCTAAAACCGTTTCTGTTATTTCACCTCTTGTAACAATAGCTCTTAAGCGCATTAAATTACCTTTTCCTGTACGAGTCATTAATTCTCGAGCTAATAGCCTTCCTATTCTTCCAAAGCCATATAATACAACGTCTTTTGGCTCAATTCCATTTATTTTTTTTGCATCACTTAATTTTTCAGCAATAAAGTCTTCAATATTTTTACTATTACTCTCTATATGATACTCATACACCAATTTACCAATATCAATTTTTGAAGGCGATAATTTTTGATTCTTAATTTCACGCGCAATTTCAACAGCATCAAATATTGAAATTGGTTTTTCTACAAATTCACTAGCATACTCAACTAAGTTAAGTATTTCACTAACATTTCTATCAATTAATTGATTTCTAAAAAGAATTAGTTCTATGGTATCATCATACCATAAATCGCTAATAATTCTAATAAATTCTACTGTAGCTCTTCGCCTATCTGCTTGAAAGGCGAGTTCTTTTTCGTAAAGTTCGTTGTAAGACATTTTAGTTGTGTGTTGTTAAAAATTTTTGCAAAAGTACCAATTTCAAACGTTTTCGCAACTCTTTTTTGTAAAAAAAATCCTTTCAATTTTTGAAAGGATTTTATACACAATCTAACAACTACCTAAAAATATAGCGTTCTACCTCTCCATCTAAGTTTAACATTTCAATACGTAATACCTCGTTAGCTGCTTTGGTAGAAATCATTTCAGTAACATCATCAACAGAGTTTACTTTTTGATTATTGATAGAAGTAATTACATATCCTTTTCGTACTCCATAATACAACAATTCTTTATTGGTAATATCTGTAACTTTTACTCCATTAGAAACTTTTAGTTTTTTCAATTCTTTGGCATCTAAATTTTTCAATTCTAAACCTAAAGAGTTTACTTTACTCATTTCATTTTTACTCAATTTAACATTTGCAGTATATTCGTGTCCTTCTCTTACATAAGTTACTTTTATTACATCTCCAGGACGTTTGGTATTTAAAAAACCTGTTAAATTAGCATATGATGTTATTTTTACTCCATCAGCTTGAATGATTACATCGTCTTTTTTAAGTCCTGCTTTTTTAGCTCCAGAGTTTTCGGATACAGAAGAAATATAAAAACCTTCTGTTAAATCTATATCTAAATCTTGAGCAACTTTTCCATTTAACTCACCTCCTTGCACTCCTAAAATTGCCTTATGTACAGTTCCAAACTCCATTAAATCTTCAATTACTTTTTTTGCAATATTGGAAGGAACAGCAAATGAATAGCCTATAAAAGAGCCTGTTCTAGAAGAAATTGCGGTATTAATACCTATTAATTCACCTCTAACATTTACCAAGGCTCCTCCACTATTACCAGGGTTAACTGCGGCATCAGTTTGTATAAATGAATCTGTAATTGGACCATTCCCTTCTAAATCTCTACCTTTTGCACTGATAATTCCTGCAGTAACTGTTGACGTTAAATTATATGGATTTCCAACGGCTAACACCCACTCACCTACTTTTACATTGTCAGAATTAGCAAAGGTAATATAGGGCAACTCTTTTTCATCAATTTTAAGGAGTGCTATATCATTTATAGCATCGTTTCCAATAATTTTAGCTTTATAAACTTTCTTATTATTTAAAGTTACTTCAATATCTGTAGCGTCTTTTACTACATGATTGTTGGTAATAATGTATCCATCGGATGAAAAAATTACACCACTACCAGTACCAACTTGCGAATAATGTTTAATTCCATTTCCTTGTCCGTAAAAAAACTCTGCAAAAGGGTCTCTCACTGTTTTATAAGACGTGTTTTTTACGTGAACTACAGCATTTAATGTTTTTTCAGCAGCTATGGTAAAATCAGTATCTTCAATGGCAGTTCCTAACGTATTTGTATAATTTGTCTTGACCGCCAATGGTTTTGACTCAACTGCTTTTTCAATAACAACTTGTGGCTTTTCAATAAATAATTTATAAGCACCTAAAGTAAGTGCTCCTCCTAAAGCCGAAAATAACACAATACTAATTATTCTTTTCATCTTTAATATTTTTATAAATTAACATTCAAAATTAAAATTTTATTGCTTTTCAAAAACTCCTTTAACGCTTTATTAACGCTCATTTAACCATATTTAACATTTCTTGGTTTCATCATTATCTTTAATCAAAAAACCTACAATGAAATTTACTACATTTGCACTAATGAAATTACATTTTTACAAATATCAAGGCACTGGAAACGATTTTATCATGATAGATAATCGAAATTTATCGTTTCCAAAAACTAACATTTCGCTTATTAACAAACTGTGTGACAGACGTTTTGGAATAGGTGCAGATGGTTTAATTTTATTAGAACCTTCGAATAAACAAGATTTTAAAATGGTTTATTTTAATGCCGATGGAAATGAAGGAAGCATGTGTGGAAATGGAGGGAGATGCTTGGTTGCATTTGCAAAACAGCTTGGTATAATAACTTATAAAACTACTTTTGATGCTGTAGACGGATTGCATTATGCTACTATTGAAAATAACATAGTTAGCTTAAAAATGATTGATGTAACTGAAATAGAAATTGCTAAAGAATACACTTTTTTAAATACAGGATCTCCACACCATATCAGCTTCTGTAAAAATATATCGACTATAAATGTAAAAGAAGTAGGTTCAAAAATTAGATATGGAGCTCCTTATTTTGAAGAAGGAACCAATGTAAATTTTGTTGAACAATTAACTAACAATTCATTCAAAGTTAGAACCTACGAACGTGGTGTTGAAGATGAGACTTTAGCTTGTGGAACAGGTGTTACTGCGGTTGCAATTGCAGCAAATAAAACTAATATCACCAATTCTAACACTATTAAAATTGAAGTTTTAGGAGGAAACTTAGAAGTCTCTTTTGAAAAAAAGAATACCTCCTACACAAATGTTTTTTTAAAAGGACCTGCTCAATTTGTATTTGAAGGGAATATTACAATTTAATGGCTATTTTATTAGGTAAAAATATCAATTTAAGAGCTTTAGAGCCTGAAGATTTAAACTTTTTGTTTTCAACAGAAAACAATGAACTTTTTTGGGAAATAAGCAGCACGCAGTTACCTTATTCAAAATACGTACTAAAAAAATATCTTGAAAACGCACATCAGGATATTTATGAAGCCAAACAATATAGGTTTGTAATTAGTGATTTTGACGACATTCCTGTTGGGATGATTGATTTATTTGATTTTAACCCACTTCATAAAAGAGTTGGAATTGGAATTTTATTACTACCTCAATATCAAAATAAAGGCTATGGATCCGAAGCTCTTGAAATGATCATCGATTATGCATTTACCTACTTAGATGTTCATCAAATTTTTGCAAATATTACTTCGGACAATACCAAAAGCATCAGGTTATTTGAAAAACATCATTTTAAAAAAATTGGTGTAAAAAAAGATTGGATTTATTCAAACCCTAACTTTAAAGATGAAGTATTATACCAACTGATTAAATCGTAACATGAATTTAAAAAAACTTATCCTATTAATCATTTCTCTATTATTAATAATAGCTGGTTTTTTAGCATTTAATTTTTACAATAAAATTTACAAACCAAATACTATAAAAGAAGGCTATTTATACATTCCTTCTAATAGTAATTTTACTGAAGTTGAAAATTTAGTTCGTCCATTTTTAAAAAGAGTAAAACCATTTACCTGGGTTGCAGCTAAAAAAAAATATACCAATACCATTAAACCTGGAAAATATCATATTGCCAAAGGAATGAATAATAATGACTTGGTAAATCTATTAAGAAGTGGCAACCAAACTCCTGTAAAATTATCATTCAACAATCAAGACAATTTTAAAAAATTAGCAGGAAGAATATCAGAGCAAATTGAAGCTGATTCCATTTCATTATTAAATGCATTTTATGATCAAAATTTTATAAACAAGCATCACTTTACAAAAAATTCGGCTCTTGGAATGTATATTCCAAATACTTATGAATTTTATTGGAATACAAGCGCTGAAGCATTTAGAGCAAAAATGCTTAAAGAATATCAACGCTTTTGGAATGATGAAAGATTGCAAAAAGCAAAAAAACTAAATCTAACAAAAAATGAAGTAATTACACTTGCTTCAATCGTACAAAAAGAAACTTCAACAGTGAGCGAACGACCAATGGTAGCTAAGTTATATTTAAACAGACTTAAAGATAATTGGCCATTACAAGCAGATCCAACAGTTATATTTGCTTATAAAATGCAATATGGAGAAAATACCACAATAAAAAGAGTTTTAAAAAAAGATTTAAAAATTAATTCTCCATACAATACCTATATAAATTTAGGATTACCTCCTGGACCAATTGCTATGCCTGATATTTCTTCAATTGAAGCAGTTTTAAATCCAGCCAACCATAACTACTATTATATGTGCGCTAGTATTACCAAAATTGGCACACATGAATTTGCAAAAACGCTATCACAACATAATAAAAATGCACTTAAATATCAAAATTGGCTTAATAAACAAGGCGTGAATAGATAATTATTAGTCTGTAAAAAAAAGTTTATTAAAAACTTTACAACTCTAAGTAATCTTAATTTACAAAAGTTAAAAATTATTTAATAAAACAGAATATTTGTTAATTATTTATTAAAATAATTATTTTTTTATTAAATTTATTGCCAATATAAAAATATACATTACATTTGCACCCCGAAATTTATAAGGTAATTAAACCTTAAAATTATGAAAAAAGTAATACTATTTTTAAGTTTAATTGTATTAGGAATAATTATTTCTAGTTTTTCAAAAGACACAAAAAACTCGAAAATAAACTTTAATACAACTACATCTGTAGCCTATGTTCCTACAGAAGAAGAAGCAGCTCTTCAAGATTTCAACATTCCTTTTATTGGCAACAAATTTGTTGGGTTTAGAGAGGCTTTAGCATTTAAAGAATCACAAGGTAGATACGAAATTATTAATACACTTGGATATTTAGGAAAATATCAATTTGGAAAATCAACCCTTAGTAGATTTAAAATTTATGACACTCACTCTTTTTTAAGAAATCCAGAATTACAAGAAGATGCATTTTTAGCCTTATGCTCACTTAATAAATGGATTTTAAGAAAAGACATTAAACGAAGTGTTGGAAAAAATATTCACGGAATTGAAATTACAGAATCCGGCATTATTGCAGCTGCTCATTTAGCTGGAGCTGGAAATGTAAAGAAATTTTTAAGAAGCAAAGGTGCTTTTACTTTTGAAGATGCTTATGGCTCTTCAGTTAGGCACTATTTAAAAGAATTTTCAGGTTATGACACTTCTTTTATTAAAGCTAAAAGGAAACCTGTTTTATAATTAGAATAATTTTGGTTAAACAAAAAAGCCTCAACTTAGTGTTGAGGCTTTTTTTTAATCTTTATGAATTATAAAAATGGTGGGTCTTTTATGTAAATCAGGTTGCTGATGTTTCCAATCTTTAATTTCCATCGTTTTAATATATTCGTTTTGCAATGTTATATCACAAGCAATACATAATTTTGCTGTTGGAGTTAATGTACTTTTTAAATCGGCAAACATTTTTTCGTTTCTATAAGGAGTTTCAATAAAAATTTGAGATTGATTTTTTTCTTTTGAAAGTTTTTCAAGGCTTTTTATTACCTTTTTTCTCTCATTAGTTTCAATAGGTAAATACCCATTGAACGTAAAATTTTGACCATTAAAACCCGAAGCCATCATTGCTAAAATAATAGATGAAGGACCAACTAACGGAACCACCTTTATTTCTTTTTCATGAGCTAATTTAACAATTTCTGCTCCTGGATCTGCAATTGCAGGAACACCCGCCTCAGAAATCAAACCTACTGAAATACCTTTTTCACAAACATCTAAATAAGTTTTCACTTCAAATTCATCAGCATATTTATCCAATTTATAAATGGTAAGTGAAGGTTGTGATTTTTTTGGGGTAATTCGTTTTATAAACCTTCTAGCTGTTTTTTCATTTTCTACTATAAAGTGATCGACTTCTTCTATAACTTTTCTTACAGACAAAGGAAGCACCTCTAAAGGTTCACTATCTCCTAAAGTTGTAGGAATCAAATACAAAACCCCTTTTATATCACTCATTTGGATTTATTTTTTTTGAAATAATTTCACAAGCTTCATCTAACATTAAATATACATTTTTAAAACCATAATCTCCTCCATAATAAGGATCTGGAACATCTAAGTTTTCACCTGGAAAAACTTCATTCAAAATGTAGTTTACTTTCTTTTTATCTTCTTCACTTCTAGCCAATGCTATAACATTTGAATAATTGGAGTTATCCATTACATAAATTACATCAAATTTATCAAAATCATCAACGGTAAATTTACGAGCTTTTTGGGTAGAAATATCTATTCCGTATTGTCTTGCTATTGCTATTGAACGTCTATCTGGGTGTTCACCAACATGATACGCCCCAGTTCCAGCAGAATCAATAAAAAAACCTGGTTTTAAAAGTTTAGATTTTAAAATTCCTTCTGCTAATGGAGAGCGGCAAATATTACCGAGACAAACCATTAATACTTTAGTCATTTTATTAAAAAGTAAGTTTTTTAGTTAAATCATCTACGTACTTTCTAAACTGCTTGTCGGTTTCTGTCAAATTATCAACAGTTTTACAAGCGTGAAGCACGGTTGCGTGATCTCTTTTTCCAATTTGAGAACCAATACTTGCTAACGAAGCTTTCGTCATTCTTTTTGCAAAATACATTGCCAATTGACGAGCTTGAACAATATGACGCTTACGAGTTTTAGATTGCAAGGTAGCCACATCTAATTCAAAATAATTAGAAACAATTTTTTGAATATAATCTATAGAAACTTCTCTTTTGGTATTTTTAACAAATTTATCTACAATTTGTTTGGTAAGTGCTAGGGTAAATTCTTTTCTATTAAAAGAAGCTTGAGCAATCATTGAGATTAAAACCCCTTCTAACTCACGAACATTCGACTTTATATTTTTTGCAATATATTCAACTATTTCTTCTGGCATTTCTACACCATCTCTATAGAGTTTATTTTGCAAAATAGACACTCTAGTTTCATAATCAGGAGCTTGTAACTCTGCAGACAACCCCCATTTAAAACGCGATAGCAAACGTTGCTCAATATCCTGCATATCAACAGGCGCCTTATCTGATGTTAAAATAACTTGCTTTCCATTTTGATGCAAGTGATTGAAAATATGGAAAAACACATCTTGAGTTCCTGTTTTACCAGACAAGAATTGAACATCATCAATAATTAATACATCTATCATTTGATAGAAATGAATAAAGTCATTTCTAGTATTTCCCTTTACAGAATCTATGTATTGTTGTGTAAATTTCTCTGAAGAAATGTACAACACTGTTTTGTCTGGATATTTATCTTTAATTTCAACTCCAATAGCATGAGCTATATGAGTTTTTCCTAATCCAACTCCTCCATAAATTAGCAAAGGATTAAATGAAGTTCCTCCAGGTTTATTAGCAACAGCCATTCCTGCCGAACGAGCTAACCTATTAGAATCTCCTTCAACAAAACTTTCGAAATTGTAATTAGGGTTTAATTGAGATTCAATTTTTACCTTTTGAATTCCAGGAATTATAAATGGATTTTTTAATTCTCGTTTATTAATATCTAGTGGAAACGCAACTCCTTGAGGTGTAATTGGGTTTCTATTAGAACTTGGTATTTTTACAGTATGTGGATTGTTACTACTGTAATTATTTTCCATTCTTACATCATAAATCAACTTTGCATCCTCACCCAATTGTTTTACCAAAGCAACTCTTAATAACTTAATATAGTGTTCTTCTAACCATTCGTAAAAAAATTTACTAGGAACCTGAATTGTCAATGCTTCACCTGATAATTTAATTGGTTTAATTGGCTCAAACCAAGTTTTATACGCTTGCTGCTTAATGTTATCCTCTATAAAAGATAGGCATTCCGTCCAAACTGATGATGCAGTTTTATTCATTGGTAATCTAATAAGGTGTATTTAAGTTAATTAGTTTTTAAAAAAGAGTAAACTCCTTTTCCTTTTTTGGTTGTACAAAAATGTGAATATTTTTCAGTATAAAAAAATTAAATATCTATTGATTATTAATTTTTTTTTACGTAACATAACACGTATAAATATACAAAATGATTTCAAATAAAATTCAATTTAGAGTAAGATATGGCGAAACCGATCAAATGAGTTATGCATATCATGGGAATTATGCTCAGTACTTTGAAATGGGTAGAATAGAATGGCTAAGAGAATTGGGGGTTTCGTATAAAAAAATGGAAGAAACTGGCATTATGTTACCTGTAATTAATCTAAATATAAATTACAAAAAGCCTGCAAAATACGATGATTTACTAACGTTAAAAACAACACTTGTAAAAACACCAACTGTTAAAATTGAATTTGAATACGAATTACGAAATGAAAACGACGAACTTTTAACAACGGCTAACATTACTTTGGCATTTGTAAATATGAAAACTAATAAACCTACTAAAGCTCCTGAATATTTATTAAACAAATTAAAAAAACTTAATGCTACACTTCCTTAATATTTAAACACCTTAAATCTTCAAATCTATCTTTAACTTTTTGTGAATTCTTTTTTCTAACCGAAATTATAAAATCACAATTTAATTCCATTTTTTGATTTAAAATTTCTAGATTTTCTTCTTTAATAATTCGCATGACTTTATTCATATACTGATATTCAAAAATTAACTGAAAATGAATATCTATCGTTTTTACAACAATTTCAGCTTCATCTAAAATTAATTTGGCAGCGGTTTTATATGCATTTATTAACCCACCAACCCCTAATTTAGTTCCTCCAAAATACCGAACTACAATTACCAAAATATTTGTTAATTCTTTAGATAAAATTTGCCCATAAATTGGTTGACCTGCAGAATTATTAGGCTCTCCATCATCGTTAACTCTGTACTGTAGGTTTTCAACACCTAACTGCCAAGCATAACACCAATGCCTTGCCGTGTGATGCTTTTTTTTTACTCTTTCAATACATTCTTTTATTTCATCTTCTGAAGTAACAGGAAAAACATAACCAATAAATTTACTTCCTTTTTCCTTATATAAAGCCTCGCCTTTAGCTACATCAATAGTTTTATATGTGTCTTTTTCTAAAATATTGCATAATTTAAGAATACAAATATATCAAAAGTAAAATTTTAATTTTCTGTTTTTAAATGAATATATTTGAATACTAAACTTAACCACTTATGAAAAAAATTTTTTTATTACTTTATTCACTTCTTTTAATTATTTCTTGTCATGAAAAAGATTTAAAAAAAGAAATTAAAAAAACAAGAACTCCTAACTCTTTCGCAATAGTAATCCATGGAGGTGCTGGCGGAATAAAAAGAGAGTATTTTACCGAAGAACAACAGAAAGCATATGCCGAAAAATTACAAGAAGCTTTAAACGCTGGATATTTAGTACTTGAAAAAGGTGGTATTTCATTAGATGCTATTCAAGCTACAATAAATGTTATGGAAGACTCACCATTATTTAACGCAGGTAAAGGAGCCGTATATAACAGTGAAGCAGCTCAAGAAATGGACGCTTCAATTATGGACGGTCAAACCTTAAATTCTGGAGCAGTTGCTGGCGTAAACCATATTAAAAATCCAATTTTAGCTGCGCGTGTAGTTATGGATAGCTCTTCACATGTGATGCTTTCTGGAAAAGGTGCAGAAATTATGGCTGCTAAATACGGAATTGAAATGGTAGATAGTTCTTATTTTTTTACAGAAAAAAGAATGAATCAGCTTAAAAAAATTCAGGGAAAAGAGCAAACTCAGTTAGACCATACTGCGTTTTTAATAAAAAACGAATTAATTGACGATCATAAATACGGAACCGTTGGCGCCGTTGCAATAGATAAAAATGGAAATATTGCTGCTGGTACTTCAACAGGTGGTATGACCAATAAAAAATATGGACGAATTGGAGATTCTCCTATCATTGGAGCAGGCACGTATGCTAATAATTTAACTTGTGGAATTTCTAGTACAGGTTCAGGTGAATATTTTATTAGAACCGTTGCCGCTCATGAAGTTTCAAATTTAATTCAATATAAAAAAGTAAGTCCATCCGAAGCGCTTCACGAAGTTTTATTCAATCAAATTGGTAAATTAGGTGGAGAAGGTGGAATGATTTTATTAGATAAAAATGGAGATGTTTACTGGGATTTTAATTCCACAGGCATGTTTAGAGGCTACAAAAAATCAAACGGAGATACTAAAATTGAAATGTTTGAAAAAACAAACTAATCAACTATTTTTATAAATATACAACGTATCATCTGAAATTTTTCGGATTTCAGATGGTGCTTTTTTAAATTTTGGAGCTTTTAATCCATATTTAAAATTTGTATTCCCTTCAAATACATATGCTTCATCCCATAAACCTTTATCTATAAAAGCTTTTAGAGTATAAGCTCCTCCTTCAATTAGCACAGACTGTATTTTATACTTGTACAAAATCTTAATTATTTGTTGAGGAACATTTTCTGAAAAATTTATTTTCTCAAAATACGTATTTTTAAATAAACTTTTTTCGGGTAATTTATTCGTTAAAACTACGGTTTTAACACTATCATCTAATAAATTACAATCTTTTGGTACTTTTAAATTTTTATCAATAAGGATTCTTATTGGATTCTCTCCACACCAATCTCTAACGGTTAAACTTGGATTATCGTTTAAAGCTGTATTGGTTCCTACTAGAATAGCTTGCTCTTCTGCTCTCATTTTATGAACTAACTGTTGAGAATATTTATTAGAAATCCAATTAGGAGAATTACTCCCTCCTTTTTCTCTTTTTTTATCTATAAACTTATCTTTAGTTTCAGCCCATTTTAAGATTATAAATGGGCGCTGTTTTTGATGATAGGTAAAAAACCGTTTATTTAAATGATAACACTCTTGTTCTAACACACCTATAATAACGTCGCAACCATTTTTCTGCAAATGTAAAATCCCTCTACCACATACTTCACTATTAGAATCTATAATTCCTATAACTACTTTTTTAATTCCACTTTCAACAATTAAATTAGCACATGGAGGTGTTTTTCCATAATGAGAGCAAGGCTCTAAACTAACATAAATAATAGCATCTTTTAACAGCGATTTATCTTTAACCGAGTTAATTGCATTCACTTCTGCATGAGGCTCTCCAGCTTTTTGATGCCACCCTTCACCTATAATTGTATCATTGTATACAATAACGCTTCCAACCATAGGATTAGGATACGTAGTGCCCAAACCATTTTTAGCTAATTGTATGCATCTTTTTATATATTTTTCGTGTATCTTCACATCGTAAAAATAGTACTTTAAAATGACTCTTAATAACTTTACAATTAGAGAAATTAAACCTGAAGACAATGTTAAAATAGCCAAAGCAATTCGTGAAGTTTTAATTGAATTTGGCGTTCCTAAAGTTGGCACTGCATATGCCGACAAAATTTTAGACACCTTATTTGAAGCCTACAATGTTGAAAATGCAATTTATTATGTAGTTGAAAAAAATAATGAAATTTTAGGTGGCGCAGGAATAAAACAATTGGACAATTATACTGGAAAAGTATGTGAACTTCAAAAAATGTATTTCCTACCCGCTGCAAGAGGCATAGGACTAGGTAGTAAAATGATGCAAATATGCTTACAAAAAGCCAAAGACTTTGGTTTTGAGAAATGTTATTTAGAAACCCTTCCTTATATGGAAGAAGCCAGAAAACTGTATAGAAAAGTTGGATTTAAAGACTTGGATAAACCAATGGGAGATACAGGACATTATTCTTGTAATTTATGGATGCTTAAAGATTTATAATGCAAATTCAAGAATTTAAACAGTTATTTTTTAAAGAGCTTTCTGATAATTATCCTCAAACAGAAATTCAATCATTCTTTAATTTATTAATTGAACACCTGTTAAAAATGAATCGTGTTGAAATAGCTCTTCAGCCCAACCTAATAATTGGTAAAGATGATTTAATTTTTCTTCAAGATGCTATATCTAAATTAAAAAAAGAAATTCCTGTTCAATATATAATTGGTGAAACGGAATTTTTTGGATTGCCATTTAAGGTAACTAATGACGTTTTAATTCCAAGACCTGAAACAGAGGAATTAGTACATTGGATTATAAAGGACCACCTAGATAAGGTTCAAAATTCTGAATTAAAAATTCTTGATATTGGTACAGGAAGTGGTTGTATTGCAATTTCTTTAGCAAAAAATTTACCTAATACTAACGTTTATGCACTAGACATTTCCAAAAAAGCACTAAAAGTTGCAGAAGAAAACTCATTAAAAAACAACGTAGCTATCCAATTTATTACTGAAGATATCCTCAGCATTAAAAAGCTACCGCATCAATTTGATATTATTGTAAGCAACCCCCCCTATGTTAGAGAATTGGAAAAAAATCAAATGCAACAAAATGTATTAGGAAATGAACCTCATTTAGCCCTGTTTGTAAAAGATGAAAACCCATTAGTATTTTATGATAAAATTGCTGATTTAGCTAAAACACATCTTAAAAAAAATGGAACACTTTATTTTGAAATCAATCAATATTTAGGAGAAGAAACTGTTCAACTGTTACACCAAAAAGGATTTAAAGAAATACAATTAAAAAAAGATATTTTTGAAGTTAACAGAATGATAAAAGCTTTTCTATAATTAAGTATATTTGCAAAATGCGAATAGATATTATTACTGTTTCACCTGAATTGATTAAAAGTCCGTTTGAATTTTCAATAATCAAACGTGCCATTGATAAAAACTTAGTTGAAGTCCACTTTCATGATTTAAGAACTTATGCTTTAAATGAATATGGTAAAATAGATGATTATCAATTTGGTGGTGGAGCTGGTATGGTTTTAATGATTGAACCTATTGATAAATGCATTTCAAAATTAACATCAGAAAGAACATATGGTGAAATCATTTATATGACTCCAGATGCGCCAACTTTAAATCAGCAAACTGCCAATACACTTTCTTTACAAGAAAATATCATTATACTTTGTGGACATTACAAAGGAGTAGATCAAAGAGTTAGAGATTTATTTATAACCAAAGAAATATCTATAGGAGATTATGTACTTAGCGGAGGAGAGTTAGGTGCTGCAGTTTTATGTGATACAATTATAAGATTAATCCCAGGAGTTTTAGGAGATGAAACTTCTGCTCTTACAGATTCTTTTCAAGACAATCTATTATCGCCTCCAGTATATACTAGACCCTCTGAATATAAAGGACTTAAAGTCCCCGATATCTTATTATCAGGCAATTTTCCTAAAATTGAAGAGTGGAGAAATGAGAAAGCATTTGAACATACAAAAAAAATTAGACCCGATTTATTGGAAGACTAATCTTTTTTACTAAATTTGCACTCTCAAAATTAACCTCTGACGATACTCGTGAATGTTGATTTATGAAAAACCATTAATTAAATTTTAAAATGGAAAGTTTAGTAAAATTTGTACAAGACGAATTTGTAGCAAAAAAAGAATTTCCTCAATTTCAAGCAGGAGATACTATTACTGTATACTACGAAATTAGAGAAGGAGAAAAAACACGTACACAGTTCTTTAGAGGTACAGTTATTCAAAGAAGAGGAACTGGAGCTTCAGAGACATTTACCATTAGAAAAATGTCTGGAACCGTTGGTGTAGAGCGTATTTTCCCTGTTAATTTACCAGCAATTCAAAAAATTGAAGTTAACAAACACGGTAGAGTACGTAGAGCTCGTATTTTCTACTTTAGAGGTTTAACTGGTAAAAAAGCTAGAATCCAAGAAAGAAGACGTTAAGATCTACTTTCTACAACAAAATTTAAGCCCAATTTTCAATTGAAAATTGGGCTTTTTCAGTTATTAACATTTGTTAATAACTACAGTTTACAACTTGTTGATATAAAACCCATTATAAATTTGGAAATTAGAATTTTACCTATTTATTTTACAAAAGAATTAACGGAGAAATGTTAATTTACATTGTTGAAATGCAAATTTTAATACTGTAAAACATTTTAAAGTAACATTCTTAATGTTCTTGAACATCGTTTTTAAAACCAACTTTAAAAGAGTAATGTGCCCAAGTATTTAGCATGAATAGATGGAAACATGGTTTTAAAAGCATTTTTAAAATAGTGTTTTAAAGCGAGTAATTTTTAGAAATTACAACAAAGCTTTAGACTTGTTTTAAACGAAATACTTAAGCTAATAAGAAGTTGTTTCGTAAGAAAGCAACAAGCTATTGAAAGACTTTAAAATTGTGTGATTCTTTAACAAGAAAAACAACAAATCAGTTTTAACAAGTTAACTTTAGACTTATTAAGTTAAATGTTTCAGCAAAAGGCCATAATAGTGAGAAATCAATATTATGGCTTTTGTTTTTATCAATTATAATTCCCATAATTTTCTATATTTATTTTTATCAAAAAACCAAAAAAATGCCATATTTATAACGTTTTCGATAGGTGTTTTTATATCTATATTTACTACATTTGCACTACTTCAAATTAAAAATAATTAGTACAGTTATAAATTGAATTTAAATTCAATTTATAAACTTAAAATATGAAAAAATGATGAGTAAAACCGCAAAAATTATTTACACAAAAACTGATGAAGCTCCTGCTCTAGCTACCTATTCATTTTTACCTATAGTTGAAGCTTTTACAAAAACTTCTGACATTGAAATAGAGGTAAAAGATATTTCTTTAGCACATCGAATTTTAGCTTTATTTCCTGAATATTTAAACCCTGAACAACAAGTTTCTGACGCATTAACTGAATTGGGAGAATTGGCAAAAAAACCAGAAGCAAATATTATTAAATTACCCAACATTTCTGCTTCAGTTCCACAACTAAAAGCCGCTATAAAAGAGTTGCAAAATTTAGGATATAACATTCCTAATTATCCTGAAGAAGCGAATACAGATAAAGAAAAAGAAATTCAACAAAAATATAACAAAGTAAAAGGGTCTGCTGTAAACCCTGTGTTAAGAGAAGGAAATTCAGATCGTAGAGCTCCAAAAGCTGTTAAAAATTATGCGAAAAAGAACCCACACTCTATGGGTGCTTGGTCTCCAAACTCTAAAACTCATGTAGCTTCAATGAATGGTGGTGATTTTTACTCCAATGAAAAATCTGTAACCATTTCAAAAGCTGGGGATGTAAAAATAGTTTTTAAAGATAATAACGGAAACACTACTGTTTTAAAACAAAAAACTTCATTGTTAGAAGGAGAAATAATTGATGCAACAGTAATGAACAAAAAAGCATTAATTAATTTTCTTGAAGCTCAAATTAAAGATGCTAAAGAGAAAAATATCTTATTTTCTCTACACATGAAAGCTACTATGATGAAGGTTTCTGATCCAATTATTTTTGGACATGCAGTAAAAGTATTTTTTAAAGAAGTGTTTAATAAACATCATGAGGTACTAGAAAAAATTGGTGTTGAAGAAAACAACGGCTTTGGAGATTTAATCTCTAAAATAAAAACACTTCCTGAGGATCTAAAAACTGAAATTGAAACAGATATAAAGACTTGTTTTAAAAATGGTCCTTCACTTGCAATGGTAAATTCTGACAAAGGAATTACTAACCTACATGTGCCAAGTGATGTGATAATTGATGCTTCAATGCCTGCAATGATACGTACTTCTGGTCAAATGTGGAACGCCGAAGGAAAACTTCAAGATACTAAAGCTGTTATACCTGATAGTAGCTATGCAAGTATCTACCAAGCAACTATTAATTTTTGTAAAGAACATGGAGCTTTTGACCCAACCACAATGGGTACTGTACCTAATGTTGGATTAATGGCACAAAAAGCAGAAGAATATGGTTCTCACGATAAAACGTTCGAAATTACTGCTAACGGAGTAGTCCAAGTTATAGATGAATCTAACCATATTTTAATTGAACACAATGTAGAAACCGGAGATATTTGGAGAATGTGTCAGGTAAAAGATGCACCAATTCAAGACTGGATTAAATTAGCTGTTAAAAGAGCTAAGTCGAGCCAAACTCCAGCAATATTTTGGTTAGATGAAAACAGAGCACATGATGCAGAAATTATTAAAAAGATAAATTTATACCTTCCAAAACTTGATACCAAAGGTTTAGATATCCAAATTATGTCTCCTAAAAATGCTACCCTTTATACCTTAAAAAGATTAAAAGATGGTTTAGATACTATTTCAGTTACAGGAAATGTTTTACGCGACTTTTTAACTGATTTATTTCCTATTTTAGAATTGGGTACAAGTGCAAAAATGCTATCTATTGTTCCTCTTATGAATGGTGGAGGATTATTTGAAACTGGCGCTGGAGGTTCCGCTCCAAAACATGTACAACAATTTAATGAAGAAGGACATTTACGTTGGGACTCTTTAGGTGAGTTTTTAGCTCTAGCAGTATCTTTAGAACATTTAGGAGAAACTAACAACAACTCTAAAGCACTAATTTTAGCTGAAACGCTAGATGATGCAACTGATATGTTTTTAGATAATAAAAAATCTCCTTCTCGTAAAGTTGGTGAATTAGACAATAGAGGAAGTCATTATTATTTAGCTTTGTATTGGGCCGAAGCACTTTCTAAACAAAACAAAGACATCGAATTAAAAGATAAATTCACTAAAATTGCACTGGCTTTAAAAGAAAATGAACAAACAATTCTTAACGAACTTAATGGTGCTCAAGGAAAACCCGTTGACCTAGGAGGTTATTATGAACCTAATGAAGATTTGACAAAAAATGCAATGAGACCTAGCACAACATTTAACCAAATAATTAAATCTATTGATTAAGCCTTAAACAATTTAAAAATCAAAAGAGCGAAAACATATGTTTTCGCTCTTTTTTTACCAACTAATTATACTAAACCTTACAACTATTTATAATTATGACACTTTACATTAAATTAAGTCACAAAAAAACTACCTTTTTTAAAATATAACCAACATTTTATTATTTTTGGCTTTATGAGTTTTATCATGTAAATAGTGACTTAAAAAAATGTAATGAACATTATATTAACCGCTTGCATTACTTGTAATTCAGGGAGTACTTTCAACATATAAAAGTGTAAAAAAACAATTGAAAAATTTACGAATGGCAACAGATAAAAAAGAACTTTTTAGAGGACTAAAATATGAATTAGCGGCTCTACCGCTATTGTTTTTGGCACCTATACTAATTACCATTGGTTATAAAGCTATAAAACAACAAAATAACTATTTATGGTTAATTATTGGTATTCTTTTAGCAATTTTAGCTGTTGTCTTAGGCTTTTTGGGTATCCAAATTATTTTAAATGCACTTTTTAACAAAAAATAAAAGTGAATACAACGTTACATAAAATTACTAAATGGGAATATTGGCCATCCTATATGTTTTACATTCCGATTCTACCTTATGCTTTTTATTTGGCTTTAAAAGCAAAAAGTTTTGGTTTTTTTTCTGCTGTAAATCCATCAATTGAAGGAGCTGGTAATGGTTTAGAATCAAAATTTAAAACTCTTCAATTAATTCCAAAAAAATATTGTCCTAAAACAATTTACATAGCTAAAGGTGAAAGTTTTGATGCTGTTTCTTTAAAAATAAATGAACAACAACTTACATTCCCTTTAATAATTAAACCAGATATTGGTTTTAGAGGATTGCTAGTAAAAAAACTCAATTCTGAAATTGAACTTATAAAATATGTAAACAAATACAACTCTATAAATTTATTACTTCAAGAGTACATTAATTTACCTAATGAATGTGGTATTTTTTTCTATAGATTTCCAAACCAACAAAAAGGAAAAATATCTTCTATCACATTAAAAAAATATTTAACTATAATTGGAGATGGTATTAACAATTTGAGTCAATTAATTAGTATAGATCCTAGGGCTCGAATTTATTCAGAATTGATTTCTGAAATTAACAAAGAAAGACTTTCATATATTCCAAAAAACAATGAGGCATTAATTTTGAATATCATTGGAAATCATTCAAAAGGAACTCAATTTATAAATGGTAACCATTTAATTAATGAAAAGTTAACTACATTTTTAAATACTTTAAACACCCAAATAGATGGTTGGAATTATGGAAGAATTGATGTAAAATATACAACTTTTGAAGAATTAGTAGAAGGTAAAAATTTTAAAGTTTTAGAACTTAACGGTATTATATCTGAGCCTACTCATATTTATGATGCTTCTAAAGGAACCTATTTAAAAGCTCTAAAATCTATAAAAAACCATTGGAAAATTTTATATCAAATCAGTCTTCAAAATAAAAAAACAGGGAACGGAGAGTTTACTAACTTAAGCTATTTTATAAACTTATATTTTAGGTATAAAAAATATTTAAAACAAATTAAAAAACTTAACAATTCTTAATTTACCTTGGATTTAGGTGTTGTTGGATTAAATCCAAAATCTTCATCAGGCAATTCAATTCCTAATTGTGAAATTACATAACCAACACTGGCAAAATGATGAATTGCATGACTGTGTGCTTGTATTAATATGGCACTTAAGGTATAATTGGTAGCTATAACTCCAAGACCTAAATCATCAGTTACAGAAACCATTGAATTAAAATCTACCTCTTTTAATTTATGAAGTTTTTTTATAGTTGAATTAAAATAATCAACTCCATGTTTGGTATAATTTTCAGCTAATGGATTTCTTTTTCGTTGAATTAAATTGATGTTTTTAGACTCAATTCCTTCAAATATACAATCAAAAACATCCAATATATGACGCATATGACCACCAATGCTTGAATGATATGGAGCAATTGACGTATTACTATATTCTTCATCAGAAATACACGTTAAAAGATTAAGACCTCTACGTAAATTGTGCTCTATAGCTTCAATCATATTTTAAATAATATTAATTTTTGTAAATATAAAAATATTTTTAGCGAAGTAACTTAAACAATGTTAAAATTCCTAAAATCAAAAATAAAATACTTAATATTAAATTGATATTTTTAGCTATAAATGCTATTTTATTATTAATTACATCCGCCAAAATAATATAGGTGTAAAACAATAAATAAGAACCTAAAGCTGACCCAAAAACAAATAATATGATAAATGGTTGCTCAATTATTATTTTATTAATTGATGCTAAATAAATACTTATTCCTAAATAAAATGGCACAGCCAACATATTAACAACTGACATAGCAATACCTTTTAAAAAATAATTTCTAGCACCTTTGGTCGTTTTCGCATTCAATACCTTTCGAGATAGTATAAAAAAAAGGACAGAAAGTATAAAAAAAACAAAAACTCCAATAACTTTTAATACTTCAATTATTTTAGGGTTTTTCACAAAATAATCAGCAAAAAACAATGCAATTCCAGCTTGAAAAAATACTACTAAAGAAGCTCCTAAAGCAAATTTGATACTTTCTTTTTTATTTGTAGATAAGCTTATTTTCAAGGCCGTCATATTTAACATTCCTGGTGAAATTAAACCAATATAAGCCATTAAAACCCCATAAAATACATGTAAAAAATAATCCATCTTTTTAAATATAATTTTGCGAATATATTAATTTATAATGAGTCTTTCCTGTGACTTTTATTACAATCTTATATGAAAGATTAGCTTAAATTTGTATTAGAAATTAATTCTTATAACAATACTGCTGAAAGTTAAGATTTTTCTTAATTTTAATAATTAAAACCATCAAACTTAAATTCTGATGGTTTTTTATTTTTTATTAAAATATGTTTTAAAAAGCATATTGATATCTTCTGAAATGTTCATCTTTTTAATTAAAAAAACATACAAAATAGTAATTAATATTACTTTTAAAAATATATTTAAAAGTGGGTGAAAAGAGAAATTCCAAAAATAAAAAAGTATAAAAATGCAACTTATTAAACAAAGTAACTTCACTGTTTGTAAACTAAATGGTTTAATGTTAAACTTTAAATTAATGTAACCTATTTTTATTATTGTATATAACACTACCACAATTAAACTTGAAAGTGCCGCACCTTTTATACCAATTAATTGAATTAGCCAGTTATTTAAAACAACAACAGTAATAGCCATTGCTAGTGACAAATAAAAAAATATTTTGTAATATTTAGAATTTACTAAAATTGCATTTCCCGTTCCAAAGGCTAATTCCATTAATTTAGCTAAAGAAATTATTAATACAATAGAGATACCCTTTGTAAACTCAGGTTTATTAATAAGTAAATATAAATCTTCTACATTTAAATTAATTAACAAAAAAAGTAACCCTCCTATTACCAATAAATTTATGGAGGTTTGTTTATACAATTTACCTACTTCAAACAGCTTATTTTCATTCATCTCTTTAGCAATAATTGAAGTGGTGATTTGCTGCATGGCTCGTGTAGGAATTGCTATTACACTTGCAATATATATACCCACAGAATAATAAGCTACTTCGGCAATTTGTTCCAGTTTTGGAATCATGAATTTATCTATTTCCAACAATATCCCAGCTGCAGAACCAGCAACAACTATATACAATGAAAATGATAAAATTTCTTTAATATTTGAAGGTATTTTAAATATTATTTGAGGCTTATAAACAATATATGCATATAATTTCATTAGTAAAGTTCTTACAGCATATACTACTACTATTGCATAAATAAATTGCTCGTTTGTAATCCATTCAAAATATACTGCAAACAATAAAAATGTAGTGCAAATACGTGCAAATATCTCTTTAATAAAATTTCCAAAAACAGAATTGAATTGAACTTTGGTCCAAGCATAAAAAACTTCAAAATACCCCATTAAAATAGCAACAATAAATATTAAATAGGTGTATTTTTTTATTAGTATATTTTCTGATGATAACCAATTTGCAATAGTTTCATATAAATAAGTTCCAATCAAACCTACTGGAATTATTACTAACAACGGAATAAGTAGTGTTGAAATTAAAAAACCATCTTTTTCTTTTTGAGTTTTATAGGATGAATAGTATTTAATAACGGTATGCTGCATTCCAAAAACCAATAAAGGAAGTAATATGTTTGCAGCAGAAAGCAAAAAAATGATTAAGCCAAAATAATCTTCATGTAAAAAATGGGTAAACAAAAACAATACATTTACTCCACCAATAGCAAAACCTAAAAATAGAATTATTGTATTAATAAATGATTGTTTTAAAACAATTCCCATTATATAATATTTAAAATTTCTTGATAAATGCTTTCACCTACATTTGTTCCATATAAATCTAAATTAAAATGAGCTGTTGACTTTTGAAAATTTTTGAAAGCATCTTCCATTTTTTGAGGGTTATTCCCAACAATTACAGCAAATTTATTTTCTACAAGCTCAATCCACTCAGTTTCATCACGAGCAATAATACAATGCTTTTTATTAAAATAGGCTTCTTTTTGAAGTCCCCCACTATCAGTAATAACTAAATTACAATTTTTTAATAACTCTAACATATCAAAATACCCCACAGGTTCAATTATTTTAATATCAAATACTAACTTATTTTCTTCTAAAATAGCTTTTGTTCTAGGGTGTAATGGTAATACAACTTGTTTTATTTTGCTAATTTTTTCTAGCCCTTTAAAAATAGCTTTTAAACTTTCCAAATCATCTGTATTTTCTTGGCGATGAATTGTAGCTAAAACAAAGTTATTTGGTGTTAGATTTAAATTGGAAATTATCGTTGATTTTTCTTTCGAAAATTTACTATAATACTCAACAGCATCTTTCATTATATCTCCACTTTTCACAATTTTTGAAGGCATATTTGAAAAACCTTCGTTTACTAAATTACTTACTGCGGTTTCAGTTGGACATACTAATAAATCAGAAATTCTATCGGTTAAAATACGGTTTATTTCTTCAGGCATAGTCATATTAAAAGATCGTAAACCTGCTTCAATATGAACAACTTTAATGTGTAGTTTTTTGGCAGACAATGCCCCAGCTAAAGTTGAATTTGTATCCCCATAAACCACTACTATATCTGGTTTTTCGAACTCTAAAACCTCTTCAATTTTTATTAACATTTGACCGGTCATAGCACCATGACTTAAACCATTAATTGCCAAATTATAGGCTGGTTTAGGAATTTCCATTTCTTCAAAAAAAATGTCGCTCATATTTACATCATAATGTTGCCCTGTATGAACAATAATTTCTTCAAGTTCTTTGTGGTTTGAAATCACTCTACTCAATACAGCAGCTTTTACAAATTGAGGACGCGCACCTAAAATGGTTACAATTTTTTTCATTCTGTAATTTGTTCTATTAGTTCTGATACTTTTTTTGTGAGTTCTCGTCTATGAAATTGTTCAATATTTTTTGAATGTATTTTTAAACTTCCTTTTTTAAATTCTTTATATAATTTTAAAAGTTGATTTTTTAATCCTATTTCATCTTCAAAATCAACTACAAAACCTGCTTGGGTGCTTTTTAAAATTTCAGCTAAATCTCCATCCAATGGAGCAACAGCTAAAACAGGTCTTTTGGCATTTAAATATTCAAAAATTTTACCTGTTAAAATGCCTTTTGCACTAGGTACATTATTTACTAATAACAATAATACTTGGGCTTTTTTTTGAAATTGAACTACCTCATTATGGGTAATATAATTAATTATATTTACTTTTTTGGTGAGCCCAAATTCTAATATTTTTTGTGTTACAGAAATATCAACTTTTCCAATTAATTTAACTTCTAAATCTTTTTTAAATTGTACATTCTCCCTACATATCTCGGATAAAACTTTCCACAATGTTTTTGAATTTCTATCAGCATTTAATAAACCTACATGAGTAATACTAAATTTTGAATCTAATTGAACTTCGTTATTTTTATTGGTAAATTCATCATCAAATCCATTAGTAATAACACTTATATTTTTAATAAACTTCCTATAATTATCTTTCATTGTATTACCAACAACCATCACATTATCGGCAGTTTTTAAAACTTCTTCTTCCAACTTATGATGTTTTTTTAGTATTCGATTTGAAAATGGTAATTGATGAAAATAGTCTATTTCTGTCCAAGGATCTCTAAAATCTGCAATCCACTTAACTTTTAATTGTTGCTTTAATTTTAGTCCAATTAAATGCAAACTATGCGGAGGACCTGTAGTAATTATAACTTCAACTTTATTTTTTGAAAGGTATTTTTTTAGATATTTTACAGATGGATTGACCCAAAATACTCTAGCATCAGGAACAAAAAAATTGGCTCTAATATATTGTATTATTTTACCAATAAAAGAAGGATTAGGATTTAAAAATCCAGAACTCTCCGTTTTCTTTTTGCCAAAATAAGAAAGAAAATTATTAGGTTCCAAAATCGGTTTTCTTAAAATTTCAATATCTTTTGGTATTTCGTTTATTAGTGTATCATCAATAATTGGGTAGTTTGGATTGGCTATTGTATATACTATAGGTTCAATGTTAAAATCTCGAAAATATTTTACAAACTTTAACCAGCGTTGTACGCCAGACCCACCTGCTGGCGGCCAATAATATGTTATAATTAAGACTTTTTTCATAGATTTAAATTAGCATATAACTCAATTAAATCTTTCGAAGTTTTCTCCCAATAGAATTCATTTTCGATAAAAGATTTTCCATTTTCTCCCAATTTAGATTGCAAAACTTTGACATGATATAATTCCAATACTTTTTCTGTGAAATCTACAATATCTTCTGCTTTATGTACTAATCCAGATGCTGCTTTTTCAACTATATTTTTTTGTGCCGTAGCATCACTAACCAATAACGGTTTCCCAAAACTCATATATTGAAAAAGTTTATTAGCATAAGTAGTATCATGGTGTAAATTTCGATGCAAAGGAGATATACAAATTGAACTAGCTTTAATGTAAGAAGGAAACAAATTTTCATTTTTCCACCCTTCAAAATCTACATAATCTTGAATTTCTAAATCTGCTACTTGTTGTTTTAAAAACACATCCGAAGAATTACTTCCAACGATTACCAATTTAATATTTGGAATTTTCTCTTTTAAAACATCCATACTTTCAATAGCAGTAGATAATCCTCTTCTTAAACCGGTATCACCAACATACAATAACGTAAATTGTGTGCTATATTTTTCAATAATTTCTTGATTAAAAGTTGCATTGTTTACATACGATTGATGAACCGTATTTGGTACAACTACTATTTTATTTGAATGAACCCCAACTCTATTTATAATTTCCTGTTTTGATTCTTCAGTAACAACCACAACTTTAGTTGCCTTTTTTATAAACTCTTCTTCTTTTTGTTTCCACTTTTTTATTGCAATTAAATATCTCCCAGGAAATTTTTGTAAATGAGGATAAAACTTCATTATTTCAGGCCTATTTTCATGTAAATCTAATATGGTTTTTAAACCTGTTTTTTTTATTGCTTTAAAAGCTGCTTTCGCAATTTGAATATCGTGTATGTGAACAATATCTATTTTATTTGAAATTAAAAAATGACGAATTTTATTAGACATTAATTTAGAATATACAGGGATGGTATAAGCTAAAGCTGAAGATTTATAAATAAACTTATTTGAAATATATCTTTTTACTTGAATTCCTTTTATTAGTTCTTCTCCTTTTTCATTTGCATATTTTAAACAAAACAAAAAAACTTCATGACCGTTTTCAATTAATGAAACAGCTTCATTCTCCACCCTAGGATCAGGTGGATAGGTTTTGTCTAAAATCATTCCTATACGCATCGTTACTTTTTTTCTGCATACACAGCGTAATAACGTGGTGTAAATTTTCTTAAAATTGGTCGTATTCCTATTTTGTTAATAGGACTTGTCCATTTTTGCCTTTGATAAATAACCCAACCTGTTTTTTCCAATAACCAATCAAACTGCCAGTCTTCAAACTCATGATAATGTCTATCTCTCATATCGGTTGAACTTTTATATGCCTTTGCAAACCATAAATTGAGCGGTATTGTTGCGATAATTTTTTTAGCTTCAATTGATTTTAACACCTCATAAGGAGACAGCAAGTGCTCAAAAATTTCAAAAGCAGTAACAGCATCTACCTTGTATTTTTTTACAATTTCTGGTACTTCATCTAAATCTTCGCCTAATGTATTAAATACGGTATATCCATTTTTTTCCATAATCTCAGAAAAAGGATTTCGTACACCTAAATCTAAAATTGTTGCAGGTGCTGGTAATACACTTTGTAAAAAATCAAGCGTATGTTTATAACGTTTTACAGGTAATTTATGATACATCTTTTTTTCGTTTTTGAACAAAAAACCATCCAACAGGAATTAATAAAAGTAAAGCATATGATACTAATGAGATGCTTGTTCCTTTTTTAATTACAGACGGCTCAAATTTAAAAGTAATGGTGTGTTTTCCTTTAGGAATTTCCATACCACGTAGCACATAATTTACTCTATAATAAGGTTGCAATTTAGTATTAATATAGGCGTTCCATCCCTCTTTATAATAAATTTCTGAAAACACAGCAAACTGGTTTTTAGTTGATGAAACTTGATAAATTAACTCATTTGCTTTGTATGAAATTAATTTAATAGTTGCCAAAGAATCTATCTCATAATTGGTTTTGAAACTATTTGGAATACGATTTTTAGTAAGTACAGCCTCATTTTTCGTTTTTAAACTATCTAAGACCATCATTTCTTCATTGACATTTTCAACAACTTTTATAGTATTTACAAACCAAGCGTTTCCATTTGCTTGAATATTTTGCTGAACTGTTGCTCGCTGACTACCATCTTCAAAAATAAAATATTTGGTATTCAACATATTTAATACTTCAATATTGTTTTTAGCAATTTGAAAATCAAACAGTTCTTGATAAATACCCAATTTAGCAGCATGATAACCTCCTATAGATTTATGAAAATAGGATGTACTTCCATCGTTCATTGGATCAACCATAAAGTTAGCCACTCGGTAATAGCTTGTGTCTTTTAAAATTTCTTTATCAATTTCAGAAGCTACAAATGGCTTTTCAATTTTACTTGCTGCTTCAAAATCATCGTTATTAACATAGCGTCTATCTACAGTTATTAAATCAAACAAAATCAAAACTGTTAAAGCAATTATTGTTGTATTTAATTTTAATTTATTTTTTAAATATAACCACAATATTCCAGCTGATAATGTAACTAAAATTAAGGTTCTCAAGCTGTCTGAAAAGAAAATTGCTTTTCTATCTGCCATAATTGCATCCAATAAACCAGGTAACATTTGATCGTAACTAGCATCTCTTAACCCTTCAAAAGCAAATAAACTTGAACCAAATAAAGTGAAAATTAAAGCAAAACCTCCTGCTATATAAAATGCTTTTTTTAATGCATTCAATTTATTTTCCGAAGAAATAGTATTGGAAAACCATTCCTTTAAAGCTAAAATTCCTAATAATGGAATTGCTAATTCTGTTATAACTTGTATAGAAGAAACTGCTCTAAACTTATTGTATAAAGGAATATAATCAATAAAAAAGTTAGTCAATATCTCAAAATTCTTTCCCCAACTAAGTAAAATTGAAAAAATTACCACTCCAACTAACCATTTTTTCAATTTCCCTTTCACTAAGAAAATTCCTAGTACAAATAAAAATATTAAAATAGCCCCAATGTATGCAGGTGCTTCAACTATGGGTTGTTGCCCCCAATACATAGGTGCAAACTCAGAAAATTGTTTTGCTTGCCGTGGATCAGTTTTATCTTTTAAAAATTCATAAATATTAGATTCTAAACCTACATTTTCATAATTGCCTCCACCCATAAAACGCGGAATGAATAAATTAAAGGTTTCGGAAATCCCATAACTATACTGTGTTATATATTCTTTAGAAAGTCCATTAACAGCTTCTTTTGTAGATCCATCTGGATTTATAGTTAATTCACTTTTACCTCGAGTACTGTATTTAGCATATTCTTTTGTAGCTAATAAACTAGATGCATTAACTCCAACCGCAATGGTTACAGCAACAACTAAAATTCCAATACCTTTAAAATAGGTTGCTAAATCTTTTTCTTTAAAAGCATCAATTAAATAAATTATTCCTAAAATAAGAACTGTAAATAATAAGTAATAAGTCATTTGCGGATGACTTGCATTAATTTCTAATGCCATTGCAATGGTAGTTAATACAAAACCCCACAAATATTTTTTTTGCAGCACCATTAAAATACCTGCTAAAACCAATGGCATATATGCTATAGCATGTGCTTTTGCATTATGACCTACTCCTAAAATAATAATATAATACGTTGAAAAACCAAAGGCTAGTGCACCTAATATTGATAATTTCCAATCAACTTTTAAAACTGTGAGTAAAATGAAAAAACTTAAAAAATAAAGAAATAAATAATCCGCAGGTCTAGGTAAAAATCGCAATAAACTATCTAATTGTTTGATATAATTATTGGGGTATTTTGCACTTAAACTATAGGTTGGCATTCCACCAAATGCTGCATTTGTCCAATAAGGTTCTGTTTTATTTTCGGCTCTAAAGTCGTTTACTTCTTTAGCCATTCCAATAAAGTGCTTTATATCATTTTGAAAAATTTTCTTTCCCTCTAAAACAGGAGAGAAATAAGCTACAGAAACAACCGTAAAAATTACGAATGCTATTAGGTATGGAACAGTTTTTTTAATAGAAAAATTCATTTATTTATCATCTTTTACTTCTTCATAATCTACATAATCACCTACATTTTTGTTACTTTCTTTTGGTTCGGCTGGTTTTTTTGCAATTATAGTTTCACCTACTTTACCTTCATACGTATTTTGCTGTTGTTGTTCTTGTTGTTCTGTATATTTTTTTTGAACATTATCAACCATTTTTTTTAAAAATAAAGGCAAAATATACTTACTAATAAACTTCAACACATAATATACAATTATAATAATTGCTATAGTTCTTAACAATCCCATTTCATTCAAGTATTTTATAATTTTCAAAAATAACAATTTGAAAAGAACTAAAACGTTTAATTATATAAAATCTTATATTTGACACATTAAACAACCTAACTATGAAAAGAGTTTTTCTACTTTTTGTTTTCTTTCACATTTTTCAAATTTCTAAAGCCCAATACACGGAAATTATCAACTCTAAAAGACCTGGTTTTTCTGAAAGTCCTTATGGGATAGGTACTGGTGTATATCAAGTAGAAAGTGGTTTATTTTTTAAAGACAGCAACCATAAAGCGCCATTAGCCAATACAAAATCATTTGGAGGTGAATTGTTTTTAAGATATGCTCGATTTTCTGAAAAGCTAGAGTTTAATGCCCATATCGCTTATCAAAAAGATGAATTTAATCATGAATTTGAATCTAATTTTAAAACTAATGGAATTAGCAAAATTACTATTGGTGGTAAGTACTTAATTTACCAACAAAATTATAAAGACAAGTCCAAAGAAATTAGAAGCTGGAAAAGGAAAATGGCTTTTGATAAAAAAAGATTGATTCCTTCTGTAGGTGTTTATGCTGGTGTAAATACTAATTTTATAGGCAAAGATTATAAAAGTGATGAAGGTATAAGTTTTAAAGGAGCTATATTATTACAAAACGATTTTACTGACCGTTTAGTACTACTTACCAATTTAATAGCTGATAAAATAAGTACTGAAGAGCAGTACTATTCATATATTGTAACTATGACTTACGCCATTAATGAAAGATGGTCTTATTTTATTGAAAACCAAGGAAATATTTATGAAGAACTTGCTCCTGAACAACAGTTCGGAACAGGAATCGCCTATCTTTTATCTCCTAACTTACAAATTGATGCCTCGGCTAGAACCAATTTTTTTGACAATTATTCTTATTTATATTTAACCGCTGGTTTTTCTTGGCGTTTAGATAGGCATCAAGATTCATTTATATACAAAAACCAACCTAAACAACCATCTAAAAAACGTTCTAAAAGAAAAGGTTTCTTTGGAAGATTATTTAGTAAAAAGCGCAATTAACTGACCTACAACTTATGATTACCATTAAAGAACTAACTTCAAAAAAGGAATTAAAATTATTTGTAAAATTTCCTTTTAAACTTTATAAAAACAATCCTTTTTGGGTACCTCCAATTATTAAAGAGGAGCTTGACTCTTTTGATAAAAACATCAATCCCGTTTTTAAACATGCAAAAGCTCGTTTTTTTATTGCACTAAAAAATAATGAAATTGTTGGACGTATAGCCGCTATCATTAATTATACAGAATTGAATGAACAAAAAATAAAAAAAATGCGTTTTGGATGGTTTGATTTTATTGATGATCTTGAAGTTTCTAAAATGCTTTTAAAAAAAATTGAAGAAATTGGTATTCAACATCAACTAGAATTTATGGAAGGTCCTGTTGGTTTTTCAAATTTAGATAAAGTAGGTGTTCTTACAGAGGGGTTTGATCATATTGGAACTATGATTACTTGGTACAATTACCCTTATTACAAAGATCACTTTAAAAAATTAGGCTTTAACGTTGAAAAAGAATATTTAGAAAATAAATTTCCTTTTAAAAATGTGGTTAAAGAGCCTATCGAAAAAATTAGTACTATTTTAAAAAAAAGGTATCAGCTTACCTCTCTTAATTTTACAAAAACTAAGGATTTAATGCCTTATGTGGATAAAATGTTTGAATTATTTAACATTACCTATGCTGCTCTACCTTCATTTGTTCCTATTTCAACCATTGAAATTGAATATTTTAAAAAGAAATACATTTCATTTATCAATCCAGAATATATAAAATTTGTAGTTGATAAAGACCATAACATGATAGCATTTGCAATTACAATGCCTTCGTTTTCAAAAGCATTACAAAAGGCAAATGGTACATTATTTCCATTTGGAATATTTCATTTATTAAAAGCTAAAAAAGAAAGTAAAGATGTTATCTTTTATTTAATTGGAGTACATCCATCTTATCAAAATAAAGGAATTCATGCGTTGATTTTCAATGAGTATCAAAAAACATTTGAAGAAATGAATATCGAAAATTGTATTAGAACTCCAGAATTAGCTAGTAACAAAGCTATAGCTGCGGTATGGAAAAATTTCAACCCTATTACGTATAAAAAAAGATGTACTTATAAAAAAAACTTATAAATGCAATTATTCTACAATTCTCAAATAACTCAAAATACTTCTCAATTTACTTTTGATAAAACAGAAAGTAGGCATATAGTTAGGGTATTAAGAAAAAAAGAAGGTGATGCAATTTATATTACCAATGGATTAGGACAATTATTTTGTTCTAAAGTTTTAGTTGCAAACGACAAAAAATGTTTGGTTAAAATTTCAAAAATTGAAAATCACCCAAAACCTTGGAATTATTACTTACATATAGCTATTGCACCTACAAAATTAAACGATCGTTTTGAATGGTTTTTAGAAAAAGCTACAGAAATTGGTATAGATGAAATTACACCCATTATTTGTAAATATTCCGAAAGAAAAACCTTGAAGCTTGATCGAATGGAGAAAATTATTCAGTCAGCTGCTAAACAATCACTTAAATTTCATTTTCCAAAATTGAATGAGCCCATGAACTTTCAAAATTTTATTACCCAAAAGTTTGAAGGAGATTTGTTTATTGCACACTGTGAAAAAACCCAAAAAAAATCATTAAAATTAGTATTAAACCCTTCAACAAAAACTACCATACTAATAGGTCCTGAAGGAGATTTTTCAACCAAAGAAATTACTCAAAGTTTGGAACATAAATTTATTCCTGTATCTTTGGGAAAAAGCCGACTAAGAACAGAAACTGCAGGAGTTGTTGCCACTCATAGTGTTGCTTTTGTAAATGAATAACTAAATGATTTTACTTTCTAACAAACCTTATAAAAAGCAATTTTTAATACGCAAAATTTGGATTTGTAGCTTAATTCTTTTTTTACTAAATATCACTATAATACAAGCACAACAAATTGCAATTTTAAAATACAATGGTGGAGGCGATTGGTATGCAAATCCAACTGCACTTCCTAACTTAGTTGAATTTTGCAATGAAAACATTCACACTACCATTAAAAAAAACATAGAAACTGTTGAAATAAATAGCTTAGATTTATTTAACTATCCCATAATTTTTATGACAGGTCATGGAAATGTTATTTTTTCAGAAGTGGATGCCAAAAATTTAAGAAACTACTTAATTGCTGGTGGATTTTTACATATTTCCGACAATTATGGATTAGATAAATTTATAAGAACTGAAATTAAAAAAATATTTCCTACATTAGAATTTCAAGAAATACCCTATAATCACCCCATTTTTCATCAAACATTTAATTTTGAAAATGGAGTGCCTAAAATTCATGAGCACGACAATAAACCGCCTCAAGGATTTGGTTTATTTTATGAAGGAAGGTTGGTTTGTTTTTACGATTATGAAGCCGATTTAAGTGATGGTTGGGAAGACGAAGAAATTCATAATGATTCTTTTGAAATTCGTGAAAAAGCATTAAAAATGGGAGCTAATATTGTTGAATACGCCTTTAAAAACTAATATGGAAGAAAACTTAGATTCTCTCGAAATAAATTTTGATACCGAAGGCCTCTGGGTTTTAAATATTACCTTAGCAATTATTATGTTTGGCGTTGCTTTGGGAATTACAACTAATGACTTCAAAAGACTTTTTAGCAATCCTAAAATATTATTAACTGGAATTGTTTCTCAATTTTTATTACTTCCATTTGTTACATTTATTTTTATAAAATTAGTAAATCCTATGCCAAGTATAGCTTTAGGAATGATGATGGTAGCGGCCTGTCCGGGAGGAAATATTTCAAATTTTATGACTCAAATGGCTAAAGGAAATGCTGCTTTATCTGTTAGCTTAACTGCATTTGCCACGTTAGTTTCTCTGGTTATGACACCTTTTAACCTCTCCTTTTGGGGTAATTTATATGCGCCTACTGCCGAAATTTTACAAACCATTCAGTTAAGTCCTTGGCAGCTTGTTAAATTAGTTACACTTATTTTAGGAATCCCACTTATAATTGGAATGTGGGTGAGACGGCATAAAGCTGTTTTAGCGAATAAACTAGCCAAAATATTAAAACCCATTTCACTTATAATTTTTATGCTCTTTATTGTTATTGCATTTTATGACAATTTTGATATTTTTATTAATTATGTACATTACGTTTTACTATTGGTAATTGCACATAATATTTTAGCAATTTTAACAGGATTTTATTTTGCAAAAGCAATGAAACTTTCCTTTAAAAATCAAAAAACATTGGCTATTGAAACAGGTATTCAAAATTCTGGATTGGGACTGTTATTAATTTTTAGCTTTTTTCATGGCTTAGGAGGAATGGCTTTATTAGTTGCTTTTTGGGCTATTTGGGATATCTTTTCAGGATTATTATTAGCAAGTTATTGGTCTAAACAAAAAGTAAAATCATAAATTTTGAAGCATTTTTGGTATCACTTAATGAGAATTTATGTAAAAACAGGTTTGTTTTTTCTAATAAAAAAAATAACTGTACATGGTAGAGAAAATATTCCTAAAAAAGGAGCCATCATTTTTATTGGAAATCATCAAAACGCATTAATTGATGCCATATTAATACCTACAACTACTTCAAGAAATATTCATTTTTTAGCTAGAGCCAGTGCTTTTAAAAACAATTTAGCTAATAAAATTTTAAGGAGTTTAAATATGATTCCTGTTTACCGAATTAGAGATGGCGTACATCAAATGGGGAAAAATTTTGAGGTTTTTGAACAATGTATTGAAATTTTACAGCAAAAAAAGGCCATTCAAATTTTTCCTGAAGGCGAACATCATTTACAAAGAAAAGTGCTCCCTTTTAAAAAAGGATTCACAAGAATTATTGAAGGTGCACTAAAAAAATATCCAGAATTAGCTATTCAGATTATACCTGTTGGAATTAATTACGATTCTCATTTAAATTTTCCTTGTAGTACTTCCATATATTATGGGAAACCTATTTTAGCAAACCGTTTTTTTGACTTCAATAAAAAGACTTTAAATTATCATGATATCTTAAAATCTACTTCTGATGAATTAAAAAAATTAACATTGCACGTAAATAATGATTTGGAATATGAAACAACTATAAAAATTTTAGAAAATAACAATATTGATTACCTAAATCCTATAAAAGGAAATGAAATGATAAAAAATATCAAATTACTTTCTAAGGTTCAAAAAATAAAAACCAATCATATTAACTGGTTTTATCCATTACACCTGCTTGCAAAAATTAATAGTATTTTTCCATTGATTATATGGAAATATTTAAAGCAAAACATAAAAGAAGTTATATTTTCACATACATTTAGATTTGCAGTAATTACTACTTTATTTCCACTTTTTTATAGCCTTCAAGCGGTTGTAGTTTATTACTTTTTTAATTTTAGGTACGCACTCATTTATTTTACAATGAGTATAGTTTTGAGTTTAATTACTACCAAAACTAGTATTGTTCGTTAATTATAGCTTCTTGAATATATTGTTGAATTTCTGTTCTTATATTACTTTTAATTAATTTTTTATTTTCCATTGTAGGGTAAACTCTATTGGATAGAAATACATACACTATTTCCGTTTCAGGATCAGCCCAAGTATAAGTTCCTGTAAAGCCACTGTGTCCAAAGCTTTTATCTGAAACACAACCACAAGTTGCTTTTTCATTCTCTTTTATTTGAGGTTTATCAAACCCTAAACCTCTTCTAACTTCTTGTTTTTCAAAATAACGATGGTTAAATTTATCCATTGTACTAGGTAAAAAATATCTTTTTCCACCATAATATCCTTTTTGCAAATACATTTGCATAATTTTAGCAACATCGTTAGCATTTGAAAACAGCCCTGCATGACCTCCTATTCCATTTTGCATGGCTGCTCCCATATCGTGAACATAGCCATGCACTAATTGATAACGGTAATAGTCATCTATTTCAGTAGGCACAATGCTACTTTTTGGCAAGGTTGATAAAGGTAAATAAGTAGTTCTATTGGCTCCTAATGGTTTATAAAAGTGATTTTGAGTTAGTGCATTTAAATCTTTTTTATAATAATCTTCAATATATTGTTTAAAAATAAAAAAAGTTAAGTCACTGTATTTATAACCATTTCTTTCTCTTTGTTCTGCAGTTTTAACAATAAAATTTATAGAGTCTTTATAATCATTCCTTAAATACAGCTTGTCAGCAACTTTAATATTGTATCTACTCGACATTTTCTTTTGATAATATTCTTCCGATGGCTTTTTGGTTATACTGTCTAAAGTTTTATTATAAAATGGAATCCAAGCTTTTAATCTGGCAGTATGAGATAAAATTTCTTTAACTGTTAATGTATCTTTATTAGATTTTTTTAAACTTGGTAATAACTCACCTAGCTTAGTTTCTAGTTGAAAAACATGTTGTTCTTCTAACTCCATAATTAAAGGCAATGTTGCTAAAATTTTAGTCAATGAAGCAACATCATATATATCATAATTTTTAACTTTTTCTTTTTTTTCATTGGTGTGATATCCAAAACTTTTCCTATAAACAACTTTTCCTTTTCTAGCAACTAAAACTTGTAATCCAGGAGCCATTTGGTCTTTGATAACAATATTGGCCATAGAATCAATTTTGTTTAATTTTTTACTACTTAAACCCACTTCTTCAGGAATAGAATAAGCTAAACGTTTTAAAGAAGTTGATTTTAAACCTTCTCCTTCAGCAAATGCATTATTTACAGAAACTGGTAATTTGCCCTTTGCTTCGAGTGCTCCAAAAATTATTTGAGCCGAGATTTCTTGAGAGAGTTCACTATTTTGGTAAGAAACTACTAATCCTTCAATATTTTCAAAGGTTTTTATTTGTAATAAACTATATGGGCTTGCAAAAATATTTAAAACTACTTTATTGGTTCTTGCAATTTCATATAACCAAACCAATTCTTTATTATTAAATTTATAATTTTTCCAAGGATTGGTATTGGATTTATGGTAACCTATAATTACCAAATTGTATGATTTTAATTTTGAAATTAATTCATCTAAATTGTCACTTGAAATCACATCAATATTGTCATAATTCCTTAGCATGGAAATAAAACTATCATTTTCTCCATCACCTAATTTTACATATGCAATTTTCTTTTTATCTAGTTCTTTAATTGGTAAAATAGCCTCCTTATTTTTTAGCAATGTAATTGAATGTTCGATTAATTTTCTATGTAATAATTCATTTTCAAAAGAATTTAAATCTGCTAGTAAATTCTGTGTTTCAATGGGTTTGTAGCTATTTAATCCTGCCCAATATTTTGTTTTTAGTATTTTTCTAACAGAGTAATCTAAACGTTCTTCTGTTAATTCACCTGTTTGCAATGCTTCTTTAAATCTAATAACTGTTTCAGGAATATTTAAAGGTACATCTAACACATCATTTCCTGCTAATATTGCAGCTAGATTAATTTCTTCAGAAGATGCAAAATTAGCTGAGGCTTTCATATTTAAGGCATCTGTTATAATTAAACCTTGGAAACCTAATTCATTTTTTAACAAACCTGTTACAATGTTTTTTGATAAAGAAGAAGGTAAACTGGTTGTTGGTTCTAAACTTGGAATGCTTAAATGGGCTACCATAACTCCTGCAATACCAGCTTCAAATGTTTTTTTATACGGTACTAACTCAATAGAGTCTAACCGTTCTTTTGCAAAATCAACTGTGGGTAATGTATGATGTGAGTCCGTAGCCGTATCACCATGACCTGGGAAATGTTTTGCGCTAGCAAGTACATGTTCGCTTTGAAGCCCTTTGGTAAAAGCTACCGATTTATTAGCTACATTTAAATAATTTTCTCCAAATGAGCGATTACCAATAATTGGATTTTCAGGATTCGTATTTACATCTACAACAGGAGCAAAATTCATATGAATTCCTAACCGCTTGCAATGCTTACCAACTTGAACTCCAAAGGCTGTAATTAACGAATTTTCATTTATTGCACCTAAAGTCATATTCCAAGGGAAACGATAGGTATCTTTTAACCTCATATTTAATCCCCATTCCCCATCAATACCTATAAGTAAGGGAATTTTAGACAACGCTTGATACTTATTTGTTAACTCAGCCTGTTTTATGGGATCATCTTGAAAAAAAATCAATGAACCTATATGGTACTTTTCTATTAAGTTAGCTATAAATTTTTCATGATTTTTATCTTTATTAGAATACGCAGCTACCATAAATAACTGACCAATTTTTTCATCAAGTGTCATACTACTTAACATAGTATCTACCCACTTTTGTTGTGCTAAAGTGTCTTTAGCAATTAATGGATCTTTAATTTGAGCATTCAAATAAAGAGCATTACAAACTACTACTATAAATAGTATTCTTTTGAACATTCTATAAGTGGATTTTTATTATTTTACTAAAAATCGTTGGTGCCAACTATTATTTGCAGTGACTTCCCAATTATTTTCAAATTCAGATTTAGTGGCTACCATATTATTAAAAACTACCGTATCTACTGTAATTTTTTGTTCTTTGGCGTATTTTTGAAAATCAGCTAATTTAACTACATTAATATTATTACCATCTTTAAATGAAATGTTTAACTTGTTAGTTAAATCCATATTTAGTGTATTTTCAAGTTGTTTTATTAAATTTACTGAAGCATCAATTGAACAACCCGAAACATTGTTAAAACTTTCATCTACAGCCAAAACAATAAATTGGTTATATTTTATTTGAAATGAAGCTTTTAAATCTTCACCATGTCGTTGCCAAGTGGCAACAAAGTTCTTAATTTTTTCACTAATTTCTTCTACTTCATTAGTTGAAAATTCTCTATCAGCTTGATAAATCCAAACTCTTGAATCATCTTTTAAACTTTCAAAATCAACAAACATTTTATATTTTTTTATTAAATTTATTTTGTAAATCTTCTAAGGTATTTACTTTCTTTTTTGGAAATAAATTTTCTTTTAACTCTGCCAAAACCTTTTTGGTGTATAATGGAAAATCTGCATTTTGAATCCAACTAAAATACCCTGGATTTTCTTTTAAAACTTCAGCAACAGTTCTTCCTTTATACTTTCCAAAGGTAAACATTTCTTTTTCATCTTCGTTATACATAATAAAACCAGCAAAATCGGCTCTTTTATTAAATGTTGAATATTCATTTAAAAATTTAACATCATTTTTTAAATCTGAATATTTATCTAATTGTGCTTTTAAAATTTCGTAAGTTGCATTGGTATCTGCTTCAGCTGAATGTGCATTTTTCAAACTTTTACCACAATAAAAATTATAGGCAGCACTTAGTGTTCTTTCTTCTTTTTTATGATAAATTACTTGTACATCAATTGCTACTCTTCCCTTCATATCAAAATCTACATTGGCACGTATCATTTCTTCTGCCAATAAAGGTATATCAAAACGATTGGAATTAAACCCTGCCAAATCACAGCCTTTTATCATTTCATTAACTAAAGGTGCAAGTTCGTTAAAAGTTGGTTCATTTAACACTTGTTCATTGGTTATGCCATGTATATCTGAAGCTTCTTTTGGGATTTCAATTACAGGATTTACTAGCCAAGTTTTACTTTCTTTGTTTCCGTTTGGGAACACTTTTAAAATAGATATTTCTACAATTCTATCTGTTGCTATATTGACTCCTGTTGTTTCTAAATCGAAAAAAATGATTGGCTTTTTTAATTTTAATTCCATAGTTTTTTATAAAAATTGAAGTGTAAAGATACAATTTGTAATTTACGATTTTGACTTAAATGAAGTTGTTTTTGTTAAAATTTAAATAAAAAACAATTCTATAGAAAGAAATAAATTATAAAATCATTCATAGTAATAAACAAACATTACTAACATCAAAATTAAAAAGCTTAAACTACTCTAACTCAAGTTCTTTTTTATAGTTTTCAATTTCAACTTTATATTTTGCTGGTAATTCAGGTTCTTTAAAATTATGTTGCTTTAAGGTATTTAAAATAATTTGAGCAACTAGCAGTCTTGCTGTAGGCTTATCATCTGCAGGTATCACATACCATGGCGCATGCTTTTTTGAAGTTTTGTTCAATAATTCTTCATAACAAAACTGGTATTTATCCCATAATTTGCGTTCCTTTAAATCTCCTGGAGAAAATTTCCAGTTTTTTTCTTTTAAACGCAACCTTCTTAAAAGTCTATTTTTTTGTTCTTCTTTAGATAAGTTTAAAAAGAATTTTAAAATGATTGTACCATTAGCTGCCACATGCTGTTCAAAGTTGTTGATTTCTTCCATTCTTTTATGATAAAAACTGTCCTCTAAATCCGTTATTCTTTTTACAGAAGGAATCTTTTCTCCAAGAATATATTCTGGATGTACACGAGTAACCAATACATTTTCGTAATGTGTTCTATTAAAAACACCTATTTTACCACGTTCGGGTAAAGCAATGTAATGACGCCATAAATAATCATGTTTTAGTTCTCTTTCAGTAGGTACTTTAAAACTATGAACTACTACACCTCTAGCATTTACGTCTTTAAAAACTTCGCGTATTAAACTATCTTTTCCAGAAGTATCCATACCCTGTAAACATATTAAAACTGCGTGTTTACCCTCTGCATACATGGTATCTTGTAGCTTGCTAATTTCTTTTCTTATTTTTTTAAGTTCTTTTTTAGCTTTGTCAATAACCTCTTTAGTTTCAGTTTTTTTTAATTGAATGGAGCTCTTTACTAGATAATTATTCATAAGTTTTATTTTTTTTATAAATATAATTGACACAAACAAAAAATCCCGAATAAATCGGGATTTTTTAATTTTTAGTTAGTAGTAATTTCTTTATTAAGTATCAATAGAACCTAAAACACGTTTCATAAAAGTATTTAAAGCTTCTTTTTTTGGTGTTCCTTCTTTTACCATTTTATCAACTTCAAGAGCGCCATATAAATTAGAAATTAATTCACCTATAACATCTAATTCTTCATCTTTTAAAGAAGAAACTTCTGTCAACGCTTCTAACGTCTCTATAGTTTCTACAATATAATCTTCATCGTTTTCTTCAATAAAACTTATTAAATGTTTAATTATTGGTAACTTCATCTACTAAATTTTTTAATACATCGAACTTATTTGTTTGCACTTGATTTACAAAAGTTCCATTTGTAAAAGTTGCAAAAGTTGGTAAATTATCAACATTGGCTAACTTTCTTGAATTTGGAAATTTTTCGGCATCTGCAATTACAAATACTGCATCGGTATTTTCAGAAGCTAATTTTTTAAATTTAGGCTTCATTATTCTACAGTTTCCACACCAAGTTGCTGCATATTGCACAACCACTGTTGTATTATCAGCAACGAGTTGTTCTAAGTTATCTTGTGTTAATTCTTGATACATCGATAGTTTATTTTTAATGTGAAGCTAAATATTCTGCAGTTCCTTGTCTGTTAGCTTTCATTGCATCTTTTCCTTCTTCCCAATTAGCTGGACAAACTTCACCTTTTTCTTGTACATGGGTGTAGGCATCAATTAAACGTAAAAATTCTTTTACATTTCTACCTAAAGGCATATGATTAATTCCTTCATGAAAAACAGTTCCTTCTTCATCAATTAAATAAGTCGCTCGGTAAGTTACATTATCTCCTTCAACTTGAATTGTTCCAGTTTCTTCATCATAGGTTTCATTAAAAATATCTAAAATACCTAATCTACTTGCTAAATTTCGGTTACTATCTGCTAAAATAGGGTAAGTAACTCCTTCAATACCTCCATTATCTTTTGAAGTATTTAACCAAGCAAAATGAACTTCAGGTGTATCACATGAAGCACCTATTACAATGGTATTTCTTTTTTCAAATTCATTTAAAGCTTCTTGAAATGCGTGTAATTCTGTAGGGCAAACAAAAGTAAAGTCTTTTGGATACCAAAAAAGTAATACTTTCTTTTTATTATTAACTGCTTCTTCTAAAATGTTTAATTTAAATGTATCTCCCATTTCATTCATTGCATCTACATTTAAATCTGGAAATTTTTTACCTACTTGTGTTGCCATAATTAATATCTTTTTATTGTTTATATTTTTTATTTAGGACAAATTTAAGCGAGTATTTTAAAGATATTCCTAAATTTTTATCCTTATTTTTTATTCCAATATAAACTTTTCTTATACCTTGAAAATTGGTATCAATATTTATTATTTACTTGCGAAGAGTTTTACATCGAGTTCAGAAACCTCTTTTTCTCCTAAAATTATCAATCTTTCCACCACATTTCTAAGCTCTCTAATATTACCTGTCCAATCATATTCTTGCAATAATTTTATTGCTGAAGCTGAAAAAGTTTTAGCTGTTGTTCCATGTTCTTGGGCAATTTGTTCTGCAAAAAATTGTATTAAAAGCGGAATATCTTCTCTTCTATTGTTTAATGCAGGCACATTAATTAAAATTACCGCAAGTCTATGGTATAAATCTTCTCTAAACTTTCCTTCTGCTATTTCTTTTTGTAAATCTTTATTTGTAGCTGCTATTACACGAACATTTACTTTAATATCTTTATCGCTTCCAACTCTAGAAATTTTATTCTCTTGTAACGCTCTCAATACTTTAGCCTGAGCAGACAAACTCATATCTCCTATTTCATCTAAAAAAATAGTTCCTCCATTGGCAGCCTCAAACTTTCCAGCTCTATCTTTATTTGCACCTGTAAACGAACCTTTTACGTGTCCAAAAAGTTCACTTTCAATTAATTCTGACGGAATAGCTGCACAATTAACCTCCACCATAGGAGCTTTAGTTCTATCACTTTTTTCATGTAACCAATGCGCAACTAATTCTTTTCCTGTTCCGTTAGGTCCAGTAATTAATACACGTGCATCGGTAGGCGCTACTTTTTCTATCATGTTTTTGATATGAGTAATTCCTTCACTTTCACCAATCATATCGTATTTTTTACTCACTTTTTTCTTTAAAAGCTTGTTTTCTACTACCAATTCTTTTCTATCAAGCGCATTTCTAACAGTATTTAATAAACGATTTAAATCTGGTGGTTTAGAAATATAATCAAAAGCTCCTAAACGCATGGTATTTACAGCTGTATCTAGATCTCCATGACCTGAAATCATTACAATTGGAATTTCAGGTTTTAGACTTTTTACTTTTTCAAGCACCTCAACACCATCCATTTTAGGCATTTTAATGTCACATAAAACAAGGTCAAAATCAGATTTTGAAATCATTTCAATTCCTTTTAAACCGTCTTCAGCTTCTTCAACTTCGTAGGTTTCGTTTTCTTCTGAAATTATTTTTTTTAATACTCTGCGGATTGCAGCTTCGTCTTCAATAATTAATATTTTAGGCATGTAATTTAATTTTAAGTAGAAATTGCAAATATTAAGCCAATTTTTGTTTTACAATTATTTTTGAAATAGGTGAACATCTCTTTGTGGAAATGGTATTGATATATTATGTTCTCTAAACAATTTATCAATCTCAAAACGAATATCACTTTTAGGCATTGCTGCTTCAAAACTATTATTTAAAGTAAATACCAATTTAAAATCTAGAGAACTATCACCAAAATTTAAAAAAAACACTGTTGGTTCAGGTTGTTTTAAAACTAATGGATGTGAGTTTGCCGCTTGTAATAATAATTTTTTCACCAATTGAACATCACTCCCATAAGCTACGCCTACAAATACATGTTCTCGTGTTTCTGAGCCATTTTCTGTCCAATTATACAAACTATTTGTTAAATATAAATGGTTAGGAATTATCAAAACTTTATTATCAATAGTCACAGCTCTAGTTGTTCGTAATTTAATATTTTCAACACGTCCAATTTTACCATCTAATTCTATAATATCTCCAACATGCACCGACTGATCTACTAAGATAAATATACCTGAAATAATATCTTGAAATAACGTTTGTAATGCCAAACCAACACCAACTAGTAAAGCTGCAGAGGCAGCAAAAATTGCTGTTACATTAATACCAATATTGTGAAATGTCATTAAAATAATTATCACATAAATAAACCATTTGCTATATGAAAACAAGGATACAAATTTTACTTTGTCATCATCTGGTAGTTTTCTTGTAATTAATTTTCTAATTAATTTTAACACAAGTGAGGTTACAATTAATGCAACAATAACTATAATAATTGCTTTAACTGAAATATGAACATCTTTACTAAATGTAAATTCATAGTTTAAAATTTCAAGTAACTTCTTCATTTAAAAAAAATTAAATTAAAAAATTAATATCTCAACCACTTATATAAATCTTTATAAGTAGGTTTTTTTCCATACATTAAAATACCCACTCTATATATTTTTGCTGCAAACCAAACAATTAAAATAAAAGTTCCTATCAGCAATATCATAGATGTTAAAATTTGCCACCATGGTACCCCAAAAGGAATTCTCATTAACATTACAATTGGCGATGTTAATGGAAATAATGAAAACCCTAAAGCTATTGGTCCATGTGGATTTTCTATTACAGAGAAACCAACATAAATTGCAATAATTAATGGAAGCATTACTGGCATCATAAATTGTTGCGTATCGGTTTCACTATCAACTGCCGCTCCAATGGCTGCATAAATAGAGCTATAAATTAAATAACCTCCAATAAAATATACTATAAACGAAAAAAATATGGTTAAAATTGGTAAGTTTTTAACCTCCAAAAATGCTAACTGCAATTCACTCATTGCTGTTTCTTGAACTTGTTGTACCATTTCTGGATTCATTTGTCCCATAGCTGAACTAGAACTTGCTGACTCTAAACCAAAAACAGAGGCTATAACAAACATTAAAAACCCTGCAGAAACCATCCATATAATAAATTGTAAAACTCCTGCTAAAGCATTTCCTAATATTTTGCCCAGCATTAATTGAAATGGTTTTACTGAAGAAATAATTACCTCAATAATTCTACTGGTTTTTTCTTCAATTACACTTCGCATAACTGAAGTGCCATAAATAATAATAAACATGAATATTAAATATCCAAATCCGCCACCGGTTATCATTTTTAAAATGCTTCCTATTTTTGAAGATTTTTCTCCTGAAAAATTTTCGGAAGTAATTTCTACATCTGTTTCAGCGCTTTTAACTTGGTTAATATCTATGTTTAATTGTTCAATTTTTAAATCTCTAATTTTTTTTTCAAGTTTATTTTCAATAGCACTTATTAAGTTTAAACTTGGAGAATCTTCAGAATAGAATAAAATACCTTTGGAAAGGTTTTCTAACGTATCACTTTTAGGAATATAAAGTATTCCGTAATAAGAGTTTTCTGTTTGCTTTCTTGCTTCTTCTAATCCAATAGCTGTTAAATCAACATATTTTGTTTTATCAGTATCTTTAAAAACTGCGGTTAGTAATTGTGAGTCATCAACAAAAGCAACGGTACGTATTTCTTCACTATTTTTTTGATTTAAAAAAATAATTAACATAAAAAGTCCAACCATTAAAAGCGGGCTCAAAATAGTCATTACAATAAATGATTTGTTTTTAACCTTTGCTAAAAACTCTCTTTTAATTATTAATTTTAACTTATTCATTATCGCCAACTGCTTTTATAAATATATCGTTTGTACTTGGAATTATTTCTGTAAAATGATTGATTTGAGCTTTATCATTTAAAAAATTAATCAAATCTGTAGAAGTTTCATTGCTCTTCAAACTAACAATTAACCTTAAATCATTGTAAAAAGATTTAGTAGCTGCTGTTTCAACATTAAAGTGTTCTTTTACTTGATTTAATAATACTTCTTTAGTATTTTTATTACTTAAAAGTCCCACTTCAAACTGATTGGTTCTATATTGCTTTTTGATATCAATTAATTTTCCATCTAATATTTTATTCGACTTATTAATCAATGCAATATTATCGCATAATTCTTCAACAGACTCCATTCTATGTGTTGAAAATATGATGCTCGCACCTTCATCTCTTAATTTTAAAATTTCATCTTTAATTAAATTAGCATTTATAGGGTCGAAACCACTAAAAGGCTCATCAAAAATCAACAATTTTGGTGAGTGCAAAACAGTTACAATAAATTGAACCTTTTGTGCCATTCCTTTTGAAAGTTCTTGAATTTTTTTATCCCACCAATTGGAAATATCAAATTTTTCAAACCATAATCGCAATTTCTTTTTTGCTTCAGATTTGCTTAATCCTTTTAATTGTGCCAAGTATAAAGCCTGCTCACCAACTTTCATGCTTTTATATAAGCCTCTTTCTTCAGGTAAGTAGCCTATTTGATGTACGTGTTGAGGTTGCAATTTTTCACCTCCTAAATAAATAGTTCCACTATCTGGCAAAGTAATTTGATTGATAATTCTAATTAAGGATGTTTTACCAGCACCATTTGGTCCCAATAGCCCAAATACACTACCCTTTGGTACTGAGATAGAAACGTTGTTTAATGCAGTAAAATTCCCGTAATTTTTACTTACATTTTCAACCGTTAATACATTTTCCATTCTAAATTTTTTGTTTTTCGAAACGAAAATAGATTTATTTTGTTAGATATTTAATTAATCTTTTAAAAAATTAATCAAGTTTATCAATATATTTTTGTTGAATTATTTTTAGGAGTTCTATGGTAGCTTTGGGTTTAACTATCCTTAACATTTCTGTAATACCTCCATTGGTGTAAAATATTCCTTTGGCGATATCATAATTTTTATCAGTCATGTTATTTTTAACTTCAAAAGTAATGGTTCTAAACTCACTCCAACTCATTAACCTAGGGACTTCTATATAGTACACATCATTTTCATGATGGTCTTGATAAATACCATTTTCTAGTTCTATTACATTAAAAAACTTATTTATTCTTATTAAAGAATCAACATCTGTAAACTTTTCACTTTTGGCAAACTCATATCCTTCATCTGCATAATGTTGTTGAATTTCACCAATCTCCGTATATCTATTAATTCCTTTAACTCTTATTCCATTTAGCTTCCTTGAGTCTATAGTAACTTCACATTTTGCTGCATCTAATTCTAAATGATACTCTTCATTAATTTTTTTAGTAGCTCTTAAAATATTTTCAAACGACGTTGGGTTCTTTGTAACAAAAATAATTGAAATTGGCTTATTGATATCTGTAAAACGACTATAATAAGATTCGTATGGATCTGGAACATTGATTACAAAAGTTTTTGGTATTTTATTTTCATCAACAGTATCAATATTTTCCTGAATAATAATTTTTCCTATTAGTTCTTTTGCTTTCATTGTTTTATGGTTTGTGATTAGTGTTTTAAACTTATCCTTTTTTTTTAAAATAAACAAGTAAAATAATTTAACAAATAATTTTTAAATATTTATTATGCGTGCATAGTATTTTTTTATATATTTGAGAAATGCAAAAAGAACAAACAATAGATCATGTACTCAGAGCTACCTGGCAATCAGTAGCTAAGATGTATAACGAACAAGCGGTAAAACATGACAGTACCATGGCAATGGCTTTTGTTTTATTAAATGTAGACATTGAAAACGGAACTCCATCAACTGCTTTAGGTCCACAAATGGGAATGGAACCTACCAGTCTTTCTCGTATTTTAAAAAACATGGAAGAAAAAGGTGCTATTTACAGAGAAAAAAATCCAGATGATGGAAGAGGTGTTTTAATTAAACTAACAGCGTTTGGAATAGAAAAAAGAAATATTTCTAGAGAACACGTAATTCAATTTAATAAAGTTGTAAAACAACACGTGTCTGAAGAAAAAATTAAACACTTTTTTGAAGTTACCCAAACCATCAATAAGCTAATTGCTGAAAAATCAATTTTTGAACATGAACCAACTAAATAAAAAATCAAAATAATGAAAAGACGTATTAAAAAAGTAGCCGTTATTGGTTCCGGAATTATGGGATCAGGCATTGCATGTCATTTCGCAAATATTGGTGTTGAAGTTTTATTACTCGACATTATTCCCCGTGAATTAACTGATATTGAAAAAGCTAAAGGACTTACTCTTGAAAATAAAGCTGTTAGAAACCGCTTAGTAAATGACAGCTTAAAAGCTTCATTAAAGTCTAAACCATCTCCTATTTACAATCAAAAATTTGCTGACAGAATTTCAACAGGAAATTTAGAAGATGATTTACATAAAATTAAAGATGTAGATTGGGTACTTGAAGTGGTGGTTGAACGACTAGACATTAAAAAACTAGTTTTTGAAAAAATTGAAAAATATAGAACAAAAGGAACATTAGTTACCTCAAACACTTCTGGAATTCCAATCAGTCAAATGAATGAAGGTAGAAGCGAAGATTTTCAAAAACATTTTGCTGTAACTCACTTTTTTAATCCACCACGCTATTTAAAATTATTTGAAGTAGTTCCAGGACCAAACTGCAATCAAGAAGTTACCGACTTTTTAATGATGTATGGTGAAAAATTCTTGGGAAAAACTTCTGTTTTAGCAAAAGATACTCCTGCTTTTATTGGAAACCGAATTGGTATTTTTGGAATTATGAGTTTGTTTCATCAAGTAAAAGAATTAGGCTTAACCATAGAAGAAGTCGATAAATTAACAGGGCCAGTGATTGGTCGTCCAAAATCTGCAACATTTAGGACTGTTGATGTTGTTGGTTTAGATACCTTGGTTCATGTGGCAAATGGAATTTATGAAAATTGTCCAAATGATGAAGCACACGAACTATTTAAACTTCCTGAATTTATTGATAAAATGATGGAGAACAAATGGTTAGGAAGCAAAACAGGTCAAGGATTTTATAAAAAAGTTGTTGAAAATGGAAAAAAATCAATTCAATCTTTAGATTTAGACACCTTAGAATACCGTCCAAATAAAAGAGCCAAATTTGCAACTTTAGAATTAACAAAAACCATTGATAAAGTTATTGATCGTTTTAAAGTTTTAATCAAAGGAAAAGACAAAGCAGGTGAATTTTACAGAAAAAATTTCGCTGCTATGTTTGGTTATGTTCAAAATAGAATCCCTGAAATTTCTGATGAATTATACAGATTAGATGACGCTATGAAAGCTGGCTTTGGTTGGGAACACGGTCCTTTCCAAATTTGGGATGCCATAGGTGTTGAAAAAGGGATTGAATTAATGCAAGCTGAAAATATTCCTATAGCAAATTGGGTAACTGAAATGATTGCTAGTGGAAATATATCTTTCTATTCAGTTAAAGAAGGTACTAAATACTATTATTCAATTCCTTCAAAAAAACAAGAAAAAATCCCTGGTCAAGATAGCTTTATTATTCTCGATAATATTCGCGAAGCAAAAACAATTTGGTCTAATTCAGGTGCATCTATTCAACATTTAGGCGATGGTGTTTTAAATGTAGAATTCCAATCTAAAATGAATACGCTTGGAGGTGAAGTTTTACAAGCAATCAACAAAGGAATTGATTTGGCTGAAACTGAATACGAAGCTGTAATTCTTGGAAACCAAGCAGCTAATTTTACCGTAGGCGCTAATTTAGCAATGGTATTTATGATGGCTGTAGAACAAGAGTACGATGAATTAAATTTCTCAGTTAAATATTTCCAAGACACAGTAATGCGACTGCGCTATTCATCTTGTCCAACTATAATTGCTCCACACGGCTATACTTTTGGTGGTGGTTGCGAATTAAGTATGCACGCAGATAAAGTAGTAGCTGCTGCAGAAACTTATATAGGTTTAGTAGAATTTGGCGTAGGAATTATACCAGGTGGAGCAGGTTCTAAAGAAATGGCTTTAAGAGCCTCGGAAGGGGTTTTAAAAGATGATGTAAAATTAAATAAACTTCGCGATTACTTCATTAATGTAGCCATGGCTAAAGTGGCAACTTCTGCATACGAAGGATATGATTTAGGCTTCTTAAAAGAATATAAAGACATTGTTGTTGTTAATAAAGACCGACAAATTGCAACAGCTAAACGTCATGCAATTCAACTATTGGAAGATGGCTATACACAACCTGTACCAAAAAAAGTATTGGTTTATGGTCAACAAGCATTGGGTATGTTTTTAGTTGGAACTGATAGCTTAGAAAAAGGCCATTATGCTTCTGAACACGATAAAAAAATTGCCAATAAATTAGGATATGTAATGGCTGGTGGAGATTTATCGGAACCAACTTACGTATCTGAGCAATATTTATTAGACATTGAACGTGAGGCTTTTATGAGTTTGTGTACAGAAAGAAAAACGTTAGAACGCATAGAACATATGTTAAAAACAGGTAAACCACTAAGAAACTAAAAAAATGAAAACAGCATATATAGTACAAGGATATAGAACAGCGGTAGGTAAGGCACCTAGAGGAGTTTTTAGATTTAAAAGACCTGATGAATTGGCAGCAGAAACCATAGAACATTTATTAAAAGATATACCTCAATTAGATAAAAAAAGAATTGATGATGTTATTGTTGGAAATGCCATGCCTGAGGCTGAACAAGGTTTAAATATGGGGCGTTTAATCTCGTTAATGGGACTAAAAATTGAAGATGTCCCTGGAATGACTGTGAATAGATATTGTGCATCAGGATTAGAAACTGTGAGTATTGCAGTTGCTAAAATTCAATCTGGAATGGCAGATTGTATCATCGCTGGTGGCGTTGAAAGTATGAGCTATATTCCTATGGGTGGTTACCGTCCTGTCCCAAATTACAAATCAGCCAAAGAAGGTCATGAAGATTATTATTGGGGAATGGGGTTAACTGCAGAAGCTGTTGCTCAACAGTTTAAAGTTTCACGTGAAGACCAAGATGAATTTTCTTATAATTCACATATGAAAGCATTAAAAGCTCAAGCTGAAAATAGATTTAAAGAAGATATTGTTCCTATAACCGTTGAAAATATATTTTTAGATGAAAATGGTAAAAAACAAACTAAAAATTATACGGTTTCTGTAGATGAGGGTCCACGTAAAGGAACCTCAATAGAAGCACTTTCTAAATTACGTCCTGTTTTTGCTCAAGGAGGCAGTGTAACCGCTGGCAACTCCTCTCAAATGAGTGATGGCGCTGCTTTTTTATTGGTGATGAGTGAAGAAATGGTAAAAGAATTAAATATTGAACCCATAGCACGTATGGTTTCTTTTGCTGCTGTAGGTGTAGAACCACGCATTATGGGAATTGGTCCTGTAAAAGCAATTCCAAAAGCATTAAAACAAGCAAATTTAACTTTAAATGATATCGATTTAATTGAATTAAACGAAGCATTTGCTTCCCAATCTTTGGCAGTAATGAGAGAGCTTAACATTAATCAAGATATTGTGAATGTAAATGGTGGAGCTATTGCCTTAGGACACCCTCTTGGTTGTACAGGGGCAAAACTTTCAGTGCAGTTGTTCAACGAAATGAAAAAAAGAAAAAACAAATACGGAATAGTAACTATGTGTGTAGGTACTGGGCAAGGTGCCGCAGGTGTTTATGAACTTTTAAAATAAAATATTAAAATCAAAACCTATCAGAATAATGGCAACAATAAAAGGAGGAGAATTCCTAATAAAAGAAATTAAATCGGAAGATATCTTCGTATCTGAAGAATTTAATGAAGAACAAAAAATGATGAAAGAAGCGGTTATCGAATTTATAGACCGCGAAGTTTGGCCTCATAAAGAACGTTTTGAAAATAAAGATTATGCATTAACTGAAGAAGTGATGCGTAAAGCTGGAGAAATGGGCTTTTTAGGAGTATCAATACCCGAGCAATATGGTGGAATTGGAATGGGGTTTGTTTCTACTATGTTAGTCACTGATTATATTTCATCAGCAACCGGATCATTGGGAACTGCTTTTGGTGCACATACAGGAATTGGTACTATGCCAATATTTTTATACGGAACCGAAGAACAAAAACAAAAATATTTACCATTATTAACTTCTGGTCAAAAATTTGGCGCATATTGTTTAACCGAACCAGATGCTGGAAGTGATGCAAATTCTGGAAAAACAACAGCTGAATTAACAGCTGATGGTAAACATTACAAAATTAACGGACAAAAAATGTGGATCTCAAATGCAGGTTTTGCCGAAATATTTATCGTTTTTGCACGTATAGAGGATGATAAAAATATCACTGCATTTATTATGGAATTTGACAAAAACAATCCAAATGGTGTAACTCTAGGTGAAGAAGAAAAAAAATTAGGAATTACCTCTTCTTCAACCCGTCAAGTGTTTTTTAGTGACACGTTAATTCCAGTAGAAAACATGTTATCCGATAGAGGAAAAGGGTTTAAAATTGCCATGAACTCTTTAAATGTGGGTCGTATAAAATTAGGGGCTGCTTGTTTAGATGCTAGTAGAAGAATTATCACAGAATCAGTTAAATATGGTAATGAGCGTAAACAATTTAAAACCGCCATATCAAATTTTGGAGCAATTCAAAAAAAATATGCTGAAATGAGTGCCAAAACATTTACAATTGATGCTGGTTGCTATAGAGCTGCAAAAGACATACAAAATATGATTGATGCTGGCTTAGCTGAAGGGAAATCGCACCAAGATGCAGAACTAGCAGCTTTTCAAGAATATGCTATTGAATGTGCTATTATAAAAGTATTTGGGTCAGAAGTTTCTCAATTTGTTTCTGATGAAGGAATTCAAATTTTTGGCGGAATGGGATTTTCAAAAGACACTCCAATGGAAAGTGCATGGAGAGATGCTAGAATTACTAGAATTTATGAAGGAACCAACGAAATAAACAGACTTTTAACTGTTGGAATGCTACTTAAAAAAGCTATGAAAGGTGAAATTGATTTATTAACTCCAGCTATGGAAGTTGGAAATAGCTTGTTGGGAATACCTTCATTTGACACGCCAGATTATACTGTTTTATTTTCAGAAGAAAAAGAAATGATTGCTAAATTAAAAAAAGCCTTTTTAATGATTTCTGGAAAAGCAGTTCAAACATATGGTATGGATCTAGAAAATCATCAACAATTAATTTTGGCTGCTGCTGAAGTAATGATTGAAGTTTATATGGCTGAATCTGCTATTTTAAAAGCTGAAAAAGTTGCAAAATTAACTTCAGAAAAAGAAGCTGAATGTCAAATAGCTATGGCAAAATTAAATCTATTTAATGCCGTAGAAAAATCAGCAACAATGGGGAAAGAAGCTATCGTATATTTTGCCGAAGGTGACGAACTACGTATGTTATTAATGGGATTAAAGCGTTTTACCAAGTACACTAACAACCCTAACCCTATAGCTTTAAGAAAAATAATTGCTGAAAAAGTAATTACTGAAAACAGCTATTGTTTTTAATTTTAAAATTCAATCAATTTAATTACGCGTTAAAAAGATACAACAAATTCGTTGTATCTTTTTTTATTTTTTTAACCTTTTCGTTTATTTTTTTTGTAATTTTATATAAGCATACAAATAAGCTTTATTGCCCCAATTGTTTCATCATTAAAAACTTCTATTATGAAAAAAAACATTGGAATTTGGATAGATACCAAACACGCTTTTGTAATTAGACTTTCTAACAATTCACACACTTTTAAAACTATTGAATCTAATATTGAAACTCGTGAAAGAGTTGAAGGAGAAACTAAAAAATATGGAAGATTTGGAGGTCAATATTTAACATACGAAAAAAACAGAGAAAACAAACGCATTCAAATGACCAATCAATTTCTAAAAAGTTTATTAAAAGAAATTGAAACTTGTGATTCTGTTGTTGTTTTTGGCCCTTCAAAAATGAAAAATATTTTTGAAAAAGAAATTAGAAATAATATGCAATTAACCCACAAACTAGCTGGGGTTTCTAGCGTAAATTATTTAACTGAAAATCAAATAGTTGCTTGGGTAAAAGATTATTTTAAATCTTTAGATTAACAACCCACCCCAAAGAATCAAAAAGGATAGCAAACCTAGCAACGTTAATAAAGGCCAAATAAACTTTAACCAAGTATTATAATTAACGTTTACCATTGCTAATGATGGTAAAATTAATCCTGTTGGTGTAATAAAACTCATTAATCCCATTCCAAATAAATAAGTATTTACAATTTCTTCGGGAGGAACCCCAACTACTGGAGCCAAAGAACTCATAATTGGCATAGTAACTACAGCCATTCCTGAAGAGGAGGATATAAATAAAGTAAGTACAAAAAATACCATCATTAAAATTGGCAAAAATATTCCAGGAGGCATTCCTTCTACTAAGTTTGTAGCATAAAATAAAATGGTATCTGAAATTTGCCCTTCATTTAAAACAAAAGTAACTCCTCTAGCAATTCCTATAATAAATGACACTCCAAGTAAATCTTTAGCTCCATTAATAAATTCTTTAATAAAATTTTGCTCTCCAACTCTTTGTAAAACTGCTATTAATATAGCTGCAACTAAAAATAACGCCGTCATTTCCTGAAACCACCAACCCAAAACTGACACTCCGTATATCATTACTGCAAATGTTAATGCAAACAGGCTTAACAATACTTTGGTTATTCCTTTTAGTTTATTTGTAGATTCAGTTTCAGTAACCTTGGTAAATGGGTTTTCTAGTTTTGAACCATATAGTAGAGATTTTGTTGGATCCTTTTTAACTTTTTTTGCATATCTCATAATATACCAAATACAAACCACCAGTCCTAAAATTAACATAGCTACCCTACTATAAATTCCAATCGTCCAATTTACACCAGCTGCGTCTGAGGCTATAATGGTTGAAAATGGGTTTACTGTAGATGCCATAGTTCCTATTGAGGATCCTATATAAATTACTGCAACTGGTACAATTAAATCGTATCCAGCCGCCAAAAAAACAGGAACTAAAATTGGATAAAAAGCTAACGTTTCTTCAGCTAAACCAAAAGTAGTTCCTCCAACTGCAATTAAAGAGGTAACAATAATAATTAAAACACTTTCCCTTCCTTTTAATTTGCTTGCTAAAAACCCAACTCCTTCATTAAAAGCTCCTGAATTATTAAAAACCCCTATAAAACCTCCTATAATAAGAACAAATAAAATTACATCAATTGCTTCATAAATACCTTTAATTGGAGCATATATAATTTCTAAAATTCCTTGTGGTTTTGAGGCTACTTCTTTATAAGTTCCTGGTATAGAAATTGCCTTTTTAATTTTACCTTCTTTAAATTTATCTAAAGAGATTAAAATATTATGATCATCTAAAACCTTTTGAGTAGCTGCAATACTTTCTTGTTTTACCTCAGAATTAATGGTGAATTCATTAGTGTTTGAATTGTATGATAATGTATCGTAAGATCCTGCAGGTAAAAGCCAAGTTGCCATAGCACTTAGCATAATAGCAATCATTAAAACGGTATAAGGAGAAGGGAATTTAAAGGAAAATTTCATTTTTAAATATTTAAAAGAATGTATCCATTTTAGCACATAAAAACATATGCAAAAGTAGTAGTAATTAAATTAATAGTATATTTATAACGCTATAAATTTTAATATTAAATAGCAGAATTTTTGTTCTTTAAAATTTAAAACATCCACCTATGAAATTAAAAGGTATTTTAACAATCACATTCATATTTACAGTTTCTTTCATTTGGAGTCAAAAAAATGAAATTGATGAATTTAAAACACAAAATGGGATCATTAAAGTTCATCCTATTTTACATGGAAGCTTGGTATTAACTTATAACAATACAACTATTTATGTTGATCCTTATGGTGGTGCAGACTTATACAAAAGCTTTAAATCTCCTGATATTGTGTTGATAACTGATATTCATGGAGATCATTTAGACCATAAAACATTAGATGTTATTGATACTTCAAACACAATATTTATTACTCCAAAAGAAGTTGCTTCAAAATTACCCAAAAGTTTGATTTCTAAAGTAGAGGTACTGAAAAATGGACAAGGTATCCATAGATTAAACATTTTTTTTAAAGCAATTGCAATGTACAATTTACCTGAGATTGAAAATTCTAAACATCCTAAAGGTAGAGGAAATGGCTATGTTTTAAGTATTGATGATAAACAACTGTACATTTCTGGAGATACCGAAGATATTCCCGAAATGAGAACTTTACAACATATAGATATTGCTTTTATTTGCATGAATTTACCTTACACAATGGACATCAATCAGGCTGCAAGTGCTGTTTTAGAATTTCAACCAAAAGTTGTATATCCATATCATTACAGGGGAACTGATGGTTTAAGTGACATTGCGGAGTTTAAAAAATTAGTAAATAGCAAAAATAAAAACATTGAAGTACGCTTACGAAATTGGTATCCAAAAAACTAATTTTTAAGTAATTCTTTTCCAATAGAACATTCTAAACAACGTTGTTTAGAACAATATTCATTTTTTAATTGTAACAAGGCTTGTGTTTTAAATGCATTATCGCTTTTAACCTTTAACATATTAAAGTTTGATATAATACTATTTTTTTCAGGTTTCATTTGTTGAATAAGCTGTAATAGAGGACTAAAATCATTTTTACCCAAACTTTTTAAATACCAAAATTTAATGGGTATTACTGTATTTATCAATACCAAATCTATAAATGGTTTAGTGATTTTTTTTATACTTTTTTTAGATTCTTTAGAAAATGTATAATGCGTTTCCCAAAAAGTTGATGCTGAAACTGAAAACAATTCGTAAAATTCCTCTAATTTTTCATTTTCTATAACTTTTGAAAATAAATTTTGATGTGTATGGTATAATTGCGAAAGTTGAGAAATTCTTATGGTAGGAAAATTATTGGGGCGTAACCTAAAAAATTGAATTTGATTTTTTGATATTGGTTCTAATTTAAACTTAGTTTGCAAGTATTTAAACTCTTCTTTTAAATTTAAAAAATAATTAGATTCAATGTTATCGAACAATAAACCTGCTTGCCCAAATAACAGCGCTTCAAACTGGTTTAAGTTATTAGAAACCTTTCTTACAGTAGTAAAATCAACCGATAAAGCCAGGTTTAAAAAAGCTTCGCCATTCACATTTAAACCAAAACTTTTAGCTAACAAACTAAATAAAGTGGCTTCCCAATTATTATTTGTTTTTATGAATATATCTTGAACTTGTACAGACTTTTGCTCTAAACGTTCAAAATACAATCGCTCATACCAATGTTCTAAAATAAATGAATCAATCCTATTTATTTCCTGTTCACAATTAATCCATTTTTTAGGCGTACTAAATAATTTTTGATAATTCTCTAACAACTCTTTTGAAATATAATTTTTCAATTCTAAAGTAGGAATTGTTTTGTTAGATTTTCTAAAAATTGTAACATCGTGTTCCCAAACCACATGTAAAATCACTGAATCATAGCTTTCATCTTTTTCATGACGATGAATGTACCAATCTGATGATTTTAAATGAATTTCTACATTTCCAGCCCAAAGCTGATCTTGTATTCTAATTTGAGCATTCAAAAAGTCTGGTCCAGAATTATAATTTAGTAATCCCGAAGACTTTATTTCTAACAATTCTCCACTTGTTGTTTTAATTTTAGAAGTCGGAAATAGCTTCAACTTCCATATAAAATGAAGTAAATTTTCTTTCATAGCGTTTATTTTATTCCTAAAAATATAAATTAACTTTTAGTTAAAAAAATTGAAGTCGTAACTTACCTGTTTTTCAATATTTTTAAAGTAATTTTGTAAGAATTAAGAATAAAAATTAGTAACATGGATATTATAAATAGTTTAAAATGGAGATATGCTACCAAAAAGTTTGATCCTTCAAAAAAACTATCAAATAAACAAGTTGAAGTACTTAAAAATGCCTTTAACCTAACAGCAACTTCTTTTGGATTACAACCTGTAAAAATGATTGTAATTGAAAATAAAGAACTCCAAGAAAAATTTGTAGAACTCTCTTACTTTCAACGTCAAGTTGCAGATGCTTCACACCTACTCATTCTTTGTATAGATACCGATACAACTTCGGAAGATATCAATGCTTATTTTGATTTAGAAAAAGAAACTAGAAATGTTAGTGAGGCTACTATTTCAAAATTTAGAAAACAGCTACTTCAAATGTATGAAAATAAAACAATTGAAGAAAAACAACTTTCCGCCATTTACCAAACCTATATTATCTTAGGGAATTTAATGACCGTTTGTGCTGTAGAAAAAATTGATGCTTGTCCTTTGGAAGGATTTATTCCTGAAAAAGTAGATAAGTTATTAAACTTAACAGAAAAAAAACTAAAATCAGTTTTAATGCTCCCTGTTGGATATAGAGCTGATGATGATATTATGAGTGAAATGAAAAAGGTTAGAAAACCTTTGAATGAAACCATTATAGAAATAATATAAATTAAAATTAAAATCAAAAAAATAAATTAAATCATGAGTAAAGATATTAGAGCACTTGAACCAACCGCACTATGGAACAATTTTGCAGACTTAAATGCAGTTCCTAGAGGTTCTAAAAAAGAAGAACGTGTAATTGAATTTATGGTTGATTTTGGAAAAAAATTAAACCTTGAAACTGTTGTTGACCCTGTAGGAAACGTTATTATCAAAAAACCAGCCTCAAAAGGTATGGAAACTAGAAAAACGGTGGTGATGCAATCACATTTAGACATGGTACATCAAAAAAATGCCGATACCAATTTTGATTTTGATACAGAAGGTATTAAAATGATAATTGATGGAGATTGGGTAAAAGCTGAAGGAACAACCTTGGGTGCAGACAACGGTTTAGGTGTTGCGGCTATTATGAGTGTTTTAGCTTCTACTAACATTCAACACCCTACTATTGAAGCACTGTTCACTATTGATGAAGAAACTGGTATGACTGGTGCTAAAGGGCTTGAAGAAGGATATTTAAACGGTGAAATACTATTAAATCTAGATACAGAAGAAGATGATGAAATTGATATAGGTTGTGCAGGTGGAATTGATATAACTGCTGAAAATACTTATAACGAAGTACATTCACCATCTAACAGTGTTGGATATAGCATTTCTGTAACAGGTTTAAATGGAGGACATTCAGGAATGGATATTCATAAAGGTTTGGGAAATGCCAATAAAATAATGAATCGTTTGCTTTATGAAACTTTAGATTTTTCAAGAATTTCTGAAATCAATGGAGGTAGCTTAAGAAATGCTATTCCAAGAGAAAGTTTTGCAATAGTTTCTGTATATGAATCTAAAAAAGATGCATTCTTAAAAAAAATTAAAAAAGTAACAAAGGAAGTTAAAACTGAATTTAAAACAGTTGATCCTAATTTAGAAATAACTCTTTCAAAAATAAAAACACCTGAAAGAGTGATGACGGTTATTAGTCAAACTACATTATTAAACACTTTATACGCAGCTCATAATGGAGTTTATCGTATGAGTAATGATATGGAAGGGCTTGTAGAAACTTCAAACAATATCGCTAGAGTAATTGTTAAAGATGAAGACATCAAAATTATGTGTTTAACACGTTCATCTGTAGAAACTTCAAAATTTGATTTGGCTAATGCATTAAAAGCAACATTTGAATTGGCTGGTTATACAGTTACCATGTCTGGATCATACCCAGGATGGAAACCAAATGTAAATTCACCAATTTTAAAAGTATTAACAGATACTTATGAAAAATTATTTGATAGTAAAGCTGATGTTGTTGCTTGTCATGCTGGTTTAGAATGTGGTATTTTAGGAACCAATTACCCTGAAATGGATATGATTTCTTTTGGCCCTACTATACAAGGAGCCCATTCTCCTGATGAAAGAGCGAATATTAAATCTACTCAAAAATTTTGGAAATTCTTATTAACAATTTTAGAGAATATTCCATTTAAAAACTAGTCATTTAAAAAGGCTTGTTCAATAGTTTAAATTAGTCATTTATTTACCACCGCATTTATTAGACTGATTTTAAGCGCTTCTTTAACTTCATTTTAATTGAAACAAAGAGTAGCCCTACTATTTAACAAGCCTTTTTCTTTTTATAGGTTTGTTAACATTATTCCCTTTTAAAAACCATAAATAATTGTATTTTTACATCTTAAATAATTCGTATTTCTTTTATGGGAAAAATAATCGCAGTTGCAAATCAAAAGGGTGGTGTTGGAAAAACTACTACAACCGTTAATTTAGCTGCAGCCTTAGGTGTATTAGAAAAAAAAGTATTACTTATTGATGCCGATCCTCAAGCTAACGCTTCCTCTGGACTTGGTGTAGATGTTGAAGAAGTTGAATTGGGAACTTACCAATTACTTGAACATGCCATTTCAGCTAAAAATGCTATAATTCAAACAAATTCACCTAATGTAGACTTAATACCTGCGCATATTGATTTAGTTGCAATAGAAATTGAATTAGTAGATAAAGACCAACGTGAATATATGTTAAAAGAGGTTCTTCAGGAAATTAAAAATGATTATGATTATATTTTAATAGACTGCGCCCCTTCACTTGGGTTAATAACGTTAAATGCATTGGTAGCTTCCGATTCAGTAATAATACCAATACAATGCGAATACTTTGCATTAGAAGGTTTAGGGAAATTATTGAATACGATTAAAAGTGTTCAAAAAATTCATAATCCTGATTTAGATATTGAAGGGTTATTATTAACCATGTACGATTCTCGTTTGCGTTTATCTAATCAAGTTGTTGAAGAAGTTAAAAAACATTTCCAAAACATGGTATTTAAAACCATTATACAAAGAAATGTTCGATTAAGTGAAGCACCAAGTTATGGCGAAAGTATTATTGCTTATGATGCTACTAGTAAAGGTGCCGTAAATTATATTAACTTAGCAAACGAAATATTAAAAAATCATAATAAGGATGGCAAAAGCTACTAAAAAACAAGCGCTTGGAAGAGGGTTATCTGCCTTATTAAAAGAAACGAGTTCAGATATCACTTCTGCAAACGATAAAAATGCTGATAAGGTTGTTGGAAATATTATTGAAATTGAATTAGATACAATTGAAGTAAATCCCTACCAACCAAGAAGTTATTTTAATGAAGAAGCGCTTCGTGAATTGGCTAGTTCAATAAAAGAGTTAGGTGTAATTCAGCCTATTACAGTTCGTAAATTAGATGGAAATAAGTTTCAATTAGTTTCTGGTGAAAGACGATTTAGAGCCTCTAAACTAATAGGAAATAAAACTATTCCAGCTTATATTAGAATTGCCAATGACCAAGAAATGTTGGAAATGGCATTGGTTGAAAATATTCAACGTAAAGATTTAGACCCTATTGAAGTAGCACTTTCATATCAACGTTTAATTGACGAAATTGATTTAACACAAGAAGAAATGAGTCAACGCGTTGGAAAAAAACGTTCTACCATAACTAACTATTTACGTTTATTAAAATTAGATCCAATTATTCAAACTGGCATGCGCGATGGTTTTTTGTCTATGGGACATGGAAGAGCACTTATAAACATTGAAGATACAGAAGATCAATTAAGTATTTACGAAAAAATAATTCAACAAAAATTATCTGTTCGGCAAACAGAGCAATTGGTAAAAGCTTTAAAAGAAGGAGGCTCAACAAAACCTAAAGCCAACAGTAAAGATGTTGAAGTTCCTAAATATGTTAGTAAAGGAATTAAAACGTTTAGCGAATACTTTGGACATAAAATCGACGTTAAAATATCTGGAAACGACAAAGGGAAGATTATCATTCCTTTTCATTCAGAAGAAGATTTTAACAGGTTAAAAAAATTACTACAATAGTGTTAAAAAAACAGCTGTATTTATTTTTAATTTTATTTAGCTTTGGAGTGCTAGCAATTCACTCTCAAGAAGTGACTGACACCTTAAAAATAAAAAATAAATTTGGAAGTATATCCAAAGAATTTAAACCTCTAGCACCAGCTACTGCTGCTTTTTACTCGGCTGTTTTACCAGGATTAGGACAGGCTTACAATAAAAAGTATTGGAAAATACCTATTATATATGCTGCCTTAGGCTCAGGAATTTACTTTTATAGTGACAATAATACCAATTATAAAAGGGCAAGAAATGCCTATAAGTTGTCTATTGACGGTAAACCTCACGAGTTTGACGGAACAAATGGTAACATCCTCTTATCAGATGATGCTCTAGTAAGGGCGCAAAAATCTTATAAAAAAGATCGAGATTTATCACTTTTAGTTACCGTTGGCTTATATTTATTACAAGTAGTTGAGGCTAGTACAAATGCACACTTATTACAACATAATGTTGACGATGCCCTTTCGGTAAAGCCTCAATTAATTAAAGATACCGCCACCAATAAAACTATTGTTGGTGCATCTATAAACTTTAAATTTTAACAATGAAAATAGCACTTTTAGGTTATGGAAGAATGGGTAAAACAATTGAACAAATTGCGTTACAAAAAGGTCATGAAATTGTTTTAAAAGTAGACGAAAACACAAAGAATTATGATATTACCATAGCTGATGTAGCCATAGATTTTAGCATTCCTTCTGTAGCTTTCAACAATATTACAAATTGCTTCAAAAACAATGTACCTGTAGTTAGTGGTACAACTGGGTGGTTGGCAAAATTTGAAGAAGCTAAAACAATTTGTAAACAACAAAAAGGGGCTTTTATTTATGCTTCTAATTACAGTTTAGGTGTAAACATTTTTTTTGAATTAAATAATTATTTAGCTAAAATGATGCATCATTTAGACGATTATCAAATATCATTAGAAGAAATTCATCATACTAAAAAATTAGATGCTCCAAGTGGTACAGCTATTACTTTAGCTGAAGATATCATTAAACATTCATCTAAAAATAGTTGGACATTAGATGTAACAAATAATGAAACTGAATTACCAATAGTGGCAAAACGTATTGATGATGTTCCTGGAACACATTCAATAAAATACAAATCAAAAGTTGACACAATAGACATCAAACACACAGCGCACAATAGAGATGGTTTTGCTTTAGGAGCAGTTGTAGCCGCAGAATGGCTTGTAGGAAAAACAGGTGTTTTTACTATGAAAGATGTTCTTGGTTTAAACAAATAATACTCATCTTTACACATGATTTTGATGTAAGTAAAGTTTAAAATATTTTTATTATGACAATGACTCAATGGTTTATTTTTTTCTTAATAGTTCAATTAATTCATTTTTTGGGAACTTGGAAATTATATGTAAAAGCAGGAAGAAAATCATGGGAAGCAATAGTACCAATATACAATGCTATTGTACTTATGAAAATTATTAACAGACCTGTTTGGTGGATTGTATTACTATTTATTCCAATCATCAATCTTTTAATGTTTCCTGTAATTTGGATTGAAACTATTCGAAGTTTCGGTAAAAATTCAACTATAGATTCATTTTTAGCTGTTTTAACTTTAGGGTTTTACACTTATTACATTAATTATTTAGCTAATGTTACTTATATTGAAGATAGAAGCTTAAAATCGAGAACAGAGCTTGGTGAGTGGGTTAGTTCTATAGTTTTTGCAATTATTGCAGCAACTTTAGTGCATACGTATTTTATGCAACCATACACCATACCTACATCATCGCTTGAGAAATCTCTTTTAGTGGGTGACTTTTTATTTGTAAGTAAATTCCATTATGGTGCTAGAACTCCAATGACAACCATTGCTGCTCCAATGGTACATGATTCTTTACCTTTTATCAAATTACGTTCCTACTTAAAAAAACCTCAATTGCCTTATTTTAGGCTTCCTGGTTTTGAGAAAATTAAACGAAATGAAATTGTTGTTTTTAATTGGCCTGTAGATACAGTTCAAAGGTTTTTTGATACATCTAATATTCATATTGATAAACCTATCGACAAAAAATCAAATTATGTAAAACGTTGTGTTGGTATTCCTGGAGATTCTTTAGAAATTAAAGATGGTTATATTTACATTAATGGTGACAAAACTATACTTCCCGATAGAGCTAAACCTCAATATATGCATAAAGTAGTTACTAACGGACAATTAAGTGCTACTACTTTAAGTAGATATGATATTACAGAAGGTGGTTTTTATGGAGATTATTACCTTTTAAATTTAACTGATGAAAATGCTGCTAAACTAAAAAACAACCCGCTAGTAAAAAGTATTGACAAAGAAATTACTCCTAAAGGAACCTACGAATCTGGTGTTTTTCCACATAACAAACAATATGCTTGGTCTATAGATAATTTTGGACCTATTTATATCCCAGAAGCAGGTAAGACAGTTAAACTAAATAAAAAATCGTTACCTTTTTATAAAAGAATTATTGAAGTTTACGAAAAAAATAACCTAACGATTAATGGAGATGAAATATTTATTAATGGTCAACTAACGACATCCTATACATTTAAACAAGATTATTATTGGATGATGGGTGATAATAGACATAACTCTGAAGATGCTCGTTCTTGGGGTTATGTTCCATTTGACCATGTAGTTGGAAAGCCTGTATTTATTTGGATGAGTTGGGATGGTAATGCTCAAGGTTTAGCTAATAAAATACGTTGGGAACGTGTATTTACTACAGTTCATGGTAGTGGAAAACCGGTTTCTTATTTGTATTATTTCTTAGGAGCCCTACTCCTTTGGTTTGGATACAACACTTACAGAAAACGTAAAAAAGAAGAAGGATCTTAAATCGTAAACTTAGAATAAACAGTATAACTATTATTTAATGGTTTTAATACAACCTACTTACTTTTCACCAATAATTCAATACCTAGCCATTTCAAAATCTAATGGTATTGTTTTTGAAGTTGAAGATAACTATCAAAAACAGACCTATAGAAATCGTTGTTATGTTTATACATCAAATGGCAAACACTTGTTAAATGTTCCAATTCAACATTTAAAAGGAATAAAACAAAAAACTAAAGATATTAAAATAGATTATAAAGATGATTGGAATAAGCTCCACTTAAAAACCCTAAAAACAGCTTATAACTCCTCTCCTTTCTTTGAATTTTATATAGACGATTTATCTCCAATTTTTGAAAAAAAATACACCTTTTTATTAGACTTAAATTTAAAGTGTCATGAAATTATTATGGATGCACTTCAAATAGAACTTTCAACATTAATCACATCAGCATATATAAAAAATTCTGATTTAAAAGATTTTAGAAATCTAGCTATCGCAAAAGGTCAAAAAGAATATAATTTAACAAGATATATTCAAGTATTTGAACAACACCATGGATTTATTTCTAATTTAAGTATCTTAGACTTACTTTTTATGGAAGGTCCAAATGCATTAAATTATTTAGAAAATCAAAACATAACATTTTAATTTGGAAATTTTAAGGTTTGTTACTCACTACGGAATGCATTTCTTAATTCCTGGTTTTATTGCTTTTATTTTTTTTAAAGATAAATGGAAAACCACTTGGCTCATATTTATACTAACTATGTTAATAGATATTGACCACTTATTTGCTACTCCAATCTTTAGCCCTAATAGATGTAGCATCAATTTTCATCCTTTACATACCAATTACGCTATTGTTTTATATTTTTTTATGCTAGCACCATCCAAAACTAGAATTATTGCAATAGGGTTACTCTTTCATATACTAACTGACTATTTAGATTGTTGTTGGATTAAATAATAAAAGACTTATTTGTCTTTTATTATTTTTTTACTATATTTGCAGTATAAATTTTACAACAATGTTAGATATAAAAAATAAAACGATTGCTGAAATTGTTAGCGATGATATAAGTACCGCTTCAGTTTTCAAAAAATACAATTTAGATTTTTGCTGTGGAGGTGGAAAAACAGTTGAAAAAGCTTGTATTAAGGCAAATATAAATGTAGATGAAGTAATCAACGATTTACTTTCCAATACTCCAAAAAATGATGCTCCTACATTAAATTTTAAAGACTGGAATCCTGAATTTTTAGCAGATTATATTGTAAATGTTCATCATACTTATGTTAAAGAAAATTTAAGTATAATTAATGAGTTTTCTACAAAAGTAGCAAGTGTACATGGGCATCATGCTCCTGAAACAATTGAAATTGATCATTTATTTACTACTCTTTCAAATGAATTAATTTCACATTTAGAAAAAGAAGAAACAATTTTATTCCCTGCTATAAAGTCTAAACTTAAAGACCCTAATTTTAGCTACGATAAAAATGTTATTGCAATTTTAGAAGATGAACATGACAGTGCTGGAACTATTGTTAAAAAAATTCAAGAATTAAGTAACAACTTTACACCTCCTGTATGGGCATGTAATACTTTCAAAGCTTTATATCATAAATTAGATGAATTTATCAACGATTTGTATCAACATATTCATTTAGAAAACAATATACTATTTCCAAAAGTAAAATCGTTAAATTAATCCCAAAACTTTAAAAACTTCAAGTTAACTCTTGAAGTTTTTTTACGATTTAAAAATACTTTTTACCTTTTAAAAACTATTTTTAAAATAAACTCACTAATTTTATAGTACTACTACTAATTTAATCGCTGTTAAGTATTTCAATCGAAATCAATTACTATGATTAAAAAGTATTGCTCATACTCGACTTTAGTAATTATAATAGTATTTATTTTACTAAGCAGTACTTTTATTATAACTATAAATTATAAAAATTTTAATCATTTAAAAAGAAACATCACACAAATCAAATTGAAAGATGTAAAAAATGGAGATTTGATTTTAAGATGTGGAAGATCTACAGAAAGTTATGCCATTCATTTAGCAGATAGTAATGCTGAATTTACTCATATTGGCATAATTAAAATAGAAAATAACATACCATACGTAATTCATGCAGTTCCTCATAAAAATAATTTTATTAAAAAAGAACGCTTAAATGAATTCCTTAATCCAAAAAAGGCATCAAAAGTTGCTATTTATAGAACCAATTTTAATTCAACCATTTTAAAAAATGTAGTGATGCAAGCAAATACATTTTTTGAGAAAAAGTACATTTTTGACAATGAGTACAATTTGCAAACAAATACCAAGCTTTACTGTACGGAGTTAATTTTAAAATCATTTCAAAACGCAGGGATTCATTTAAATGTTCAAACAAAAAAAATAAAATATGTAATTGGTAATCATGCCATCATCTTCCCTTCAGAATTCACTAAAAAACCTCATTTTAAAAGAGTTATCTAATATAAATCAATAAAAAAACAATTATGAAACAATTAAAATTTTTTCTCGTTCTGTTTTTAACAACAGTATTTTTAAGTATAAATTCCTGTAGCAGTGGCTCTGCTCCAAGTGATACCATAAAAACAGCTTATGATTTAATGAAATCTAAAAATTTTAAAAAAGTAGCTGCTTTATACGTAAATCATGATGGCGAAAAGTTTTCAGAAGAAGAAGCAAAAAAAATGGAAGGTTTATTAGGAATGGCTTCTAAAGAAGAATTTGATAAAAAAAATGGTTTAAAGAATATAGTTATTGATGAAGAAACCATTTCAGAAGATGGAAACAGTGCTAAAGTAAAATATACGGTACATTTTAAAAATGGCGATAGTGAAAAAGAAGATGCCAAACTCATAAAAATGAATGGTAAGTGGTTTATAAAAATGTAACATTTATTAAAAAATCCCAGAATTTCTTCTGGGATTTTTTTCAATTATCTAACTAGTTTTTTATACTTAATACGTTTAGGCATTAAATCTCCTCCTAAACGTTTCTTTTTATTTTCTTCGTAATCAGTAAATGATCCTTCAAAGAAATAAACTTGAGAGTTTCCTTCAAAAGCTAAAATATGCGTACAAATTCTGTCTAAAAACCAACGGTCGTGACTAATTACAACTGCACATCCAGCAAAATTTTCTAAACCTTCTTCTAAAGCTCGTAATGTATTCACATCCAAATCGTTGGTAGGCTCATCTAACAATAACACATTTCCTTCTTCACGCAATGTCATCGCTAAATGTAAACGGTTTCGCTCTCCTCCCGATAATGTATTTACTTTTTTATTTTGTTCACTTCCTGAAAAATTAAATCGACTTAAATATGCGCGAGAATTCACTTGTTTTCCTCCCATTAAAATTAACTCTTGTTCATCAGAAAAATTTTGCCAAATGGTTTTTTCAGGATCTATATTTGAATGGCTTTGATCCACATAAGCTATTTTAGCGGTTTCACCAACCTTAAACTCTCCTTTATCAGGAGTTTCTTCTCCCATAATCATTTTAAAAATGGTCGTTTTTCCAGCTCCATTAGGTCCAATAACACCAACGATTCCTGCTTGAGGTAAATTAAAATTCAAATCTTCGTATAATAATTTATCACCAAAGGCTTTAGAAACACCTTTGGCCTCTATTACATTTGTTCCTAAACGAGGCCCATTAGGTATGTAAATTTCTAACTTTTCATCTAGTTGAACTTGATCTTGACTCATTAACTTATCGTAATTTGCCAAACGAGCTTTAGATTTTGCATGACGCCCTTTTGGAGCCATCCGTACCCACTCTAACTCTCTTTCTAATGTTTTTTGACGTTTAGAAGCTTGCTTAGATTCTTGAGCTAAACGTTTAGATTTTTGATCTAACCAAGAAGAGTAATTACCTTTCCAAGGAATTCCTTCACCTCGATCCAATTCTAAAATCCAGCCAGCAACATTATCTAAGAAATAACGGTCGTGAGTTACTGCAATTACTGTTCCTTTATATTGTTGTAAATGGTGTTCTAACCAATGTACAGATTCTGCATCTAAGTGGTTTGTAGGCTCATCTAACAATAATACATCTGGTTCTTGTAATAATAATCTGCACAAAGCTACTCTTCTTCGTTCACCACCAGACAAGTGCTTTATAGGGGTATCACCATCTGGAGTTCTTAATGCATCCATAGCAATCTCCAGTTTTGTGTCTAACTCCCAAGCATTGGCAGCATCAATTTTATCCTGAAGCACAGCTTGTTGTGCCATTAATTTATCCATTTTTTCAGCATCTGAATACACTTCTTCCAAACCAAACATATCGTTTATTTTGTTGTATTCGTCTAAAATAGCAACGGTTTCTGCAACACCTTCTTTTACAATATCTAACACTGTTTTAGAATCATCTAACTGAGGCTCTTGAGATAAATATCCTACAGAATATCCTGGAGCAAAAACAACGTCTCCTTGATAATTTTTTTCAATTCCGGCAATAATCTTTAACAATGTAGATTTACCAGATCCGTTTAATCCTAAAATTCCAATTTTGGCTCCATAAAAGAAGCTTAAGTAAATATCTTTTAAAACCTGTTTATTAGCTCCTTGATAGGTTTTACTAACACCTGACATTGAAAAGATAACTTTCTTATCGTCTGACATTTTTTATGTTTTTAATTATTATTTAAATTTTAGTTTAAAGAGTTGAATGCACTAAACTCTACCCTTTAAAGCATTAAATACCCAAGCAATTGCAAAAAAACCTATACCAACTGCTGCAAATCCCCAACCTGCTATTTCGTTGTACCTAAAAGCTCCTAACCCAATTAAAATTACTCCAACAATTATCATTATGGCTGTTGCCCAAGCTAATACTGTATTTTTATTCATTTTTATAAATCTTTCTTATTTTTTTAAATTCCCATTTAATGAGCAGTTTGCAAATATCGTAATTTTAAAATGAATTTCATAAAAAACACCCGCTATTAAAAGGGTGCTATATTAAAAAAATAAACTGATTGTATGTTAAAATTAAACTACTTCGGTTAAATTTTTCTAAACTATAATTTAATGAAAAATCATTTTTATTAAAACTGCATCGGTACTTCAATAAAAAGTAATTCAGATGCTGTTTGAGAGTGTATTGAAAATTGTAATGTTTGATATACACCAATAGCATCTCTTTTAGATAAAAAAGTGTTATCTACTGTAATTTCACCATCAATAACCATTAGATATACTCCATTGTTTTTTGATTTAAGTTGATATGTGAACTCTTTACCTTTACTTAAATCTATTCTTGAAATTTGTGCATTTTGATGAATTTTTAAAGAATCTTTTAACTCTTCATCAATTGAAGAAACCAATACTTGTAACTTATCAGCTCTTTCTAATGCGCTAAACGCTTTTTGATCATATCTTGGAGTTGCGTTTTGTTTGTTTGGAACAATCCATATTTGAAATAAATTAATGCTTTCATTTGGTAAATTATTCATTTCAGAGTGCATAATTCCACTTCCAGCACTCATAACTTGTACCTCTCCAGTTTTAATAGAAATCCAAGTATTACTCATAGAATCTCTATGTTTCAAACTTCCTTTTAGAGGAATGGTAATTATTTCCATATTTTCATGAGGGTGGGTTCCAAATCCCATTCCTCCTTCAATAATATCGTCATTTAAAACTCTTAAAGCACCAAAATTCACTTTTTCTGGATGGTAATAATTAGCAAAACTAAAGGAATAATTTGCTTTTAACCATCCATAATCTGCCGTACCTCTTTCACTTGCTCTGTATATATTTTTTTCCATTTATCTAATTTTATCTAGAAGTGAATTCAATTTTTTTGCTTCACTTTCGGTTAAATTTTTCATTTGATTATCAAATTCAGAATTATTTATTTTTTCCAAAAGTTCTAATCCACTTTTTGAGATTTTAACATAAACCACTCTTCTATCGTTTTCACAGCGTGTTCGTTCAATTAAATTTTTATCGCATAATTTATCCATTAAACGAGTAGAGTTAGGTGATTTTTGTACCATTCTTTCTTTAACTGTAGTTACTGTAATGGCCCTTTTGGCTCCTCTTAATATTCGTAAAATATTATATTGCTGAACAGATATTTTATAAGGTTTTAATATTTCATTCCCACAACCATCTAACCAGTTTGCAGTATATTTTATATTTATTAAAGCCTTTATTTTTTCGTTTGGAAACTTCGAATTTATATCTTTAGCAATATCACCCATAACTAAATAGTATTTTCAAATTTTTGAACCACAGATAGTAACTTTTGTTTCAATTCCATATTGGTAACTTGACCGTTATTAAAATTTTCATTAAATGAAGGAAATGCCAAACTTCCAACAATATTAGCGTTATGATAAGGAAACCTGTTCAAAGCAATTTCTAAAACTGATTGACCTCCTCTAACTCCTGGAGAAGTACTAAGCAAAATTAGAGGTTTATTTCTAAACACCTTAGCCTCAACTCTTGAGAGCCAATCAAATGTATTTTTAAATGCTGCAGAATAAGCTCCATTATGTTCAGCTAATGAAATGATAAAGCCATCGGCTTTTTCAAATAATTCATTTAATTTTTTAGTGCCTTCTGAAAAACCTTGTTTTGCTTCAATATCTACCGAAAATAACGGCATTTCAAATTTATTTAAATCAATTTTTATTAAAGTAACGTTATTTACTAATTCTCCAACATACTCAGCAAGTTGCTTATTAATTGAATTTCTACTCGAGCTTCCTCCTAATGTTATTATATTTTTCATTTAAACTATTGAATTTTTAAAGGTTCTTTTTCCAAATATATAAGATAAAATTAACAACGCCATTGCAATAACAGCCGCTGTTTGCTCACCATCTCCAATCATAAAATGAGCAAAAAAAGCTAAAACTATTTCAAAAAACAATGCTGAATACACCCATTCTTTAATTATTGATTGCTTTTGAATAACTAATACTAAAACCGCTGTAGTTTTTGCTATTGCTAAAGGATATATTAAATATGTAGGATAACCAAAGCTTTTAAATGCTTCTTCAATGGCTAAATAATTAAAGATATACATTCCTGCTGACATTAATAATAAAACTCCTAATAGTGTAGTACTAACCCAGTAAATAATTTTATTTAAATTCATTTTTTATATTTTAATTTTTGACAAATATACAATAAATTTTTATTATTTACCTAGGTATTTATTTTCCAGGTACCTATTCAACAATATTTAACATTCATTTTGTACTTTAGCACCTATCAAACTCATTATAAATGGACATCAACTTCAATAAAAACGAAGATCATAATAAGCTGCAAATAGCGGAGTTAAAACGAAAACTACTAAAAGTATATAAAGGTGGTGGAGAACAACGCATATTAAAACATAAAGAAAAAGGTAAACTAACAGCTAGAGAACGTATTGATTATCTTTTTGATAAAAATTCTGAAACCCTAGAAATTGGTGCTTTGGCTGGAGAAGGCATGTATTCTGAACACGGAGGTTGTCCATCTGGTGGAGTAATTGTAAAAATTGGGTATATAAAAGGTAAACAATGTATTGCTGTAGCCAATGATGCTACCGTTAAAGCAGGTGCTTGGTTTCCAATTACAGGGAAAAAGAATTTACGGGCTCAAGAAATTGCAATTGAAAATAAACTTCCCATAATTTATTTAGTTGATAGTGCAGGAGTTTATTTACCTATGCAAGATGAAATTTTTCCAGATAAAGAACATTTTGGACGCATATTTAGAAACAATGCTGTAATGAGTAGTATGGGAATTACACAAATTTCAGCAGTGATGGGGAGTTGTGTAGCTGGTGGTGCTTACCTACCTATAATGAGCGATGAAGCAATGATTGTTGACAAAACTGGTAGTATTTTTTTAGCAGGAAGCTATTTAGTAAAAGCCGCTATAGGCGAAAACATAGATAATGAAACATTAGGTGGAGCTACAACACATTGTGAAATTAGTGGTGTTACTGATTACAAAGCCATTGATGATAAAGATGCTCTTGATAAAATTAGAACTATTGTTGATAAAATAGGGGATTACGACAAAGCGGGATTTAACAGACGTGAAACTAAACCTCCGATTGAAAATCCTGAAGAGATTTTTGGAATTTTGCCTAAATTAAGAACTGATCAATATGAAATTCGTGCCATTATTGAACGATTGGTAGATAATTCAGAATTTGAAGAATATAAAAAAGAATATGGTAAAACTATTGTTTGTGCTTATGCTCGAATTGATGGTTGGGCTGTAGGTATTGTTGCCAATCAACGTACAGTCATAAAAAATGCTAAAAAAGAAATGCAATTTGGAGGTGTTATTTATTCAGATTCTGCGGACAAAGCCACTCGGTTTATAGCCAATTGTAATCAGAAAAAAATTCCATTGGTATTTTTACAAGATGTTACAGGATTTATGGTGGGTAGTAAAAGTGAGCATGGAGGAATTATTAAAGACGGTGCCAAAATGGTAAATGCAGTAAGTAATTCTGTGGTTCCTAAATTTACCATTATTATTGGGAACTCCTATGGTGCTGGAAACTATGCAATGTGTGGTAAAGCTTATGACCCCAGATTAATTGTTGCATGGCCATCTGCTAGATTAGCTGTTATGGGAGGAGAACAAGCCGCAAAAGTTTTATTACAAATTGAAACCGCTTCACTTAAAAAACAAGGAGAAAAAATAACCAAAGAAAAAGAAGAAGAAATTTTAAAATCGATTAAAAAAAGGTACGACGCACAAACGTCTCCTTATTATGCTGCAGCACATTTATGGACCGATGCCATAATTAATCCACTTGAGACAAGAAAATGGATTAGCATGGGAATTGAAGCTGCCAATCACGCCCCAATAGAAAAACCATTCAATTTGGGAATTATTCAAGTTTAAAAAATTGTAAAAATAATTGGTAATATATACATTTGCATCACTAAAAATATAAAGTACTTATGGGAAGAGCCTTTGAATTTAGAAAAGCACGTAAAATGAAACGTTGGTCAGCTATGGCAAAAACCTTTACACGCATTGGTAAAGATATTGTGATGGCAGTTAAAGAAGGAGGTCCTAATCCAGATACCAACGCGCGTTTAAGAGCAGTAATTCAAAATGCAAAGGCAGCTAATATGCCTAAAGATAATGTTGAACGTGCTATAAAAAAAGCAAGTGATAAAGACACCGCTAATTACAAAGAAGTACTATTTGAAGGCTATGCACCTCATGGAGTGGCAATTTTAGTTGAAACTGCAACTGATAACAATAATCGAACTGTTGCAAATGTAAGAGCTGCCTTTAATAAATGTGATGGAAATATGGGAACTTCTGGTTCAGTAGCCTTTATGTTTGACCATACTTGTAATTTTAGAGTAAAAGCAGAAGATTTAACCATGGATTTGGAAGAATTTGAGCTAGAATTAATCGATTTTGAAGTTGAAGAAGTTTTTGAAGATGAAGATGGAATTTTAATTTATGCTCCTTTTGAACAATTTGGTGCTATTCAAAAGTTTTTAGAAGAAAATAATTTAGAAATTTTATCTTCAGACTTTGAACGTATACCTACTACCACAACTAAGCTGAATGAAGATCAACAAGTTGATGTTGAAAAATTATTAGAACGTTTAGAAGAAGATGATGATGTACAAAATGTGTATCATTCTATGGAAATGTAATTCTTATCTATGTTTTTATTGGGTAAAAAAACTTCAGAATTAAAAAATGAAACATCAAAAGATGTTATTTGTCCTAATTGTAATGCTATAAATACTACCAAAATTTCAGTCATTGGAATTTATAAACATCTATTTCATATTCCATTTTTGTCAAGTGGTAAATATGGAAAATCTATTTGTAATGATTGTGCTAAGGAATACAATTTAGAAACAATGCCTAAACTTACTAAACTTGCTTATTTTGAACTTAAAGAAACTGTTAAAACTCCTATTTGGTTTTACGCAGGTTTGATAGGTTTAAAAACTCTTATTTTAATTAAAATTTTTAGTAAATATTTTTAAGTAATTTTATTGTTTCAACTCTATTAATTTTACTTGTTGGAGTTTCAATAAAAGCATTTATAAAATATATTTCTTTAGGCTTTTCATACTTTGAGAGTAAGGTCGTTTTTTTTAGTTTACTTTCAAGTGAAATATCATTTTTACCCTCAACTAATAAAATTAACTTTTCTCCTAATATTGAATCAGAAATTCCAGTTATAAAAAAACGCTTTTGAATAATTGATGCTAATTTTTCTTCAATTTGCTCTGGAATTAATTTAACCCCTCCTGAATTAATAATAGTATCAAACCGTCCTAACCACTTAAACTCAGTTTCAGATATAAGTTCAACCAAATCATTTGTAATCACTAATTCATTAGCTACCTCAGGGGCATTAATTACCAAACAGCCTCTATAATCTTTTGAAACAGTAATATTTGGAAGTGTTATATAATTAAATTTCACATTTAAATTTAACTCTTTTCCTTCAAAATTATTTAATTTTTTTACAGCAATATGGGTAATAGTTTCTGTCATGCCATAAGTTGCATAAACATTAGTTTTAATAACTTGTAGTTGATTTAATAGTTTTTCAGAAACCACTCCACCTCCAACAATTAATTTCTTAATTTTATTAATTTGAGGTAATGAATTATGCAATTGTAAAGGTACCATCGCCGAAAAATCATATACTTTTTTAATTGTCCTTAACGGATTTGAAGTTGCAGAAACAACATCTAAATGCCAACCTAATGTGAGAGCTCTTACCAGCATCATTTTTCCTGCAATAAAATTTGGAGACATACATAAAAGTACTTTAGCATTTTCTTTTATATTGAAATATGCTCCTGTCGCTTTAGCACTATTTATCATTAGTGCTTTTTGAAGTTGAATAATTTTGGGAGTACCTGTGGAACCAGAAGTTTTTACTTCAACAAATGGTTCTAGGTTAAACCACTCTTTAAGAAATTGAGCAATTTCATTAGAAACTCCTTCTGAAAATAAAATCAATTCTTCTATTGATGAAAAAGATTCTCCATTTATTTTAAAGGATTTATGAATGAACATGGCAGATTTCAACACACTAATTTAAGCTATAAATTCGTTTTCATTTAATTCAATTGGTTTTAAAACTGTACCAAATAGTTTTTCTTTCCAATTTGTCCAGCCATATTTTTTTGAAAAAATAATAAGCACTAAAGGATATAGCACTAGCACAGGAACAAACATTTCCCATCCAACAGATGGTTCTGAAGTATCTATAAGTAAAGCATCTGTCTGAAAAACAGTCCAATTAGCTGTAACTAATACCGCTGCTACAATATTATTCGCAGCATGAAACCCTAGCGCTAACTCTGTGCCTTCATCCATTAAAGTAAAAACACCCAATACTAAACCTGTACCAATATAATACACCATACTTATCCAACCTAATTTTTCAACTTCAGGATTTAAACCATGTAGCAATCCAAATATAACAGCGGTTAAAATTAATGCCACGAATGATTTTTTAAACCACGTTCCAAAACCTTGCATTAAATAACCTCTAAACAATAATTCTTCCATACTGGTTTGTATTGGTAAAAATAAAAAGGAAACGATTACTAATAGTATAAATGAAACTGGTTTAAAATTCCATACATAATTTTCTGGTTCTAAATAATAACCTATAGCTATCATTAAAACACCTATAAGTCCCCAAACACCAAATGCATAAAAAATACGACTCCAATCAATTTTTGTTCTGCTAGTTACCAAACTTGTTATTTTTCTTTTGTGAATTGTTTTAACACCTAGTAACAACGCCATTAAACCTCCCAAAAAAGTAAAAATCATGAGCAATAAATACAGGTTTGAGTCTATTCCTAAGTTTGTGAAATTATTTATGGCAGCATCCATAAACTCTTGTGTATTTTCAGCATATAAAAATGCAGTTCCAATTAAAGGTATCACACCCAAAAATTGCCAACCAAAAACCAATAAAAAAAGTGTTACTAAATATGCCCACCACTCATTATTTCCTTTATATGCTTGTTGTATAAATTTCATACTTCTAAATTATATTTCCATTTTAAACTATTATTATAAAACAAATGTCCCTTTTTTACTTCTAACGGACTTTCAAAATTATTTGTAAATAAACTTCCAGTACCTAAACCTTGTGGAATTTTATTTCCTAAATTATAAGTCCATTGAGCTATGGCATTTAATCCTATATTACTCTCCAATGCTGATGTTATCCACCAACCTATATTACTTTTTTCGGCTAAATTTATCCATTTTTCACTTCCTCTAAAACCACCTACCAAACTAGGTTTTAAAATTATATATTTCGGCTGTATTATTTGTAGTAATTCTTGCTTTCTTGTTACATCAAAAACGCCTATTAACTCTTCATCTAAAGCAATTGGTATTGGTGATTTTGAACATAAATTTGCCATTTCATATGGCTGACCTTGTTGAATTGGTTGCTCTATTGAATGAATTTGAAACTCTGACAGTTTTTTTAATTTTTCCAAAGCTTCATTTGGCTTAAAAGCACCATTTGCATCAACTCTTAACGTAATCTCTTTCGGATTAAACTCATCACGAATACTTTTTAAGAGTGACAACTCAGAATTAAAGTCAATAGCACCAATTTTCATTTTTATAGTAGAAAATCCCACTTCTAACTTTTCTTTAATTTGTTGTTTCATAAAAGCTTCACTTCCCATCCAAATTAATCCATTGATACAAATGGAGTCTTTTGTTTGAGTAAATTTAGATGGAAACAATTCAAAAGAATTTAAGCTTTTTAATGACAGATATGCTTGTTCTAATCCGAATTGAATGGAAGGGTACTCTTTTAACTTCAGCAACAATTCTTCAATATTATGATTGATGTTATTGCAAAGCCATTTTAATTTTTCTTCATAATCTGGTTTATCATCAGCGCTTAAACCTTTAAATAAACCGCACTCACCTATTCCTATTTTAGTATCCTCATATAATTTTAAAAAATACGTTTCCTTTGTTTTTAACACCCCTCTAGAAGTTCCACTTGCTTGTTTAAAAATCAACGTATATTTTTGATATGTTGCCTTCATTTCTTTTAAAAATTGAAAGATACAAATATTTAAAAATTTATTTTATATTGGTACATAATAATCATAAAAATGGAAGTTCCACACATACCTAATTTAATTTATTACGCAATTCCTTTTTTTATAGTCACTGTTATTTTTGAAGGAATTATATTGTTTAAAAAAGATCCTAAGACATACCAAATTAAAGATACGTTAGCTTCTTTATCTATGGGTATTGGTAACGTAGTTTCTAATTTATTAAGTAAATTATTAGTTGCTTTTATTATTACTTTTTTATATGAAAATTTCAGAATTACAACCATTCCTTTTGTATGGTGGGCTTGGTTACTAATCTTATTTGCTGATGATTTTTTTTATTATTGGTCACATAGAATTGGACATGAAAGCAGATTTTTTTGGGCTTCACACATTGTACACCATTCTTCTCAAAAATACAATTTAAGTACCGCTTTGCGTCAAACTTGGACTGGTGGTTTTTTTAGTTTTATATTTTATATCGCATTACCTTTTTTAGGTTTTCATCCTTTGATGATTTTTACACAGATGAGTATAAGTTTGCTATATCAATACTGGATTCATACAGAGTTAATACACAAAATGCCAAAATGGTTTGAAGCTATTTTTAATACTCCATCTCACCACAGAGTGCATCACGGAAGTAATCCATTGTACTTAGATCGAAATCATGCAGGAATATTTATTATTTGGGATAAACTTTTTGGAACATTTCAACCAGAACTTAATGATGAAAAAGTAATTTATGGATTAACTTCAAACATAACTACTTTTAATCCTCTAAAAATTGCTTTTCATGAATGGGTTGCTGTTTTTAAAGATGCTTTTTCCGCTCAAACAACTTTTTTAAATAAGCTAAAGTATTTTATAAAACCTCCTGGATGGAAACATGATGGTACAGGATTAGTATCAGATGATTTACGAAAAGAATGGCTATCATCTAAATCTAAAAAAATTGAATAAAAAAAGAGAAGTTAATACTTCTCTTTCCATTTATAAATTTGAGTTTTTTCTAAAAGAAATCTGCTTTATAGCTTCCATTATGAGGCTTATAATCTCCAGTTATAATTCTAATCATATCAATTATCCACCAAATTCCAAGACCTCCTAGCGTAATTATAAAAAGTACATTAATATACCAAGGATTTCCTAAATACCACTTATGTCCAGCTAAACCTCCTAAAAAAATACCTAATAACAATGCAATACCTTGACTTTTTTCTGAGCCAGCAGCAGCTGGAGAAACTAACACTTCTGCTACTGAAGTTTTATTAACTTGTGTAGAGGTATCAAATGTTGAAACTCTTTTAACTGGAAAAGAAGCATAACTAAAACTTGTCATCAATAATAGAGACACTATTGATAAAATAATTTTTAATTTCATAACTTTTAAATTTAAATTTGTAATCAAATCTAATAAAAAATGCCTAAAAAGAGTACATCCTTTATTTTAATTTTAACCTTATTACTTTTTAATAAAACTATTTATGCACAAAATGAACAAGAATATTTAGGGGTTATTAAATTAAACGACTCTTCTTTTATATCCTACAGATTAAATTTATTTGAAAATAATAATTTAATATCTGGATATTCAATTACTGATATTGGTGGTGATCACGAGACTAAATCCAATATTACAGGCACATACAACAATAAAACCAATATGCTGTCATTTAAAGAAATTGGAATTATTTATACTAAATCTGAAATCTCTGACTATGATTTTTGTTACATACACTTTGAAGGGAAAGTACTCAATGTAAATTCAAAAAAAAATATAGAAGGTGAATTTAGAGGACTGTACAGTGATGGAAGCACTTGTATAGATGGAGAAATTAAACTTAAGAATATTGAAAAAATAGAAAAAAAAGCTGGAAAAATTGACAAAGTAATTCAAAAATCAAAACGTATTGATAATACTATTAAATCAACTGTGAGTGTGGCTCAGACTTTAGATACTTTAAAAATGAATATTTTAAAACCCAATCAAAACTTAACTATGTTTTCAACTTCATCTGAAGTTAAATTAAAAATTTATGATGCTGGAAAAGTAGATGGTGATAAAATTAATATTTATATAAATGACACCATTTTTCTCAGAAATTTTGTTGTAAATAAAAAAATAAAGCAACTTACAATTCCTTTAAAGTCTAAATCAACTACTGTTCAAGTTGAAGCTTTAAATATTGGTACAATTTCTCCAAACACTGCTAAAATTGAAATTATTGATGATGAAAATAACATCAATACTTTAACCCGTTTAAAAACAAGAGAAAAAACATCTATAACTATTGTTAAAAGCAATTAATTATTTTTCCAACACTCTAGTTTTGGGATTCTTTTTTAGGGTTTTTATTTAATGGCATCGCACAACTTTGATAAATTTTTATATTTTTAAATTTCCTCCTATTGGTAATAAATACAACTCTTTTTTAGACTTTGCAAACTTTTCAAAAGCTTCTTTGTGGTTAATTTTTATATAACCAAACGTATCAAAATGATATCCTAAAACTTTATTACAATTTAAAAATTTACTCGCTTTAATAGCTTCATCAATACCCATTGTAAAATTATCTCCAATAGGTAAAACTGCCAAATCTAAATCTCCAATAACATCAGGTATTAACTTCATATCGTAGGTTAAAGACGTATCACCTGCAATGTAAATTCTATGATGTCCAGTTTCAATTACAAATCCCCCTGGCTGACCTCCGTAACTTCCATCTGGGAATGAGCTTGAATGAATGGCATTTGTATAATGAACTGTACCAAAATCAAAATTCCATTTTCCCCCATGATTCATTGGGTGTCCTTCAATGCCTTTATGTTCAAAATAAGTAACAATCTCATAATTAGAAATTATTTTGGCTCCTGTTCGTTTTGCTATTGCTTCAACATCCAATATATGATCTTGGTGCGCATGAGTAATTAGAATATAATCTGCCTGTAATTTATTAATATCTATGGTTGAGGCCAACTCATTTGCTGTAATAAAAGGGTCTACTATAAGGGTTTTATCTTTTGTTTCAATACTTAAACTTGCATGTCCTAAATATGATATTTTCATTGTATGGGTGGTTTTTAATTGGTTTACTGCAATTTAAAAAATATATTTCAACCATTTTAAATTTATTTAATTTTAATTCCTATAAATAAACAAAAAACCACAGAAAGCTTTCTTTCTGTGGTTAACAAACAAACAAATAAGTATCTTCTAATATTAGAACTGATACTTAAAATACGTTGTAAAATTTCTACCAGGTTCATAAATATTACCTGCAAGAGTATTTGAATTGTTATAAGAAAAATTCAAATGTTCATAATACGTTTTATCAAAAATGTTTAGCACTGCAAATCCTATAGAAAAACCTTTAAAGGGCTCAATACCCGCTCTAACATCTAATGTTCCAAAACCTGGGGTTTCTTCTTCCATAAAAGTTTCTGACACTCTGCTTTGCTTAGCTACCAAACGAGAGCTTAGTGCTAGCCAATATAATGTACCTTCATATTTAGCTCCTAAATTTGCCATAAATGGAGGAATATGTGCCAAAGGTTCGTCAAAATCTTTATTTTGAGCACTTGTAAAAGAAATGTCAGAAGTAAAGGATAAACGCTCTGAAGCCTTTACATTGAAAGAAAATTCAAAACCAGTTTGAGAAGCTTTATCTATATTTATAAACTGTTTTGCATATACCGGAGGAGTTGTTGACATAAATTTTCTTGGTATTGAAGTATTAACAAATGCAGAAATATAATCTGTTAAAAAAGAATGAAAAACTGAAGCGCCTAATTCAATAGTTTTAAAACTTTTTAAAAAAGAAAGTTCTAGTTGAGTATTTACTTCAGGTTTTAAATTTGGATTTCCCACATATTCATAAGGATCTACTCCTACAGTAAAATGGTTAATATAACGTTCAACCATAGAAGCTGTTCTTACTCCTCTACCAATGGCTAGCTGCGTTTGAAATCCGTTTTTTTGGTGTTTTACAGAAGCGTTAGCGCTTATATTAGTTTCTGTTACATCACCAATAGTTCCACCATATAATTCTTCAAAATCTGCTGCAGCATCATTTAAAGAGGTAGAAATAAAATCGGCTCTAATTCCTGTAGTAATCGTTGTAAAATCCGATAGCTTGAATTTTCCTTCAGCAAAAATTCCAACATCATTTAAACTAGCATCTTGCCATATTTTATCCGTAAAAGTTTTAGGAGTTGGTAATATCATACCATTCATCATTTTCACTATTCGTGTTCTATCACCCTTTCTATCTATTAAGTTTGCATCAATTCCTGTATAAATTCTGGTAGTATTTGAAGGAGTTATCACCAATTCAGCTTTTCCTCCATAAGTCCAAGATTCTACTGGTGATTGTGCATCAACCATTTTAAAATTAGGTCTATTTTCATTGGTCATTAAATGATCTACGTACGAATAAAATGCTTTTACAGAAAAGCTATTAATTTTTTCAGAAATTTCTTTCATTTTATAATCTATTCCTGCTAAATAGCTATCATCATATGGTGAATCCATTGCCAAACCTGCATGGTCAATATCTCTTCCAAAGGATTGTCTCCAGCTTAATTGCAAACGTTGTTGTTCGGTTGGATTAAACCCAATTTTTAAAGAATAATCTGTTGTTTTAAAAGATGAAGGAACTTCTGTTCCGTTTCCATCTTCATAATCACCAAAATCTCTATACGAACCATTTAAATGAATATCGAATTTTTTTGCTACATATAATGCCGAAGCACCACTTACTAAATTATTTCCATTGGTTTCATAACCACCTTCAACACTTGCATGAAATCCAATTTGTTCTTTGGTTGGATTTTTAGATACTAAATTAATAATACCTCCAAAGTTTTGTCCAAAGCGAACTGTAAAAGGTCCTTTTACAATTTCAATTTTTTCAATTTCTTCTGGGATAACGTGTGTGGTTATAGGATCCATTCTATTCGGACAGGCATTCAGTACTTTCATACCTCCATCATATTGAACATTTAACTGCTCATATTTAAACGAACGAAACACTGGCTCCGAGGCATAAGCTCCTTTTTTAGTGATACCAAAACCTTTAATATCTTTAAACAAATGCCCCACACTTCTAGGTTGACTTATTCTTTTTTCCGCATCATTTATTACAGTAGATTGTGCTATATCTTGCAGTGGGTTTGCTGCTACCAATATTTCATTTAATTCAATTTGAGCCAAGGCTAGTTTTATTACCATATTATTTTGTAATGGTACTATAACTTTTTTATAGCTTATGTGTGTAATTTCAATTTTATCTCCAATTTCAGCATTTATCAAAAACTCTCCATTGTTTTTTGAAGTAGCAAAAACATTATTTTTTAAAACTCTGATAGTTACATATTCAATTGGATTATTTGTATTTTCTTCAACAATTTTCCCTTTTATTTTAGTTGATTGTGCATAAGAAAACACCGTTGTTAGTAAAACAATAAAGCTAAGTAGTAATTTATTTTTCATTAGTTTTTTTCAATTTTTAAAATAATTGCAATAGTTTTTTCAATTAATTTATCGTTAATTGAATATTTCTTCATTTAAGTATACAATTACACCACTCTACTATAAATTATTTCCAACATACTCTCTAGTATGTTTTAAAAATTTAATGTAAAATGTTTACGAAGTATCGGAAGTATTTATTTGTTCATAAAACTTCAAAATAATTCGAAATAATAAAAAGTGATGTAAAAAATTAAGAAAGGTTTCTTGGAGGCTTAAAAATAGTATTTAAAAAGTTTTGAGAAGTGTTTTTATAAACATCTATACTTTTAGTAACTATTAATTGTTGTTCTTTAAAACTGTAAGAAAATTCATTTAAAGGGCTTATCGGGTAATCTTTTAACTCAATTCCTGGAACTGTAGATTTATGGTCGTGGTTGGTATGATCAACCTCTTTTAGCTGTTTTTCTAAATAACATTTTCCATTACATTCTAAATAAGGTTTGTCTTTGTTTTCACAAAGCACTGTTGCAATATATTCGTAGTTTGCATAATACTCAATAATTGGCATTACTGGACGAACCATAGCCAATAAATATAATAAGTAAAAAAATATGCCTAAAAACTGACGTTTCATCAACAGGGTTTAAATAATGGACAAATATATCTTTTATTTTTTTATTTTTTTGTGATTGTAATCACTATATTAAAAAAAATTATAACATAAAACCTAAACCAAATAACAGAGAAAACAAAAATGTACTGATTGCTAGTTTTTTAAGTTCTGGATCTAATTTTTTTGGGTCATTATTCTTATATACAACTATAAAATGTTTTATTATTGGAATAAAAGCCAGTGCAAATATAAATTGATAATATGACTTGAAATGTATCATTGTATACAGTAGTGCAAATAAAAATGAAGAAATTAGTAAGTAATAATGATAGTATTTAGCAAATTCAATACCTATTTTAACTACTAAAGTATTTTTACCTGATTTAATATCTGAAGCTCTATCTCTCATATTGTTTAAGTTAAGAACACCTATACTTAAAAAACCTATTGAAAATGCAGGTAAAAGTATTGTTATTTGAAATTGTTTGGTATATAGATAATAGCTTCCGATAACACTTAACAATCCAAAAAAAATAAATACAAAAAAATCTCCAAAACCACTATAACCATATGCCTTTTTGCCTACGGTATATTTTATAGCAGCTACAATACTTGCTAAGCCCAGTATAAGAAAAATACTTATGTTTATAAAATCATCTTTTCCAAACGCCAAGTAAATTAATAGAATTGCAATACAAAAAGTAACCGCACTTGTTATAATTATTGCCTTGCGCATTGCTTTTGGCGTTATTACACCGCTTTGGATAGTTCTTTTGGGGCCTACTCTATCCAAATTGTCTGTTCCTTTGATACCATCACCATAATCATTCGCAAAATTTGAAATAATTTGAAAACCTACGGTAGTTAATAAAGCTAAAACACAAATTTTCCAATTAAAATAGTTTTCAGATGCGGCAATAAAGCTTCCAACTATAATCCCTGAAACCGATAAAGGTAAGGTTCTTAAACGAGCTGCATTAATATAGTTATTTATCATATGTAGTAGAAAAACAAGAACGAATTTTACAAATCTTCAGCATTTGCAATTAGTTCTGCAATATCTAAAACTTCTATTTCTTGTTCTTTGTCAGTAGCTTTTACTCCATCAATCATCATTGTATTACAAAAAGGACAGCCAGTTGCTATAATATTTGGTTGTACTTCAATAGCATCTTCAGTTCTTTCAACATTTATATCTTTAGTGCCTTTTTCAGGTTCTTTAAACATTTGTGCTCCACCTGCTCCACAGCATAAACCATTTGTTTTGCAGCGTTTCATTTCTACCAATTCAACATCTAATTTTTTAATTAAATCTCTTGGTGCTTCATAAACATCATTAGCTCTTCCCAAATAGCAAGGATCGTGAAAAGTGATACGTTTTCCTTTAAATTTACCACCTTCTATAGTAATTCTACCTTCATCTAATAAGGATTTTAGCAACTCTGTATGGTGCACAACTTCATAAATACCTCCAAGTTCAGGATATTCATTTTTTAACGTATTAAAACAGTGAGGGCAAGCTGTAACAATTTTTTTAACTTCATACGCATTTAAGACTTCAATATTTGTCATAGCTTGCATTTGAAATAAAAACTCATTTCCTGCTCTTTTAGCTGGATCTCCTGTACAGCTTTCCTCAGTACCTAAAACAGCAAATTCAACATTTGCTTTGTTTAATAGTTTTACAAAAGCCTTTGTTATTTTTTTTGCTCTGTCATCAAAGCTTCCAGCACAACCTACCCAAAATAAAACTTCTGGTTGTTTTCCTTGTGCCATCATTTCAGCCATTGTTGGTACATTCATGTTTTAAAATTTTATATTTTTTATTCGTGTTTACCGTCGTCAAAAACTTCAATAGTAACTTCTTTTTCTACTAAATCAGTAAATTTACCTCTATATCTAGTTGCTTTTACCAAATGATTATCAATCCAATGGTAATTTCCTCCTCTTGGTTTTCCCATTAATAAGCTATGATATTTGAAACCATTATTTTTTAACCAAATTTCAGTATAGTCTCTGTGCGCTTCCAAACGAGATGTAAAAAAACAAATGATATGTCCTTCATCATACCATCCATTTAACGTTTTTAAAGCATCTGGGTAAACTTTAGCCGTTAGCATTCTTTCTGGTTCTTCATTAGGAATATCGTCGCAAATTGTTCCATCTATATCAATTAAATAGTTTTTAATTCCTTCTGGTAAAATTGGACTTATATGTAATCCTTCTTCAACTTTTTTATGTAAAAGTTTATCTACATCTTCTTTTTTCATTCTTATGGGTTTAAATGATTTTTTATAGTTATTAGTTATTATTCATCTTTCCAATTCAATCTATCCATTTGATTGTATTGCCAAGGTGCTCCATTATTTTCAATATTGGTCATCATTATGTTAAGCTCTTGAGAAGCTGCTGACTGTTCCATTACTAAATAACGACGCATATCTATGATTATAGATAACGGATCAATATTTACAGGACATTCTTCAACACAAGCATTACAACTTGTACAAGCCCAAATTTCTTCTGGAGTGATATAGTCATTTAATAATTGTTTACCGTCGTCTTTATACGTTCCGTTTTTATCAATATTTTTACCTACTTCTTCTAACCTATCACGAGTTTTCATCATAATAGCTCTTGGCGATAATTCTTTACCTGTTTGGTTTGCTGGACAAGAAGAAGTGCAACGTCCACATTCTGTACAAGTATAGGCGTTTAGTAATTGAATTCTATTTAAGTCCATTACATCACTGGCTCCAAATTTTTCTGGCATCTCTTCTTCTGCTCCTTCTGGTGCCGCAGCAAAAGGATCTACATTTGGATCCATCATCATTTTAACTTCATTGGTTACTGCTTCCAAATTATTAAATTGCCCTTTTGGATTTAAACTGGCAAAATAAGTATTAGGAAATGCCAATAAAATATGAAGATGTTTAGAATAGTATAGGTAATTTAAAAATACTAAAATACCAGCAATATGCAACCACCAAGCAGTGCGTTCGATATAAAATAAAGTTCCTGCATTAAAATTGTTTTCGAAAAAAGGAACTAAAAATTGACTAATTGGGTTTCCTGCGTTGTTTTGTTGAAAAGGTACATCAGTAGCATTCATAATTAAAAACAAACTCATTAATACCATTTCAAAATATAAAATGTATAAGGCATCATTTTTAGGAAAGCCCTTCATTTCTTTATTCCAAAAACGAGGAATTCTAACAATCATTCTTCGTATCCAAAATACAATTACAGAGATTAAAACTAAAAATGCTAATATTTCAAAAGAAGCGATTAAAAAGTGATAAAAACTTCCTAAAAAAGTAAATGCTCTATGGGTTCCAAATAATCCATCAATTATAATTTCAAGAACTTCAATATTAATAATTATAAAACCAACATAAACAATAATATGCAAAATTCCAGCTATTGGGCGTTTTACCATTTTAGATTGCCCTAAAGCAATCATGCCCATGTTTTTCCATCGTTGAGCTGGATGGTCTTTTCTATTGATTGTTTTTCCTAGTTGAATGTTTCTGTAAATTTTTTTTATATTTTTTACAAAAAATCCAATTCCTGCGATAAGAAGAATTGCGAATGCAATAGTACCAATATAGTTCATAAACCCAGTTTGTTATTGATTTTTTAATTCTTTTTACTTATATTGATTTTCAACTTTTATAACTAAAATCTTGTTACAAATTTAAATTAATATTATTGAAAACTTGGTTGATTTTTAACAATTATAGCCTATTAAAATTTAATATTAGTTAAAAATATAACCCAATTAATAGGTAAAATTCAACACTTATTTTTCTGAACTTTCAGGTTTATAACCTTTATCCTTTTTTCCAAACAAAGAGAAATGCACAAATCTTTTTGGATACAGTTTCATTTCTCTTAACAATTCCTCTAATTCTTTAGAAGCATTGGTTAAATTGGTATACATTGCTTCATCGTTTAACAGCTTCCCTAAAGTGCCGTTTCCTGCTTCTAAATTGGTTAAAATTTGATTTATATCTTTTACCGTATTCTCTAAATTTTTAACGGTACTTCCAATATTAGCATTAACTAAAGAATCTGATATTTTAGCTAAATTTCCTGACAATAATTCAGCATTTGATAATGTATTATTGAGCTTAGCCTCATTATCTTTAAGCAAACTATTTATTGATGCTGAAGCTGAATTAAAGTTGGAAATGGTTGAATTTAGTTGCGCAATGCTGTTTTTTAGATTCTCCCTACTTTTCATATCTAAAACATCTGTTAAACCTGTCATTAAAGAATCGGCACTTACGATTACATTTTCAACTTTGGCCTGAAGCGGATTTAATTTTTCGGTTACTGATGAAAATATATCAGATTCAATTTCTCCTGTTAAAAAATCTCCAGATTTTGCGGTTTCTCCTTCAAATGAAGGTACTACAGCTAATGATTTTCCTCCCATTAAACTTGCACTATAAATTTTAGCAATGCTATTTTTTGAAAATTCAAAATCATTTTCAACACTAAACTCTACTATTAATCTTCCTCTCTTTTCTGGATTTTTATTGAATTTAATAGCTATAACTTTACCAACTTCTACGCCATTTATAGTTACTACACTAGCTGTATTTAATCCTTGTACATTGCTATATTCAGTAAAATACGTATTTAGTGGACCATCAAATAAGTTAAGTCCTTTTAAAAAATTGTATCCCCAAACAAATAATGCTAGCACTATAACTGCGACAACGCCTGTTTTAAATTCTCTTGTAATTTTCAAATCAAAATTTTTTATTGAAGCAATATTACTAATTATTTTTGTGAGTAATTAACAATACAGCTATGATTTTTTTAAAACTTCTTCAATAGCTATTTTTTTACCATTTTTAAAGGCTACAATGAAAGCAGTAGAATATCCTTTAGATTTTGCCAACCTTTGAAATTCTTTAATTTCGGAATAATTAGAAGTTGATCCTAAATAATATTTATAACTTCTTCCTACTTTAACACGCTCCACATTTTTTAATCCTTTAAAATTATACGGTTTTGTAACTAATTTTCTTGATCCTGAAGCAATTTGAACTTTAAATTGGATATTTTCAAACACTTCATTAGTGGTATTTTCAGTTTCGATATTTACTTGATTTGAAACGATAGTGTTATCTGTTTCAATAGTATTTAAAAAAAGTTGTTCTTTATATTTCTTTATACTTTTGTAAATTGAATTTGCAAATTTTTGTTGCCCATCAACAGAGCTTAAAAATGCCGCTTCATTTTTATTAGTTATAAATCCTGTTTCAATTAATACACTCGGCATATAAGTTTGATGTAAAACAACAAAACCAGCTTGTTTTACATTTCTATTTCTTCTTTTTAAGGTGTTTGTAAACCCATCTTGAATAATACTTGCTAACTGGATACTTTGATCTAAATATTCTTCTTGCATTAATGTTAAACCAATAACAGACTCAGGTGAATGTGGATCGAAACCTTTATAGTTTTCTTGATAGTTATCTTCCAATTCAATTACCAAGTTTTCCGCTTTGGCAACTTCAAAATTTTGCTTGTTTGCATGAGTTCCCAAAACCCAAGTTTCTGCTCCATATGCCTGAGTATGATGTGCGTTACAATGTACCGATACAAATAAATCGGCATCCGCTTTATTTGCTATTCTTCCTCTTTCCCATAAGTCAACAAATACATCTGTTTTACGAGTATAAACAACTTTAATCCCTTTCTCTTTCTCTAGAAGTTTACCGATTTGCAACACAATTTTTAGTGCAATATCCTTTTCTCTAATTTTTTTGTATCCTATTTTCCCAGGATCTTTCCCACCATGACCAGCATCTAGTACTACTACAAATTCTTTTTTTTGAGCAAATACACTAGTTGTTGTAAAAAAAAGTGATAAAAAAAACACGAAAATAAGACTAAGATTCGTTGTAATTTTAATTTTATGTAAGAGTTGTGAGTTCATCAATTATTTTAATTATTTTTGGCAACTGTTATTTGTATGATTCAAATATTAAGCCATACATTTACAAACAAAAAATTTATGGTTGATAATTTAATAAGCTAAAGTAAAAAAACTTGAGTTATCAACCCAATTAAAAGCTATTTTTATAAAACATTAGTTATTAAAACATCTTTTAAAAATACCTATTTTTTAATTCTTTTGATGCTCCTTTTTTTTAGTATCAATTCAACTATCTATTCGCAAGAAATTAAACCCTTAAAAGCTAAGGACACAATTAAAGCTGTAATTGATACCACAAAAAATGCTGCATTTATCAAAGCTTTAGACTCTATAAAAAATTCAGCAAAAGATTCTTTATCAATAAAACCTAAAGACACCATTAATAAACCTATAGAACTCCTTGAGAGTATAATAGATCATAGTGCAGATAGTTTAATAAGGCAAGATATTAAAAACAATAAAATTACTCTATATAAAAATGCTCATGTGCATTATAAAGATATTGATTTAACTGCTGGTTATATAGAAATTGATAATAATACTTTTTTGGTAAAAGCAAAAGGGATTAAAGACAGCGTTGGAACTTATTCTCAACTTCCAGTTTTTAAACAAGGTGGACAGGAATCTACACAAGATTCTATTGTTTTTAATTTTAAATCGGAAAAAGCTAAAATTTATAATTTACAAACCGAACAACAGGGTATTTTAATTAAAGGAGAAGTTAGCAAAAAACACAATGATTCTGTAATTTATATTGAAAATATTAGACTTACAACATCTCAAAAAGAGAACCCAGACTATTATATCAATATAAAAAAAGCAAAATTTATTCAAGATAAAAAATTAGTTGCAGGGTCGAGTCAATTAGTTATCGCCGATGTTCCAACACCCTTAGTTTTACCTTTTGCGTACGTTCCTTTAACTAAAGGTCGTACGTCTGGTTTTTTAATGCCAACTTGGGGTGAAAATAATAGACAAGGATATTTTTTACAAAACGGTGGATATTATTTTGTAATTAATGATAATTTTGATTTGGCCTTGCTAGGTGATATTTACACCAACGGAAGTTGGGGTATGAGAGCAGAATCTGGATATGCCAAAAGGTACAAATACTCTGGTAAATTTGATTTTAGGTACGAAAACTTAATTAATAGTTTAAAAGGTTTAGACGATTATTCAAAAGCCTCTAACTACAACATTAGGTGGAGTCATTCTCAAGATGCTAAAGCTAGCCCAAATTCAAGATTTTCAGCATCCGTAAATTTAGGAAGTAGTACGTATTATAGACAATCAAACAATGAATACAACACAAATGCATTTTTAAATAACAATTTAAGTTCTTCAATTTCATATTATAAAAAGTTTGTTGGAACACCATTTAATATGTCATTATCAGTAACACATTCTCAAAATACAAATACCGAGAAAATTAATATGACACTTCCTTCATTACAAGTTAATATGGATAGAGTTTATCCTTTTGCTGGAAAAAATGGAGCTAAAACTAACGCTATTCAAAAAACTGGCTTAAATTACTCCATGAAAGCTGATAATAGAATTGATACTTCTGATGAATTCTTCTTTAAAAAAGAAATGTTTAAAAATGCAAAATCAGGAATACAGCACAATTTATCTATGAATACCAATATGAAAGCCTTAAAATATTTTACCCTTTCACCAAGTGTAAATTATAAAGAGGTTTGGTATTTTGATAGACTCAAAAAGACTTTTGATGATGTTGAAAATGCAGTTGTAACCGACACTATTAGTAGCTTTAGTACATTTAGAGAATATTCAACAGCAGTATCTTTATCAACCACATTTTATGGAATGTTTCCTTTTAAGAAAGGAAAACTAGAAGCTATTAGACACACTGTAAGACCATCTGTTTCTTATAGCTATCGACCAGATTTTAGTAGTTATGATGAAGAAGTTCAAAAAACAGCAGATCCAAACGATATTATTGAATACTCTCCTTTTGCTAACGGAATTTTTGGACAACCAGGTAAAGGGCTATCAAATAGTTTAAATTTTTCATTGAATAATAATATTGAAGCAAAAGTTAGATCTAAAGACTCTACAGAAACAGAAGCTAAAAAAATAGTATTAATTAATAATTTAAATTTTACCACAAGCTATAATATGGCTGCCGATTCATTAAAATGGAGCCCTGTTGGAGTCAATGCTGGAACCAAATTATTTAAAGATAAGTTGGGTTTAAATGTTAGAGCTACTCTAGATCCATATGCTATTGATGTTAATGGACGAAAAATAAATACTTTTAATATTAATAATGGAGGAAGTTTATTTAGATTAACAGCAGCAGGTATCACTATGAACTATAGCCTTTCAAGTAAAGGAAGTAAAGAAAAAAGTACCAAACAAAAAAATGCTGAAGACAATAACTCGGATGGTATTTTTGGTGAAAATTTAACTGCTAGTAACCAACAAAATGGCTCAGCTGAAACCAGTAAACCTAATGATGGTTCAGTAAAAGAAACTGAATTGTATAAAAGTAGCATTCCTTGGTCTTTAAAATTTGCTTATGCCCTTAACTACAGCAATCGTAATAGAGAAAAAGAAATCTCATCAAATTCATTAATGTTTTCAGGAGATATTGAACTAACACCAAAATGGAGTGTTGGTTTCTCTTCTGGATATGATATTAAAAATGAAGGATTTACATATACTCAATTAAGATTTTCAAGAGATTTAGATAGTTGGAAACTTAATTTTAACTGGGTTCCGTTTGGAGATCGCCAAACTTATTATTTCTTTATTGGTGTTAAATCATCTATGTTAAGTGATTTAAAATATGATAAAAGAAAAGTACCTGACAGAGCTTTATTTTAATTAAAAAATTAAATGGTATTATAAAATGAAAAAAATAATTAACACTCAAAACGCTCCTGCACCAATTGGACCATATAATCAGGCGGTGCTTTCTGGAAACACTTTATATACTTCTGGTCAAATAGCCATCAATCCTAAAAATGGAGAATTAGTTACTAATTGTATAGAAGATGAAACTAAACAGGTCATGGAAAATTTGAAGACCGTTTTAACTGAAGCAGGCATGACTTTTGAACATGTAGTAAAAACATCCATTTTTGTAAAAAACATGAACGATTTTACCAAAATAAATACTGTTTATGGAAGCTATTTTAATGCTGATACAGCTCCAGCAAGGGAAACTGTTGAAGTTGGTAATTTACCAAAATTTGTAAATGTTGAAATTTCTATGATAGCAATTAAATAAATCTTTATATAGATTTTATTAAACATTCTGCAGTTGCAGGATTGGTAGCTAAAGGAACATCATGTACATCGCACAACCTCATTAACATTGCAATATCTGGATCATGGGGATGACTATTTAAAGGATCTCTAAAAAAGAATACCATATTGGTTTTTCCTTCGGCTACTCTTGCCGCAATTTGAGCGTCACCTCCATATGGACCAGACAAAAATTTAGTAACTTTAAAACCTGCTTTTTCAGCATTTTTGCCAGTTGTACCTGTGGCAACTAAATCAATTTTTTTTGAAATTATTAAGGCTTTAAAATCCATCAAAAACTGAATCATTTCAGCTTTTTTTCCATCATGTGCTATTATTGCAATTTCCATTTATATTTAATTTTATAAAGATGCTGAGTATTCTATTAAATCTACAATTTTGGTAGCATAACCAAATTCATTATCATACCAAGAAATAATTTTATAAAAGTTATCATTTAAAGCAAAGCCTGCTGCGGCATCAAAAACTGAAGTTCTAGGTTCTGAAACAAAATCTTGAGAAACAACTTCGTCTTCAGTATAACCAATAATTCCTTTAAATTGATTTTCAGAAGCTTTTTTAACTACACTTTTAATTTCTGAATAAGATGTTGATTTTTTAAAACGAACTGTTAAATCTACCAAAGAAACATCAACTGTAGGAACTCGAACAGCCATTGCCATAAATTTTCCTTTCAATTCGGGCATAATTTTTACTACTGTAGAACCTGCACTCGTAGTAGTAGGAATAATATTATTTAAAGCTGCTCTACCTCTTCTCCATTTTGCTTCGGGTCCATCAACCGTTTTTTGACTTGATGTTGCCGAATGTACTGTTGTAACTAGTCCTTCAATAATCTCGAATTCTTCATTTAGAAGTTTTACTAAAGGAGCAATACAATTTGTAGTACAAGATGCGTTGGAAAAAATTACATCATTCTCTGATAAATCTTTATGATTTACTCCCATAACAAACATTGGAGCATCTTTTGAGGGAGCAGAAATCACAACTTTTTTGGCACCTCCTTTTATATGTAAGGCTGCTTTATCTTTATCAGTAAAATACCCTGTAGATTCAATTACATAGTCCACATCCACATCATCCCATTTAATTTCTTCAGGATTTCTTTTTGAAGTGATACGAATAGTTTTTCCATTGACCACCAAATTTCCATTGACCACTTCTACCGTTCCATTAAATTTTCCATGAACAGAATCATATTTTAACAAATATGCTAAATGATTAACTTCAAGTAAATCATTTATAGCAACTACTTCAGTATTTACTCTTTGAATTGAAGTTCTAAACGCTAAACGTCCAATTCTTCCAAACCCATTTATTCCAATTTTAATCATTAACTTTTAAATCGTTTAATTTTATAAAACTTTAACCCTAACTCAATCCTTTTTTATTTAACTTATTGTAGTATAGGTTTAGTTTTAAATAGACATAATATCGCTAACTCGAATTAATTCCATATTAATTTCATGTCGCCCTTTTACCGCTTTATCCAATAATGTAGTAGTTACTTTATTATTCGTTAAACCAACCATTAAATTGGATTTTCCGTCTAAAAGTAACTCAACAGATTTCACCCCAAGTCTACTCGCCAAAACACGATCAAAACAACTTGGAGAACCTCCACGCTGCATATGTCCTAAAACAGAAACTCTTACTTCGTATTGCTGCAAATTTTCTTCTACATAGTTTGCTAGTTCAAATACACTTTTTCCTATTTTATCGCCTTCAGTAACCACCACTATGCTCGAAGATTTCCCTGAACGTTTACTTCTTTTTAAAGATTCTAACAATCTATCCAATCCTAAATCTTCCTCAGGTATTAAAATTTCTTCAGCTCCAGCTCCAACTCCTGCATTTAAAGCAATAAAACCAGCATCACGCCCCATAACTTCAACAAAAAACAATCTGTTATGTGAACTAGCGGTATCTCTAATTTTATCAATTACTTCTATAACTGTATTTAAGGCTGTATCGTAACCAATAGTATAATTGGTTCCAAAAATATCATTATCTATGGTTCCTGGAATACCAATACAGGGAACTTTAAATTCATTATAAAAAACCATTCCACCAGTAAAGGTTCCATCTCCACCAATTAAAATCAATCCATCAATTTCAGCATTTTTAATATTTTCATAGGCTTTTGCCCTTCCTTCTTTTGTTTTAAATTCGGCAGACCGCGATGATTTTAATATGGTTCCTCCTCTGTTAATGATATTATTTACACTACGTGCATCAAGCTTTACAAAATCAGCATCAATCATTCCTTGGTAGCCTCTATAGATTCCAACGCATTCAATATTGTAATACGCACAAGTTCTTACAACAGCTCTAATTGCTGCATTCATTCCAGGAGCATCACCTCCAGAAGTCATAACTCCTATTTTTTTTATTTTTTTACCCATAAGTGAAATGCAAAATTAAAACTATATTTTGAATGAAATTTATTTTAAATTAAGAATTCCATAAATTTTCAGGATAGATGTTTTGATCTTTCTGTTTTTGAATTTCAGAAGTCACATATTCTTTATCTTCTTTATAAGTAACCCCAAACCAACGCGCATCAGATTTTAATACTTCCATAGTTGCTAAATTATTTACGATTAAATGGTTGACAACTAACGGAATAAAAAACTCTGCTTTAGGTTCTTGATAGTTATTTTCTAAAAAGTTTTCAAAAAGAGATTCAGAAAGTTCAAAATATTTAGGAGTAAATCCAAAAAAGTTCATAGAAACTGTAGTATCTTCTAAAATAGGCTTCAACTTGCCATCGTCATCTTTAAAATTAAGAACTCCATTTATTTTTTCAATATGTGTACGTTCGGTTATTCCTGTTAAAAACCCATGATCATTCACTCTACATTCACCTCTTGAAACTGAACCGTATTCTGAAATGGTGTTTTTCAACACATAGCCCATCATATTAAAGTTTGTAGAATTTTTATCTATGTTTTTTAGAGCCTCTGCAATTACAAAAAAAGCTTCTTTCCCATAAAAATCATCCGCATTAATTACAGCAAAATTTTCTTTTACAACGTCTTTTGCCATCAACAGTGCATGACCTGTTCCCCAAGGTTTTTGACGGTTATTATCTCTATACTTTTCTGGAATATTTTCTACTTCTTGAAACACATACTCAACCTCTATTTTACCTTCTAATTTTTTATTAAAAAATAATTTAAAATCTTCCTCTATACTTTTTCTAATGATAAATACAATTTTACCAAAACCTGCCTGAATGGCATCGTATGCAGAAAAATCTAAAATGGTATCTCCCTGTGGAGAAAAGGTATCTAATTGTTTTAGCCCTCCATATCTGCTTCCTATTCCCGCAGCTAAAACTACTAATGTTGGTTTATTCATTTTTTGATGTTTTATTTTTAAAATTGAGTAATTTATTTTTTAAGGTGTCTAATTGTTTAGTTGTACTGATTGTATCTTTAGGTTTGTCCTTTTTTAAGCCTAGTTTTTTTAATAATTCGGAACCACTGTTGAAATCGATTTGATAATTTAAACCTATTCCTTGAGTATAACCTTCTTCTTCTTCTGTGTATTGAATTTCATTTTGACGATTAAAAACGGTTGATCTAAATGTACCATCTTCATTTATTAAAAATTCTACTTTTACTTCGCCAATTACAGAGGCTTGTTCTTTAGATCCTACAGGAACACCTACACGTCCGTTAATAATAATTCTATCGTTGAGCTGATAATCTAAATCAATTGCCAACTGGTCATTAATATTTAAATTATCTACTTTGCTTTTTTCTCCAACTGTATATACTGGTTTTAATTTAAATTTATTGTTTCCTTGATTAAAAATATTATCCAATGCATTGGAAAGCATATCTGAAGCGGTACCATAAACCAATCCTGTTGTGTTAATACTTAAATCACTTTCATTATAAAAGGCACCTGACGCTAATAATGAAACAAAATGTCTAGTTTTGGTATTGTCATCATTATCATTAAGTTTAAATGCCAGCTCAGAGGCTACGGTTGAACTAGAATTTGGAATTTCAATATCAAATTCTCTTTCTGAATTAAATAATTCTCCTGAAAAACGAGTAATTAGGTCAATTGGAATTTTTCTATTAGATGTGATATTTTCTAGTAATGATCTTGGATTTGCTGTAACTCTATAAACTGCTTCTATATTTAAAATGGCCGTAAACGGATCGCCACTCCAACTAATACTTCCTCCTTTTTTAACAGTAAATGGCTTGTTGATAAAACCACCATATTTAAAATTATAAATTCCATTATCAACAATGAAATCGCCATACATATCAAATTTATCTTTGGTGTCTAATTCAATTTGTAAATTTCCTGTTCCACTCCCTCTTAAAAAACTGCCAGTAGCTTTATCTAACACCATTTCAACTACAGCATCTTTAGTTACTTCTAAATTAAAATTTAACGATAATCCTTTTAGCTTTTCAGAAATAAATGCTTTGCGAATTTCATCATCATTTTCAGATTCATTTTTATTTATAAATCTGATTAGTTGAGAAGACTCTACCGTTTTAACATCACTTAATGGAATTACAAAATAGGTACCTTTTTTAGTTTTCCCAACAACATCAATCACTAATTTATCAGTAGGCCCATTAATTACTGCATTTCCCTCTATTAAACCAGTTCCATAATACACAGAATTTTCATCTTCAACAGTATTTAAAACTAGTAAATTTTTTGTGTTTATATTGAGGTTTAGCAACCAATTATCGAAATTTTTATGACTGAGAGTTCCTGATAATCCTCCTTTGGTATTTTTAAAAGTATCTTTTAAAGTAACATCTTCAAAAGTAAATGTTTGATCTTTTAAACTAATTATACTTGTGCCATCAAAGTTATAATCTACATTTAAGTATGGAAAATACATGCCTGCCTGATCTAAAAACAAATCTCCATCCATTTTTGGATTTTTTAGCAAACCTGAAACATGTACACTTCCGTAGGCAAAACCTCTAATATTATTGAAAACGTCTTCTCCTAAAGGACTAAAAGCATCTAATTTAAACTCTTCAAAACCAACTTGTACATCTAGTGTTGGGTTGTTTGAAGTAAAATCAAGCTCACCAAGTGCTGAAAAACTTTTGCTATTTTCCCTAACCAATGCAACATCTATATCATATTGTTTTAATGAGTTTCTACCTTCAATAGCAATATTTAAATTTCCTTGATGCGAATTGTTGATGTTAAAATCTGCAATAGATAGATTGGCTGTTGGTTCTATTTTTTTGTTAATTTGCCTGTAATTTAGATTACCATTTAATGTTCCTCTTAACTTTAAACTATCAATATTTGGTGTAATACTGGCAAGTTTAACATTTCTAAATTTAAATTTTAAATCTTTTGAAATGGAATCATTTACTTTTCCAAAAAATTCTATTTTTTGATTTTTGGAGCTAACTAAAAATTGTTTAAAATCTAACATCTTTGTTTTTCCATCAAAAACAACTTTATTCATTTTATCATTTTCAGGGTTGATTTCCCATACATTATTTTTATAGGTAAAATCTGATTTTTTTAACCCAAAAACAGATTTATTATCTTCATTAAATGTGTGGTAAAAAGACAAGTTGAATTTTTCAGTATTTTGTTCACCTCCTAAAAATTCTGTTCTAAAATATAAGGTATCATTTAATGTAATATTTACCAAGTTTAATTTAGAAATATCATACAAATCTGTAGCTACTTTATCAACTTTAAGTTGCGTATTAAAAATTGGGTTTTTATTATCTATTTGTAGGCTTAACTCATCAATAATATTTGAAAATGCTTCAATTTTAGGCGATTTAATATTTAATCTAAATAAGTTATTGTTAGAACTAATGTTACCTCTAATTATAGTGTTGGGTGAAAGTGTAACTTCAGGATAAAAAACTTCAACAATTTTATTATAAATATTAAATCTGAAATCTAAATTTTGGTTGTTGCTTACTTTATAAGGTTTGTAATTGGTAAATATACTTCCAATAGAGTTTTTAGTTAGTTTCCCTAGTTCATTAAATTTAAAATTTCCTTTTACTCTTCCATCAATAATTTCAGTTGAATTTATTGTTATGGTTCTAATACTATCGGTAAATAAGGAGGTAATGTTAAAATCTTTAAAAAAGTAATTATTTTTTTGATTGGTGTAAGAAGAATTTTTAAAATCAATTGTTCCAACCAAGTCATCGAGTGTATTTCCCTTAACTTTAATTTCAATATCTCCTTTTACATTCGAAATACTATCACGTTTAAAAAGGTTTATTTTATTCAAATCACAATAATCTACAATTGCCTTAAAATCGAACGTATAAATTGCACTAGAAAAATCTGCCAGACCATTAAAATTTAATTTAATATTAGCGTCATTTACCTCCATATTTCCATCAAAATGCTTGTTTTTTACAACTCCATCTATGGTGATATCTTTATAGGTGTAACTTTTGTATTGATGCTTTGAAACATGCCCTTTAACTGCAGTATTTATTTTTTCTAAGGTAAACCCTTCTCCTTCAATATCAGCTTCTAAAGAAATTTGACCAACTAAAGGATCTCCAATAATTTCTCCCAATTCAAAATCCACAACTTTAATATGTCCAATGTAAGATGAATTATCAATGTTGGAAATATTTGTCAACTCCAAATCAGTGATAGCAGAGCCAATAGCTGTATTTAAATTTAGCTTGGCATTGATTAAATTTTCGGTTATAAATGTATTTCCTCTTAAAGTGAATCTTCCAAATTTTTTAAATGTAGATGGCAGATTATTTCCTAAAACGTTAGGTAATAGTTTTTTTAAATGAATATAATCCGATGTTAAATTGGTTAAATATGCATCTAATGAAAAACCGTTTTCTTGATTAAATGCATTTTTAAAATTCAAATCTCCATTTATTATGGCGTTTTGATCTGTTTTTAATTGAAGATTATGTGTGGTAAAATTATTTAAATTCCCTGTTATTTTGGTTGAAAAATGAAGTATATCTTCCGTTCCAAACTCACTATAAAATTTTTGTAAATCAAAAAATGAAACATCTGCATTTTTAACATTAGCTTGTATAGCTACTTTATTGTTAAAATCTGAAAAATCTTCTCTATTATAATTAAATACAATGTCTGCGGAAATTCTTGATTTTTCAGTTTCTAATATCGTATTTAAAAAACTCATTTGTTGTTTTGAGTATGAAAAATTACTCGACAAACTCAATACCTCTACGTTATGATTTTCTATAAAACTTAATTTATGGATAGCTGTAGATACGTTTGGTCCTTCTATTTTAAAATTTTCCGCATCTCCATTTATATTTTTAAAAAACAATGGTTTTTCAGTTTCTTTATTTTCATCAAATAATTCAACATACCCCTTATTTAATTTCAAGTTTGTTGATGTGAGCAAAAACCCTGAAGGTTTATCACTCACTGTTCCATCATCAAATTTATCAACAAACACCGTTAATGCATCATCTTCTTCTCCTTCGTATGTTCTTAAATTAAGTATGAAATTGTTTAATGAAATTTGCCCAAACTCTAGCTTACTTTTTAATAAATTTCTGTAGCTAAATATGGAAGTTGTTAAATCATTGATATAAATTAACGTATCTGCATGATGATTTTTTACAAAAACTTTTTTTAGCTGCACATCTCCAATATAAGCCAAATCAACTTTATCAATAGTTATATCAACATCAAATTCACTTTGTAAATAATTAGTTACCATTTTACCTAACTTGGTTTGTACAGCAGGTATAGACAATAGCGTACTTATTAGTGCTATGAATAGCACTAATACTAGTAAAAATTTGACAACTATTTTTTTAATTCGTTTGATAAGCGCTAAATTTGCATTTTAATGGCAATTTTTATGCCTTTATTTGTTAATTAATGATTAAAAATAAACCTATTTACATACTGGGTATAGAATCATCTTGTGATGATACTAGTGCAGCTGTTATCTGCAACGGAAAAATACTGTCAAATGTTGTGGCTAATCAAGAAATTCATGCCAAATACGGCGGTGTTGTTCCTGAATTAGCATCACGTGCACATCAACAAAATATAGTTCCTGTAATTCAACAAGCCATTCAACAAGCAAATATCGACAAAAAAGACTTAAATGCCATAGCTTTTACTCGCGGACCTGGATTAATGGGTTCATTATTGGTTGGAACCTCGTTTGCAAAGTCTTTGTCCCTAGCTTTAAACATTCCTTTAATAGCAGTAAATCATATGCAAGGACACGTTTTAGCGCATTTTATTGAAGAAGAAAATCAACAAAAACCTCCTTTCCCTTTTTTGTGTTTAACCATTAGCGGTGGACATACACAAATTGTAAAAATCAATAATTATTTTGAAATGGAAGTTATTGGTGAAACTATAGATGATGCTGTTGGAGAAGCTTTTGACAAATCTGCCAAAATACTTGGACTACCTTACCCTGGAGGGCCTTTAATTGATAAATATGCTAAACTTGGAAATTCAAAAGCATTCAAATTTACCAAACCTAAGGTTGATGAATTAAATTTTAGTTTTAGTGGTTTAAAAACAGGTATTCTTTATTTTATTCAAAAAAAGACTAAAGAAAACCCTACATTTATTGACGAAAACTTAAATGACATTTGCGCATCTATACAACATACCATTGTAGAAATTTTGTTTGACAAACTAAAAAATGCCGTAAAACAAACAGGAATTAAACACATTGCTATTGCAGGTGGGGTTAGTGCTAATTCTGAAATTAGAAAAGTACTTAAAGCAACTGAAAATAAATTTGGATGGACAACCTATATCCCTAAATTTGAATACACCACAGACAATGCTGCTATGATAGCAATTGTTGGTTATCTAAAATATTTAGACGGTAGCTTTTTAGAAGAACCAACTTCGGCAACCGCAAGACTTAAAGTAAGTGAAGCTTAGAGCTTAACCTTTAACTCCCTTTTTTGCAAATAGACTAAAATCTTTACCTGTTGGTTCTTCAAAAACTTCCAAATCAAAATAGGGAACTGCTGCTATAACATGGTCAAAAATATCGGACATAACAGCCTCGTAATTTACCCATTTTTTATCGCTGCTAAAACAATATATTTCTAGAGGAATTCCTTTTGGAGTTGGAGCCAACTGCCTTACCATAGTAAATAATTCTTTACTAACAGAGGAATTTTGTTCTAGATAAGCATCTACATACTTTCTAAAAACACCAAAATTAGTTAAATTTCTACCATTAATTAGAACAGACTTATCTATACCTTTTTTTTCATTATAATTTGTGATTTCTTGATATTTAGTGTCTAAATAATTTTTAATTAGTTGTATTTTTTTAAATTCTTCAATTTTTTCAGTTGTTAAAAACTTTATAGAGTTTTGTTTTATTAAAACCGCTCTTTTAATTCTTCTTCCTCCAGATTCTTCCATTCCTCTCCAATTTTGAAAAGAATCTGAAATTAAACTATATGTTGGTATAGTGGTAAAAGTATTGTCCCAGTTTTGCACTCTAACAGTGGCTAAATTAATATCGGTAACAGTACCATCTGCTCCAAATTTTTCGTAAGTAATCCAATCTCCAATTCTAACAATATCATTTACTGAAACTTGAATTGAAGCTACAAAACCTAAAATAGTGTCTTTGAAAATTAATAATATTACTGCTGAAGCCGCTCCTAACGTTGCAAAACTTAAAATATCTCTCCCAGTTAATTGATAAACAATAAAAAATATGGCGAGCCCCCATAAAAAAATCATTACTACTTGTACATAGCTTTCTAAAGGTTTGTCTTTAAAACGCTCTTTAGTTCTTAAATATCTTTGAGTAGATCTTAGAAAACTTCGTATAATTTTTACAAATAAAATAACCCCATAAATGTTTATGATATTATGAAATGTTTTTAATAAAAAAGGAAAGTCTTGTAAAACGGTTGGAACTATTATTTTTAATAACAATAAAGGGATGATATGCGCAAAATACCTAGAAAATTTACTTTGCACCAAAAAATCATCAAAAGTAGTTTTAGTTTTAACTGAAAAAACATCAAATGCTTTGATTATAATTCTCCTTAAAATTCGATCAATAATATAGGTAACAACTAAAATTAAAAACAAAACCATCACCAAGTTTATGAGTCCTGCCCAAAACTCTGTTACCCCTCTATCAATTAAAGTACTTTTAATTAAATGAACATACTTATCAATATTTTGAAGTTCCATCCTTTATTAAAATTTAATTAAAAACAAATTTAGAGTTTACTATAATTATAAACTATTATTTTTTATAAAAAAAAGAGGCTTTAAAAAAAAGCCTCTTTTAATACAAATTAGTTATCAATTAAAACTCGGCATTTACATTCCAAGCTTCTAAACTTTCTTTTACGGCTTTAATAAACATTCCTCCTAATGCACCATTTACCACTCTATGATCATATGAATGTGAAATAAACATTTTATGACGAATCCCAATAAAGTCACCTTCTGGAGTTTCAATTACAGCAGGAACTTTTCTCACAGCTCCTAAAGCTAATATTGCTACCTGTGGTTGGTTTATTATTGGTGTTCCAAAAACACTTCCAAAACTTCCTACATTAGTTACTGTATATGTGCCACCTTGAATTTCATCAGGTTTCAGCTGGCCTTTTCTTGCTCTGTTTGCTAAATCATTAACCGCTTTAGTCATTCCTACTAAATTTAGTTGATCTGCATTTTTAATAACTGGAACAATTAAATTACCATCGTTTAAGGATGCTGCCATCCCTAAATTAATTGCTTTTCTTTTAATAATTTTATCTCCATCTACAGAAATATTAATCATAGGAAAATCTTTAATAGCTTTTGCTACAGCTTGCATAAAAATTGGAGTAAATGTTATTTTTTCTCCTTCTCGAGCAAAAAACTGCTCTTTAATTTTATTTCTCCAATTTACAATATTAGTAACATCTACTTCAATAAAAGATTGAACGTGGGCTGAAGTTTGTACCGACTCTACCATATGATGGGCAATTAATTTACCCATACGACTCATTTCAATTATTTCATCATTTCCATTAACAGAAACAGGAGTTTTAACAACTTCTTTCTTTTCTATTTTTGGAGTTTGATTTTCAACAAGTTCTTTTTTAGCTTCAGGTTTTGGCTTACTTGCAACATTTCTGTCACTTTCTAAATAAGCTAAAATATCATTTTTTGTAACTCTATTATCTTTTCCTGTACCAACTATTGCCTCTAACTCATCCATAGTAACACCTTCAGTTTCGGCAATATTTCTAACTAATGGTGAATAAAATTTTCCTGAATTTGATACTTTACTAATTGTAGTAGTTTCAATTATTTTATCTACTTCTTCTTCAATTTCTTCAATAACAGATTCGGCCACTTCTACAGTCTTACTACTTTCTTCATTAGAATCATCACTCAAAGTTTCAATAATTGCAATGGTTTCACCTACTTTTACAACAGCATCAACATCGAATAAGATTTCTGTAATAGTACCTTCTACTTCACTCGGAACTTCTGAGTCCACTTTATCTGTCGCAATTTCAACTATTGCTTCATCCTGATCAACGCTATCTCCAACATTTTTTAACCAAGATGTTATGGTTGCTTCAGCAACACTTTCACCCATTTTAGGAAGTTTAACTTCAAATTTAGCCATTCGATTTTTTTTTAGTTTTGCAAATTTACAAAAAATATGGGTTTATTTAAATTAGTCATTATATTTTAAATTATAAAAATCCATTTTGATTGTTAAATTTATAATTTGACCACTTGATCCCATACCTATATTATATATTATTCAATTGTATATACCTTATTATATATATAAATTAAAAAAGTTAAATCATTCATCTTACTAAAAAAAGAATTTTAGATAAAATTGTAACAATAATTACTTAAGTCTGTAACCAAATTTGCGTTTACAAAGCTAAAAATTAATTTTAACGATTCTAAATAGAAGGTAACTTACTGGAATTGTGTTTTTTACATTTTTTCAAAGAATGACTTAAATCATAAATTAAGCTTATTGATGTTCTTAAATTTATATAAGATTTAAAACAAACAAATATCTAATATTATGAAAAATTTAAAATTAATCGGATTCTTGATGATTTTAGCATCAAGTTTAATGTTCATTCAATGTACAAGTGATCCTATAGCTGGTCCACAAGGGCAAGCTGGTATTGATGGTATTGATGGTGTTGATGGAACAGACGGTATTGATGGTGTTGATGGAACAGCATCCTGCATCGCTTGTCACTCAAATAGCCACAGAGAAACAATTCAAGCTACTTACGAAAAATCAGGACATGCTGCTGGTGGAGCTGTCGCTTATGCAGGAAGTAGAGGTTCTTGTTCACGTTGTCACTCTAATGAAGGGTTTATCAACTATATTACTGGTCAACCAGCAGTTGATATTGATAGTCCAACACCTGTATCATGTACTACATGTCACTCAAAACACAGTACATTTGACTTTGAAAATGATGGACATGATTTCGCATTAAGATCTATGGAACCTACAGCTCTAGATTTAACTGACCCTGATTATATAATTGATTATGGAGATGCTAGTAACAGTTGTATTTCTTGTCACCAACCAAGATCTAAAGCACCTGTTGATGATGGAACAGGAATGTATTTACAAGCTAACTCAAGATTTTATCCTCATTACGGTCCTCAAACTACAATGTTAGAAGGTATTCAAGGAGCATTAATAGATGGAGGTACAACAGCATATCCTGCAGCAAAATCTGCAGCACATAGAACTGGAGCATCTTGTGTAACCTGTCATATGGGTGCTGCTTCTAATGATGGTTCTGAAGGGTTACATACTTTCAATGTAAATTATGATAATTGTGCTAGTTGTCACACTAACGGTGTTCCTACAGAAGTAGCTGGATTGGCAGATGATATGGCAGCTTTAAAAGCTGAGTTATTAGCACTAGGTTTAATTGATGAAGACGGTAATACATTAAAACAAACTGAAACTATTCCTTTCAAAACTGCACAAGCATTATGGAATTATAAAACAGTTGAAAAAGATCATAGTCACGGTATCCATAACCCTGCGTATGCTAGAGCATTGATAAAAAATGCATTACAAGTAGTTCAATAATTTAATAGTTAGATTTTTTAAAAGTTCGAGAGAACTATTAAATTTCTTCGAACTTTTAAAAAATCTAACTACTGCTTTAGAGTAACTCTATTAACTTAAAATTTCCTTAAGAAATTTAAAAGTAGACGTTAATTAACATAAAATATAAAACAAATGAAAAAACTATTGCAAATAGTTCTAGTTAGCAGCTTAAGTTTATTGTGCTTTTCATGTTACTATGATGAAATTCCAGAGCATATATTAAATCCGCCTGAAATTCCAACTGATCCAGGTGACCCTGGTTATGTAGAAATCAAGTTAAGTAGTGATATTCAACCATTATTTACTGCTAACTGTATTGGATGTCACGGTGAAAATAGAGATCCAAACTTAAAGGAAGGAAATTCATACGATGCTTTAATACCAACCTATGTAACAGCAAATGATGCTAATAATAGTAGACTTTTCAATATGGTTAATGATGGTCATGGTGGTTTAAATGCTGAACAAATTGAATTAATTAAAGCTTGGATAAACCAAGGTGCGCTAGATAACTAAATTTAAGACATTTAATATGAAAAATTATATAAAATTACTTTTTATCTTTTTAATATTACCTTTTATAGCTGTTGCTCAAGAAGATAGTAGTAAAGATAAAAAAGTGAAAGAAAAACTTGAAAGAGATGCCTTTGAAAGTTCAAATATTATTGACAATCCAACAAATGTGTTGTTAAGCAAAAATGCATTAGAAGTGCAAATGCAACACAGATTTGGATTAATTAATAGTGAAGCTGGTAATGATTTGGCTGGTTTTTGGGGTGATTCAAACATAAGAATTGGTTTATCCTATGGAATTCATGAAAGGCTTACTATTGGATATGGAACCACAAAATTCAATCGTTTACAAGATTTTAATTGGAAAGTAGCTTTATTAAGACAAACACGTTCTAATAGTATGCCTATTAGTGTTTCTTACTACGGTAACTTTACTATTGATGCACGTAAAAAAGATAAGTTCAATTTAAAACAAGATAGATATTCTTATTTTAACCAATTGATTATCGCTAAAAGATTTAGTCCAAATGTATCATTTCAAATTGCACCAAGTGTATCTCATTACAATTTAGTGCATCCAGATATGGAAAATGATTTGGTTTCTGTAGCAATTGGTGGTAGAGTTAAAATAAGCCCTCAAACATCAATTTTAATTGACTATAGTCAACCAATTACACAATTTGATGCAATGCAACCTAAACCAGGTTTTAGCATTGGAGCAGAGTTTGTAACTTCAGCACATGAGTTTCAAATTTTCTTGACCAATAACAATGGACTTAACCCTCAAAAAAATTATATGTTTAATCAATATGATTTCTTTAAAGGTGATTTCTTAATTGGATTTAACATTACAAGAATCTACAATTTTTAATTAAAGATTTATAGCTCAAACAGACTAACAATACAAATAAGTCACCCTCAAAAGATTTTCGAACTTTTGTTAGTCTGTTTTAACTTAATTAAGCCTTAAATTTATTTAACAAGGATAATCATGGAAAAAAATAAAAATGAAAAAAGTAGCACCAACAGACGTAACTTCCTAAAATTAGGACTAATGTCTAGTGTAACTGCTGTTGCAGGTGCTTCATTAATTTCAAATTTGGCATCAGAAGAAGAATTAAAAGCTTCCGGAGAAAAAGTTAGATTATTAACACCAGATGGTAAAGTTGTTGAGGTTGATGCTACTAATATTAACAACTATCCTGAAGCACATATCACTCCAGCAGAATCTAGAAAAGGAATTCCTAACAAAAAGTTTGTTATGGTTATAGATTTAGCCAAATGTAAAAATGCAAGAAAATGTGTTGAAGGCTGTCAAAAAGCACACAAATTAGATTATAATGAAGAGTTTATGAAAGTACAACTTATTCAAGATAATCCAGAAGCTTCTCCTTATTGGTTACCAAAACCATGTTTCCATTGTGATGAGCCTCCTTGTGTAACTGTTTGTCCAACAGGTGCAACTTTTAAACGTGATGATAATATAGTTTTAGTTGATAATGATCGTTGTATAGGATGTAAATTCTGTATTACCAGTTGTCCTTATTCAGCACGTCAGTTTAATTGGGGACATAAAGATAAGTTTGATGATAAAAGTCAACCGTATTCTCCAGAAACTAGTGTTCCTGCAGCAGAAGGAACAGTAATGAAGTGTGATTTTTGTCCTGATATGTTAAGACAAGGAAAACTACCACATTGTGCATCATCTTGTCCAATGGGTGTCATTTATTTTGGTGATAAAAATGAAGATATAGTAACCAATGGCGAAGAAACGGTTAGATTTTCTCAATTAATAAAAGATCGTGGAGGCTATCGTCATTTAGAACATTTAGGAACCAAACCTAATGTATATTACTTACCAGCAGTAAACAGACAATTCCCATTGGAACGTGGATTTGATATAGAAGAAGATATCCTTGAACGCTATAAAGATGTTCCTGAGGTTCAAGAATACAAAAAACAAAGTAAAATTTAACTTTAAAAACTCTTAATTATGAACATATCAAAACGAAAAAGAGAATTAGTTAAAGAATTTTCTCCTTTGTTAGACAAAACAACCAAAACATCTAAAATATGGATGGGCTTTTTAATTGCTGTAATTATTGTTGGTTTATACGCTTTTATTATACAAGTTGTTAAAGGGCATGAAGTAACAGGAATGCGTGATAATGTTGTATGGGGTATTTATATCATCAACTTCATTTTCTTCGTTTGTTTAAGTTATTCGGGGGCATTTATTTCGGGTATTTTACATTTCTTTAAAACACCTTGGAAAAATTCTGTTTCTAGAATTGTTGAAATAATTACAGTACTTTCACTAATCATAGGTCCAATATTTATACTTTTATGTATTGGAAGATTAGATAGACTTCACTATTTATTTTTATATCCACGCATACAATCTCCTATTACTTGGGATATTATTGCGATTATGACCGATTTAATTGGATGCTTTATTTATTTGTACCTTACTTTTATTCCAGATTTTGCAATTTTAAGAGATAACAGTGAAAATGCACCAAAATGGAGACAAAAAGTATATAAGTTTTTAGCTATTAATTATCAAGATACTGATGAACAAAGAGAAAAGCTTCATAAAATAACAAGAACAATGTCAGCAATGGTTATTGCATTAGCTATTGTTGCGTATTCAGTACTTGCTTGGATTTTTAGTTTAACATTACAACCTGGTTGGAATAGTTCAATTTTTGCTCCTTACTTTATCATTGCAGGTTTATATTCAGGTGTAGGAGTTATTATTATTGCTATGTACCTAATTCGTAAATACTACCATTTAGAACATTATATAAGAAAAGTACATTTTATAGGAGCTGGAATTATTTTATTAGTAATTTCTTTACTATTCGGATACTTTACTTTTAGTGAGTATTTTGCAAGATGGTTTAGCCATAAAACACACGATGCCAACCTTTTAAATACGCTATTTACAAAATATTTTTGGATGTTTATTTTTGCCAATTATATTGGAGTAATTGTACCAATAGTTATTTTATTCTTTAAAAAGTTTAGAACTATTAAATCTATTACTTTTGCCGCTATTATTGCTGTGTTAGGACTATGGTTTAACCGCTATTTAATTGTAGTTCCAACTTTAGAAACTCCATATTTACCTATTCAAGATACTAGGCCTGAGTTTATTCATTATACAGCAACTTGGATTGAGTGGGCATTAAGTTTTACAGGTGTTGCTGCATTTATCTTATTCTTTATTTTAATTATGAAACTAGTACCTGTAATTCCAATGTCTGGAATTATCGATAATGAAAGAGAAGCTCTGAAGAATAAGAAAAAAGTTAAAAAAATTGTAACTGAATAACATCAATAAAATTAGAAATTATGAAAAGTAACCTATTTAAATATCCATTTATTACTTCTTTTATTATTGCATTGATGTTTAGTTTTACCAGCATTGCTCAAGAAAACGATGCTAGTAATTTTAGAATGATGTTTAATTTTAAAACTGTAAAACAAGATGATAATTCTAGATTATTAGAAGTTAGTTTTATAGCAAGAAATAAAAAGGATAGAAAAGATAAAATTCCAGTTGTTGATACTGAAATTAAATTTTATAATACTTTAAATGAAAAAGAAGTTTTACTTGGAACTTCAACAACTTCACAAGAAGGTATCGCCCAATTAATTCTTCCAGAATCACATAACTATTTGGTTGATGAAAATGGATATATTAATTTAATAGCTAAATTTGAAGGTACTGACGCTTTAGATGAAGAGGAAGAAGAACTAAGTGTAAAAGACCTGCATTTAGAATTAAACCTTGAAGAAATTGATAGTGTAAAAACTGTTATAATTAAAGCTTTTACTATTGATAGCTTGGGTGTAGAAACGCCAGTTGAAGAGGCAGATATCATTGTTTCTGTACAAGGAATGCTTTCTAAAATGAAGATTAAAGAAAATTATATTGAAGATGGTGAATTTAAATTTGAGTTTCCAACAGATCTTCCTGGAAATGAAAATGGAGATATTACAGTTTTTTCAATAATTGAAGATAATGATGATTTTGGAAACGTATTTCAAAAGAAAACTGTAAATTGGGGTAACTTTAATAAACAAGTAAAAGAAGAAGGGAATAAACTTTGGTCTGAAGCGGCTCCAATGTGGATGTACATTGTTTTAACAATTCTATTATTAGGAGTTTGGGCAAATTATGTTTATACAATTCTCAATTTGTTTAAAATAAAAAAAGAAGGAAAAGAACTTTTAAGTTCTGAAGAATAAAAAATACAGTACTTTTTAAAAGTTATGGTACTGTTTTTGATAATTAAATAATAACAAACAAAAACTTAGACTGAAAATGAAAACACTAAAAATTTTAATGACCTTAGGGGTTATAAGTTTCGCACTAGTATCATTTACTAAATTAGCTCAAGAAGAATGGAAAGTTCCAGCTAAATATGAAAAAATGACAAACCCAGAAGAAGCATCTAAAGAAAATATATCTTTAGGAAAAAATTTATACTCAAAACATTGTAAATCTTGTCATGGAAAGGATGGATTAGGAGATGGACCTAAAGCTGATGAAGTTGATGGAAATTTAGGAGATTTTTCTTCTGAAGAATTCCAATCTCAATCTGATGGTGCATTATTTTATAAAAGTTATATTGGAAGAAAAGATATGCCAAATTATGAAAAGAAAATGAGTGAAGAAGATATGTGGCTAACTGTACATTACATAAGAACTTTAGCTGAATAATTACTTTACAAATATTAGATAAAAAAAATCCGAACAAATAATGTTCGGATTTTTTTTATATAGTCATTGAAAAAATTCTAGTTTCAGGTTTATTTTCAATCAATCGTAAATCAAAAGCCATACAAATATTGCGTACAAACATTCTTCCCTCCTCTTTTACTTTCACTTTTTCATCAGAAACTTCAACTAAACCATCATCAATAATTGGTTGAAGACGCTCAACAATTTCATACTTAGTTTTAGTATCTAAACCAACATTCCAAGTGGTTTCTAAATTACACATTAAGTTTAAAATGTGTTTTCTTATAATCAAATCTTTATCTGTTAATAAATGTCCTTTAAATATTGGTATAACTCCTTTATTCACTTTTTCAGTATAGTCATCTACATCTTTTTCATTTTGTGCAAATGCATACCAAGAATCACTAATAGATGACATTCCTAAACCAATCATTAATTCAGTTTTTCCAGCAGTGTAACCCATAAAATTTCTATGAAGTTTTTTTACTTCCATAGCTTTATGAAGCGAGTCACTTGGCAAAGCAAAATGATCCATCCCAATTTCAACATAACCATTATCAAAAAACAGCTGTTTCCCTAATTCATATAAATAGCGTTTTTCATCATCTTTAGGCAAATCGTTTTCGTCAAAACCACGTTGCCCTACACCTTTTATCCAAGGTACATGTGCATAACTGTAATAAGCTATTCTGTCTGGTTTTAAAGCTATGGTATTTTTAATAGTAGTACGAATACTTTCTTCTGTTTGAAAAGGCAATCCAAAAATTAAATCGTGGCTAATAGATTCATAACCAATTTTTCTAGACAAGTCGTGAACTTTTTTAACCTGCTCAAAGCTTTGAATTCTATGAATAGCTTTTTGTACTTTTGGATCATAGTCCTGTATTCCAAAACTGTTTCTTCTAGAGCCTAAATTGTATAACGTTTGTAATTGTTCTTCTGAAGTATGGTTTGGATGACCTTCATAACTAAAATCAAAAACCTCAAATTTGTCTGCTCGTTTAAAAATACCATTGATTAGTTTTTTTAAATTTTCTGAAGAAAAAAATGTGGGTGTACCACCACCTAAATGAATTTCTCTAATTTTTGGCCTAGCTTCAAACATATCACAATACAAATCCCATTCTTTTAAAACAGTATCTATATAGGGTTGTTCAACTTCATGACGCTTGGTAATTTTTTTATGGCAGGCACAAAATGTGCACAAACTTTCGCAAAAAGGTAAATGAATATAAAGGCTTATCCCCTCAATATCATTACTTTCTATAAAAGATTTTTTAACCGTTGTTTTCCAATCTTCTAAAGCAATTCCTTCTTTATCCCAAAATGGCACCGTTGGATAACTGGTATATCTTGGCCCAGGAATATTATATTTTTGAATTAAGTTTTTCATAATTAGTAGTAAATAACGAGATCTAAAGTGTTGATTTTAAAAATCTAAAACCTCAATTTTAGAACCTAGCTTTTATATTCTTTTACAGCATCAATAAACGCTTTTGCATTGTCTAATGGAATATTTGGTAAAATTCCATGTCCTAAATTTACAATATATTTATCTTTTCCAAAGTCGTTAATCATTTGAGTAACCATTTTTTTAATTATAGCTGGAGGTGATAACAAACGTGATGGATCAAAATTACCTTGTAAAGTTATATTGTTATTGGTAAACTTACGAGCCATTTGAGGTGTTATGGTCCAATCAACTCCCAAAGCAGAAGCATTTGATTTAGCCATTTCCTCTAATGCAAACCAACATCCTTTTCCAAAAGCAATTACTGGAGCTTCTTCTTTTAATGCTTCAATAATTTGATTGATGTATTTCCATGAAAACTCTTGATAATCTACTGGAGATAACATACCTCCCCAAGAATCAAAAATTTGAACTGCATTTACCCCTGCCTTTACTTTTTCTTTTAGGTAAGCAATGGTAGTATCCGTAATTTTTTGCAATAAGGTATGGGCTGCAACAGGTTGCGTAAAACAAAATTCTTTTGCTTTATCGAAGTTTTTAGAACCTTGCCCTTGAATACAATAACATAAAATTGTCCATGGCGAACCTGCAAAACCAATTAATGGAATTTCATTGTTCAACATTTGTTTGGTAACTTTAATAGATTCCATGACATAACCTAATTCTTCATTTACATCAGGAACCAACACAGCATCAACATCTTTCTGTGTTCGTATTGGATTGGGCAACCAAGGACCAACACCAGCTTTCATTTCAACTTCAATATTCATTGCTTGTGGCACTACTAAAATGTCTGAAAACAAAATAGCAGCATCCATTCCGTACCTTCTAATTGGTTGAACTGTAATTTCAGAAGCTAGTTCAGGTGTTCTACATCTTGTAAAAAAATCATATTTCTCACGAATTGCAATAAACTCAGGTAAATATCTTCCTGCTTGACGCATCATCCATACTGGAGGGCGTTCAACACTTTCTCCTTTTAATGCTCTTAAATATAAATCGTTCTTAATCATTGTACTTTTCAGTTATTTATTGATTTGTTGTTGGTTCAATTTGTTTTCAAAAAAACAACTAAAACATACAACTAAAACATTTTTTTATTTCTTTTTCTCAGCTACAGCTTTCATTGCTATTTTTATGGCTGATCTAACTTTATAGATATCTCTCTTAGTCATTGCAGTTCCTAAAAACCAAGCTTCAAATTGAGAAGGAGGTAAAAACACTCCATGTTCCATCATTTTCCAGAAAAAGGTTTTAAACTGTTCGGTATTGGAAGTTTGCGCAGATTTAAAATCAACCACTTTTTCTTTGGTAAAAAATGGATTAATCATAGAACCAAATCTGTTAACTTGTAAATCTATTCCATATTCTTTTGCAGCTGCTAATAACTCTCTTTCTAAAAAAGCGGCTGTTTTTTCAAATTTATCGTATGGATTTTGCTTTTTCAATTCTTTTAACGTAGCAATTCCACAAGCCATAGCTATTGGGTTTCCAGATAATGTTCCTGCTTGATACATATTTCCTAATGGCGCAACCATTTCCATAATTTCATTTCTAGCTCCATAAGCGCCTACAGGAAAACCTCCTCCAACAACTTTACCTAAGCAAGTAATATCTGCTTCAATTCCTAATAATTCTTGTGCGCCACCAAATTTAGAGCGAAACCCTGTCATTACTTCATCTACTATTAATAAAACACCACTAGCTTTGGTCAAATCTCTTAATTCTTGTATAAATTCTGAAGTTGGTTGAACAACGCCCATATTTCCAGCTATAGGTTCAATTATAACTGCTGCAATATCATTATTATTAGCTAAGTGATTTTCAACACTATCTATGTTATTATATTCGGCAATTAGGGTATTTTTAACTGCTTCATCAGGAACACCTGCGCTACCTGGAATACTTAAAGTAGCCAATCCTGATCCAGCTGCCACTAGCAATGCATCCGAATGTCCATGATAGCAACCCGAAAACTTTATAATCTTATTTTTACCAGTAAAAGCACGTGCCAAACGAATTGCACTAAAAACTGCTTCGGTACCTGAACTTACAAAACGAACCTTATCCATTCCTGGAAAAGCTTCGCAAACCAACTTAGCCATTTTTATCTCAGCCTCTGTAGATGCTCCAAAAGTATATCCTTTTTTTAATGCTTTTTCTACAGCTCTTTCTACTTTGCTATTTCTATGTCCTAAAATCATTGGTCCGTAAGACAATACAAAGTCTATATATTCATTTCCATCAACATCATATATTTTGCTCCCTTTAGCTTTCTCTATAAAAATAGGAACCCCACCTACCGATTTAAATGCTCTAACTGGTGAGTTTACAGATCCTACTAAGTTTCTTTTCCCTTTGGTATATAGTTCTATTGATCTTTCTAATTTCATTTTTTTATTTTTTTGATAATACTTTTGCAACCTCTTTTGCAAAGTAAGTAATAATTATATCGGCTCCTGCTCTTTTCATAGATAATAAAGATTCCATCATTACACGTTCTCCATCTATCCATCCATTTGCTGCAGCCGCTTTTATCATTGCATATTCTCCACTTACATTGTAACAAGCTATCGGACGGTCAAAATTATTTTTTAAATCGCGAATAATATCTAAATAAGAAAGAGCTGGCTTAACCATTAAAATATCGGCTCCTTCTTGATCATCAAAAGTTGCTTCTCTTAATCCTTCATCTCTGTTAGAAGGATCCATTTGATAGGTTCTTCTATCTCCAAAAGTTGGTGCAGAATCTGCAGCATCTCTAAATGGACCATAAAAAGCTGATGAATATTTTACTGCATACGACATTATTGGGATGTTAGTGAACCCTGTATTATCTAATGCTTCACGAATAGTTGCAATCATTCCATCCATCATTCCTGAAGGCGCAACCATATCTACTCCTGCTTTGGCATGTGAAATAACTTGTTTAGCAATGTTTGGTAGAGTTGCATCATTATCAACATCATTGTCATGGATAATTCCGCAATGTCCATGACTTGTATATTCGCAAAAACAAACGTCTGTTATTACATATAAACTAGGGTAATTCTTTTTAATAAAACGAACTGCTTGCTGCATAATTCCATCTTCATTCCAAGTTTCTGAACCCGTATCATCTTTTTTTGAAGGAATTCCAAAAAGTAAAACCGCTGGAATATCTAAAGCTACTACTTCATCTAATTCTTTTGAAATGGTATCTAACGAGAAACGTTTTATTCCTGGCATAGAAACAATTTCAGTTTCAATATTTTCACCTTCTTCAATAAATAAAGGATAAATTAAATCGTCAATTGTTAGTTTGTTTTCTCTAACTAAACGGCGAATATTTTCGGTTTTTCTAAGACGTCTTGTTCTATTCATTACACTTGATTTATTGGTTGATTTAAACTTTATAAAACCAACTATTATAAATTACGATGGTTATTTATTAATTTTCTTTTTCTTTAAAATACTCATTAACTGAACTTATCATACTTTCAACAGTTGATAATTTTGAGACAATTACATTTTTAAAGTACTTTTTAGCCTCATTTGCCGTGGTTTCTCCTATACAAAAAACTGCGATATCTTTTATTTTATTTTCTTTTATAAAACTTTCGATACCTGTTGGACTGAAGAAAAGTATTGCATTGTATTTATCTTCTATTTTTCTAGGTGTTAATTGAGTTTGATAACATTCAACTTCATTAACTTCAATATTATTTTTCTTTAAAATTGAAGGCAATTCATCTCTTCTTTTATTTCCACAAAAGAACGTAACACTTTTATTTGGTAGCTGTTGAACTAAATAATTGGCTAAGCTTTCAGCTGAATTTTCAACTTGAGTAACTTTTCCAATTCTTTTTTCAATCAATCGTTTTGTTCTTCGACCAACACAATAAATATTTTTAAAATCTAAATCCGTTGGTGAAAAATTTTCCAACACCGCTTCTACTCCATTTTGGCTTGTAAAAACGACATTCTCAATAGAGCTTTTAACTATTTTAGGTTTTAGTCTATTGCTCCTAATAGTTATAAAATCGCTCATAGAAGAGCCTATATGAGATGACAATGCGTTTACTTGTTCTAATGAAAGGTTTTTTGTAGCGTAAATATTAATATCTTTTTCAATATTAATCATTTCTCTCATCAATTTTTTTCCACCTCTTTCTAAAATATAGTTGGCTCCAAAAGCTCCTAAATCACTAACATTATTGGCTTCAACTTCTTTAAAAAATTCTATTTTATGTTTTCCATCAGGGCTAAATAAAACGCCTTTAAATTTAATAATTTCATCTTTTAATGTTGCCAAGGCTCCTATTGGTGCTGTACAACCACCTTCTAACACCTGTAAAAACTCTCTTTCAATTTTAACACAAGTAGCGGTTTCTTCGTGATTTATTTCTTTACAAATTTCAAGTAATTCTTGATCTTTTTCTAGTGCTGCTACCATAACTGCTCCCTGTGCTGGTGCAGGCACCATCCAATCTAGTTTTAGGTATTTTTCTTTTTTTGGAAGTAAATCTACTCTCTTTAAACCTGCGGCTGCAAAAATTGCTCCATCCCAATCATTATCTTCTAATTTTTGTAAGCGAGTAATTACATTCCCTCTTAAACCCGTAATTTTATGATGTGGATATCGGTACAGCCATTGAGCTTTTCTACGTAAACTTCCTGTTGCTATAGTAGCAGTTTCATTAGTAAAGAAATTTTCATCTTCTTTTATTACCAAAATATCGTTAAAATCGCCACGTTTAATAACTGCTGCTTGTACAATTCCTTGAGGTAAATTTGTAGGCACATCTTTAAAAGAATGTACGGCAATATCTATTTTACCATTTAATAAAGCAATGTCTAAGTTTTTTGTAAAAACACCTGTTATACCAAGTTCGTATAATGGTCTATCTAAAACTATATCGCCAACAGAATCTATTTTTACAATTTCTGTTTTATATCCGAAATGTTCTAATTGTTTTGCTACTGTATTTGCTTGCCAAAGAGCTAATTTACTGGATCTTGTCCCAATTTTAATTGTTCTCATCTAAACTTAACTCTTTTATATTAAACATTTTGCTAATTACACTAATACTTTGATCTACTGAAGTTTCCTCGTCTTTTAAGTGTTTCACAAACTGTGTGGTTATTTTTTGAATCATACGGTTGGTTACATACTCTGCATGTTCAATATTAAAATCTTTTATTTTTCTGGAATGAAAATCAATTTCATCATGTTGAATAGCCATTAATGATTCTTTTAGTGCATTTACAGCTGGCACATATTTTCTATGTGAAATCCAATCATTAAATTCAGCTTTATATTTATTGATTATTCTTTCGGCTGCAGGAATTTCACTTCTTCTTATTTCTATTGTTTTATCTGTAATTTTTGAAAGTTCATCCACATTAACAAGTGTTATTCCTTCCACATTTTTAACAGCAACATCTACATTTTCTGGCATAGATAAATCTAAAATCAATAATTGCTTCCCTTCTTTTAAATGCTCTTTATTAATTGTTGGAACACTTGCTCCAGTAGCAACAATTAAGATATCTGTATGATAAATTTCATTAGTCAGGTTATTATAATCTCCTATGGTAATTTCAGGATGTGCTTTTTTAAACTCTTGAGCTTTTTCTATGGTTCTATTAATAAGTGTGATTTGCTTATTTGAAGTGTATTGTAACACGTTTTTACAAGTGTTTTTTCCAATTTCACCCAAACCGTAGATTAGAATTTTTTTATCATTATTATCTTCAATATTTTCAATTATATATTGAATTGCTGCATATGCAACTGAGGTGGTCCCTGAACTTAATTTGGTGTTATTTTTAACATTTTTACTAGCTTGTAAAACCAAATTCATCAATCTTTCTAAATAAGCATTTGTAGTTCCAACCTGTTTAGCTTGTTTAAAAGATTCTTTTAATTGACTTACAATTTCGTAATCACCTAAAATTTGACTATCCAAGCCTGTACCAATATTAAACAAGTGTTTTACAGCATCTTTATCCTTATATACATTTGATACATTTATAAAATCTTCAACACTTCCTTTTGAATATTTGATTAAAAGACTGATTAATTCAAATGGGTGTTTAGCAAATCCTGTTATTTCAGTCCTATTACAAGTAGACAAAACAAAAATACCATCTATTCCATTTTGTTTTGCTTCTTTTAATAATAACTTTTGATTTTCTTTGGATATGCTAAAAGCACCACGTACCTTCACATCTGCCTTTTTATAACTCAAACCCACATTATAAAGCTTTGTAGGTAAATTCTCTTGACTCATATCATTAATATTACCAATAAGTATCGACAAAAGTACAAATATAATTTAGCACAAAATATCGCCATAAGTACTTTTACTATCGCCATAAGTTACATTTGTTAATTTAGAACATTTCTAAATAATGTAAATAATTCAAAAATACTGACATATGTCAGTAAATTAAAGGGTTGTAAAATATGATATTTGTCATATTTATTTAAAAAAATATATCTTAAACATCCAAATTTTTATTGTACTTTTGTAGTGATTTTAATTAAAATTTGTAAAAATATCAAATGAAATCCAACTTAGATCATTACAAAAATATCGACAAAAGTACTCATTTACTTTTTAATGAAAAAGAGACTTTTAAAGTATTTCATTTCAACAACTTAAGTTCTGAAACGGAATTCTTCAAACACCAATTAACCAACAACTATATTCAAATTTATTTTTGCAATAGCAACACTTGTAAAGTTGCTTTTAATTTTGAACATTGTACAACAAATTTAGATGAAGGTTTTTCTAACATGGTATATTTTAAAGATGAACAAATGAATATTTTGTTTACTCTTCCTCCAAAATCAGAATTAATTACCATTTTAATTTCTATTGAATATTTCCACTCTTTATTTTCAATTGAAGGTAATTTTTTATTCAACTTTAATAGTTTTAAAGTTGGTAAACCAATTATTGAACCTAAACAAACAACCCCAACAATTCAATTTGTTCTCAATCAACTTATTTCTAAACAAATAACTAAAGCTTTAAGACCTGTTTTTATCAAAGGTAAAGTTTATGAACTTTTAAGCTACTACTTTAACCCATCAAATGAAAATAATACTGAAAACGAAAATTGTCCATACATTGCTAATGAAGAAACTGTTAGTAAAATAAAAAAAGCTAAAGAAATAATAATTGAAGAAATGATCAATCCTCCATCACTTGAAGAGTTAGCAAAACAAGTTGGTCTTAACATTAAAAAACTAAAAACAGATTTCAAAGAGTTTTATGGTGTTCCAGTATTTACTTTTTTATTAAATTACAAAATGGAATTGGCAAAAAAATTACTTCAAGAACAAAAATTAAATGTAAATGAAATTGCAATAAATTTAGGTTATAGTACATCTAGTCATTTTATTGCTGCGTTTAAAAGAAAATATAAAATTACTCCAAAACAATATTCAAAGTCATAATTAAAAAACATATGAAAGGAGCACTATTAGTTAATTTAGGATCCCCAGACAGCACTTCAGTTAAAGATGTAAAAAAATATTTAGATGAATTTTTAATGGACAAAAGAGTGATTGATACTCCATATTTAATTAGAGCTTTTGTAGTAAAAGGAATCATCTTAAATACACGTCCAAAAAAATCTGCAGAAGCTTATAAAAAAATATGGTGGAATGAAGGTTCTCCATTAATAGTTTTATCAGAACGCTTACATAAAAAAGTAAAAGAACAAACACAAATTCCTGTTGAATTAGCTATGCGCTATGGCAATCCTTCTATCAAAAGTGGTATTCAAAAATTGGTCAATAAAGGTGTTACAGAAATTTTCCTAATTCCGTTATACCCTCAATTTGCCATGGCAACCACTGAAACTATTGTTGTATTGGCAAATAAAATTGTAAAAAAAGAATATCCTAATATCAAAATCACAGATTTTCCTGCTTTTTATAATAAAGAAGACTATATCTCAGTTTTAAGCAACAGTATTCAAAAACATTTGGAAGAAACTAAACCTGAGCACTTACTTTTTTCATACCACGGAGTTCCTGAAAGACATATTCTCAAATCTGACATTACAAAATCGCATTGTAAAATTGATGGTAGCTGTTGCAACACCCCTTCACCAGCTCATGAATTTTGTTATAGACATCAATGCTACGAGACTACTAAACAAGTTGCTGAAAAATTAAATTTAAAAGAAGGAACCTACAGCACTTCATTCCAATCGCGTTTAGGAAGAGACCCTTGGTTACAACCTTACACCGATCAAACGATAGAAAACTTTGCAAAAAAAGGAATTAAAAATTTAGCTATAGTAACTCCTGCATTTGTTTCAGATTGTTTAGAAACTTTAGAAGAAATTGGTATGGAAGCTAAACATTCATTTGAAGAACAGGGAGGCAAACAATTTTCAACAATTCCTTGTTTAAATGATGACAAAGCTTGGGCAACAACAGTTGCAAACTGGATTAACAATTGGGCCAAATAAATTTTATGGAATATTTATATGTAAAATCGCTTCATATTATTTTTATCACTACTTGGTTTGCTGGTTTATTCTACATCATAAGACTATTTATATATTATAAGGAGGCTGAAGAAAAAACCGAAATAGAAAAAACAATCTTGGTAAAACAATATCAGCTAATGATTAAAAGACTATGGTATATCATAACTTGGCCCTCTGCAGTTTTAGCAACCATATTTGCAATTACACTACTTGTACTACAACCATCTTGGCTACAACAAAGTTGGATGCAAATTAAACTTGCATTTGTTGCGTTGTTATTTATATATCATGGCAGCTGCCAAGCTATGTACAATCAAATTAAAAACAACAATTTAAAATACTCTTCCACATTTCTTAGAATTTGGAACGAAATAGCTACAATTATTTTATTTGCTTGTGTTTTTTTAGTGGTTTTAAAAAATTCTTTAGGATGGGTTTTTGGTACAGTTGGAATAATTGGTTTTTCAATTTTATTAATGTTAGGTATTAAATTGTATAAAAACATACGCTCTAAAAATAGCTGGGAAAAAGAATAAATAACACTATCTAAATTATTATTTCTTTAAACTTTAAAAGAATTTAGTAACATATTTTAAGATTTTCATAATAATTATTAAAAACTACTCAAATTACCTTCCAGTTTATTGAATTTATAACATATTATTTTTCAATGCGTTACAAGTTACAATATGACTAAAATCATAATTCACTCGAAAACCTTTTCGTAATTTTATTGCATTATAAATAAAATAATTTATCAATCAATATTTTATGAAAAAACTTCTATTAGGTAATGAAGCATTGGCACAAGGAGCTATTGATGCAGGAATCTCAGGTGTGTATGCTTATCCAGGAACTCCTTCAACAGAAATTACAGAATATATACAACGTTCAAAAACAGCAAAAGAATTAAAAATCCATTCAAAATGGTCTGTGAATGAAAAAACAGCTATGGAAGCTGCTTTAGGAATGTCATATGCAGGAAAAAGAGCAATGACAGTTATGAAACATGTAGGTTTAAACGTGGCAGCTGATGTTTTTATGAATATGTCGGTTTCAGGAATTAATGGTGGACTTGTGGTAGTCGTTGCCGATGATCCATCTATGCATTCTTCACAAAACGAACAGGATTCTCGTTATTATGGCAAATTTGCTATGATTCCAATACTTGAGCCTTCTACACAACAAGAATGTTACGAAATAACTAAATATGCTTTCGAATTATCGGAAAGTTTAGGCCTTCCTGTTTTAATTAGGTTAGTAACACGTTTATCACACTCTCGTGCAGGTATTGAAACTGGAAATAGAACCCCTCAAAAAAATTTAAAACTACCTAGTAACCCTACACAATTTCAACTAATTCCAATGCATGCTAGAGGTAGATACAAACATCTAGTTGATATTCAGTCCGATATCTTAGAAACTTCAGAAAATAGCTATTTTAATGAATTCAAAAAAGGTCCTAATACCTCCATTGGAATTATTGCTTCAGGAATTGCTTATAACTACTTAATGGAAAATTTTGAAGGCGAAGACTGTCCATACCCTATTTTAAAAGTTTCTCAATACCCAATTCCAAAAAAACCTGTAAAACAACTTTTTAACACTTGTAAAAAAATACTAGTTTTAGAAGATGGTTATCCTTTTATTGAAGAAGCCATTTCTGACTTTTTAGGTGAAAACAGAAAAGTAATTGGAAGATTAAGTGGTGATATTCCTCGAGTTGGAGAGTTAAACCCAGATAACATAGCCAATGCATTAGGTTTTGATGTAGTTATAAATGAAACTGTTCCAAAAGTAGTTGCAGGAAGACCTCCTGAATTATGCGTTGGTTGTGGTCATAGAGATTTATTTGATGCGGTGAACGCTTTAGGAAAAGAAATGGGCAGCCAACAAGTTTTTGGAGATATTGGTTGCTATGCCTTAGGTGTTCTAAAACCTTATGAAAGCATTAACACTTTGATTGATATGGGCGCTTCAATAACAATGGCCAAAGGTGCTGCTGACGCAGGTGTACACCCTTCTATTGCTATTATTGGAGATTCAACTTTTACACATTCTGGAATGACTGGCTTACTTGACGCGGTTATTGAAAACACCCAAATTACGGTAATAATTTCAGACAATTCTGCTATAGCTATGACAGGTGCTCAAGACTCTTCTGCTTCAGGAAGATTGATTAGTATTTGTAAAGGTTTAGGTGTTGATGAAGAACATTTAAAAATAATTACTCCCCTTCACAAAAATTTAGATGAAAATATTAATTTAATTAGAGACGAAATAAATTATAAAGGAGTTTCTGTAATTATATCACAAAGACCTTGCGTTCAGTTACCAAAAGAAAAAAAAGACAAATTAAAAGAACTTAAAAAGGTAACACTAAACTAAATTTAAACAAATGAAAACAAATATTATATTAGCAGGTGTTGGCGGACAAGGTATTTTAACAATAGCTGCTGTTCTAGATACTGCGGCGTTAGACTGCAATTTAAACATTAAACAATCTGAAGTACATGGAATGAGCCAACGTGGTGGAGCAGTTCAAAGCCATGTTCGTATTTCAGACAAAGAAATATTTTCAGATTTAATTCCACAAGGAAAAGCAGACATGATTATTTCGGTAGAACCAATGGAACTATTGCGTTATTTACCTTACTTAAAAGAAGGTGGGCATTTAGTTACAGATTCAAATCCGTTTGTAAACATTACCAATTACCCTGAAATGGATGCATTATATACCGAAATTAAATCGCAACCCAATAGCATTTTATTAGATGCTAAAAAAATAGCAAAAGATTTAGGAAATTCTAGAGCAACAAATATTGTTTTATTAGGTGCTGCTTCTGCTCTATTACCATTAACTGATGAAAGTTTAAAAAAAGCAATACAAACGCTTTTTGAAAGAAAAGGAGAGCGCATTGTTAATAAAAATTTAGAAGCTTTTGAAAAAGGAAAAGAAGTTGCCGCTGAAATTGTTTCTTAAAATTATAATTAAATGTTACATCAAAAATTAATCAACCCTAAAAGTATTGTAGTTGTTGGGGCTTCAAATAACGTTCAAACTCCAGGAGGGCGGGTTTTAAAAAATCTATTAGATCACAATTTTAAAGGTGAAATCTATGCCGTAAACCCTAAAGAAACTGAAGTTCAAGATATAAAGTGTTTTCAGAATATTAAAAATATTCCTTCTGTTGATGTCGCTATAATTGCTATTGCAGCTAAATTTACATTAGAAACAATTAAAATTTTAGTCAAAGAAAAAAACACCAAAGGTTTTATTATTTTTTCAGCTGGTTTTAGCGAAAAAGATAACGAAGGAAAAAAATTAGAACAAGCTATAGTTGATGAAATTAATGCTGTAGGTGGCACTTTATTAGGACCTAATAATATTGGCTTAATTAATCAAAATTATACTGGAGTGTTTACCACTCCAATTCCAAAATTAGACTCTAAAGGTGTTGATTTTATTTCAGGATCTGGAGCAACAGCTGTGTTTATTATTGAAGCTGCAATGGCAACCGGATTAACATTTTCAAGCGTATATTCTGTTGGAAATTCAGCTCAAATTGGCGTTGAAGAAGTATTGGAACATTTGGATGAGACATTTGATAAAACCACAAGCTCTAAAGTTAAATTGCTATATATTGAAAGTATAAACAATCCTAAAAAACTATTAAAACACGCAACTTCACTAATACAAAAAGGATGTAAAATTGCAGCAATAAAAGCAGGAAGCTCTACCGCAGGAAGTAGAGCTGCAAGTTCACATACGGGTGCTTTAGCAAATTCTGATATAGCAGTAGATGCATTATTTAAAAAAGCCGGTATCGTTCGTTGTTATGGCAGAAATGAGCTAATTACTGTTGCTTCTATTTTTATGCATGCTGAATTAAACGGAAAAAATATTGCTATTATTACACACGCTGGCGGTCCTGCAGTAATGTTAACCGACGCGCTTTCAAAAAATGGATTAAATGTTCCAGAAATTAAAAGCAAAAAAAGTAAAGCATTACTTGAGAAATTATATCTAGGTTCATCAGTTTCTAATCCCATTGATTTTTTAGCAACAGGAAATGCTGAACAATTAGAAACAATTATAGATTATTGCGAGCATAAATTTGATGAAATTGATGCAATGGTGGTTATCTTTGGAAGCCCTGGTTTATTTGAAGTGTATGATGTTTATGAGGTACTTCATAAAAAAATACAAACATGTAAAAAACCAATTTTTCCAATTTTACCATCTGTAGTAAATGTTAAAAATGAAATTGATTATTTTATTTCAAAAGGAAATATCAATTTTCCTGATGAAGTGTTGTTTGGAAATGCCTTGGGGAAAGTTGTACATACAGTAAAACCAATAACTATTAAAGAAAAAACAACACCTATTAATTCAGAAAAAATTAGAACCATTATTGAGAATTCTAAAAATGGCTATTTACAACCTCAACAGGTAAAACAATTGTTATTGTATGCTGAAATTCCTATGGTAGATGAAGCGGTTTGTACTACTAAAGAAACCTGTTTAAAAGCTGCCAAAAAAATGGGATTTCCAGTTGTTTTAAAAGTAGTTGGTCCTGTTCATAAAAGTGATGTGGGTGGTATTATTTTAAATATTACTTCTGAAGAAAAATTAGCAGCATCATTCGATGTTATCATGAAAATTAAAGGTGCAACTTCAGTATTAATTCAACCAATGAAGAAAGGAATTGAATTATTTATTGGCGCAAAAAAAGAAGATAAATTTGGACATTTAGTTTTATGTGGTTTAGGAGGTATTTATATTGAAGTATTAAAAGATACTCAAGCTGCTCTAACTCCAGTTTCAAAAAATGAAGCCTTAGAAATGATTCGTAATTTAAAATCCTATAAAATAATACAAGGCATTAGAAACCAAAAAGGAATAAATGAACATCAATTTGCAGAAATAATTGAAAAAATTTCAAATTTGGTTGACGTTGCTCCTGAAATTGCTGAATTGGATTTAAACCCTCTTTTAGGAACCTCTGAAGAAATATTTGCAGTAGATGCTAGAATTAGAATTGAAAAAAATTAGAAATTTATTTATTGTAAATTTCTTTCTTTAAATATTTAGTTGAACAATTTCGTTTGGAAATTACAAAGAATTTTCAAACGGAATTCTATTGACGATACTTCTACCTAAAGTAACTTCATCAGCATATTCAAGCTCATCACCTACTGCAATTCCTCTCGCAATAGTCGATGTTTTTACCGCCAGCTTTTCTAATTGTTTATAAATATAAAAATTAGTAGTATCCCCTTCAATCGTAGAACTTAAGGCAAAAATAACTTCTTTAACCAAACCTTCTTTCACCTTTTCAATTAAACTATCAATGGTTAAATTTTGTGGTCCAATACCTTCTATTGGTGAAATTTTGCCACCTAAAACATGGTATAATCCTTTAAATTGAGAAGTATTTTCAATAGCCATCACATCTCGTACATCTTCCACCACACATATAATTTCAGAATTTCTTGATGGATTTGCACAAATTTCACAAATCTCAACATCAGAAATATTATGACATTTTTTACATAGCTTTATATCATTTACCAAATTATTTAAAGATGCTGACAATTGATGTGTTTGCGAAGCGGGTTGTTTTAATAAGTGCAATACCAAACGAAGCGCAGTTCTTTTACCAATTCCAGGTAATTGAGACACTTCATTTACTGCATTCTCTAAAAGTTTAGATGAAAAATTCATGCAGCAAATGTACAATTAGGAAATGAAATTCTCAATAATTTTAGTTTCTTTGTTCTTCATAAATTTAAAATTAATAGATGCAGCCCATTTATATTTTATCATTAATAACAGTCTATTTTTTAGTGTTATTACTAATTGCATATTTTACAGGTGAAAATGATAGTAACGAAACTTTTTTTAGAGCCAATAAAAAATCAAACTGGTATCTTGTTGCTTTTGGAATGATTGGTGCTTCACTCTCTGGAGTCACATTTATTTCAATTCCAGGATGGGTTCAAAGCTCTCAGTTTAGTTATATGCAAATTGTAATTGGGTATTTGTTTGGATATTTAGTTATTGCCTATGTATTAATTCCACTCTATTACAAATTAAACATTACTTCAATTTATGAGTTTTTAAAACAGCGTTTTGGGCCAATAACTCACAAAACAGGAGCTTTCTTCTTTTTTATTTCTAGAGTTTTAATAGCTTCGTTTAGATTATTTTTAGTGGCTTCTGTATTGCAATATTTTGTTTTTGATGCTTTAAAAATACCTTTTGAACTTACCGTAATTATTTCCATTTTATTAATTTGGGTTTACACTTATAAAGGAGGAATTAAAACTATTGTTTGGACAGATACTTTACAAACATTTTTTATGATTTTCGCTGTAATAGCTACAATCTACATTCTTTTGAACAGGTTAAATTGGTCTGTTTCAGATTTCTTTTCTTCTGAAGAATTTAATAAATACAGTCAATTTTTATTTACTAATGATTTTAACGATAAAAAACATTTAATCAAATCATTTTTAGGAGGAATGTTTATTGCTATTGCAATGACAGGCTTAGACCAAGATATGATGCAAAAAAACTTAACATGTAAAAACACCAAAGAATCTCAATGGAATGTAATTTCATTAGGATTTGTATTAATATTGGTCAATTTTATTTTTTTAGTTTTAGGAGCATTGTTATTTATTTATGCAGAAAAATTTGGAATTCAAATTCCTAAAATTGATGATGTTGTTAAAACCGATTTATTATTTCCTGAAATTGCTTTAAATAATAATTTAGGTATTGCCATTGGAAGTATATTTATTTTAGGTTTAATTGCTGCAGCTTATTCAAGTGCTGATAGCGCTTTAACCTCTTTAACTACTTCGTACTGTATCGATTTCTTAGACATTCAAAATAAAGAAAAATCCAAACAAAAAAAACTTAGAAAAAAAGTACATGTTGGCATCTCGGTATTATTAGTTATAGTCATTATAATTTTTAAATATATATTAAAAGATAATGTGATTAGCAGCTTATTACAAGTAGTATCTTACACTTATGGTCCGTTATTAGGACTATTTGCCCTTGGTATTTTCACTAAAATTACCATAAAAGATAAGTACGTATGGATTGTGGGTATACTTTCAGTTTTAATAACTTACCTAATAAATGACAATTCTAAACTATGGTTTAACGGCTATGTTTTTGGGTACGAACTTTTAATTATAAACGGATTGCTTACATTTTTAGGGTTACTTTTAATAAAAAAAAGAAATTAAGGTACTAAAAGATTTTATATTTTTGTGGCATGGAAAAGGATTTAAGCAACTACCGTAGAGTGTATCAAAAAAGTGAACTTTCTAAAAAGGAAGTTTCTGACAATCCAATGGAATTATTTCAAAAATGGTTTTATGAGGTGGAACAATTTGGTGGAGATACTGAAGCAAATGCTATGACAATTTCAACCATTGGTAGTGATGGTTACCCCAAAAACAGAGTGGTGCTTTTAAAAAAATATACGTGGGAAGGCTTCATTTTTTACACCAACTATAACAGTGAAAAAGGAAAAGCTATTGATAAAAACCCAAATGTTTGTCTCTCTTTTTTTTGGCACAATATTGAACGACAAGTGATCATCAAAGGAAAAGCTGAAAAAATATCGAAAAACTTATCCGATGGTTATTTTGAATCTAGACCAGATGGAAGTAAATTAGGTGCTTGGGCTTCTGACCAAAGTGAACCCGTACCATCACGTAACTATTTAGATGAGCGTTTGGCTTCGTTTGAAAAAAAATTTCAGAATAAAGAAATTCCAAGACCTAAACATTGGGGCGGTTACATTGTAAAACCTATAAGTATTGAGTTTTGGCAAGGAAGACCCAATAGAATGCACGACAGGATTAGATACAAACTTCAAGAAGATTTTGATTGGAAAATTGACAGATTAGCTCCTTGATTTTTTATATATTTGAACCTCAACCAACACCAAATGAAAACACTTTACATAGTACGTCACGCAAAATCATCTTGGAATTATGAAGGAATTAAAGATATTGACCGTCCTTTAAAAAAAAGAGGAATTAATGATGCTTACTTAGTCTCAAATGTATTGACAAAAAAAGTTGCCACTCCCGATGTTTTCATTTCAAGTTGTGCTAACAGAGCCTTGCATACTGCAATGATTTTTAGCTATACTTTCAACTACCCTTTAACAAATCTTAAAATAAGTAAATCACTTTACAATTTTAGCGATGGTTACTTAATTAAAACTGTAAAAGCTTTAGATGACGGGTTCGATTCTGCCATTATTTTTAGTCACGATCACGGTATTAGCGATTTTGTAAATAAATTTGGAAGTATATTTCTTGATCACGTACCAACCTGTGGGGTTATTGGAATTAAATTCACAACAAATCATTGGAAAAATATTAAAAACGGAACTACTTTTTTAACAGAATTCCCAAAACATTATAAATAAAATAATTGCAAATGAAAATTGAAAAACTTGCAGGTATAGATATAGGTTCAAATGCAATACGCTTATTAGTTGCCAATGTAATTACTGAAAAAAATGAAACTCCAATTTTTAAAAAATCAGCGTTGGTTCGTGTACCAATACGTCTAGGTGCCGATACTTTTATTAAAGGCATTATTTCAGAAGAAAATAAAAATCGAATGTTAAAAGCTATGGAGGCTTTTAAATTATTAATGGAAGTTCATGGAATTCAAAAATATAAAGCTTGTGCTACTTCTGCAATGCGAGAAGCAAAAAATGGCACTCAAGTTGTAACTGAAATTTTAGATAATACAGGAATTAAAATTGATATTATTGATGGTAAAAAAGAGGCTGCCATTATTTTTTCAACAGATTTAACCAATATCATAAAAAGTGATAAGTCGTATGTTTATGTTGATGTTGGTGGGGGTAGTACTGAAATTACGGTTTTTTCAAAAGGAAAAATTATCAATTCAAAATCATTTAAGCTAGGAACAGTTCGTTTATTAAATAAAAACAAGTCTAACAAAGATATTTGGGAAAATATGGAAGTATGGATTAAGGCAAATACACAAAACTTAACCAAAGTTTCATTAATCGGTTCTGGAGGAAATATAAATAAAATATTTAAACTTTCCGGAACGTTACTTGGAAAACCTTTATCATATATTTATTTAAAAGCTCAATATCATTTCTTAAAACAAATGACGTATGATGAGCGTATTTCAGAATTAGGATTAAATCCGGATAGAGCCGATGTAATTATTCCTGCTACTAAAATATACTTATTTGCAATGAAATGGAGTGGCGCAAAAAAAATATTTGTTCCTAAAATTGGTTTAGCTGATGGTATTGTTAAGAGCCTATATTTTAATAAGTTATAAAATTTTTAACTTTTAACAAAAACCTCTACTAATTTACCCACAATTTTTTCTGATTTTTTTGCCACTTTTTGCACCTCTTCATGAGAAACTGCTTCAACAATACCTTCAACACCTAAATCGGTAATTACAGAGATTCCAAAAACAGTCATATTCATATGTTTTGCAACAATTACTTCAGGAACGGTAGACATTCCAACAGCATCTGCTCCTAAAATTTTTACCATCTTATATTCTGCAGGGGTTTCAAAAGTTGGACCTTGTAAGGCTAAATAAATTCCTTTATGAACTTGTACATTCATAGCCTGTGCAATCCTTTCCATTTTAGCAATCATTTTTTTGCTATACGCCTCATGCATATCAACAAAACGAGGGCCAAAACGCTCATCATTTTTACCATGTAATGGATGAAATGGCATCAAATTAATATGATCTGTTATTAACATAATATCACCAACTTTAAAAGCTGGGTTAACACCTCCAGAAGCATTTGAAACAATTAAATTTTCAACCCCTAAAAATTTCATAACTCTAACAGGAAACACTGTTTGTTCCATCGTCCAGCCTTCATAAAAGTGAAATCTTCCACGCATGGCTATAACTTTTTTTACACCTATGCTTCCATATATTAGTTCTCCTGAATGACCTGCAACAGTTGAAACTGGAAAATTAGGAATATCTTCATAGGGTAGCGTAATTTCTGCATCAATCTTGTCAACTAAATTGCCCAATCCAGTTCCTAAAATGATACCATAATCAGGTGCTGAGACTCCTCTTTCTTTTAAAAATTTAACGGTTTCTTGTACTTTGTTCCACATAAGATGTTATACTAGTTTTAAAATCATTTTCATGATTTATAAATGATGTTTTTATTGAGATGTAATGCAATTTCTTAATCTTGGTAAAGATACGAACATAATCTTTTTCAGTTGTTAAAAGCGTGCCTTTATTTGTTGAAATTGCTTGATATGCATTTTTTATTTCTTTAATTTCCTTTAAAGTAAAGTTATGATGATCTGAATATTTTAAATGTTTAAATATCAATCCTTTATCATTTAAAAAATCTATTAAAGGTTGAGGATTTGCTATCCCTGTTACTAAAATATTTTTTTTATTTTTTAAATCTTCTAAATCAATTTTTGAGTCTCCCTTTAATTCATTATCATAACTAATTGTAGTAAAAAATACCGATTGATGACTTAATGGTTTCAGTTTTGCAATAATCTTATTTTGTTCAACCTCATTTAGGTTTGATGGACATTTAGTAACTATAATTAAATTCGCTCTTTTAGCTCCAGAAGGATATTCTCTCAAATTACCTGTAGGAAGCATTATATCATCTACATATATATTATTATAGGATGTTAATAGAATTGTAAAACCTGCTTTTACGTTTCTATGTTGAAAAGCATCATCTAATAAAATAACTTCAGGAGCATCTTTTAAGGCTTCTAGTTGTTGTATTGCATTTGCTCTGTTAGAATCCACACAAACAATTATATCTTTAAATTTTTTATAATATTGAAATGGTTCATCACCAATACTTTCTGCTGAAGATGTTTTGTCGGCAATTATAAAACCTTTACTTTTTCGTTTATAACCTCTACTTAATATCGCTATTTTGTAATCGTTCTGTAACAGCCTAATTAAATATTCAATTTGTGGAGTTTTACCTGTACCACCAACACTTAAATTACCAACAACTATGGTTGGGGTTTTAAATTTAGTTGCCTTTAAAATTTCAACATCATATAAAAAATTACGAATACTTGTAATAATTCCATACAATATAGAAAATGGATATGCTATTTTTCTTAATAAATTCACTAAAAGCGAAAATACAAACAAATAGCAAATTTTATACATAATTATGGTAACTTTCTAAGGTAAAATTTATCTTTGCTTACATAAGCTATTTTTAAATTATGAAAATTAAAGACATTACCTTTTGTATTGAAGAAATTGCTCCTTTAAATTATGCTGAAGATTTTGACAATGTAGGTTTATTGGTTGGTGATTATAATACTAATGTTACTGGTGTTTTAGTAACATTAGATACTCTTGAAAATGTTGTAGAGGAAGCCATTGAAAAAAATTGCAATTTAATTGTAAGTTTTCACCCAATCATTTTCTCAGGAATAAAAAAGCTAAATGGAAAAAATTATGTTGAACGTGTGGTTTTAAAAGCCATTAAAAACGACATTGCTATTTATGCAATGCATACCGCTCTAGATAACTCTATAATTGGCGTTAATGCAAAAATAGCTGAAGTATTGGGGTTGAAAAACACCAACATATTAATTCCTCAAAAAAATACGATAAAAAAATTAACGACTTACGCTCCAAACAACAATGCTGAAATGGTTAGACAAGCCTTATTTAAAGTAGGCGCTGGTAGTATTGGAAATTACAATAATTGTAGTTTTAACATAGAAGGCTATGGAACCTATAAAGGAAATGAAAATTCAAATCCTACATTAGGTGAAAAAGGGAAACTTCATATTGAAAACGAAACTTTAATTAGTGTAATTTTTGAAAAACATAAAGAACGCTCTATTTTAGCTGCTCTTTTTAAATCACATCCTTACGAAGAAGTTGCTTATGAAATTACTTCTTTAGACAACACAAATCAAGAGATTGGTATGGGAATGATTGGTGAATTAATTACTGAACAAGAAGAACTTCAATTTTTAAATTTTTTAAAAGAAACTATGAATGCTAAAGGGATTAGACATTCTAAACTTTTAAATAAACCCATAAAAAAAGTAGCTGTTTTAGGAGGCTCTGGAAGTTTTGCAATTCATAACGCAATCAACTCTGGAGCTGATATTTATATAACTTCCGACATTAAATATCATGAATTTTACAAAGCTGAAAACAAATTAGTTATTGCAGATATTGGTCATTTTGAAAGTGAACAATTCACAAAAAATCTTTTAGTTGATATACTTACAAAAAAATTTCCTAATTTTGCAATCATTTTATCGCAAAAAAACACAAATCCAATTTATTACTTATAATATGGCTAAAAATAAAGAAGTTACTGTTGAAGAAAAATTAAGAGCCCTTTACGACTTACAATTAATAGACTCTAGAGTAGATGAAATTAAAAATGTAAGAGGTGAACTACCTTTAGAAATTGAAGACTTAGAAGATGAGATCATAGGTTTAAACAAAAGACTTTCTAATTTAGATGAAGATGTAACAAACCTTAAAGGTGAAATTTCTGATAAAAAGATAGTCATTGAAGAAGCTAAAGCTTTATTAAAAAAATACGCTGAACAACAAAAGAAAGTTCGTAATAATAGAGAATTCAACTCATTAAGTAAAGAAAGTGAATATCAAGAGCTAGAAATTGAATTGGCTGAAAAAAGAATTAAAGAATACAAGGCAAAAATTGAACAAAAAAACGAAGTTATAGCAGCAACCAAAGAAAATATTGCTAAACAAAAGGATTTGTTAAAACATAAATCAGCTGAATTAGATGATATTATGAAAGACACTGTAAAAGAAGAAGAACTTTTATTACAAAAATCTGATGAGTACAGTGAATTAATTGATGACCATTTATTAAAAGCATATAAAAGAATTAGAGCTACCGTTAAAAATGGATTGGCTGTTGTTTCCATTGAAAGAGGTGCATCTGGAGGGTCTTTCTTTACAATTCCACCGCAAAGACAAGTTGAAATTGCCAGCCGTAAAAAAATTATTACTGATGAGCATAGTGGTAGAATTCTAGTTGATGGTGCTTTGGCTGAAGAAGAAAAAGAAAAAATTGATAAATTATTAAGCTAAAAAAGCTTGAAATTATAAATAAAAAAGGCTTCCAAAAATAGAAGCCTTTTTTTATTTTTTGGTTGCACGTATAGAATATAACAAGGGAAACATTCGTTGATTTTCTTTTAAAATAAACAAACCGTCATCGGTCATTTCCATATCTGGAAAACTATTATAAGGAGATTTTTCAAACTCGTGTAAAAATTCAATTTGTAATCCTGCATTAGTTAAAGCAGATACTACTTCTCCTAATCCATGATTCCAACCATATTCTTTACTAATTATGGATGCATCACTATTGGTATAAGTACCCTTATACTCTTCATAAATTACTTCTTTATTTAAATACGGATATGTTAATTTAGGTGGGGTTTGCAAAAAGTCAAACATCCAAACAATGGGATGAAACTCAATCATATAAAACACTCCTCCTTTTTTTAATTTCTCTGCTATAATTTTCCCCCAAGTATTTAAATCTGGTAACCAGCCTATAACTCCATAAGATGTAAATACAATATCAAATACACCCTTTACTTTTTGGGGCACATCGTATAAATTGCTTTCAATAAACGTTGCATTTAAACCCAACTCACTATTTAATTTTTTAGCTTCTTTAATGCCTTTGTCAGAAATATCTATTCCTGTACATGTTGCTCCCATCCTACTCCAACTTAAAGTATCTTGTCCAAAATGACATTGCAAATGCAAAAGTGTTTTCCTTTCAACATCTCCTAGCTCCTCAATTTCATAACTATTTAAAGACGTTTTACCTTTCTTGAATTCTTCAACATTGTAAAATTCAGATTTAGAATGGATAGCAACCTTTTTATTCCAAGTTTCTTTATTTACTTCAAAATATTTATTAAAATTTGTACTCATATAATTCTTAAAATTATCATTTATAAAAATAAAACAACTAATATAAACCAAATTATTGGAATGGCTTCCACCCAAAAGCTAGTATAATACCGTGACTTTTGGTCATTTGAAAACAATAAAAAAACAGCAGTAATTATTGAAATTAGTAATGAGATTACTACTTCGATAAAAGAAATTTCCTTTTTAAAAACTTCAAATACAACAAACAAAAAAAGTAATCCTAAACCAATTAATTTAGTCATCTTTATTCCAAAAACCTGAGGTAAAGTTTTTAAAGATTTTGGATCGGTATTTACATCTCTAATATCGAAAGGAATAGTAATAGCAATGATAAAAAAAATCCTCTCAAAAAATTCTATATAAGCATCTGTTGTAAGAGCGTACTTAGCCTCAAGTAAAGGAAAAAAAACAGTAATTCCTGCCCAAGCTATGGCAATGCTAAAAATTTTTATAAATGGGAAATTTCTAAATGAAAACTCAATTTTACCAACTTTTAATAATGGAATTACATAAAAAAAAGTCATGAACACAAAAGGAAAAAGTATATAAATTGACTTTTGATTGAACCCTGTAAAAAACATCAAATATATAAGTCCTATTATTGAAAAAAAAGTAAGTATTAATAATGATTTTTTATGCACAAAAAACCATTTTTTTAACCAATTAAGTCTATTCGTTTTAATCTCATAAAGCCTAATAAAATTATAAGAAATCACAATTGACAACCCTACAAATAGCGAAGTTAAATTTCCTAAAACACCAAATTTAACAAGTGTTATTTTTGTAATACAAAACCCAGCTAAAGCTACATGGATATTACTAAAAATATAAAAATCTATTATTCTTTTTAAAGAATTCATGAAACAAAAGTAAGTAATTGTTAATATACTAAGTTTCTTGGTTAACAAAATATCATAAATAAGTACTATTATTAACCCTTTGATCTTGGAATTTTCAGTATTTTTGAACACATTAATATTTTATATACCAATACGTAAATGAAAACTGATTCTTTTGTTTTAAGACACATAGGTCCTCGTGAAAATGAGGTTAGCGATATGATAAAAACTATTGGAGTTTCTTCAGTAGATGAATTAATAAATAAAACTGTTCCTAACGATATTAGACTTACCAACGAGTTAAATTTACCAAAAGCAATGAGTGAATATGAGTATATGACACATATTCAAGAACTTGCCAATAAAAATAAGCTATTTAAAAACTATATAGGTTTAGGATATCATCCAACTATTTTACCTGGGGTTATCCAACGTAATATTTTAGAAAACCCAGGATGGTACACAGCTTACACACCTTACCAAGCTGAAATAGCGCAAGGTCGATTAGAAGCTTTGTTAAATTACCAAACAATAGTGAGTGAATTAACAGGTATGGAGTTAGCAAATGCTTCTTTATTAGATGAAGGAACTGCTGCTGCTGAAGCTATGACTATGCTGTTAAATACACGTTCAAGAGACCAAAAAAAGAACAATGCAATAAAATTCTTTGTCTCGGAAGAAGTTTTACCTCAAACCATTGATGTTTTAAAAACAAGAGCCATTCCTTTAGGAATTGAATTAGTTATTGGAAATCATGAGTCTTTTGAATTCACTGAAGATTTTTATGGTACAATTATACAATACCCAGCAAAAACTGGACAAGTTATTGATTATACACCATTTGTTGAAAAAGCAACATCTGTTGAAGCTAAAATTGTTGTTGCTGCAGACTTACTTAGTTTAACTTTATTAACACCTCCTGGAGAATGGGGAGCAGATATTGTTGTTGGAACTACTCAACGCTTTGGTATTCCAATGGGATATGGAGGACCACACGCTGGTTATTTTGCGACAAAAGAAGCCTATAAAAGAAATATTCCTGGTAGAATTATTGGTGTTACACAAGATAAGGACGGAAACAGAGCCTTACGTATGGCACTTCAAACTCGTGAACAACATATTAAAAGAGAAAAGGCAACCTCAAATATTTGTACTGCACAAGTATTGCTAGCGGTAATGGCTGGAATGTATGGTGTGTATCATGGAGCTAACGGATTAACTTATATTGCTACTAAAATTCAAAATTTAACTGCCACTCTTAACAAAGGGCTTGAAAAGTTAAATATAAAACAACAAAACAAGGTCTTTTTTGATACGTTATTAGCCGAAGTATCAAACGCTTCAAAAGTGAAAGAAATTGCAGAAAATAAATGTATCAATTTCTTTTATCCATCAGATAAACTTGTAAATATTTCAATAAATGAGACTACTTCTTTGGAAGATGTAAATCAAATATTAGAAATTTTAGCCGAAGCTGAAGGTAAAGAAGCTGTGTCATTTAATGAAATCGAAGAAAACTTGCTGCCAGCCAATTTAACAAGAACTTCAAAATTTATGACTAATGAAGTTTTTGAAAACTACCATTCAGAAACCGAGTTAATGCGTTATATCAAAAAATTAGAACGTAAAGATTTATCATTAAATCATTCTATGATTTCTTTGGGTTCTTGTACAATGAAATTAAACGCTGCAACTGAAATGTTACCTTTAAGCTGGCCTAACTGGGGAGTAATGCATCCTTTTGTACCTATAGAACAAGCACAAGGTTATCAAGAAGTTATAAAAGGATTGGAAACTGCTTTGAATGAAATTACTGGCTTTTATGCAACTTCATTACAACCAAATTCAGGAGCTTCAGGTGAATACGCTGGTTTATTGGTAATTAAAGCGTACCATGAATCAAGAGGTGATCATCATAGAAATATATGTATTATTCCTGCATCTGCTCATGGAACAAATCCTGCATCGGCAGTTATGGCTGGAATGAAAGTTGTGGTAACTAAATCAACCGCTGAAGGAAACATTGATGTAGATGATTTAAGAGAAAAAGCCGAATTACATAAAGAAAATTTAGCCGCATTAATGGTTACTTACCCATCAACCCATGGTGTTTTTGAAAGTACCATTAAAGAAATAACCGAAATCATTCACCAACGTGGAGGTCAAGTGTACATGGATGGTGCAAATATGAATGCCCAAGTAGGTTTAACCAACCCTGCAACCATTGGTGCAGATGTTTGCCACCTAAACTTACATAAAACATTTGCAATTCCACATGGAGGTGGTGGTCCAGGCGTAGGTCCAATTTGTGTGGCAAAACATTTAGCTCCATTTTTACCATCAAATCCGATAATTCCTACAGGTGGAACAACACCAATTACAGGAGTTTCATCGGCTCCTTGGGGATCAGCTTTAGTATTATTAATATCATATAGTTATATAAAAATGTTAGGTACTAAAGGTTTAAAAGAAGCTACTATAAACGCTATTTTAAATGCCAATTATTTAAAAGCTCGTTTAGAACAACATTATAGTATACTTTATACAGGTGAAAATGGTTTTGCAGCTCATGAAATGATTGTTGATTTTAGAGCTTTTAAAGAAAAAGGAATTGAAGTTACCGATATTGCAAAAAGATTAATGGACTACGGTTACCACGCTCCAACAGTATCATTCCCAGTTGCAGGAACATTAATGATAGAACCTACAGAAAGTGAAAACAAGGCAGAATTGGATCGTTTTTGTGATGCATTAATTAACATCAAAGGAGAAATTGATGCTATGGAAAGTGGTGATACTAATTCAGCACTTAAAAATTCTCCTCATACACAAGAAATGCTAACTGCTGATGAATGGAATTATCCTTACACACGTCAACAAGCTGCCTTTCCATTACCTTATCTTAAAGAAAATAAGTTCTGGCCTTCAGTAAGAAGAGTTGATGATGCTTATGGAGATAGAAATTTAATTTGCTCTTGTAATCCTATTGAAGATTACATCGAAGATTAATTTGGAACATCGATTACAAAAAAGTCTTGAATTTATTTCAAGACTTTTTTTATAAATACTATTCATAATTTCGAAAACATTATCGTAAAAAAAGAGCTTATACTTGGCTACATTACACAATTATAGTATTTTTGCAATTCGACTAAAAACATATATTATTTAAATAAATGAAAAAAATAACGAAACAGACCTATATCAATTGGTATAAAGACATGTTGTTTTGGAGAAAGTTTGAAGACAAACTTGCGGCTCTTTATATTCAACAAAAAGTAAGAGGATTTTTACATTTATATAACGGTCAAGAAGCTGTATTAGCAGGTGCTTTGCACGCTATGAAAAAAAATGATAAAATGATTACAGCTTATCGTAATCACGTTCAACCTATTGGGTTAGGTGTTGATCCAAAAAGAGTGATGGCCGAGTTATTAGGTAAAGAAACTGGTACTTCGCATGGGTTAGGTGGTTCAATGCATATTTTTTCGCCTGAACACAATTTTTATGGCGGACATGGAATTGTAGGTGGACAAATTCCTTTAGGAGCAGGTTTAGCATTTGCAGACAAATACTTCAACAGAGATGGTGTAACACTAACGTATTTTGGTGATGGTGCAGCCCGTCAAGGATCTTTACACGAAACATTTAACATGGCTATAAACTGGAAACTTCCTGTAGTTTTTATTTGTGAAAATAATGGTTACGCTATGGGAACTTCAGTTGAACGTACAGCAAATCATGAAGATATTTGGAAGCTAGGTTTAGGTTATGAAATGCCTTGCGGCCCAGTTGATGGAATGAATCCTGTTAAAGTTGCAGAAGCTATGGAAGAAGCTATAGAACGTGCTAGACGTGGAGATGGACCAACTTTATTAGATATCAAAACTTATCGTTATAGAGGTCATTCAATGAGTGATGCTCAAAAATACAGAACAAAAGCTGAAGTTGAGGAATATAAAAAAATTGATCCAATTACTCAGGTATTAAATATCATTAAAGAGAAAAAATACGCTACTGATAAACAAATAAAAGCCTGGGATCAAGAAGTTAAAGATAAAGTTGAAGAATGTCAAAAGTTTGCTGAAGAATCTCCATTCCCAGATAAGCAACTTTTATATGATGTAGTTTACGAACAAGAAGATTATCCATTTTTAAAACATAGATAAATGGCAGAAATAATTACAATGCCGCGTTTGAGTGATACAATGACCGAAGGGGTTGTTGCTCAGTGGTTAAAAAAAGTAGGTGATAAAGTTTCAGAAGGCGATATTTTAGCCGAAATTGAAACTGACAAAGCAACTATGGAATTCGAATCTTTTAACGAAGGAACTCTTTTATATGTTGGTTTAGAAGACGGTGAAAGTGCTCCTGTAGATTCTTTATTAGCAATTATAGGTGAAGAAGGCGAAAATATAGATGATATTGTAAAAAACTTTAATTTAGAAACTCCTGTAAAAGAAAAAACTTCTACTAAAAAAGAAACCAAAGCACCAGTTGAAGAGCCTAAAAAAGAAGTGTATACACCTAAAACTGCTGTTGTTGAGCAAGTAGCAGCACCCGTTGTAAATACTTCAGGTAGAATTGTAGCCTCCCCTTTAGCTAAAAAAATTGCTGAAGAAAAAGGTATCAATTTAGCAACAGTAGCTGGCTCTGGTGAAAACGGTAGAGTTATAAAACGCGATATTGAGAACTTTGTTCCTGTTACAGCTACAGCTACAACTACAGTAACTTCCCCTATCAATTTAGGAGAAGAAAGCTTTGAAGAAACTAACAATTCTCAAATGCGTAAAACTATTGCACGCAGATTAGCCGAATCTAAATTTACTGCACCACATTATTACTTAATGTTGGAAATAAATATGGATAACGCAATAGCGTCAAGAAAAGTTATTAATGAAATTCCTGATACCAAAGTGTCTTTCAATGATATGGTTGTAAAAGCAAGTGCGATGGCGCTTAAAAAACACCCTCAAGTAAATTCACAATGGTTTAATGATAGAACTAGAATAAACCACCATGTAAATATTGGTGTTGCTGTTGCAGTTGAAGATGGACTTCTTGTTCCTGTGATTCCATTTACAGATCAAAAAAGTTTAACTCAAATAGGCACAGAAGTAAAAGATAAAGCAGTTAAAGCTAAAACTAAAAAATTAACTCCTGCAGAAATGGAAGGTAGTACTTTTACAGTTTCTAACCTTGGAATGTTTGGAATTTCAGAATTTACTTCAATCATCAATCAACCAAACTCAGCTATATTATCCGTTGGTGCTATCATTCAAAAACCAGTAGTAAAAAATGGAGAAATTGTTGTTGGAAATACTATGAAAGTTACCTTAGCTTGTGATCACAGAACGGTTGACGGAGCTACTGGTGCTGCATTTTTACAAACTTTAAAACAATACATTGAAAATCCTGTAACAATGTTAGCTTAGTTACATAGAACATATATAAATAATTTAAACCCATTGTGTTTTTTACAATGGGTTTTTTATACTTAATATTCTATAAAAATAGGTTTTAGTTATTTAAAAAATAATTATAATCCAATTACTGCTCCTTTCATAGAATACAAAATATAAAGCATATCTTTTTTGGTTTCCTCATCTATATTATGCTTGCTTAAAACACCTAAAATATCATCTACAGCTGCCAAAAATTGAGCTTCAGTGGTATTTAAACCTTTATGAGCAGCTGGTAAATCTTTCCCAGTATAAGTGGCTCCTCCTCCAGTACCCGCTGACAAAAATTCTTTTACGTGACGTTTAAAAGCTTCAAAGTGTTCAGGGTTTTCTTTTAAAGGCAAAAAAACTTCATTTATGGTTGGGTTGTCCAAATGAGCCTGAACAATATCATCTACAATCATAGAAATTCCTTTTTCACCTCCTAAACGATTAAATAAACTTACCTCTTCAGGTGTACTTTCAACAACTTCAGTTATTTTTTCATCTGAGTTATTTTGTTTCTCTGCCTTTTTATTCGAGCAATTTGTAATGAATAATGTCATTATAAAAATGACAATTAGTTTAGTAGTTTTCATGATTATTTTGATTTTAAATTAGTTACTTGGTTGAATGTTTTGATTTACTTTAAATAAATTAGTTGGATCATATTTCTTTTTAATTTTTGTTAAGCGTTCATAATTGTGCTTATAACTTGCTTTTACACGGTCTTGCCCTTCATCCATCATAAAATTTGAATATGCGCCACCTGATGAATATGGGTGTAAAGCTTGCCAATAATCTTTACACCACGAGGTAATTTTGTCAGCTTTTTTAGGGTCTGGATCTACACCAACTATAACTCCAGCATACTTAGCATCTCTGTACGCCCAAGGTGTTTCTTGAGCCCCAACTCTGCTTGCTGCTCCACTTATAGGATATAAATGCATTTGAGAAAGTGGTGTTGGAATATTTGAACCAAACTTTAAATGCTGTTCTCTAACTTCTGCTCCCAATTCATTGAAAAAGTCGGCTCTCCAGTACCATTGCATCCCAGGAGGCATCAAACCGTCAAACAAGGTTTGTATAGACGGATATGGCATTTCACCTACATGTTGAAATAAAGGATCTAACTCTAATACAGCTTCAAACAATTTATCAAATTTAGCTGGGTCACCTACATAACACCAAACAATACCACAGAATTGTTTATTGTGTAAATGCTTAGGAAATGGATCTCCAGGAATAATCATAGTCGCAATAAATCCATTCAACTCATCAGGAGCATTCTGAATAAAATTATGATACCATTCCATAATCTCTTCAGTTTTTTCAATTGGCCATAAAGTTGGTCCTCCAATAACCGTTTTTACTTTATATGCTTTAAATTTAAAAGAAGTTACAATTCCAAAATTTCCACCTCCACCTCTAATAGCCCAAAATAAATCAGGATGTTGTTTGGCATTTACTGTAACAAAACTACCATCAGCTAAAACCATATCCGCTTCTAATAAATTATCAATGGTTAACCCAAATTTTCTAGAAAGATGACCAACACCACCTCCAAGAGTTAAGCCTCCAACACCCGTTGTAGAAATAATTCCTGCTGGTATTGCCAATCCAAAAGGGTGAGTTGCATGGTCTACTTCTCCCCATAAATTACCCCCTCCTACTCGAACAGTACGGTCTGAAATATCAACCCTTACAAATTTAATTCCAGATAAATCAATCACTAAACCATCATCACAAATTCCTAATCCTCCTCCATTATGACCTCCACCTCTAACAGCTACTAGCAAATCATTATTTCTTCCAAAGTTTACTGAATGTATAACATCTGCTACATCTATACATTTAACAATTAAACCTGGATATTTATCGATCATACCATTATAGACTTTACGAGCAGTATGATAATTAAAATCATTTGGAAAAACCAACTCACCTCTTATTTGAGCTTTAAATTCTTCAATAATTGATTCGTTTAAATTATTTATTGAATTAAACATAAATTTTATTTTTAGGTTAGTAAATAAATATTCTTTACGATTATTAATTATTAAAAATTAACAACCTAATTAGTTCATCTTTTATATAACCAATTTTAACAATATATAAAGGAACACACCTCTATATTTAATTCAAATAAGTATAATTTTGGGTCATTTATAAAACTTAATTAAACTAAGTTTTATGTTGTTGAATGTATTTTGAGGGTAAAATTCCATATTTTTCTATAAAACATTTAGAAAAATACGCTGGACTATTAAAACCAGATTCATAAGCTATTTCAGAGATATTTTGGCTTTGTTTGTGGAGTAATCCTAGAGCTTGATGTAGTCTAAATTCTCTAATAAAATTATTTGGAGACATTCCTGTTAATTGTATTAATTTTCTATAAAGTTGAGATTTACTATACCCCATACCTTTACAAAAATTAGCTACTTTAAAACTTGGTTTATTCCAAACTTGTTCAACAAAATTCATTAATTTATTTAAAAAAACTTCTTCGTTTGGTTTTAAAACTTTTATCAATTCTCGATCAATAATCAAATTTCTATTTTCACTTTCATACAACTCTCTTACCTCGTTTGATATTACTAATTGATTTTTAACAATATCACACATTCTTGTAGCCAATGTTATGGCTTCTTCAAAAATTGTTTCTTTTTCAGAAACTGGAGAACCAGCACTTAATGCAATTTTTATCCTCCTATTTTTTAAATCAAATTTTGGAGTAATGTATTTAAAATTTGATTGAATTTTTGACATACAAGTTACAGCATAACTTACCGATTTAAAAGATACTAAATAGTGATTATTATCTCTTTTAACAATACTTCCTTTAAAATGTTTAAAGGTTTTTAAAACACTATTATGAAATTTTTGCAAAAATAAACTAAACTGATTGGCTTCTAATCTATTTAAAAAACTACTCGTTTTTAAGACCATAATAACCCTAAAAGCAGGGTCATTAATAATATTTAACTTCGTATTTTTAGCTTTTACTGGATCTTCAATTCTTCCTAGAAAAGATTCAACGATTTTTTTATCAACTTCAATAATGCTATGAGGAAATTCACCATGAGCTTGGTTATGCATATCTTGAATGGCTTTTTTATTAGGAGCTTCAATCAAACAAAAAGCAGTATTCCTTTCTTCATCACACCAATATGTTAATCCCCTGCAGCCAAATTTGTGTTCAATTTTTAAATCAATTTGATGCATCTCAGCTACATGTTCTGCTTTAATTTCTTTTGGGATATCATGACGATCCATATAAATTGGCATAGTGTAGATTTTTTATACAATATAGCAATTTTTTTATAAAATATTCATATCTATCTTAAACCTAAGTATTTAATAACAAAAAATCCTCAACTTTCGTTGAGGATTTTAAATATTTTTAAACTAAAAAATGCTTATTTTTTAAATTTAGCATATTTAGATTTGAACTTATCAATACGTCCAGCAGTATCTATTAATTTAGATTTACCAGTGTAAAATGGATGTGAAGTTCTTGAAATCTCTAATTTTACTAAAGGATATTCAACACCTTCAATTTCAATAGTTTCCTTAGTATTTACTGTTGAACGAGTTAAAAACACGTCTTCATTAGACATATCTTTAAATGCTACCATTCTATAATTATCTGGGTGTATACCTTTTCTCATCGTAAACTCGTTTTAATTCTATTTTTATTTTTAAGACTGCAAATTTAACTATATTTTTGAAACTTCAAACAAATAATTTATTTTATTTACATAAAAAATATAAATCTTCAAACAAAGTTATGTCCTATAAGCCTCTATTTAGTTTTTTAACTTTTATTTTACTAATATCCTGTAAAAGTGAGTATAAATTCACTTTAAATACTCCTAAAAAAATAAAAAGCAATCAAGAATTAACCATTTCAATTTCGGAAAAAAACAATAAACCAATAGATTCTGTTCAATTTTCTATTGATGGTAATAAAATTATAAATAAAGGCAATACTTCAACAATAAACATTAGAGATTATAAGTTAGGTAAGCACACCATAACTGCTATTGTTTTTTTTGAAAGCAAAACTAAAAAAATTACAAAACCTATATATTTTACCGCTGATACAGCACCTGATATTTATACCTTTAAAATAATTAACAAATACCCTCATGATAAAAATGCTTTTACACAGGGGTTAGAATATTATAATGGTTATTTATATGAAGGCACAGGGAGAAAAGGAAGTTCATACATTAGAAAAGTTGAACTTACATCTGGAAAAGTATTACAACAAATAGATTTAGATGACCAATATTTTGGCGAAGGTATTACCATATTTAACCATAAAATTTATCAACTTACTTGGCAAAGCGGTGTTGGATTTGTATATAACTTAGATACTTTTGAGAAAGAAAAAGAGTTTAAATATACCAAAAGCAGAGAAGGCTGGGGACTTGCAAATAATGGTGAAAAATTATTAAAAACTGATGGAACCGAACGTATTTGGTTTTTAAATCCAGAAACGTTAGTTGAAGAAAGTTATATTGAAGCTTATACCAACGATAGAAAAGTTGAAAAACTTAATGAATTAGAGTATGTAAATGGCTTAATTTATGCAAATATTTGGCAACAAAACTCTATTTTAATGATAAATCCTAAGACAGGAAAAGTGGAAGGCGTTGCTAATTTAAACAGTTTAAAAGAAGATATTTTAAAAGAACAAAATTTAACCGATGATGATGAAGTATTAAATGGTATTGCTTTTGACAAAGAAAATAATAGACTTTTTGTTACTGGTAAACATTGGGGTAAATTGTATGAAATTGAATTGATTAAAAAATAATTCTGAATCATTCTTCTTATCTTTACAAAAACATCCTCAATGCGTTATACCATTACTTTTTTAATTTTTACAATATTTTTTTCATCTTGTAGAAAAGATTTTTCAACAGAATTAAGTAGTGGAGAGCTTACTTTTTCAAAAGACACTGTTTATTTAGATACGGTATTTACAAATATCGGTTCCAGTACTTATAATTTAAAAGTGTACAATAAAAGCAATAAGGCTATTTCTATTCCCTCCATTAAATTAGGCCGAGGTGAAAATTCATTTTATAGATTAAACGTAGATGGAGTTCCAGGAAAAAATTTCGATAATGTTGAAATTTTAGCCAAAGACAGTATCTATATTTTTATTGAAACTACTATAAACTACCAACAAATTTCTAACCCAATTTATACAGATTCTATTGTTTTTGATGCAGGAGAAAAACTTCAAGATGTAAAGTTAGTTACCTTAGTTAAAGATGCTCACTTTTTATATCCATCAAAAAATACAGATGGATTTATAGCAACTATCAATATAGGCGTTGATGATGAGGGAGAAGAAATTCGAACTCAAGGATTTTATTTAAATGGAAATACTGTTTTTACTAATGAAAAACCTTATGTAATTTATGGTTATTGTGCAATTCCAGAAGGAAAAAAACTTATAATTGAAGCTGGAAGTAAACTTTATTTCCATTCAAACTCTGGATTAATTGCCTCTAAAAACTCCTCTTTAATTATTAATGGAGAGTTGAACAATAAAGTTATAATTGAAGGAGATCGGTTAGAGCCTTCATATAAAAATATTCCAGGTCAATGGGGAACCATTTGGTTACGCGCTGGTAGTAACCACCATGAAATAAATAATACAATTATTAAAAATGCTTCAGCAGGTATTATTGTAGATTCGTTGGGTTTTTCTTCAACTCCAATATTAACCATAAAAAACACTCAAATTTACAATAGTTTATCATTTGGATTATTAGGTCGAGAAACCAATATTAAAGGAGAAAACATCGTTATAAACAACAGTGGTAAATCATCTTTAGCATGTACCATTGGCGGCACTTATAATTTTACTCATTCAACATTTGCTAATTTTTGGAATAACAGTTTTCGTGAATTCCCTAGCGTTTTGATTAACAATTATTTCACTTATTTTAAAAATAATGCTCAAGTTGTAGAAACTAGAACTTTGGCTGCAGCTAATTTTACCAATTGCATTATTGATGGAAGTAATATAAATGAATTTATTTTAGACAAAGTTGAAGGTACTGAATTTAATTATTTGTTTAAAAATAACTTAATTAAATTCGACCTTTTAAATGAAAACGCTACAACTATTGAAACATATAATTTTGAAGATTCAAATCATTATATAGACAATATTTTTAATGGAATCTCAGATTTTAAAGCTCCATACAGCAATCAATTAATTATTGGTGAAAATTCTAAGGGAATTCAAAAAGCAACTACTCAAGCAACAAGTATAGTTCCTTATGATATTTTAGGAATTCAAAGAACAATGCCTGCAGATATTGGAGCATATCAACATATAATTTTTGAAAATTAATTTAAAATGAAAAATGTAATTATCACAGGAACCAGTAGAGGAATTGGTTTTGAATTGGCACAATTATTTGCCAAAAACAACCATAACGTTTTGGCTTTATCTCGAAATTCTGAACCTTTAAACAACCTTAATATTCAAAATATCACTTCATTATCTGTGGATTTATCTAATGAATCAGATTTAAAAAAAGTAATCGATTTTATAGCTTCTCACTGGAAAAAAGTAGATATTTTAATAAATAATGCTGGTAAATTAATTAACAAACCTTTTGAAAATTTAACTTCAACCGATTTTTTAGAAGTTTATAAAGTAAATGTTTTTGCAATGGCAGAATTAACTCGTCAAATAATTCCATTTCTTTTTAAAGGAAGTCATGTGGTTACTATTAGCAGCATTGGTGGCGTACAGGGAAGTATGAAATTCCCAGGCTTAGCAGCCTATAGTTCTTCTAAAGGAGCAGTTTTAACCCTTACTGAATTACTTGCAGAAGAATATAAAGAGCAGCAAATTTCATTTAATGCATTAGCTTTAGGCGCTGTACAAACCGAAATGTTAGAAGAAGCTTTTCCTGGCTATAAAGCTCCCGTTTCTGCAAAAGAAATGGCAAGCTACATGTACAATTTTGCTTTAACAGGAAATCAATTTTTTAATGGAAAAATAATTCAAGTGTCTTCAACAACACCATAATTTTATGAGTGAACTTCTTTTAAAATATCTTCCAGAAAAAGCAATTCCTTTAGTTAAAGAAATTCTAACTGAACACCCAATTTATATTAAAATAGTTAACAACAGGCGGACTAAACATGGTGATTTTAAAAGATTTAGCAATGGTAATTTTCAAATAACATTAAATAATAATTTAAATAAATTTCAATTTTTACTCACTTTAATACATGAAATTGCTCATTTTATAACTTATAAAAAATACCAAAACAGCAAACCTCATGGGCTTGAATGGAAACAAAATTTTCAACATTTAATGTTGCCTTTTTTACAGCCATCAATTTTTCCTGAAAACATTCTTCCACATTTAGCAAACTATTTAAAAAATCCTAAAGCTAGTACGGGTTCCGATGTGAATTTAACATACGCTTTAAAACAATATGATGAAATGTCAGGAAAGAACTTTATATTTGAATTAGCACACGGAAGTATTTTTAAATTTAATAATAAAAATTATAAAAAAGGAAGCATTCGAAGAACGTGTTTTGAATGTGTTGAATTACAAAGTAAAAAAACCTATTTGTTTAATAAAAATGCAGAGGTTTTATATTTAAAAAATGATAATGAATAACAATTACTACGCAATTATAATGGCTGGTGGAGTTGGCTCAAGATTTTGGCCAATAAGTACTCAGGAATTTCCAAAACAATTTCATGATATGCTTGGAACTGGAAACACTTTAATTCAAAATACATATCAACGCTTCAAATCAATAATTCCTTCAAAAAACATTTTAATTGCTACTAATAAAAAATACGAGCAATTAGTTTTAAATCAACTGCCTGAAGTTTCATCAAACCAATTACTTCTTGAACCTGCAATGAGAAATACTGCTCCTTGTATTTTATATAGTGCTTTAAAAATTAATGCCGAAAATCCAGATGGAGTTATGGTGATAGCTCCTTCAGATCATTGGATTGAAAATGAAAAAGAGTTTTTAGAAAACATTGCTACTGCTTTTAATTTTTGTTCTAAAAAAGAGGCTTTACTAACTCTTGGTATTCAGCCAACTTCACCTAATACAGGCTATGGCTATATCAAGTATAAAAACTCAGATAAAGACATAAAAACAGTTGAAAAATTTACTGAAAAACCCAATTTAGAAACTGCTGAACAATTTTTAAAAAGTGGTGATTATCTTTGGAATGCCGGAATTTTTATTTGGAGTGTAAAAAGTATTTTGAAAGCCTTTAAAACTTATTTACCTGAAATGTTTCAACTTTTTTCGAAAGGAAATTGTTTTTATAATACCCCTGATGAAGCTAATTTTATAAAAAACAATTATGCTTTATCTCAAAATATTTCTATTGATTTTGGTATCATGGAAAAAGCTTCCAATGTATTTATTATGCCAGTTAATTTTGATTGGAATGATTTAGGTACTTGGGGGTCACTTTATTCAAAACTTTCAAAAGATGAAAATAAAAATGCAACTGTGGGAGGAAAAGTTGTATTTAGAAACGCTCACAACAATATTGTTAAAACTCAAAATAATAAACGAGTAGTAATACAAGGATTAAATGATTATATTGTGGTTGAAAAAGAAGATGTCATTCTTATTTGTCCTAAAAATAAAGAGCAAGATATTAAAGAAATAACCAACGAAGTTCAAAAAGCTTTTGGAAACAAATATGTTTAATTCAAATTAAATATGGAAAATACCACAAACAATCAATCAGAAGAAAAATTTACAACTTCTGAAAATACTACTAATCCAGATCTAAACGGGTATTGGATTAGTATCAAACAATTTTTAATTGAATTGTTGGACATTCGAAAAGATACTGACAAAGAAGCTACCATTGAAGATATTAAAGGGAATATATCTATGAAAGGACATACTGCTTGGGTATTGGTTTTTTCAATTTTAATTGCCTCCATAGGGTTAAATGTAAGTTCTACTGCAGTAGTAATTGGAGCGATGCTTATATCTCCTCTAATGGGTCCAATTTTAGGTGTTGGACTCTCTATAGGAATCAATGACATAGATACGTTAAAACGCTCACTAATTAATTTAGGAGTAATGGTAGTATTAAGCTTAGCAACATCATTCTTCTTCTTTTTAATCCCCTTATTTAGAAATGAAACTCCAGAAATACTAGCTAGAACCGCTCCAGATGTCCGAGATGTTTTTATTGCCATTGCTGGTGGTTTAGCTTTAATTATTGCTTTAAGTAGAAGAAGTAAACAAACGAATACTATTGCTGGAGTTGCAATTGCAACAGCGCTAATGCCTCCACTTTGTACAGCTGGTTATGGACTTGCTACTTGGAATTTAAGTTACTTTGGCGGCGCCATGTTTTTGTTTACTATAAACACCATTTTTATAGCATTAGCAACTTTTGTAATTGTTAAATTTTTAGGGTTTCCAATGCTAAAATATATCAATTCAACAAAAAGAAAACGTATTGCCCGTTTAGCTTCATTTGTTGCTTTTTTAGTTCTTACCGGAAGTATTTACCTATTTTTCAATTTATTTAAGGAAAACCAATTTAGGCAAGCTGCTCAAAACCTAATTGATGATATCAAAAAAGATGGAATTAGCATTATAGATGAAGTTGATGAAAATATTGATTACCACAACAAACGTGTAAAAATATTTGTTTATGGTAATAAATTATCTGCAAGTGAAATTGAGAAATGGAATAATCGATTGCCTGAATATGGCTTAGAATCAACCTTACTAGAAATTCAACAAGGTGTGGATGATTCAGATTTAAGACATGAAGTAAAGAATTTAACAGATTTGTATGTTCAAAATCAAAAAATCATTACTAACAGAGATGAATCTATTAAAGAAAAAGAAGATAAAATTAAAATATTAGAAATTGAATTGTCTAAATATTATAACGCTCAAATACCATTTATGCAAATTAGTAAAGAAGCTCAAATAAATTACAATGGATTAAAAGAATTAAGTTACGCCAAACAAATTAAAACAAACTTTAACACTATAGATACCATTACGGTTTTTAACACCGTTTGGCACGATTCTGTCCCCAATACTAATCAGCAAGAAATACTACTTAAAAAATGGCTTAAAACTAGGTTAAACTTAGATACTCTTATTGTAAACTAAAAAAAGCGACTCAAAATTTGAGTCGCTTTTTTGGTGGTGAGAGGAGGATTCGAACCTCCGAAGCTTGCGCAGCAGATTTACAGTCTGCCCTCGTTGGCCACTTGAGTATCTCACCAAAATTTCAAATTAAAAAACTTCTCTATTTTGAGAAGTTTTTTGTGACCGGGCTGGGGCTCGAACCCAGGACCACCTCCTTAAAAGGGAGGTGCTCTACCAACTGAGCTACCAGGTCATTCTTTTCCTTTTTAGCGGGTGCAAATATAAAGGTATAATTTAAAAAAACAAACAACTTTTCTATTTTGTTTCATTTAAATAAGCCTCTTTAACTTTTTTAAATAAATTAGAAGAATAAACAAAATCTACAATGCTCTCATTTTCAGTTTTAAATATCTCTTTATTGGATCCTTCCCAAGCTTTCACACCATTTTTTAAAAAAATAATTTTTTCTCCAATTTCCATTACAGAATTCATATCATGTGAATTAATAACAGTAATCATTTGATATTCTTTAGTAATTTCTTGAATTAAATTATCTATTACAGTTGCAGTATTTGGGTCTAATCCAGAGTTAGGTTCATCGCAAAATAAATATTTTGGGTTCATAACTATAGCTCTTGCTATTGAAACTCTTTTTTGCATTCCTCCTGATATTTCTGATGGAAATTTTTTATTGGCATTTTCTAAATTTACTCTATCTAAAACAAAATTTACCCGTTCCAACATCTCTGAATACGAATTATCAGTAAACATTTTTAGGGGAAACATAATATTCTCTTCAACTGTTAAAGAGTCGTATAAAGCTCCTCCTTGAAAAACCATGCCTATTTCTTGTCGCAATTGTCTGCGTTCTTTAATGTCCAATTCGGTATGCTTCCTTCCATCAAAAGAAATAATTCCTTTTTCAGGTATATGCAAACCTAGTAAGCACTTCAAAAAAACTGTTTTTCCTGAACCACTTTGCCCAATTATCATATTGGTTTTTCCTTTTTCAAAAGTTGTAGAAACTCCTTTTAAAACAGGTATGCCATTAAATTCTTTATATAAATCTTTAACTTCTATCATTTATCCTAATAACATTTGGGTTAAAAAATAATTTAGTAAAATTATTACAACACTTGTCCATACCACAGCTTGTGTACTTGCTCGTCCAACTTCTAATGAACCTCCTTTTACATAGTAGCCATGATATGCAGGAATGGTTGCAATTACAAATGCAAAAACCAAGGTTTTTATTAAGGCATATTTTATAAAATAAGGATTAAAATCTAATTGAATTCCATACACATAATCTTCACTAAAAAATAAATCTGTAAGTGTTCCTGCCACATAGCCTCCATAAATTCCTAAAAACATGGCTAATAAAATTAATAACGGATAAAAAAACAAGGTCGCTATAATTTTAGGTAGTACCAAGTAATTTAATGAGTTTATTCCCATTACTTCTAAAGCATCAATTTGTTCTGTAACTCTCATAGTACCAATACTTGAAGAAATATACGAGCCTACTTTACCTGCTAAAATTACACACATAAATGTTGGCGCAAACTCCAAAATCATAGAACGTTTAGTTGCAAAACCAATAAGGTATTTTGGGATAAAAGGACTGTCTACATTTAACGCTGTTTGTATCGCTACAACACCACCAACAAAAAACGATATAAACATAATTATTCCTAAAGATTTCAATCCTAAATCTTCAATTTCTCTAAATAACATTTCTTTAAAAACCGACCATTTTTGTGGTTTTTTAAAAACCTGCTTTAGCATTATAAAATACTTTCCTATATGCTCTAAATAGTTCATTAAATATTAATTTTTGCTAAAATATTAAATTAAAACTAGGTATATTCTTTTTGTAACATAAAATTAATAGTAGGCATAAAAAAAATAGTACTTTTGATTTTGTTAATATGAAACCTAAATTTTAAAAATGAAAAAGCTTTTTATCCTTATATTTTTAAGTGCAATTTTAACTCAATGTATTGCTGTTAAATCAAAATCTACAACTTCAACTAGTCCGATTAGTACTCAAAAAGCCATAACTGTATATCCTATTACAAATAATGAAACAGTTCCTCCAAAACTAGTTGTTGGAATAGTTGTAGATCAAATGCGGTACGATTATTTAATACGCTTTTATACTAAATATGGAGAAAGAGGATTTAAACGTTTAATGGAAAATGGTTATAACTTAGAAAATGTTCACTATAACTACATCCCTACATACACAGCCGTTGGGCATACTTCAATTTATACAGGAACTACACCTACCAATCACGGAATTATTTCAAATAATTGGTATGATAAGTATGAAAAAAAATCAATTTATTGTGTAGATGATAATAATTATAAAACTGTAGGGGCAAATTCTGGAGGTAATAAATCACCCCACAGGATGGTAACAACAACGGTTACTGACCAATTAAAGTTAGCGCAAAATTCAAAAGGAAAAACAATAGGAATTGCTATTAAAGATCGATCTGCTATTTTACCAGCTGGGCATACCGCAAATGCTGCTTATTGGTTTGAAGGAGGTGACGAAGGTAAATTTATTACCAGTACATTTTATATGAACGAACTACCAAATTGGGTAAAACAATTTAACAACTCTGGAAAAGCAACTACTTATTTAAATGAAACTTGGAATACCTATTATGACATTTCAACTTATACAGAGACACTTCCAGACAATAATGAGTTTGAAGGTTTATTTAAAGGAAAAACAACCCCTACCTTTCCTTATAACCTTGCCGAATTAAGAAAATTAAATGGAAATTATAACTTATTAAAAGCAGTACCTTCAGGAAATACTATTACAACAGATTTTGCTGAAGCTGCTATTATAGGTGAAAATTTAGGAAAAAGTGATTATACCGATTTTTTAGCTATTAGTTATTCGAGTACAGACTATGTAGGACATCAATTTGGAGTAAATGCAAAAGAATTAGAAGACACTTATATTAGATTAGATAAAGAATTAGAAAGATTGATTGACTTTTTAGATAAAGAAATAGGAGAAAATAAATATACTATTATGTTAACTGCAGATCACGCAGCGGTACAAGTACCTTCTTACTTAAACTCTCTTAAAATTCCTGGGGGTTATTTTAATACAAAAAAATTTAAAAGTTTTGTAAATGAAATTACAACTAAGTATTTTAATTCAAATAAAATTGTTGAAAACATCTCCAATTATCAACTATTTTTAAACAAAGAAAAACTTCAAGAACTAAACTTAAACGTACATGAAGTATCTCAAATTTTAGCGGATGAGATTATTAACTTTGAAAGTGTGTATAAAACCGTTACAGCACATACATTGCAAACAACAAGTTTTAATTCAGGGATTTTACAGATACTGCAAAAAGGGTACAATCAAAAATTATCTGGAGATGTACTATTAATTCCATATCCTTCAACAATTTCACGCTCTAAAACTGGAACCACACATGGATCTGGTTATGCCTACGATACTCATGTTCCTTTATTATTTTATGGAAATGGTATTAAAAAAGGTAAATCTGCTCGTTATTATCCAATAGTAGATATTGCTCCTACTCTTTCCAATTTATTAAAAATAACAGAACCTAACGGAAGTACAGGTAAAACAATTTTAGAAGTGTTAAAATAATTAATCAATAAAAAAAGTGTAATTTTTAAAAATTACACTTTTTTTATAACATAGGTTACTATTCCCCAAACAATCAATTCATTTCCTTCTGTAAGTTTTATTGGTTTATAATTTTTATTTTCAGCTAGTAAATAAATACAATCGCTTTCAACTTTTAACCTCTTAACGGTAAATTCACCATCAATCATACATATTGCAATTTTATCGTTTCTAGCCTCAATACTTCTATCTATAACCAATAAATCTCCATCTTCTATATGAGCATCAATCATAGAGTTTCCCCGTGCTCTAGCATAAAAAGTAGCAGCTTCATTTTTAACTAATTCTTTATCTAAACTTATGCGTACTTCTTGAAAATCCTCAGCTGGGGAAGGAAATCCTGCTGGAATATTTTCACTAACAATTGGTCTTGTAATAAGTTTTGATTGTTCTGGTATATATATTGTTAATACTTTACTTTCAAATTTTTTTACTCGCATTTTACTTCAATTATTTCATTAAGTACCGTTGTGTATCTTGGGGATAAATGTTCTTGCTTCATTTTCCAAGTTTTATTTAAATCTTGATTTGCAATTCTAATTTTAGGTTTGTCATACTTTAAATTAAACGTATCAAGTATTTTCATTAATACTTGATGCTTTGGGTTTTCATCTTCAAAAATAGAAAATTGATGTTTTGATGCAGGTTTTAAATTCATAACAATTACACCTGCTTTTTTATAATTGTACCCTTTTATATAAAGTTGATTTAACCCTTTTATAGCATATTTACAAATTGTAAAACTGGAGTTAGTAGCATAAGGTAAATGAACAACTAAACCCACATTTCTTGAAGTTTTAGAATATTTGCTTGTTTTTAAAAAAACGTATAAACAAGTACATTCAGATTCTTGTTTTCGGAGTTTTTCTGCACAGGCATTTGCAAAGGTAGCAATACGTTCTTTTATAGGTTCATATAATTTTAAAGCACTTTCAAAAGTACGGGTAGTTGCAATATTTTGCTTATCTTTTACTTGTTCAAATCCTATAATAGGTTTTCCTAACAAATCTTGTTTTAAACGCAATCCAACAATAGAAAAATTTTTACGAACGTATTCATCTGACAATAATGTAAATTCATGTGCTGTGTAAATTTGTTGTATTTTTAATCTATTTGAAATACGCCTTCCAATTCCCCAAACATTTTCAACTTTAGTCCATTTTAAAGCATTAATACGTTGCTTTTCAGTTACAATAGCATAAACACCCTTTGTTCTACTTGAATACCTCTTAGCTATTTTATTAGCTACTTTTGAAAGTGATTTTGTAGGTGCAACACCAATACTAACGGGTATTCCAACCCATTTTTCAATAGTTCTCTTAATATCTAAAATATAGGCCTCAATATCACTAGATGCCACATCCTTTAATTTAAAAAAGGCTTCATCTATGGAATAAATTTCAATTTCAGGGGTGAATGTAGTTAAAATAGACATCACTCTAGAGCTCAAATCTCCATACAAAGAATAATTAGATGAAAACACATGAATTTTATGATCTCTAAACACTTTTTCATAATTAAAAGCTTCAGCACCCATTGGAATAAAACTTTTAGCTTCATCACTTCTAGAAATAACACAACCATCATTATTTGATAAAACAACAATAGGTTTACCAATTAAATGAGGTTTAAATACGCGTTCGCAAGATGCATAAAAGCTATTACAATCTAAAATTCCATACATTTTGTAAAATTACTAAGTTTTTGATTTAAATACTTTAAAAATAAAAATTCCTCTAAAATTTAGAGGAATTTGAGTAATTTTCAAAAATAAGCTAGCTCTTACACCCTATAATGATCAGGTTTCCAGTTTCTTATCGATCTTTTTATTTCACTTTCTGAAAGATTTTCTTTCTCTGCTTTTTCAACTAAACTTACAAATTCATCATCAGACGCAAAACGCAATCCAATAATTTGGCGTGTAGTTATTGTAGTACTTAATGCTTTTCCTGTCAAAATAAAATATCTAAGTTTTTCTTCTGCTCGGATAGCTCTATCTTGAGCTTTAAGCGCAAAAATTCTTAAATAAAAAAACATAAGTAGTAAAATAAACCCCACTAATACTAATAAAGAAGTAGAATACAAATTGTCATCTGTTGCTTTTAATAAACCTCTAATTGAACCCACAATAAAAAGCAATATTATTAAAAAAGTAACGATATGATAACCTACTACAAATCTTCTATGATTTCTATAATTTTGATGCTTCATGATTTAACTATTTTAGTTAGAATACTATAAATATAAAACAATAAATGGATTTTAGCTTTAATTAAAAAAATTAGCATAAAAAAACCTTCAACAATAAAGTTGAAGGTTTTCAAAAGAAAGGCGGTGACATACTCTCCCACCGAGTGGCAGTACCATCTGC